>NZ_JBSWYP010000010.1:0-217629 GCF_056161185.1 Ruegeria sp. ABV3_008 | reverse complement strand
GGATACTGAACAGGCATCTCCCAGCCCGCAAAATCAACCATCTTCCCACCCAACTCAACATGAAGAGAGTAAAGTGGAGTGCGCTTCGGTGCGTCGGTCATGGCAGATACCTTTTCGTATCGAGTGGTCGGAACGCATACCCGTAAGTTTGCCCCAAGCTGGATCTAATGCAACGATTCAGCCTTGGTGTTTCGGCCCAGAACCGCAGCCAGAGCGGGCATGTATACGAGCGCATGCATCGGTAATGTTCCTATAGGAAACTTTTTTCCGTTAGGCAACAGACGATATTCTCTGCGCTGGTGACTGGCACGTTTGCGAAGCCGCACTTTCAACTCGGAGTTTGGCTATGGTCATGCAGACAATTGAGAATTTGCATATTCGCTAAAGTTCACTACGGTTTTGGCTGCAGCCTTTGAACAGCGTGATCCAGCACATAAAGCCCGGCGATCAGGTCACTTTCGGCGGTATCCTCGGCAAAATCGTGACTGATTCCGTTGATAGACGGCACAAACAGCATGGCAACCGGCATCAGCCGCGAGACGTTGGTGGCGTCATGAAGCGCCCCCGAGGGCATCCTGCGCCACTTGCCGGGCGCGACCTGTTCTGCCCCATGCTCCAACGCGGCGCGTAGCGAGGGATCCATGGGCACCGGCTCCAGTCCCAGCATCGGGCCGTAGCTGAGGTCCATGCTCATCTCTGCGGCGATCTCGGCGGCTGTGGCGCGAATGATCTCCTCCATCCTTGCCAGGCGGCCGGCATCTCCGTCACGCCATTGCATCGAAAACCGCACCCGCCCAGGCACAATGGACGAGGCGTTGGGGTGCAGATCTACATGCCCAATGGTCCAGACGGTTTGCGGCGTAACCACGTTTTGGAACCGGTCATTCAGACGGGTGTTGAACGCAGACAGAGCCTGAAAAGCGTCGCGTCGCAGATGCATCGGCGTGGTTCCGGCGTGGTTCTGCTGACCGTCGAACTGAACCACCATATCGCGTATGCCGACGATGTCGGTGACAACGCCGATTTGCTCTTTCTGGGTATCAAGCGTCGGGCCTTGCTCGATATGCATCTCGATGAAGCCTGTGAAACGGGTAGGATCGACAAAGCCCTCCGCCAGATCGCCCATCGCGCCCCGAGCCGCAGCAAACGGCACGCCTGCATGGTCGGTCAGTTTGTCCGCCTGATCCAAAGGCAGCCCGCCCGACCAGATGGCCGAACCTGTGGTGACGCCAAACCGTCCCTCTTCATCCTGAAAGCTGACGACCGAGACTGGCTGATCGCTACTGCGCGCAATCTCAAGCGCGGCGATCACGCCCAAAGCACCGTCGAGCCAACCGCCCTCGGGTTGACTATCGCTATGTGACCCCATCAGCAGGGACGGCCCTTTGGCCAAACCAAACAGGTTCCCGACCGGATCAAATTGCGGGGTCAGGCCCGCTTCGGCCATCCGGTTCGCCAGCCATTTCCGGGCGGCAATGTCGGCCTCGGAATAGGCAGGGCGGATGACACCTTTGCCCACGCCCGAGGCACCGAATTCGCGCAGCTTGTGCAAATCGGCCAAAAAGCGGTTTTCGTTGATTGCCATGAACTCCCCCCAAACGTCTTGCGCGGCCAACCATAGCGCCCGGGCGGCAACCTGCAATCACCCTTCGATTTTTGCCAAACCCCTCTGGCCCCGGCCCGGAACCTGCCCTAAGACTTGCCAGCAAGAGGGACCGCCATGTCACATATAACACTGGTTCGTCACGGTCAGGCCAACACGGCGGCGCGGGACGAGGTTAACTACGACAAGCTCAGCGATCTGGGCCACCAGCAAGCGCGCTGGCTGGGCGCGCATCTGCGCGACACGCGCGCGCATTATCCTCGCGTCTATTGCGGCACGCTGACCCGGCATGTCGAAACCGCCTCGAGCATGGGGCTGCCTGAGCCGGTTCGCGACGCACGCCTAAACGAGATCGAGTATTTCACCCTGGCGCAGCTGTTTCACGAACAGCACGGCGTGGCGATCCCGACTGATCGCGAAGGGTTTGTTGATCACCTGCCCCGCACTTTCGCTGCGTGGGCCGATGGCGACATCCAGGATGCGCCCGAAAGTTTCGAACAGTTTGAAACCCGCGTCAGTGACGCCCTGCATGAGATCGGAACCGAGGGCGGGCCAGCCATTGTCGTAACTTCGGGTGGGCTGATCTCGATGGTGGTCCGGCAGGCTATGGGTCTGGATATCCCGTCGATGGCGCGGGTGGCGCTTGCCATCATGAACACCTCGATGCACCGCCTCCACCCGATTGGAGCGCAGCTCAGCCCGGTTCTTTTCAACGCAACCCCGCATCTGGAAGCGCCAGACCGGCAATTCGCCCAGACCCATCTCTAAGGAGGTCCCGATGCAGCTCTATTATGCTCCCCGCACCATCTCGGTCGCTGTCGCCATAGCGCTGGAGGAGGCCGGTCTGGACTATGAGGCGATCCGATTGGACTTTGCCGATGGCGAACAGACCAGACCCGCCTACAAGCAGATCAACCCCAAGGGCCGGGTTCCGGCGCTGGCGGTGGATGGCGGTATCCTGACCGAAACCGGCGCGTTGCTCGACTATATCGCAACCATCGCGCCGCAAGCCGGGCTGGTCCCCGAAGACCCGGTCATGGCCGCGCGGATGCGCGAGGTGATGTACTACCTCGCCTCGACCATGCATGTGAACCATGCCCACAAGATGCGCGGGCACCGCTGGGCCGACAAGAAATCCAGCTGGAAAGACATGAAGGATAAGGTCGCGCAGACCATGACCGCGTCCTGCAAATACATCTCGTCGAACGGGCTGCGCGGGCCGTTCGTTCTGGGTGAGACCTTCTCGCTTGCCGATGCCTACCTCTATGTGGTGTGCAGTTGGCTGGAGGGCGACGGCGTAGATGTCTCGGCCTTCCCCAAAATCCTCGCCTTCCGCGAGGCGATGGAGGCACGCCCTTCCGTTCAGGCGGCACATGCCGCCGGAATGCTCTGACAAAAGGAATGACAATGACACATCTCTGGGTCCGGGCAGAACAGCGCCCGAACGAGGATCGGGTCGGGCTGACCCCCGAAGGCGCCGCCGCACTGATCGCGGCAGGCATCCGTGTGACGGTCGAGGAAAGCTCTGTCCGCGCTATCCCGCTGGGCGGCTACAAAGACGCGGGCTGCGAGATCGCAGCTGAAAACAGCTGGCCCGAGGCCCCGCAGGACGCAATCATTTTCGGCCTGAAAGAACTACCCGAGGACGGCACCCCCCTGCCGCATCGCCACATCATGTTCGGCCATGCCTACAAGGGCCAGCATTCCGGTCGGGCACTGCTAGAGCGGTTCAAGGCTGGCGGCGGCACGCTTTATGATCTGGAATATCTGGTTGACGAAGACGGCCGCCGTGTCGCCGCCTTTGGCTATTGGGCCGGATATGCCGGGGCAGCGGTCACTCTGAAAACATGGGCCGCACAGCAACGCGGACAGGAATGCCCGCCCGTCGGCGTCTATGCCAACAAAGACGCCCTGAACGCCGAATTGCTGGCCGAGTTGGACGCCACCGGTGCCGACCGCCCCCGTGCCATCGTTATCGGCGCGTTAGGCCGAGTGGGTACGGGTGCCGCAGATATGTGCGAGGCGATGGGTGTCCCCGTCACCAAATGGGACATGGCGGAAACCGCAAGCGGAGGGCCCTTCCCGGACATCCTGGATCATGACCTGTTCCTGAACTGCATCTTCGCGCGCCCCGGCACGCCGGTCTTTGTCCCGCGTGACGCTCTGACCGCACCGCGCAAGCTGACCGCCATCGGCGACGTGGCCTGTGACCCGGACAGCGACTATAACCCGGTCCCGGTCTATGACCGCGCCACCACGTGGGAGGCCCCCTCCCTGCGCGTTGCGACCGACCCGGTGATGGACGTGATGGCCATCGACAACCTGCCCTCAATGCTGCCGGTCGAAAGCTCGCAAGACTACGCGGTGCAACTGCTGCCGTCTCTGCTGACGCTCACCGATCTGGACAGCGGCGTCTGGGGTCGGGCAGAAGCAACCTACAAAACTCATATCGAAGGACTCTGAGCGATGACGATTCACTGGTGTGGCACCGGCCTGTCGGCCATCCCCGGCCTGCGCCGCCTGATCGAAGGCGGGCACAAGGTTACCGTCTGGAACCGAACCATCGAAAAGGCCAAGGCCGAGGTCGGTGACCTGACCGACGACATCCGCGCCTTCGACATCGACGCTCTGGGCGCGGTGCTGGAGAAAGGTGATGTGATCGTCTCGATGCTGCCGGGCGACTGGCACGTGCCGCTGGCGGAACTGGCGATCTCCAAGGAAGCGAACTTCGTCTCATCCTCCTATATCGCGCCCGAGATGCGCGCATTGGACGACAAGGCACGCGAGGCTGGTGTGGCTTTGGTCAATGAGGTCGGGCTGGACCCGGGCATCGACCATCTGATGGCGCATGCTTTGGTGGCCGACTACCGCGCCTCGGATGCTTTTGACGCGCAGAACCACCTGAGCTTCATCTCGTATTGCGGTGGCATCCCCAAGAACCCGAATCCGTTCCGCTACAAGTTCAGCTGGTCGCCTTTAGGCGTACTGAAAGCGCTGCGGTCACCGTCGAAATCCATCCGCGACTACGCGCCACTGGACGTTGCCCGCCCCTGGGACGCGATCAGCAGCTACATCGCGCCGCTTCCAACCCCCGAAAGCTTCGAGGTCTACCCCAACCGCGACTCGCTGCCCTTCATGGCCGAATATCAATTCGAGGACCACTGGCCGGTCAAAGAATTCGTCCGCGGCACCCTGCGCCTGAACGGCTGGACCAGTGCCTGGGCCGGCGTGTTCACCGAAATCGAAACCCTTTCAGGCCCCGAAGGCGACGCGCGTCTGAAAGAGATGTCGGATCAGTTCTGGGCCGAAAACGCCTATGACGAAGGCGAGCCCGACCGCGTGGTTCTGTGCGTTGGCCTGAAAGCCGAGAAAGATGGCGTTGAGGTGTGGAACAAAACCTACGTCATGGATGCCTGGGGCGATGAACGCGGCACCGCGATGGCACGTCTGGTGTCGATCCCGGTCTCACTGGCGGTTGAGGCCGTCCTGAACCGCGGCATCCCTGCTGGTGTTCACGCAGCGCCCAGCGATCCGAAACTGGTGCAAGGCTGGATGGGTGAAATCGACACGCTCGCGCAGCATCTGCAAATCGTGGATCACCTGGGTTAACCAGCCGGCAAAAGAAAAAGGCCATCCCAGCATGTCTGGAATGGCCTTCAATCTCGTATTTTTTCCATCTCTTAGTCTGGCTTTCCTTACGACGCCCGAGCGTCAGATGTATCGATTGATCGTGTCCTCGATATCGCTGCGGTTTATGCCCAACTCGGCCAACTGATTGTCGCTCAGGCCATCCAGATACTGCGCGGCACGCACAATTTCCGGACTTATGGCCCTAATGCGCATGGCGCGATCAAACAGTAGTAGTGCCGTAGCGGACGGCGTTGGCTGATTTGCGGGCGGGATGACATCAAACATGTTCGTTACCTCACTCATTAAAAAAACGGCGTTTGCGAACGGTCGTGGGCCCTGTTTCAATGTCGAAGCGGGGCGCCGTTGAAAACGCTCTCATAGGCGCGCTGTTTGATCTCGCTCCGATCAATCCCGATATCCGCGAGTTGGTGATCCGAAAGTCTTTCCAGATTGCGCACAGTGTTCGAGAAAATGCGTCTCCGAAAAAACTCGACCTTTGCGTCCGCGTAGTTCGAGAACAAACCGCCAAAGAGGCCAGTCCGGGCTTCTGCAGTATGTGTATGTGCCATTTCTTTTCCTCCTAAATTTGATTTTCAGTGCAGTACTGACATCCAATAAAGGGACGCTGCGTTAACCAAAAAGCAGCGTTCCATTAAAGTTTCTTTAGGAAGATGGAGCGCGATGGCGCGCGCTATCCGGAGCCTTTGGCTACATCAGATCGTTCTCGATATCCTCAGCTGATATGCCCAAGGCATCCAACCCGTTCTCGAGATGGTCCGACAGATGCGGTGTGCCGATCAGATAGTCTGCACATGGGGTCGAAGCCTCAGACTTGGCGGTGGCAATGGCCTCGGCCAGATCCTCGGCAAAGAAGCTTTCGCGCCCGACCCACATGATGGCGACCAGCTCGGCCTGCTCATCCTCGCTCATCCGGTCGACAAAGGCGCGTAACTCACCTTCGGCCCGTCCCAGCTCACGCCCCATCATGGCAACCTGAGCCACTTTCCTTGCCGAAATTTCCAACATACCTTCAGCTCCTTTTGTTCGCGGTTTCGACACATCAGACCCCGACACGCGCGCTGAGTCTTTGATCTTACGCAAACAGAGGGGCAACTATCGCCGAACCCGCGACACAGGCTGATCCGGAACAGGAGCGGTGCGGAACGGACGAAAGCGGGCTTTTTTGATCCACAGCTTGATTGCCTGCCACACGATCAGCGCGAAGGTGCGCCGCGCGCCAAACGGACGCCGCAGCAAAGACCACAGAATAGACCGGTTGGTTAGCGGCTGGCGCGGACCCGTCAGCGTGGCGATCAGCCCGCCTCCTTCACGCCCATAGTCGATCCACACCCCAACACGGTCGGGGCGATAGTCGAAGCGGAACGTGTAATTCCCCTCAATCTTCTGGAAGGGCGACACATGCATCAGCTTGTCCGCCACCACCCGGTCCGAGGGGTCGATGACCGCAAAACCCGGCTTGTGGCAGACATAGCTGTGGCGCGTCCCGTAAGTGTTCGTGACCTCTGCGACCACGGCGTAAAGCTGCCCTTCCTGATCGAAACAGAACCAGAAACTGACCGGGTTGAAAACATGACCCAGAACCCTCGGCTGCGTCAGCAACATGATCTGCGTGGGTTGGGGCACCTCCAGTTCCTCAAATCGGGCACGCAGCCATGGTGCACCGATCCCCTGCCCAGGTTCACCACCGTGATCTGAGCTGCGCCAATTGGTGATGTTCACGCGGTCGACCGAAAAAAGCAGCGGCGTGGACAGATCGGCCTCGGGGTCCAGCACGATGTAATCGACCGAATAGCGAAAGGCGTTTTCAATCGCCCCTTTTCGACCGTGATAGGTGTAACCTGCTATTTGGTCGATATTTTTCATTCCGCCGCGCGTCCTGCTTTGCCCGTAAATTGTTCGACTTGCGCCCTTTTCAGAAAAGAGATGTCATTTGTAATACGGAATCCACCCCGGTTTGGACTTTTTTTGTCGCATGAAAGTGATCCGCCTTGGTGCCCCCCGCGTAATCCGGTTATGTTTACCGAGATCAATACCGTGACCTTGGACGAACCTGCGGCTGAACAGGCCGCCCCTCAGCCTTGGCGCGCAAAGAAACGCATCAAGGGTAGACAGGTGAACGGAACGAACGGCAGTTGCGACACCAGGACCGAGTGGGTGGACCATGTCAGGCGCATCCGAGACGCGCAGGACCAGGCGGCTTTTGCCGAGCTGTTCCAGCATTTCGCGCCGCGTATCAAGGCGTTCCTGATGAAGTCAGGATCAGACGCTGCGCTGGCCGAAGAGTGCGCGCAAGAGGTGATGGCGACCTTGTGGCACAAGGCCCATCTGTTCGATCCGTCGCGGGCCACGGTGGCCACTTGGGTGTTCACCATCGCTCGGAACAAGCGCATTGACGTCCTGCGCAAGCAACGTCGCCCTGAACCCGAGGAACTGGGATGGGGCCCCGAGGCTGAGCCGGATCAGGACGATGTCCTTGCGCTGCAACAGGAAACCGCGCAGCTGCGCACCGCCATGCTGGCGTTGCCCGAAGCGCAGAGAGAACTGATCGAGAAGGCGTATTTCGGTGATTTGAGTCACCGAGAGATTGCGTCTCAGACTGGGTTGCCCCTGGGAACGATCAAATCACGTATTAGGTTGGCGCTGGACCGCTTGCGCCACGCGATGAACTGAGATGAGCAAGATGAGCCAGTCGATTAAACATCACCTGACAGATGAGCTGCTGATGGCCTATGCCGCCGGCTCGCTGCCCGAGGCATTCGACCTGATGGTCGCAACCCATCTGTCGCTGTGCGACCACTGCCGTGCGCGCGCCGAAAGCTATGAGGTCGTGGGCGGACATGTTCTGGATGAACAACCTGATGCAGTTAGCATGAGTGACGCATCCCTTGCCGCGACGATGGCCCTGATCTCTCAAGGCGCACCGACCCCCAAGCCCGCTCGTTCGGGCTGCGCCATCCTGCCGACCCCCCTGCAAGACTACGTCGGTGGGACAGTTGATGACATCCAGTGGAAACCGATTGGCATGGGTGTGAAACAGGCGATCCTGCCAACAAGCAAAGAGGCCACCGCCCGCTTGCTGTTCATTCCCGCAGGTGTCGCCGTCCCGGATCACAGCCACAACGGCACTGAACTGACGATGGTTCTTCAGGGCGCCTTCTCGGATGAGGTTGACCGCTTTGCCCGCGGCGATGTCGAGATTGCAGATGAAGACCTGCATCACACGCCGACGGCAGACATCACTGAGGATTGCATCTGCTTGGCTGTCACGGACGCACCGCTGAAGTTTAGCAAACTGATGCCGCGCCTTTTCCAGCCCTTCCTGCGGATCTGATCGTGCATAGTTCGGATCAGAACTGCCTCTGACAGGAGATATTTCATGAACCGAACAAGCTTGATCGCGCTTGGCTTTGCGTGCTTTGCCACGATTGCGTCCGCCCAGATGAAAGCCGACGTAAAGTTCGAGCCAGGCAACTTTGGCACAATGGTCAACGGTACCGTGACCGGAGATGAGTATTTTGACTACTCGCTCGGCGCAAAAGCCGGGCAAGAGATGTTTGCCGATCTCAAGGTCAGCGACACCAACGGCATTGGTGTGATTTATTTCAACATCCTGCCCCCCGGCAGCGGTGGCGTCGCGATCTATAACGGTTCGATCGACGGCAACACCGCCCGGATCGATCTGCCCGAAGACGGAGACTATACGATCCGTGTCTATCTGATGGGAAATGACCGGGATACGGGCAAAACCGTGGGCTACAATCTGGACCTGTCGATCCAGTAAGTTGCTACTTGGGCTAGCTGTCGACTTCGGCGTTTTCAGACCGGATAGGAACCCCCAACAGCTCTAACGCGCCGCTGCGGCCCTTGACCTCGATCGGGGGGATGCTGACCAGCCCGTCCAAGAGGCCCGGCCCTCCGGCCGCTGTCACAAGGTCGTTCGAGACGATCAGGTCCATTTCCAGATCGCGGGTCAGGCTTTCAAGTCGTGCGGCTATGTTCACCGCGTCTCCGAACACCGAAAACTCCAGCCTGTCCTGATCGCCTATCACGCCGAGAAACACCTCACCCCAGTGCAAGCCGATTCCGGTGCCAAGTGATGGGAGGCCCGCCGATTTGCGCTCGGCGGTCCAGCGGGCCATTTCGTCCAACAGTCCTTCGCCGCAGTTCAGGCAGCGTTTTGCGGCCTGCTCTCCGTCAAACACGATCATGACGGCGTCTCCAATGAACTTGTCGATGATCCCGTTTTCCCGACGCACGACGGCTGAGACCCGACGCCTGTAATCCGACACCAGCTCAGAGACCTCATCCGGTTCCAGCTGTTGCGACAGTGTCGTGAATCCGCGAAGATCGATGAAAATCAAACCGGCCTTCTGGCGGCGTCCGTTTTTCACAGCCGCCAATCCGCTGTCGCCGAGGTCTTGAACGACCTGCGAGGGCAGGTAGCGCGTCAGGTTCGCGCGACGCTGCGCCTCAGTTATGGATTGGAACAGCAACTTGTGAACCCGCCTTGCGGCGACGATCAGAACCACACCGGCCAAGGCGATCATGAAGACGCGGATCAGGTTGGGTGGCGGTGCCAGAAATAGCCAAATAGGACTATCTGTATGGCCCCGCGCGGATCCTGCATTTATCCCGATCAGGAACAGAAATCCAAGCGACAGCAAGACAACCTGCATCAACATGACCTTGGGGTTGCCGCGCAATACTCCAAAAGCCAGGACTACAGGGACCAGCCAGACGGCGGGCAAAACGAAGACCTCGTCCCCGATAAGGCCGGTATTGAGCAAGCCCAACCAGACCGAGACAATCAGGAACACGGAATCTGCGCCAGACACAGGCCAGGCCATCCAACCCGAAAAGCGCCCCCTGCGGGCCGCTGTCCATGTCACGAAGCCAAGCAGGAAATAGGCAAAAAGGGTTCCGAACGCGAACGCCCATTGGCGCTCCAGAACCGCGTGTCCGCTGTTCGAAACCGGTTGGATCGTGACAAGGAAAAATACGCCCAGGCCCGCTGCAACACCCATCCGCAACAGGCCAACGATCTGTTCCGCGTCCTGCTCGGCCGTTCTCAGCAGTTGGTCAATTTCTGGCGGGTGCGCCGCATTTTTCATTCAGCAACCTGTCTGTCAGGATGCGCACTCAGCCCTCGTGCCGCGTTAAAGGGACGACGTCCGAGGGGGCCTCTGGCGCAAGTTCCTCAAAATCAAAGTTATCAAGCCGTTGCGCCCTGCGGCCAGCTTTTTCCGCGCTGATCTTGATGTCCGAAATGTCCTTGGCCGCCTGCCCGAAATGACGATCCAAATTGGCAACGCGATCACCCAAACGCTCGACATCCTTGTGCAGCATCCCCAGCTCTTTGCGGATAGCACCCGCCTGTTCCCGCATCCGCGCGTCCTTGAGAATCGCGCGCATCGTGTTCAGCGTCGCCATGCAGGTGGTCGGCGACACGATCCAGACGCGTTTGGTAAAACTCTCCTGAACCAATTCGGGGAACTTGGCGTGCAACTCGGCATAGACCGCCTCGGACGGCAAAAACATCAGCGCGCCATCGGCTGTTTCGCCATCCAGAATGTACTTCTCGGCGATATCGTTGATGTGTTTGCGCACCGTGCTGCGGAACATCTGAACCGCCGCCTTTAGCTCGGCGTCATTGGTCGATCCAATCAGAGCCTCATAGGCCTCCAACGGGAATTTGCTGTCGATGACAATCGGCCCCGGAGGGTTCGGCAGATGGATCAGACAATCCGCCCTGCGTCCGTTCGACAGGGTCGCCTGCAATTGGAAACTGTTATGCGGCAGCGCCTTGGAGACGATGTCGTTCAGCTGAATCTCACCAAACGCGCCCCTGGTCTGCTTGTTGGACAGGATATCCTGCAACGACAACACATCGCCGGACAGCTTGGTGATGTTGTCCTGCGCCTTGTCGATGGCGGCCAACCGCTCCTGCAGCTGGGTCAGCGAGGTTGCGGTCTGCTTGGAGGACCCATGCAGCGACTCCTTCATCCTCTCCTGCATTTCAGCCAGCGCGCGGGCCGACTTCATGGCATTGTCGGCCAGCCGGTCATTCATCTGCTGCTGCACCGAGGACAGGCGGGATTCGACCGTCTGAATCACCTGCACCTGCGCATTGGCCTGCGTGTCTGAGACATGCTGCAACCCGCCGCGCAATTGCTCCTGCCCCTGCCCCAATGCCTGCACATGTTGCCCCAGATGCGCCATCTGACGCGCCAGAGGTTCTGCCATCCGCGCGGAACGCTGCGACGCCCGCAGCGACAGGAACAGCAACAAAAGGATCAGCGCCAGAACGCCACCCGCAACGAGGATTACGGGGTCATTCAGTGCATATTGGGTGCCTGCAATCTCGATCATATAAACCTGTGTGTTCTCGTTTTGTTTCTATCTTCTTAAACGCTTCGCGAGACCGGATCAACTGCGCCCGAACAGACGCTCGATATCGCTGAGTTTCAGTTCAACATAAGTGGGTCGCCCGTGGTTGCATTGACCGGAATGCGGCGTCGCCTCCATCTCGCGAAGCAGGGCGTTCATTTCCTCGGCCCGCATCCGGCGGCCAGAGCGGATCGAGCCATGGCAGGCAACGCGACTGAGGATCGCCTCAATCCGCGCCTGCACCATTTGGCTGTCGCCCTGATCGGCCAGCTCATCGAGGATATCCAGAATCATCGCCCGGGCATCGACCTCGCCCAGAATGGCGGGGGTTTCGCGCACGGCGATGGCGCCGCCGCCAAAAGGCTCGAGCGTCAGGCCAAGGCGCGCGAGGTCATCGGCCACTGCCATCAGCCGCGCGCAATCGCCTTCGGACAGTTCGACGATCTCGGGGATCAGCAAAGCCTGCGCGGCGACGCCTTTTTCGGCCATCTGCGTTTTGAGTTTTTCATAAACCAACCGTTCATGCGCGGCATGCTGGTCGACGATGACCATTCCGTCGGCGGTTTGCGCGATGATGTAATTCTCATGCACCTGCCCACGAGCGGCCCCCAATGGCAGGTCCTGAGGCGTAGGTTCTTCAGCGGTCACCGGGGTCGGCTCGACAATGCTGCCGCTATAGTCCCTCGCCAGTTCGGCAAAGCCGGGGGATTGCGCCCGATACGCTGCTTGCCGAGCCGCCTGGGACGGGCGATCCATCTGGTAGACCCGCGCAGGGGTAGGCTGAGGCGCCTCGGGCCGCATCGCGCCCAATGTCGCGTTGGCAACAGTTGAGGACGCCCGATGCCCGGCTTCGGCCAGCGCATGGCGCAGGGCGGAAACGATCAAACCGCGCGCAACGCCGGGATCGCGGAACCGGACCTCGGATTTGGCGGGGTGCACGTTCACGTCCACCAGCGTCGGATCGCAGTCGATGAACAGCGCCGCAGCCGGGTGGCGGTCACGGCTGAGGAAGTCGAAATACGCCGCCCGAAGTGCGCCGGTCAGCATCTTGTCACGGACCGGACGGCCATTGACGAACAGGTATTGCGCGACAGCAGCCCCGCGCGAATAGGTCGGAAGGGCAGCATAGCCGTACAACCGAATACCTTCGCGGGTCGCGTCAATCTGCAGGGCGTTTTCGGCGAACTCGCGACCGATCACGCGGGCCAGACGGGCGTGGAGGGCATCGAAAAGATCGCCGTTCTCGCGGTCGGCGCGGAAGGTCACGCGACCCTCACCTCCACCCGAAACATCGCGCAAGGTGAACGTAACGGAAGGCTCAGCCATGGCGAGGCGTTTGACCGTATCGCCAATGGCCTGAGCCTCGGCCCGATCGGTGCGCATGAACTTGAGCCGCGCCGGCGTGGCGAAGAACAAATCGCGCAGTTCGACCACTGTTCCTGCACGAAGGGCGGCGGGCTTCACCGTCTCCATTTTGCCGCCCGACACCGCAATTGACGCAGCATCCGCCCCCGGAACGCGGCTGGTAATCGACAAACGACCTACCGCGCCGAGCGAGGGCAAAGCTTCACCCCGAAAGCCGAAGGTGTGAATGTTCAAAAGGTCCGACCCGTCGATTTTCGAGGTCGCATGGCGCGACAAGGCCAGCGGCAGATCCTCGGGCGCGATACCACAGCCATCATCGGTGACACGAATCAAGGTCTTGCCCCCGTCCGCGATATCTATGGCAATACGGGTGGCTCCGGCGTCGATGGCATTCTCGACCAGTTCCTTGACGGCCGAGGCCGGACGTTCGACCACTTCACCAGCGGCGATGCGGTTGATCGCAGCATCGTCTAGCTGCCGGATAACGGGTCGTGTTTCGCTGATATTGGGGGTCGTCTGCGCCATACCACCAGACCTAGCACATCACGGCCCGATTCTGCCACCGGATTGAACCGTAATATCGGCCGATCTTTCAGATCAAGAAGGGAGGGGGGCCGGACAGTGTTCGGGGGCTGGCTGTGCCGCCCTCACCGAACCCTGCCCGGACTTACCGAAGTGAGTGGTAGTTGTTAGCCGGTAGTGTAATTGACCTAACATGCAATTAGTTAAATTGCTTATTAAGAGTCATCTTTATTTACTCTGGGCAAAGTTCAGCCGATGACCTGCGGGAACCAGTGGCAGGAAAGTGCCGCTTCACGCAGGTGTGTGCGCACCCACTCGGGTGCGGCACGGGCCGAAAATGGCGGTCAGGGCCAGGATCACGCCGGACATGGTGGCGATCATCCCTGCCGCGCTTACGGCGTCCGCCGCGCCCAGCCAAAGCGGGCCATACCCGGCCAGCACATATCCCGAAACAGCTGAGAGGATGGCGAAACCCACGCTCCAGGCGATTTGCGTCTCCAGCCGGTTGGTCATCATGCGCGCCGCAGCAGGGGGGCAGATGAACATGGCGATCACGATGATCGAGCCGACGGCATCAAAGGCGGCAACAGCAGCGATCGCGGCGACGATGACCAACGCCAACCCTAGCGCGCCGGTGCGGATGCCTATGGTACGCGCGAACCCCTCATCGAAGGTCGAGATTTTCAGCGGCCGCCAGAAGAGCCATGTAAACAGCAAAACACCCAGCATCGTCACTGCAATCCGAGGCAGTTCCGGCGGCAGCCCGGCCAAGGCCTGCAGGTCCCAAAGCGAGGACCAGCCCGTCGCATCCAGCCAGATCAGGCTTTCTAAATTGCCATACAGCGCATGTTCCACGTCCAAGTGTACGGTTGAAGTATCCGTCTGCTCCAACAGCAGCACGCCTCCCGCGAACATGGTGGTAAA
The DNA here is from genome assembly GCF_056161185.1 of Ruegeria sp. ABV3_008. NCBI lineage: Bacteria > Pseudomonadati > Pseudomonadota > Alphaproteobacteria > Rhodobacterales > Roseobacteraceae > Ruegeria > Ruegeria sp. ABV3_008. Next base: position 203,177 of record NZ_JBSWYP010000010.1, on the reverse strand, counting down.
GACCACGCCCATAGCCGCACCCGGTTCGATCTGGCCCAGCCTCCTGATCGCCTCGATCAGAACAACGGCCACGATCGCCGCTCCCGCCGCGCCCAGCATCATGGGCCAGGTTGAGATCGCTCCGGTCAGCAGAAAGGCTACAACGATGCCGGGTAGAACCACATGGCTGATCGCATCCCCGATCAGCGCCTGTTTGCGCAGCACGAGGAAGTTGCCGGGCAAGGCGCAGGCAATCGCTGCAAAGGTGCCAATCAGCAGTGGCGTCAGCGACAGTGGTACGAATTCCTCACCGCTCATGCCGGAACCCCCTGTGGTCCGCCGATGCGATTGTCTATTTCCGCGATCTGATCCTTGGTCAGTACGGTTTCGATGTCACGCAGGCCATCGTATAGCGCGGCAGTCGCTTCGTGCGCCTGATCTGCGCGAACGACCTCCCACCGCTTTTCATCGCGCAACGCTTTGGCAGCGCGAGCTTTGCCAGCCTCGGTCGCCACGCCATCAGCACGAACAAGATCAGCGCGTCGCAACAGGCGCAGGGTTAAAGGTTCGTAGATTTTCTGGCCTTGCGCCAAAGCCAACAGCCCTTGTCGGATATGCACCCGACGTTGGAACCTCAGATGGCGCAGAACGGCGGCCAGAACGCCTCGGACCGGGGCGAGGAACAGGGACAGGACAAAGAAGGCGAAGCTGACCAGGACGATGATTGGCCCAGTCGGCAGATTCGGCGCAGTCGCCGACAGGGCGGCGCCGATATAGCCCGCCAAACCGCCCGCGAGACCGGCCAGCAAGACAACGCGATCCGACCGCTCGGACCAGAACCGCGCGGTGACCGGGGGGATGATCAGCAAAGCCACGATCAGGATCAGGCCGACGATTTTCAGGCCGACCACAGTGACCGCCATCACCAACCCCATCATCGCGAGGTCAATGCGATGCACGGGCAAGCCCCGGGCCGCGGCATATTCGGGGTCAAACGCCACCAAAGTCATAGGGCGACGCAGGATCATCACCAGCACCAGGGTCGCCGCGCCTCCGATTGCGATGATCAAGGCATCCGCCCAGAGCATCCCAGCGGTTGAGCCCAGAAGGAACCCCTCCAACCCCGCTTGTCGACCAACGCCCATGGTCTGAATGACGGTCAGCAGAACGATGCCAAAGCCGAAGAACACAGACAGAACCGCGCCGATGGCGGCATCCTCGGCCAGTCGCGTGTTGCGGGTTAGCCAGTTCAGGCAGAGCAGACCAACCCAAGCCGATACCGCCGACCCGGCCAGCAACCCCAGAAGGTTGCGCCCGTCCCCACCCAAAGCCACAAGCAGCATGAAGGCCAGACAAACCCCCGGCAGGGTCGCATGACTGATCGCGTCACTTACCAACGCGCGTTTGCGCAAAAATAGAAAGGTACCAGTCACGCCGGCCGAGACTCCCAACAAACTCGCACCAATAGCGACCAGCGTGGCGTTATAGCCAAGCTGCAGGCTGAGCGCATCCCAGAGCATTCCCTACCCCAGCGCGCGCGAAATCTGGTCGATTTGCGCGGTGGCCAAGCGGCCTCCGTATGCCGACTGAAGGGTTTCGGCGGTAAAGGCCTGCTCCACTGGTCCTTCGGCGATCTTGCGCGTGTTGATCAGGAAGACATGATCAAAGTAGTCCGAGACCGTAGCCAGATCGTGATGGACGACCACAACAGTCTTGCCCGCCTCTTTCAGCGATTTCAGCACCGCGATGATGGCTTTTTCGGTGGCCGCATCGACACCGGCGAACGGCTCATCCAACAGGTAAAGATCGGCATCTTGCGCCAAGGCACGTGCCAGAAACACGCGCTGTTGCTGGCCACCTGAAAGCTGGCCGATCTGACGATCCGCAAAGTCGCGCATGCCAACGCGGTTCAGGCAATCCATCGCCGCCGCCTTGTGCCGCGCGCGGATGCGGCCCAGTAAGCCCAGCTGTCGCGACAGGCCCATGAGAACCACATCAATTACGCGGGTCGGGAAATCCCAGTCAACACTGGCGCGCTGCGGGACATAGGCAATCCGGGCACGTTGTTCCTCGAGCGGTTGACCAAATACAGTCACCTGCCCTGACAAGGGCGTCACGATACCAAGCGCCGCTTTCAGGAGTGTCGATTTCCCTGCCCCGTTCGGGCCGATAATCGCGGTCATCGCTCCCGGCTGAACCGTCATATCCACAGAGAATACAGCAGGCTTCTGACCGTATGAGACTGTCAGACCACGCACCGCCAGCGGGCTGGCCTCAATCCCTTGGTCTTCGACGGAAACACCCTGAACCGCTGCAAGCTCTAGCATCACTCAAAACCCCGCAGACAGTTTGCCGTTCAGACCCTGATCGGGAACATCCGCCCCCAAGGCCCCTGCGATCACGGTGATATTGTGATCCAGCATGCCGACATAGGTGCCCTCATATGTGCCCGGCTCGCCCATGGCATCGGAATACAGCTCACCCCCGACCGAGACCTTGTGCCCCTCGGCCGCCGCCCCTTCGATCAGCGCGCGCATCGAGCGATCCGAGACCGAGCTTTCTACGAACACGGCGGTCAACTGGCGGTCGACCAGAGTGTCGACCAGCTCTCCGATCCGATTCAGACCGGCCTCTGACTGGGTCGAGATGCCCTGCACACCCATTACCTCATAGCCATAGGCCGCACCAAAATAGCCGAAGGCGTCATGGGCGGTCAGTAGCACGCGGCTGTCCTCAGGCACTGCTGTCAGGGCCTGTTCTGCATAGGCTGTCAGGGCGTCCAGCTCGGCCAGATGCACCTGTGCGTTTGAGGCAAAAATCTCGGCAGCTTCGGGGCGGGCCTCGGTTAGCGTCTCTTGGACATTGGTGACCACATCTGCCCACAGGGTTGGACTCATCCAGATATGCGGATCATATTTGTCGGCATAGTCATCATGCGCGCGCAGCTTCGATTTATCGAGGCTTTCGGCCACGGCAACCACGGTTTGCTTGCGACTGAGGTCTTCAAAGAAATCCTCCATCTGCGCTTCAAGGTAGAGACCGTGCCACAGCACCAGATCTGCGCGGGTCATGGCGACGATATCGCTGCGGGTCTGACGGTAGGCATGCGGATCAACGCCGGGACCCATGAGGCCCTTTACCTCAACCTGATCGCCGCCGACCTGTCGCGCGGCGTCGGCAATCATGCCGGTCGTAGCCACGACCTTCAGCGGAGCCTGCGCCCATGCAGCAAGCGGCATGGCAGCGGTGATAGCGAGAGCAGCAAGGAAACTGCGACGAATCATGGTTGATCTCCGGAATTCGGACCCTGTTGCGATTAAATATGAGAACGACTCGCAACTAAGTCAATGCTATTGCGAATTAGTCGCAACAAAATCCCAGCTTATTTGTCCAAATGGTCAAAAAAATACCGCAAGGCCGCTCTGCTGCCTTCCATTTACTGCCAAGCCGTGCGATTTTGGCGCAAACCTCCCAAAGGATGTGAGTATGGAAACGCAGAGCTCAGACAGCCCCGTGCGCACCGCGCATCTGCCGCAAGTGACCGAACCCAGAAACCCCGGCATGGAATTGGATCTGGATTGGGTCCGCGCCGTGCAGGCCAACACCTCAGCGATTGAGCGCCGCGCCGCGACCCTGCCCGGTCGGCGGTCCGTCAAGAAAGACTATCAGGCCGCGTGGTTGCTGAAAGCAGTCACCATGATCGACCTGACCACCTTGTCGGGGGATGACACGGTAGGCCGCGTGCGCCGCCTGTGCTCCAAAGCGCGCCAGCCGGTTTCCTCCGCATTGTTGCAGGCGCTGGACATGCCGCCTGTCACAACCGGGGCGGTTTGCGTCTATCATGACATGATCGAGACCGCCGTGGACGCGTTGAACGGCACCGGCATTCCGGTGGCGGCGGTGTCGACCGGGTTCCCGGCGGGCCTGTCGCCCTTCCACCTGCGCGTGGCCGAGATTGAGGAAAGCGTCAAAGCAGGCGCCGAAGAAATCGACATCGTGATCTCACGCCGTCACGTGCTGTCGGGCGATTGGCAGGCTTTGTATGATGAGATGAAGGCCTTCCGCGCTGCCTGCGGCGATGCCCATGTCAAAGCCATTCTGGCGACCGGAGAGCTGGGCAGCCTGCGCAACGTCGCCCGCGCCTCGTTGGTCTGCATGATGGCGGGGGCGGATTTCATCAAAACCTCGACCGGGAAGGAAAGCGTCAACGCTACTCTGCCCGTATCGCTGGTGATGATCCGCGCGATTCGCGACTACTATGACCGCACCGGGTATCGTGTGGGGTACAAGCCTGCGGGTGGTATCTCGAAGGCCAAGGATGCCTTGGTTTATTTGTCGCTGATCAAGGATGAACTGGGCGACCGCTGGCTGGAGCCGGACCTGTTCCGCTTTGGCGCCTCGTCACTTCTGGGCGATATCGAACGGCAGTTGGAACATTATGTGACGGGCGCGTATTCCGCCGGTTATCGTCACTCCATGGGCTGAGGAAAAGAACAATGACAGTCAAAGAAATCTTCGAGACCATGGACTATGGCCCTGCCCCCGAAAGCGCAGCTGAGGCGTTGGCCTGGCTGGTCGATCAGGGCGATGCGTTCGGTCACTATATCGACGGGAGTTTCACCAAACCGGGCAAAGGGTTCGAAAGCAGCAATCCCGCGACCGGAGAGGTTCTGGCCAAGCTGACCCAGGCCAAGCAGGCGGATGTGGACGCGGCAGTCGTAGCTGCCCGCAAGGCGCAACCCAAGTGGGAGAAACTGGGCGGCGCAGGCCGGGCGCGGTATCTCTATGCCATTGCGCGGCTGTTGCAGAAACATTCGCGCCTGTTCGCCGTGCTTGAGAGCATGGACAACGGCAAGCCGATCCGTGAATCACGTGACATCGACATCCCTCTGGCGCAGCGGCACTTCTACTATCACGCTGGTATGGCGCAATTGATGGAGAGCGAGCTGCCCGATGCTGCGGCCTTGGGTGTGTGCGGGCAGATTATCCCGTGGAACTTCCCATTGCTGATGCTGGCCTGGAAGATCGCGCCCGCGCTGGCGATGGGGAATACGGTGGTTCTGAAACCGGCTGAGTACACCTCGCTGACCGCGCTGCTGTTCGCTGACATCTGCTCGCAGGCCGGGCTGCCCAAAGGCGTCGTCAATATCGTGACCGGAGACGGCGCGGTGGGCGAGATGATCGTAAACGCGGACGTGGACAAGATCGCGTTCACCGGCTCGACCGTTGTGGGGCGGCGTATTCGCGAGGCGACCGCAGGTTCGGGTAAGGAACTGACCTTGGAACTGGGCGGCAAGTCCGCCTATATCGTGTTCGACGACGCCGATATCGATTCAGCCATCGAAGGTCTGGTCGATGCGATCTGGTTCAACCAGGGGCAGGTCTGCTGTGCAGGATCTCGCCTGCTGGTGCAAGAGGGCATTGCCGACCGCTTTCACGACAAGCTGCGCGCCCGGATGGACGGCTTGCGCATCGGTGATCCGCTGGACAAATGCATCGACGTCGGCGCGGTTGTGGACCCGGTCCAGTTGCAAACCATCAAAGGGATGGTCGAAAGCAACACCGTCGGTCACGTGCATCAGGCCGCCTGTGAACTACCCGAAAACGGCTGTTATTACCCGCCAACGCTGATCTCGGGGCTCGAAACATCTGACCCGCTGATGCAGGAGGAAATCTTTGGCCCGGTGCTGGTCTCCTCGACCTTCCGCACACCGGAAGAGGCGGTCGAGTTGGCCAACAACACCCGCTATGGGCTGGCGGCGACGGTCTGGACCGAGAACGTGAACCTCGCGCTGGATATCGCGCCCAAGCTGGTTGCTGGTGTGGTCTGGGTCAACGCGACCAACCTGTTCGACGCCGCCGCCGGGTTCGGCGGAGTGCGCGAAAGCGGCTTTGGCCGTGAAGGCGGTTGGGAGGGGCTGACGGCCTACACCAAGCCCAAGGTCAAGGCCAAGCCGCTGTCCAAGGTCGAGGCGGCGACGGGCGAAGGTGCCTCGGTCGACCCCATCGACCGCACCGCCAAGATGTATGTGGGTGGCAAGCAGGCGCGGCCCGACGGAGGCTACTCGAAACCCGTCTGGGGCAAATCCGGCCTGCTGGGCCATGTGGGTTTGGCCAACCGCAAGGACGTCCGCAACGCGGTAGAAGCCGCGGCAGGCGCGAAAAGCTGGTCCAAGACCACCGGTCATCTGCGGGCACAAATTCTGTACTATATCGGCGAAAACCTCTCGGCCCGCGCGGGTGAGTTCGCTGCGCGCATCGACGCCATGACCGGCAAAAAAGACGGCGCGAAAGAGGTTGAAGCCTCGATCCAGCGCCTGTTCACCGCAGCCGCCTGGGCCGACAAATACGACGGTCAAGTGCATGGCGTTCCAATCCGGGGCGTGGCAATCGCGATGAAAGAACCCGCCGGAGTTGTCGGCGCACTCTGCGCGGATGAGGCCCCACTGCTGGGTCTGGTCTCGGCCATGGCGCCTGCGATTGCGATGGGGAACCGAGTGGTATTGGCGGCATCGGAGCCGTATCCGCTGGCGGCAACGGATTTCTATCAGATCCTCGAAACCTCGGACGTGCCCGCAGGTGTGGTCAATATCCTGACCGGCAGCCATGCGGAATTGGCGAAGCCGCTGGCCTCGCATCTAAACGTGGATGCGGTCTGGTCATTCTCTTCGACGGATCTGTCGAAAGAGATCGAGGTCGTCTCAGCCGGGAACTTGAAACGGACCTGGGTCAATAACGCGACGGCATTTGATTGGAGCATGGACCATTCCCGCCGCTTCCTTCAGGCTGCGACCGAAGTGAAAAACATCTGGGTGCCCTACGGCGAGTAGGGCCCCCGCATCACGGGAGGCCCACATGGACTTTGCAAACAAAACCGTCATCGTCATTGGCGGCACCAGCGGAATCAACCGGGGCATTGCCGAGGCTTTTGCGGCATCGGGCGCCAAACTTGCCGTTGCCAGCCGCTCGCAAGAGAAAGTAGATGACACCGTCGCTGCGCTGAAAGCTGCAGGCGCGGCAGAGGCCATCGGTGCGGCGTTTGACGTGCGCGATCCGGACGCCGTGGCGGCGGGGTTGAAACAGTTCCATGATGCGTTTGGCGATTTCGACGTGTTGGTGTCAGGTGCGGCGGGGAATTTCCCGGCGCTGATGTCCGAGATGTCGGTCAATGCGTTCAAAACCGTTGTCGACATTGATCTGATGGGCACCGTTCATGTTTTGAAAGGGGCCTACCCTTACCTCAAACGGCCCGGTGGCAGCATCATCAACATCTCGGCCCCGCAATCCTATCTGCCGTACGAAGGGCAGGCTCATGTCTGCGCGGCAAAGGCGGGCGTTGATCAGATCACCCGAACCCTGTCCATGGAATGGGGCGTCGAAGGCATCCGTGTGAACTCGGTCGTGCCTGGTTTCATCGAGGGCACCGAAGGGGCCAAACGCCTTGCGCCAACACCCGATGCGGGCGAAGCGCTGCGCAAGGACGTTCCATTGGGCCGTTGGGGCCAACCGCAGGACGTGGCCAATGCTTGCCTCTTCCTCAGCTCTGACATGGCCAGCTATATTAGCGGCACGGTAATGGCGGTTGATGGAGCCTTGTATCAGCGCGGCTCGGGCAAGTTTGGGCAGATGATGGGTCAGATGCTGCGTGCGGCGAAAAAGGGCTAAAGCTTGAAGGCTGAATGTTCAGCCGTAGGGCTTTGTTTCGGCTACAGCTACCTCAAGAGCTTCTGAAATAGATCCCTGCGGCGACCAGCAGCGAGGTCAGGACGCCGGCCACCACGTAAAGTGCAAAGGCGCTGAGCAGGGAATGGCCGAGAATCAGAGCGGCAGCAAAGGTCAGCAACCCCGCAACTGTGCCCAATCCCATTATCGCAACTACCATAGCGTCACTATCCATCCCAAGCTGTGACAAGAGATGAGGACGAAGGGAATCTCATCTCATATTCCGATTATCACAGAATTCTCGACATTTCTGGCTAAAGTATGGCCAAGACGCGTTAACGGTAAGTTAAGGCGAAGAGTTGCCGATCCGGTAAGCGGCGCATCGCTCGTTATCAATAGGTATCCTGCCCTCAGCGTGGGGAGAGGGCGTCAGCCGTCCACCCCTTCGGGTTTTCCGACGATGGTGAAGTGCAGGCCCTCCGGGTCCAGTAGTTCGGACGCCACGCGGTTTATCTCATCCAGCGTCACCGCATTCACCTTGTCGTTGCGAGTCGCGATATAGTCGATCGGCAGACCTTGCATCTGCATCCCGACCATGATCCCGGCAATACGGCCGTTGCCATCAAACCGAAGCGGATAGGCGCCGGTCAGATAGGTCTTGGCGTCGTCCAGCTCCTTCTGGGTTACACCCTCGGACGCCGCTCGGGCCCATTCGTCGCGGATCACCTCGACGGCTTCGGCGATGCGATCGTTGGAGGAAGAAACTGAACCCAAATAGACCGAGGCCAGATCCTTGGGCGCCAGATAAGAATAGACGCCGTAGGTCAGGCCGCGCTTTTCGCGCACCTCTTGCATCAGGCGGCTTTCGAAACCGCCGCCTCCAAGGATATGATTCAGAACAAAGGCCGCGAAGAAATCGGGATCATCCCGGTCGATCCCTTTCTGCGAGAACAGCGCCACGGATTGCGGCGTGTCGAATTCGACCACGCTTACGCCACCCTCGATCTGAACCTCGGCTTTTTCCGGGATCGGTTTGCCAGTGTCGGGCAGGTCCAGCAGCAAGGTATCCAGAAGTACGCCCAGCTCTTCTGCGGTAATGTCGCCGACAGCGCCAACGTAGAGGCGATCCTTAGCAAATACGCTCTCATAAGCGGTGACTACATCGTCGCGCGTCAAGGCTGCCACGGTTTCAAGTGTGCCTTTGCCCTCGGACCCGTAGGGATGATCACCGTAAGCCATAGCGGCAAAGCTGCGACCCGCTATATCGTTCGGATCGGTCAGGTCCGAGCGCAGGCCGGACAGGATCTGCGCCTTGACACGTTCCACAGCGTCTTCGTCAAAGCGCGGCTCAAGCAGGGTCGTGCGCAGCAGATCAATCACCTCGTCCCGGTTTTCGGTCAGGAAACGTGCCGAGATCGAAACCGAGTCGTCCCCAGCATTGTAGGTGAATGAAGCCGCCAGCGACTCCAGCTCGCGCGCATAAGTGCGTGCATCCATATCACCCGCGCCCTCTTCGATCAGGCCGCTCATCAGGTAAACCGAGCCGCGCTTGTCCAGGTCATCCAGCGAGGTGCCGCCGCGAAAGCGCAACTCCAAAGCCGCGAAGGGGATCGAGTGATCCTCAACCAGCCATGCTGTGATGCCACCGGGCGAGGTGACCTCTTGGATTTCAATCTCGGCCCATGCGGGCAGCGCAATGACAAAGGCGATCAGGGTTGCAAATATGCGTTTCATTGGGTCACCTCATCATCCTTCATCAGCCAGCCGGTGACCGAGCTTTCCAGTTGCAGAACCTCACGGGCGGCGGCGATGATTTCATCCCCGGTCACGGCCTGCAGGACGTCGGGCCAGGCCTGCACATCCTCAACCGTCAATCCGCTGGTCAGAGCGCGACCATAGCGGTTGCCGATGCCGTCCACATTATCACGGGCATAAGTCTGCGAGGCGCGCAGCTGCATCTTGATCCGATCAAGATCTTCTTCGTTCACGCCCTCGGCGATGAACTCCGCCACGACCCGATCCATGGCATCCTCGGCCTCTTGCAGCGAGACGCCTTCGGCCGGAACCACCAACAGGTCAAAGGTGGTGTCATCCAGCGAGACCCCCCGGTAGAACGCGCCTGCATAGGTCACGACCTGATCTTCGAATTGCAGTTTCTCGTTCAGATATGAGGTCGTGCCGCCCCCAAGCAGTTCGGCCAAAAGAAACAGGGCTGCCGCTTTCTCCTGCGCGCCCGGATCGCGTTCCGGGGCCAGGTAGCTGCGCTGCACATAGGGCTGCGACACGCGTGGGTCTTTGTAGGTCAGGCGACGTTCCGCGGTTTGCGGTGGCTCCTGCGAGCGGATGCGTTCCGGCAGGTCCAGATTGGCCGGGATCACACCGTAATACTGATCCGCAAGGCTGCGCACCTCGTCCGGGTCGACATCTCCGGTCACGACAAGGATGGCGTTATTGGGGGCGTAGTGCGTCTGGTAGAAGGACAGCGCGTCCTCCATGTCCAGCGTCTCCATCTCATGCCGCCAGCCGATGATCGGGACGCCATAGCGGTGGTTGAGGTATTGCGCCGCGTTCATCTGCTCGCCAAACAGCGCGCGCGGGTTGTTGTCAGTGCGCTGGTTCCGCTCTTCCAGAATCACGTCGCGTTCGGTGGCAATATCGTCTTCGGACAGGCGAATATTCCGCATCCGGTCCGACTCCATCTGCATCATCAGCTCCAGCCGGTCGGCCGCGACGCGCTGGAAATAGGCCGTGTAGTCATAGGACGTAAAGGCGTTGTCATTGCCCCCATTGGCCGCAACCGTGGCCGAGAACTCGCCTGGTGCCAGAGTATCGGTGCCCTTGAACAGCAGATGTTCGAGGAAATGCGCCACGCCGGACGACCCGATAGGCTCATCGGCCGATCCCGCGCGATACCAGACCATGTGCTGCACGACCGGCGCGCGGTGATCCTCGACCACGACGACATCCATGCCGTTGTCCAAAGTGAAGGTTGTGACCGCCTCTTTCCCGTCCTCGGCCAGGACCGGGGTGGCTGCAATCAGGGCGGCAGATAGTGCCAAAGCCCGAACCATGGGGCATCCTCCGTTTCGTTTCTAGAACTCAAACTACGGTGGAGCCCGGCGGGATCAAGGGAGATGACAGAAAGTTAAAGAATTATTCATTCGGAGGTGAAGATGGAGTCTCTACCCCAATGCGACGGGCCGCATCGGTCTCGACAAAGGGATCAATCGACTGACGTTCGTAAACCTGCTGGTAGCGATCGACCGGGAACAGCCGCAGACCGGTCCAACGGCCACGGCGCTTGCGGAAGGCTTCATCGTCAGCTTCGACCACGGCGCGCGCGTTTGCCGGCACGCCATAACGGCTTGAGGCAGTCACGAGCGCGGCATCCGACGAAGGGATCGCCGCATTCGGGTTGAGCGCCGACGCGTTGCCCCCAAGGGCCACCACGGCATCTGCATTCGGATTCGGATCCGTCAGGTTGCCACCGCCCGGTGTGGGGGCCGGCAGAAACGCATAGTCTTTCGGCTGGGTCAGGGGTTTTACCGGCAGCACGGAGAACTCATCCGGCCCTTCCCCCGGAGGGTCAAGATCGCGCAGGCCGGGGTTGTTGCAACCTGCAACGGCTGCAACAAGGATCATGGCAAGTAGGGCGCGCGAAAACCGCATCAGAGTCTCCAACCTGTTTCAGGTGCTTTTAACGCATCTCTTCGGGCGCGTCACGAGGCCTTTTTTCTGTCGAACAACACAAGTCCGATGGCACCGGCAAAGATGAACACATCGGCCAGATTGAACACGAAGGGGTTGTTGATGCCACAACAGGACATGTTCAGGAAATCCAGAACATAGCCATACAGCACCCGATCAACCACATTGCCCAGCGCCCCGCCGACCAGCAGCCCGCCACTCAGCAGCATCACCTTGGTCGGGGCCGACCGCCACAGCCAGATCGCAACCGCGATGCAGACGGCCAAGGAAATGCCAATCAGAACCCACCGCGCTGCATCTGAGTTGCCTTGGAAAAGGCCAAAATTGATCCCGCGATTCTCGCCGTATTTGAAAACAAGCAGCGGCGGCAGAACGTCGATATTGCCCTCAGCCACGCGCATCACGTGAACGACCAGATATTTGCTGATCTGGTCGATCAGAAATGCCATGATTGCGGCCCAGAGCAGAAGACGACTGCGCATCAGTGGCGGAAGTGGCGCATGCCGGTGAAGACCATGGCCAGACCGGCCTCGTCTGCCGCAGCGATCACTTCGTCGTCGCGCATTGAACCGCCAGGCTGGATCACGCAGGTCGCACCTGCCTCAGCCGCTTCCATCAGACCGTCTGGGAAGGGGAAGAACGCATCCGAGGCCACGGCTGAGCCGATGGTCAGCGGCTGCGGCAATCCCAGCACATCGGCCATACGCTCGGCTTTCTTTGCCGCAATCAGCGCCGAGTCGACGCGGCTCATCTGGCCTGCGCCAACCCCGACGGTCGCCCCGTCCTTGACGTAGACGATAGCGTTGGATTTGACGTGTTTGGCGACTTTCCAAGCAAACAGTAGGTCTCGCATCTGTTCGTCGGTCGGCGCCTTCTTGGTGACCACTCTCAGGTCATCCATGCCGACCAAGCCGTTGTCCTTGTCTTGGACCAGAAGGCCACCGGCCACCTGACGCACGGTTTTCCCACCGGCGGTCACGTCCGGCAGAGCCTCGGTCGTCAACAGGCGCAGGTTCTTCTTGGCGGCAAAGATCTCCTTGGCCTCATCCGAGGCACCGGGGGCGATGACGACCTCGGTGAAGATACCGGTGATCTCCTGCGCTGTCTCCGCGTCCAGAGGTTGGTTCAACGCAACAATGCCACCAAAGGCCGAGGTCCGGTCGCAATCGAACGCAGATTTATACGCGTCCAGCAAGGTCGCTCCGGTCGCGACACCGCAGGGGTTGGCGTGTTTGATGATCGCGCAGGCGGCAGTGTCAGCCGGGTTGAACTCGGCAACCAACTCGAACGCTGCGTCAGTGTCGTTGATGTTGTTGTAGCTCAGTTCCTTGCCCTGATGCTGCAGGGCGGTCGCCACGCCGGGGCGGTTGGTGCCATCGGTATAAAACGCCGCCTGCTGGTGGCTGTTCTCGCCATAGCGCAGGGTCTGTTTCAGCTCACCGGCAAAGGCAAGGCGCTTGGGGGCCTCCAACTGCAGGGCATCAGCCATCCAGTTCGAAACAGCTGTGTCATAGGCCGCTGTGCGGGCATAAGCCTTTTGCGCCAGCCATTGGCGGAAGCCATAGGACGTCTTGCCATAGTTCTCTTCCAACTGGTCCAACAGCGATGAATAGTCTTCGACATCCACAACCACGTTCACGAAAGAGTGGTTCTTGGACGCCGCGCGGATCATCGCAGGGCCGCCGATATCAATATTCTCGATGCAGGTGTCATAGTCTGCCCCTTTGGCCACCGTCGCCTCGAACGGGTAGAGGTTCACGACCAGCAAGTCGATCGCACCAATGCCATGTTCTTCCATGGCCGCCACGTGGCTGTCATTGTCGCGCAGCGCCAGAAGGCCACCATGAACCATCGGGTGCAGCGTTTTGACCCGACCATCCATCATCTCGGGGAAGCCGGTGATCTCGCTGACGTCCCGAACCTCAAGCCCCGCATCACGCAGTGCCTTGGCGGTTCCACCAGTGGACAGCAACTCGATTCCACGCTCGGCCAGCGCCTTTCCCAGCTCGATCAGCCCGGTCTTGTCGGAAACGGAAAGCAACGCGCGGCGCACGGGGTGAAGGTCGGTCATGGGTCCAAAGGTCCTTTTGGCGTCAGTCGAATTCGGGTTCGTCCCGGTGCATGTCGCGCACGGCATAGGCTGTATCCTGCGCCTTGCTCAACGTCCACTGGATGCGCGTCGCATACTCCATTGCGCGGCCAGATAGAACGATCTGTTTTGTCGCGCGCGGCTTTAAACGCCCTTTTTCAAGGTAAACGCTTGGCTCGACAGACAATTTTCCCACGCCATCATGGCGAAAAACCCAGATCTCGCCACTTTTGAGGGCCATCGACACTGCGGAGCCGCCCAAATCCACGGCCGCATCCACATCCGGGTGCAGATGAAACCGGATATCAAACCCGACACCTGAAAGGCCCGAGGCATCCATCGCCTTGTCAAACTGCCGCTTGGATTTGTCGCTTGTGGTCAGCAGGATGTCCTCGCCGGTCAGCTCACGCCCGTCAAAGCGCAGCTCGAACGTGCGCGCGTGGGTCAGGCCGAAAACCTTGGTATAGCCATCGTTGCCAACCATGAAGCGGATGCCCTCGAACGCGTCCTCGAAATCCACGGGAACGTCTTGCGGCGCATCCACCAGCGCCTGCCGCTCGCTACCCGTCACAGGTTTGGAGAGACGCGCGCTGGAATATCCATCCAGACAGAGCGTGGAATGAGACGGCGTGGCCCGTCCCGCCCGACGCCAATCCAGACCGAAACTGGCCCCAGAGCCACAATTGACGATCAGCGGACGACGGCCCGAGGTCAGCTCGAACGCCGTGGTTGAGGCATGCGCGTTCAGCGAGGCCGCGCCAGCGGGCGGAGGGCTGGCATCCACAATCACCGTCGTGCGGGCGGCCGAGAGCCGGGCAAAACCCATGGGCAATTCCGTCGCCGCCTTGTGCTTGACCCCGCTTTGGGCCAGCGCTTGTTCCAAGCGGCCTTCAACCCCGCGCCCGCCGCCATGGAACCGGGCCAGAGCGCCATCCGCATGGCGCAAACTGCGCAGGGTAGGCGCGATCCGCTTGATCGCAGCGGCCTGCGCCACCGGCGTGCCGCGCCCAAGATCGCTGAGGGCGGCGGAGGTCCAGCCGAGTAGCGTAAACACCTCAAGCAGTTCTTCGGGGTTGCGCGTCGGGATGCCGCCCTGTTTGTCGACCTGCCGTTCGCATTCGCGCGCCAGCGCACGCAGGGCGGGATCGGCCATCCCCTCCAACCCTTGAAGGGCCAGTCCGGCCTGAACCAGACCGGCCAGTGCCTCAAATCTCGGCAATCCCGGCGTTGCGGCATGGGCGCGTTTCGACAGAAACCATGTTTGTTGCGCGAGAGACCGGAAAAACAGTTTGCTCTGCGCCTCGTCTGCGCCGCGCAGCAAGAAGGACGCGTGATTGATCCAACGCATGACGCGCCGTCCGGTCAGATCGGGAACCCATCCCGGCCCCTGTCCGCGCCCATGCGCCTCGATCCAGCCCCAGACCCAGCGCTGCGCCTTGTCTCGCGCCCGCATATCGCCGACAGCCGCCAGATCATCCAGCCAGGCAAAGCCGTGCCTTTCATCGTCAAAGCCCAGACTGGGGGCGGTGACCTCCCACAGGCCAGTATCCTGCGCCTCGACGAGATATCCGGAGAACAGCAGGTTGCCCGCCACCAGCTGACGACCACGGGCAAAAGACCCGACAGTGCGCGGTTCAGGCTGCGTGACAAACCCCGTGACCGCCTTTTGCCGCTGGCTCAGGCGCGCATAGAGACGGTTCTGGAACCGCATCCACCGGCTGGTCATGGTGTCCGTATCTGACATGACGCTCGTTACTCTGCCTCTTGCGCTCTGCTGGCGCTTGAGACCCAACGATAGACCGCGCCGATCGTCAAGTCATCGAAAAGCATGCGCTCAGGCGGATTTGTTCAGGCAGGCGATGTAGAATCCATCCATCCCACCACGATCCGGCCAATAATCAGGCCGCAGGCGCAGGCCGCCTTCCTCGGTGATCCAGTCCTGTTCGACACCGTCGCGCTTCGACGCGTCGCGATCCACCGCCATGTCCGTGTACATGTCCAAAGCTTCTTCGACCTGCACCTCGCCCTCGTCAGGCAGCAAAGAGCAGGTGCAATAGACCAACCGCCCGCCTGGCTTGAGCAGGCTCCAGGCATGGGCCAGCATCTGTGTCTGCAACTCGATCAAACCGCCGAATTCCGAGCCATCCTTGGCAAAGGGCAGATCGGGGTGGCGGCGGATCGTACCGGTTGCAGAACAGGGCGCGTCCAGCAGGATCGCATCATATTGACCCTGATGTTCCAGCGCGTCGCCCGCAATAACAGTTGCCTCCAACCCGGTGCGCAATAGGTTTTCGCGCACCCGCTCTAACCGCTGCTCCGAGACATCCAGTGCCGTCACCTCGGCACCAGCAGCGGCCAGTTGCAGCGTTTTGCCCCCCGGCGCGGCGCAGAGGTCGAGAATTTTCTCACCGGCCTGCGGGGCCAGCACGCGTACAGGCATCGCCGCCGCCGCATCCTGCACCCACCAATCGCCCGCGTTGTAGCCCGGCAAGGCCGAAACCTGCCCCGCATCCTGCACCCGCATTGACCCCGTCGGCAGAGCCTGACCCGGCGCATCCGCCCCCGGTTTGGCCGTCAGATCCAGTGGGGCGGCTGCGAAATGCGCCTGCTCCATACCAGCAACGGCCTCTGCCCCCCAGGCCATGACCAGCGGATCACGCAGCCAGTCCGGCAGACGCGGCACGCGCATCTTGGGCCAAGCGTCTGGCCCTTCAGCGGCCACCTTGCGCAGCACCGCATTCACCAATCCTTTGAGACGCCCATGCTTGCGCGAGCGGCCAACAATTTCGACCATGGAATTCACCACACCATGCGCGGCCTCGCCGTGGCACAGCTCGACCGCGCCCAGACGTAACGCATTGTGGACGGTCAGCGCTGGGGTGCGGTTTAGGTGATTGTCGAGCAGCCGGTCCGCACGCTCGAGCCCGCGCAGGGTTTCCAGCGTCAGGCGTTGCGCCCGCGCCCGGTCTTCCGGGGCTAGCCGGTCCAGCGCGCCTGCGGCCAGACATTCGGACAAAAGCCGCCCCTCGCCCAAAATCTGATCCAGCAGATAGATCGCGCTGCGTCGCGCCGCCGTTGCATTGTCGGACATGGAACCGCCTTTTGATGTGCTTGTGGTCCGCATTGCCTTTGGCGGACGGTGGCGTATATCAAGACCGTGACCGGAAAGGAACCCGATGTCATGAGTGACGACACCAAAGATCTACCGCCCGCAGCCCAGCGCGCACTGGCCGAGGCCGCCGAGCGTCGCCGCAAGGCTGAAGCCGATGCAAAAGACATGCCGAAAGAGCTGGGCGGGCGTGATGGACCAGACCCGGCACGTTATGGCGATTGGGAGAAAAAGGGCATCGCCATCGACTTCTGATCGTTTACCCGCGCAGCGCTTGCAGGAAATCATCCAACAACGCGCGTTGCTTTTTCGATTTGGCCCGCTCCTCAGGCCATGTCAGCCAATAGCCATCCTTGGTCTTCAGCTCTGGCAGGTCGAGCCTGCGCAAACGCCCGTTCTGCAGGCTTTCAGCAGCGAGGGGCACTGATCCCAGAACAACCCCCAATCCCTGCCGCGCGGCCTTCATAGCGTGCCCGACGGAATCAAAGCTGATCCGGCCCTGCGGCAGGTCCTTGATCCCCGCGCCCTGCGCCCAGTCCTGCCAGCCGGGCCGCTCGCCCCGCAGATCAATCACCGGCGCGCCCCATGACACATTTGGCGCAGCCATCGGGGCCAGCACCTCGGGCGCGATCAGCTTGGCCTTGCGCCCCGGCCAGACACCGCGACCGTAGCGGATTTGCAGCCATGTCCGCTCTTCCTCCAGCGACGTTCTGCGTGTCACCGAATCTGCCATCACCCGCACCTTGGGCCGCATGGTCAGAAAGGCAGGCAAGGCTGGCAGAACCAGTGCGTGGATATGAGAGGAAAGCCCCGCGACCCGTAGCTCTCGTGGGGATTTACCGAACAGGTCTTCGGTGTTGCGCTCCAGCGCCTGCAGGCTGTCTTGCACCAGCGGCAGATAGCTTTCGCCTTCGATGGTCAGCGACACGCCCCGCGCCTCGCGCACAAAAAGCGTACGCCCGAGCCAGGCCTCAAGGTTGCCAATCCTCTGGCTGACCGCGGCCTGCGTCAAACCGAACTCACGTGCAGCGGCCGAGAAACCGCCCAGTCGACCAGCCGCCTCGAACACCCGCAGCCAGTCAAGAGGCGGCAAACCGATCTTTTCCTTAGCCATTAGAAAAACCAACCCTCAGACGAAATAAGCATTAATTGTGATAATGGCATGGGGGGCGTATCCCCTTCAAGTAAAATCCGCGCTGAACAGGAGAGACCTCATGCTGCGCACCGCCACCTATGACCCTTCGGTTGTAACTATTGAATTCACCGACGGAACCTCAGCCCGATTTCATGCCATTTGGTTGCGCGACAACGCGCTTGACCCGGACACCCGCGCGCCGGGCAACGGGCAGCGTCTGATCACCATTGGCGACATTCCCGAAAACACCTCAGTTAGCGCGGCCGAGGTGATCGACGGTGACCTGAGCGTCACCTTCCAGCCGGAAGGTAAAACCGTCACCTTCCCCGACGCATGGCTGGCCGATCACGTCTACGATCATGATCAAAGCGCCCC
The DNA here is from genome assembly GCF_056161185.1 of Ruegeria sp. ABV3_008. Classification (NCBI taxonomy): domain Bacteria; kingdom Pseudomonadati; phylum Pseudomonadota; class Alphaproteobacteria; order Rhodobacterales; family Roseobacteraceae; genus Ruegeria; species Ruegeria sp. ABV3_008. The sequence goes on along the minus strand of NZ_JBSWYP010000010.1, from coordinate 185,120 downwards.
GTTCGGTCGCATCGCCCCCGGTATCACCACATGGGAAAGCGGCATCGCAGCCCCCAGCGGCGACTGGAACGCGGTTCACGCCGACCCGAGCGCCAAACGCAATTGGCTGGCGGCTGTGGCCGAATACGGTTTTGCCAAACTGACCAGTGGCCCGACCGAGCCCGAGTCGCTGCTGAAGGTGGCCGACCTTTTCGGCTATGTGCGTGAGACCAACTACGGCCCTTATTTCGAGGTTCGGACAGAGGTGAACCCAACCAACCTCGCCTTTACCGGGCTGGGATTGCAGGCCCACACCGACAATCCCTATCGCGATCCGGTGCCGACGCTACAAATCCTCTACTGTCTTCAAAACAGCGCCGAGGGCGGCGACTCGATCGTGGTTGACGGGTTCCGCGCCGCCGAGAAGCTGTGCGACCAGAATCCCGAGGGCTTTGCACTGCTGGCAGGCTACCCGGCGCGGTTCGAATACAAAGGCTCGGACGGGGTTTGCCTGCGGTCACGCCGCCCGATGATAGAACTGTCACCCGATGGCGAAATCATCGGCATCCGGTTCAACAACCGCTCCTCCGCGCCGTTTGTGGATGTGCCCTTCGACAAGATGGAGGCCTATTACGCCGCCTACCGCCAGCTGGGGGACATCATCGACGACCCTGCGATGGGCGTGTCGTTCAAGCTGGAACCGGGCGAGAGCTTCATCGTCGACAACACCCGCGTGCTGCATGCGCGACTTGGCTACTCGGGCGCAGGGTCGCGGTGGCTGCAGGGCTGCTACGCGGACAAGGACGGGTTGCTGTCCACTCTGGCCGCTATGGACATGGCGCAGCCGGAGGCGGCGGAATGAAACCCGATTTCACGACCCTGAACCGCAACAATATCGTGGCCTTCATCGGCGATATCTTCGACCGCCGCGGTGGCGAGGAATATCTGGGCGAGCCCGTGACCATGGCCGAACACATGCTGCAAGGGGCTACCATCGCCGAACAGAACGGCATGCCCGAAGAGATCATCGTTGGTGCCCTGCTGCATGACATCGGCCACTTCACCTCGGAATTCGGGACATATCACCCAGATGATAGCGAGGACCGCCATCATGAAGACGCAGGTGCGGAAGTGCTCGAGCAGTTCTTCCCGTCCGTCATCACCGATTGCTGCCGCTACCACGTGGCGGCCAAACGGTATCTTTGCGCCACAAAGCCCGAGTATTTCAACCGGCTGTCCACCGCCTCGGTCCACACGCTGGAGCTGCAAGGCGGCCCGATGAGCGCCGAGGAAGTGACCGCGTTCGAGGCCAACCCGAACCTTAAAGAGATCATTCAGGTGCGATATCTCGATGAGGCCGGAAAGCGCGCGTATATGGAAACCCCTGACTTTGCACATTTCGCCCCGATGGTGCAGCGTATGGTCGACAAGCATTTGGGTACGCCATGAACGCCCCGGAATATATTTTTGAAGCCAGCACCAAACCCTCGCTGCCGTGGCACGAGGTTCCCCTGATCCGTGCCACGGACGCTTCGGTCAAAGGCTATGGCTGTCTGGTCGATGACCCCGAAGGGTTCGAGATCGAGATCACCCGCTGGCCGCAGCAAGGCTGGCGGCCCATCGACGAAGGCACCGGCGATGAAGGCGGCTGGGTCGAAGGCACGTTCCATGGGCAGTGGAAAGGCGATGTCCTCTACGGTCGAAACGAAGCAGTGGGGGGACATTATGTACTGGGCTGGTCAACTGATCCTCAGCAGGCACAGGTCGAGCGGCAGAGCGCACCGCGCGATCAAGTCCTTTTGTGGCACATGAACTATCACCCAGACGGCGGGCAGATGTTCTGGCCGCTGGACAACAAGCCTTTCATCGTGCCCGCCGCCCTACCGGGCGACAATCTGACACCGGAAAAGGTGGTGGCCTTTTGGTGCGATGGCTCACGCGGCCTCTATATCAACCCCGGCATCTGGCATGAGGGGATTTTCCCGGTCGAAGACAACCAGCGCTTTCTCGACCGTCAGGGCGCGGTTCACGCCCGCGTCAGCGCGGATATCGGCAAAGAATTCGGCGTCTATCTCGCCTGCCCGCTGCGCGCGGACAAGGTTAAGGATCTTTGACGATCACTCGAAGACAAGCTCGGTAATCGCCGTGTCCTGATAGTGCGTGCCGGGGTAGACATCGGTGATCTCGAACACGACCCAGGATACGGCACCATAATTGGCCAAAGCACTGGTCTCTTGCCAGTCAGATGTGTCGTCGATGGTGAAAGATGTCGTGGAACCATTCGAAAAGCTCAACTTCAGCTCGCGCACACGACTGTTGCGGATGAAGGTCCGTTCCGATTTGGCATAGCCGTTTCGAATTGCCCAGCGGTTGATCCGCGTGGGTGAATCAAAAGCCAGAACAAATGCTTCACCGTATCCATGGCCAGACACTCCTTCCACCCAAGCGGTGCGGTGGTCTTGGTCCGTCACATTTCGAGGGCCATAGCTGTTGCTGCCTTGCGCCTTCAAAACTGAACTGAAACACAAATCAGCCCACTGCCCGGCAACCGAAACACCGGTGCAGCTGTTCATAAGCCAACCCGGTGGCGGGGGCACTTCGGGTGCAGGCGGCTCAGCCGTTGGTGTCGCAGTGGATGGCGCCTGCCCATTGCGTCGCAGCCATCCGCGCTCAACCGCTGCAAGGCGCTGATGGCGGGGCGGATGGGTCGCTGACCCTTGTGCGGGCAGGGTCTCCCACAGGGACTGAGCCTGCGTCAGGTTGGCCCCAAGTGCGGCAAGAACGAATCCGGCGTATTCATCCGCCTCCAACTCGGTGGGCGGGCGCGACCCTCCTTCGATGATCGTATGTCCCTGAAGATGATGACCGACCTCATGGGCGATCACACCATAAAGCTGCCAATAGGCGTTCGGGTCCGCTTCGTATTGCGACAGCCAGTCCGGGTTGAATGCCAAGTACCGTTGTTCTTTGAAGATTACAGCCGCTGCGTTATCGACCTCGGTGGTTTCCAGCACCTCGAAATTCGGCAACAGGCCAGACACGGCCAGGATACTGTCCACCACACGCCAAACCTGCTGCACCGAAAACGCGCTGGACTCGCTGAAGCGGGGCTTTTGCAGCGTGACTTCCATACAGCCCTCAACCGTGCAAACCACCTGCTGGTCCTCGGCCAAAACGCTACCAGCGGCCAGCGAAAGCAGAAACGCCCCTGCGACGGACTTGACCAAAGCACTCTTCCCCCTTGCCTTACGAGGCAAGCATGGATCGAGTCCCCGCGTCAGGTAAAGCCCACGTTCAAAAAATCTCATTGGTTGTGTTGGTTTAGAGCCCCAGAACATCCACCATGTCATACTGACCCGGTGCCTTGCCCTGCCCCCACAGCGCCGCCTTCAGCGCGCCGCGGGCAAAGATGGCGCGATCAGTTGCCAGATGGCGCAAAACGATCCGTTCGCCGGGCGCGGCGAACAGGACGTCATGTTCACCCACGATGTCTCCACCGCGAATGGCGTGGAAGCCTATGTCTCCGCGTTTACGGGCGCCGGTGATGCCATCGCGGCCCCGGTCGGCCACATCCGGCAGCTTGACACCACGCCCTTCAGCAGCAGCCTCACCCAGCATCAGCGCTGTGCCCGAGGGCGCATCGACCTTGTGGTGGTGATGGCCTTCGATCACCTCGATATCGAAATCTTCATCCAAAGCCGCCGCAACCTTTTTGGTCAGTTGCACCAGCAGATTGACACCAACGCTCATATTCCCCGCCCGCACGATCACCGCATGGCGCGAGGCAGGCTCGAGGGCAGCGATCTGTTCTTCGGTCATGCCGGTGGTGCCGATCACATGCACACACCGCGCCTGGGCAGCCAAAGCAGCAAACTCCAACGTCGCTTCGGGCGCGGTGAAGTCGATCACCGCCTGCGCCTGCGCGAAGGCTTCCAGCGGATCGTCTGTCACAGTCACGCCCAGAGCCTGCCCGCCCATCGCGGTACCCACGTCCTGACCGATCCAATCGTGGCCCGCGCGTTCGACCACTCCGACAAGACGGGCCTGATCGCTATCAGTCACGGTCTTGATCAGCATCTGCCCCATACGGCCCGAAGCCCCTGTGATAACGATCCCCGGAATATGGGTCATTGCGCTGGTCCTTTTCGCTAAGTCGGCTCAAAGCCTCCTACCCGGTTCGCGCCCGCTTGGCAAAGGCTCGGTTAGGGCTTAGATCGTCGGTATGGCAAAGAACAAATTCCACGATGGCCCCGGCCCGTCCCAACGACAACTGCGTGTCGGCGAACTGATCCGCCGCACCCTGTCCGAAGTTCTGGCGCGCGGAGATGTCCACGACCCCGATCTAAACCGTATGTCGATCACCGTGGGTGAGGTCCGCACCTCGCCCGATCTCAAGATCGCCACCGCCTATGTGCTGCCGCTGGGCGGCAAAGGCCAAGAGGATGTGATCGACCTGCTCGCTCGCAACAAAGGCGAACTACGGCGCATGATCGGCAAAAAGCTGAACCTGAAATTCTCACCCGATCTGCGGTTCCGTCTGGATGACACGTTTGACCGTCTGGAAGACACCCGCCGTATGTTCGAACAGGACGCGGTGCGCCGCGATCTGGACGAGTGATCCGGACATTCGCAACACTTGGCGCGGTTCTCTGGGCCGCACAGGCCCATGCGGTCACCTGTGAGAAGCTGACCCATGAGGACAGACGGTATACGGTCTGCGAGGTCGATGCCTCGGAAGACATACGCCTGTTTCTGAACGATGACGAAGGCGGTTTGCTTGGGCATTTCTCATCGGTGAACGATACGCTCGCGCCCGAAGGCAAACGGCTGGCCTTTGCGATGAATGCGGGCATGTATCACGACGACCGCTCGCCCGTCGGCCACTATGTCGAAAACGGGCAAGAGAAGATGCGAGTGATCCCGAATGCCGGGCCGGGCAATTTCGGATTGTTGCCCAACGGGGTGTTCTGCATCCGTGAGGGCCGCGCTGACGTTTTCGAAACGCTCACTTTCGTGGATCAGGCCCCACAGTGCCGATTTGCAACCCAATCTGGCCCGATGCTGGTGATCGACGGCGAACTGCACCCCCGGTTCCTGCCTGATTCGACCTCGCGCTACATTCGCAATGGTGTGGGCACCAGTGCAGATGGCACCCGCACGGTCTTTGCGATCTCAGAGGATTACGTGACCTTTCATGAGTTCGGCAGGCTGTTCCGCGACGTGCTGGAAACGCCGAATGCACTCTTCCTCGATGGAAACATTTCGCGCATGTATGAGCGCGCCAGCAACCGGTCGGATATCGGGTTCTCGCTCGGGCCAATCGTAGGCGTCGTCGAAGACGCGCCCTGAGTTTGACAGCGGCAAAACGATCCGCTAACCCGCGCGCCTTAGCAAGAGGCAAGGTGCAAGATGGGACGCAAACGCAAGGGCCGCGACATTTCCGGTTGGCTGGTGGTGGACAAGCCTGCGGGCATGACCTCGACCGCGGTGGTCAACAAGGTGCGTTGGGCGATGGATGCCAAGAAAGCGGGCCATGCGGGTACTCTGGACCCTGAGGCGACCGGCGTTCTGGCCGTAGCTTTGGGTGAGGCGACCAAAACCGTTCCCTACATTACCGATGCGCTGAAAGCCTACACTTTCACTGTGCGTCTGGGTCAAGCCACCAACACGGACGATGCCGAGGGCGAAGTGATTGCGCAAAGCGATGCGCGCCCTTCGGATGACGATATCACACAGGCACTCGCCCCGTTTCTGGGGGATATCATGCAGGTGCCGCCCAAGTTCTCGGCCGTGAAGATCGACGGGCAACGCGCCTATAAGCTGGCGCGTGATGGCGAAGATGTAGAGCTGTCCGCCCGCCCCCTCTGGGTCGAGGAACTGATCCTCGTCGACCGTCCCGACGAAGATCACGTGGTGCTGGAGATGACCTGCGGAAAAGGCGGATATGTCCGCTCGATCGCGCGGGATCTGGGTGAGGCTTTGAGATGCCACGGCCACGTCAAGGAACTCCGCCGCATCTGGTCCGGCCCTTTTGAGGCCGAAGATGGGTTGTCCATCGAACAGATCGACGAGATGGCCAAGACCGAGGCGCTAGACGACTACCTGCATCCGCTGGAAATCGGCCTCTCCGACCTGCCCGAGCTGAAATGCACACCCGAAGGTGCCACCCGTCTGCGCAACGGCAATCCGGGCATGGTTCTGGCTTCGGACGTGGAATACGGCGATGAGGCCTGGGCCTCGCTCGACGGCAAGGCCGTGGCGGTGGGCATCTACAAATCCGGCGAGCTGCACCCAAGCCGGGTGTTCGTCACCTGAGCCCTGTGTTAGGCGAAGGGCATGATCACCCGAACGCATACCAAGGGCGATGCGCCCTCGACCGCCGTCTACTCGGATTGCGAGAAATACCGCTATAGCCTGACCCGTGTTTGGGATCCGGCGGGGCGCAAGGCGCTGTTTGTGATGCTGAACCCGTCAACCGCGACCGAGGTGCAGAATGACCCGACCGTCGAGCGCTGCGAACGCCGCGCGCGGGCTCTGGGGTTCGGGGCGTTTCAGGTCACCAACATCTTTGCCTGGCGCGACACCGATCCGCGTAAAATGCGCGCCGCCGCTGATCCGGTCGGTCCGGCAAACGACGCGGCCATTCTGGAGGGCGCCCAATGGGCCGATCAGGTCATTGCGGCCTGGGGCACCCACGGCGCACATCTGGACCGCGGCCCGGCGGTGGAGGTGCTGCTGCGCGGCACCGGGCAGCCTCTGTTTCATCTGGGCCTCTCCAAAGCCGGGCATCCGAAACATCCGCTTTACATCGCCTATACCCAACAACCCGAACCCTGGTGACAAAGGGTTAACCACTCGGCCAGCTATGCTTTGACCGATGAACCGTTCGGATGGGACAGTGCCGTCAAGGCGTCTCATTTCTTTCGGAGGGTTCGATATGTTTCTGGCCGGGTTGATCGGATTGGCCGCCGTCGGCGGCGCGGCATACGCCATTGGCGATGTGTTCATCGAAGAAGAAGATGAGCAGGACGACGGCGCGGAGGACGAAAACCAGACCGAGATCGGCGAAGGTGAGTTCCTTGATGTGGGCGAGAGCGTCGAGCCAGCGCAGGACACCGGCGGTAAGGTGATCTCGGAACATGACGGCGATCTGGTGATCGCGGGCAGCGAAAACGCCGATGTCATTGCCGGGCAGGACGGCACGGACCAGATCAACGGCTATGGCGGTGATGACCACATCATGGGCGGCGATGGCAACGATGTGATGCACGGAGCCGAAGGTCAGGACACCCTGTCAGGCGGCCAGGGCGATGACCTGCTGCATGGCGAGGCCGATGATGACACCCTGCTCGGGGATGAGGGCGATGACAGGCTCTACGGTCATTTCGGCGACGACCATTTGCAGGGCGACGAAGGCAGTGACGCGCTGTATGGCGGTCAGGGCGACGATGATCTGAACGGCGGAGAAGGCGATGACGCCCTGCATGGCGGCTATGGCGATGACACTCTAACCGGCGGCGCGGGCGAGGATGTGTTGTTCGGCGGCGAGGGCGACGACCTGTTGCTGGGCGATGAGGACAACGGCGAGACGGACTATCTGAACGGCGGCGCCGGAGAGGACACGATTCTGGCCAAAGACGGCGACGTCGCGACCGGAGGCGCAGGCGCGGATGACATCATCGCCGACACGGAGAATTCCGAAGTCACCGTGATGGGCTTTCAACCCGGTGAGGACCGCCTGCTGATCACCTGGGAAGATCAGGACCCACCCGAGATCGAAATCGAACAGGACCCCGAGAATGAGAACCTGACCCGCGTCAGCCTTAACGGCCAAGAGGTCGCGCATCTGTTCGGGGCCGACGGGTTGACGGTGGACGATATCCATCTCCTGACCGAAGCTGAGTTGGCGGAATACCTGCCTGCTGACTGAGCCGTCAGAATCCCTTTGCCATTCACGTCAAAAGCGCCTATACGCGCCCATCCGCATCGGAATCGGTGCGGTTTTCTCCATGGGCCTGTGCTGGACGACATCCCGGCCTGCGCCATTAACTCTAACCTTTAAAGGAGACCCCGATGTCGATTACTGCCGCTGAAAAAGCACGCGTCATGAAAGAATTCGGCACCAAAGAGGGCGACACCGGTTCGCCTGAAGTCCAGGTTGCCATCCTGACCTCGCGCATCACCACCCTGACCGAGCACTTCAAGACCCACAAGAAAGACAACCACGGTCGTCGCGGTCTGCTGAAAATGGTCGCCCAGCGCCGTAAGCTGCTGGACTACCTGAAGGGTAAGGAAGAAGCACGCTATCAGGACCTGATCAAAAAGCTGGGCATCCGCCGCTAAGATCAGAGCTGATCAAGCTGATATCAAAACGCCCGCCGAAACAGCGGGCGTTTTTTTGGTGTTGCCAATTAGCAAGGACTAGAAGGCCCTGCGTGCAACTTGCGCTGCTACATCTTAGCTTTTTCCGATTTAAGCGCCAGCCATAGGCAGTAGCACATCATCAGAACCACCAGTGTGAACGGGATGCCCGTTGACACCGCTGCGCCTTGCAGAGCCGCAAGACCGCCGCCCAAGAGCAAGGCGATTGCCACCAGACCCTCAAGCGTGCACCAGAACACCCGTTGGATCACAGGTGCATCCATCTTGCCTCCGGCGGTAATGGTATCAATCACCAACGAGCCTGAATCCGACGAGGTCACAAAGAACACGACGATCAATATCAGGGCGATCGGCGCGATTATGCCATAGAGCGGCAGCTCCTTAAGGAAGCCGAACAGGGCGCCCTCCGGCGCATAGCTGTCGATCACAGTGGCGCGCACGCCTTCGGCTCCGCCTGCGTTCAGCATGTCGATAGCGGCGCCGCCGAAGGTCGACATCCACAGGGCGCAGACTGCCGTGGGGGCCAGTAGCGCGCAGAGGATGAACTCACGCACCGTGCGGCCCTTGGAAATGCGGGCGATGAACATGCCCACAAAGGGCGACCACGCGATCCACCAGGCCCAGTAGAAGGTCGTCCAACCATGGAAATAGCTGGTGTCTTCTCGCCCAAACGGATTTGAAAGTGCCGGCAGATGGGTCACGTAATCCACCATCACGTTGAAATACCGCGAAATGGCTGTACCCACACCGGTGACAATGATGACGAAAAGGAACAGACCAACGGCCATAATCATGTTGATCTCACTCAGCCGTTTCACGCCCGCATCCATACCCAGTAGGACTGAGCCCAGCGCGATCAGCGTGATACCGATGATCAGCAGGACGGTCACGGTTGGGCTAGGCTCGATACCAAAGACCTCGTACAACCCAGCAGCAACTTGCTGCGCCCCAAGACCCAGCGAGGTAGTCAGACCGAACAGCGTTGCAAACACCGCCAGCGTGTCGATCAGGTGACCCCACCAGCCCCAAACACGTTCACCCAGAAGCGGATAGAAAGCCGAGCGCAAAGTCAGAGGTAGGTCAAGGTTATAGGCAAAGATCGCAAGACTTAGACCAACGGCGGCATATACCGCCCAGCCTTCAAGGCCCCAATGGTGGATCGTGCCGACAATACCAATATACTCATTGCCGGGCACTGCGATGTCGATACCCAGGGGCCGGGCGTTCCCACCTTCGGCAAAGTTGTAGTAAACCGGCTCCATCACGCCGAAAAACAGCAGACCGATACCAATACCGGCGGCGAACATCATCGCGATCCATCCGGCATAGGAATAGTCAGGCTTGGCGTCCTTGCCGCCGATCCTGACTTTGCCAACAGGCAGAACGATCAGAACCAGACAGAACAGGGTGATGGCGTTCACTGACAGGACGAGGAACCAGTCAAACGTGCTGGTGAGCCATGGTCTGAGCCAGCCAAAAAAGGCGGCCGCGGCCTCTTGATTGGCCAATGCGATCAAAACGAACGCAAAGATCAAAATACTCGAGATCAGGAAGACCGGGTTGTGGATATCCAAACCGAATGGCCGGACATTGTCCTGACCCAATTCATACTCGGTTTCGAAATCGTAGATCCGCGGATCCGGATCCAGCATTTTCTTGGTTTGAGCCATACTTTGCCCCTTTGCTCGCAAGCTGCAAACGCCAAGGTAGTCGGCCGGCTGACGGTTATGAGTATGTTACCCCCTTGGCGTATTCCCGTCTCTTCGACCGTGGGTTCAGTGTTAACAGTCTACACTGCATACAGTTTTTTCAAAACTCATTCATTTTTTTGAATCTTACGCCCCTTGGGAACTGACGTTTCACAGCCTCGCAAATGGCGCTGCGCAGAGTCCTCAAATACCAGTCTGCACGTTTCTGCCAATCGCAGCGGTTCCCCTTTCCTTTCAACGCATTCTCATGTATGCGCGCGGGTATCTGAGACGTTGTGCCCTGACCCCGGCACTCGAATGGAAGATAAAGTGGGGTCGGCGGCAATGGGGCCGCCATGCAAACCGGAGACCCGCAGGGGCGGGAGTGCTCCGTTCTAGGATACGCATATGTTTGATGTAACTAAGAAATCTATGCAGTGGGGCGAAGAGACGCTCACACTGGAAACCGGCAAGGTTGCTCGCCAGGCGGACGGCACCGTGATTGCCACGCTGGGCGAAACCAGCGTCATGGCCAACGTGACCTTTGCCAAGCAACAAAAGCCCGGTCAGGATTTTTTCCCGCTGACCGTCCACTACCAAGAGAAATACTATGCCGCCGGTAAAGTTCCGGGTGGCTTCTTCAAGCGCGAGGCGCGCCCGACCGAGAAAGAGACGCTGACCGCGCGTCTGATCGACCGTCCGATCCGCCCGCTGTTCGTTGACGGCTTCAAAAACGAAGTTCTGGTGATGTGCACCGTGCTGAGCCACGATCTGGTCAACGACCCCGACATCGTTGCGATGATCGCGGCCTCGGCTGCCCTGACCATTTCCGGCGCGCCTTTCATGGGCCCGATCGCCGGTGCCCGTGTTGGTTTCGTGGATGGCGAATACGTCCTGAACCCGACCGTGGACGACATGCAGGACCTGCGCCTGAACCCCGAACAGCGTCTGGACCTGGTTGTTGCCGGTACCAAGAACGCCGTGATGATGGTGGAGTCCGAAGCTTACGAATTGTCCGAAGCTGAAATGCTGGGCGCCGTGAACTTCGCGCACGAGCAAATCCAGCCGGTTCTGGACCTGATCATCGATCTGGCCGAAGAAACCGCAAAAGAGCCGTTTGAGTTCGTCGCCCCCGACTATTCGGACCTCTACGCCGCTGTTTCCGCAGCCGGTGAAGAGCAGATGCGCGCCGCTTTCGCGATCACCGACAAGCAAGAGCGCACCGCCGCTGTTGCCGCGGCCCGTGAAGCGATCAAAGAAGCACTGACCGAGGAACAGCTGGAAGACGCGAACCTGGGCTCGGCAATGAAAAAGCTTGAAGCCGGCATCCTGCGCGGTGACGTCGTCAAAGGCGGCAAGCGCATCGACGGTCGTTCGACCACCGACGTGCGTGCCATTGAAGCCGAAACCTCGCTGTTGCCGCGTACGCACGGTTCCGCGCTGTTCACCCGTGGTGAAACTCAGGCGCTGGCCGTGACCACGCTGGGCACCGGTGACGATGAGCAGTTCATCGACGCGCTGCATGGCAACTTCAAATCGAACTTCCTGCTGCACTACAACTTCCCTCCGTATTCGGTTGGTGAAGTGGGCCGCGTGGGTTCGCCCGGCCGTCGTGAGATCGGTCACGGCAAGCTGGCATGGCGCGCGCTGCAAGCGGTTCTGCCTGCGCCGACCGACTTCCCCTATACCGTTCGTGTGGTGTCGGAGATCACTGAATCAAACGGATCCTCGTCAATGGCCTCGGTCTGCGGCGGTTCGCTGTCGATGATGGATGCAGGTGTTCCGCTGAAAGCACCGGTTGCCGGTGTGGCCATGGGTCTGATCCTGGAAGACGACGGTGAATACGCTGTTCTGACCGACATCCTGGGTGACGAAGACCACCTGGGCGACATGGACTTCAAAGTGGCAGGGACCGAAAACGGCATCACCTCGCTGCAGATGGACATCAAGGTCGCAGGCATCACGCCGCAGATCATGGAAACCGCTCTGGCACAGGCCAAAGACGGCCGTATGCACATCCTGAGCGAGATGGGCAAAGCCCTCTCCGAGACCAACGAATTCTCGGTCCACGCTCCGCGCATCGAGACCATGAACATCCCAACCGACAAGATCCGCGAAGTGATCGGCTCGGGCGGTAAGGTCATCCGCGAAATCGTTGAGGTTTCGGGTGCCAAGGTCGATATCAACGACGACGGCGTCATCAAGATCGCCTCGCCTGATGGTGAATCGATCCAGAAGGCCTATGACATGATCTATTCGATCGTGGCCGAGCCGGAAGAAGGTCAGATCTACACCGGTAAAGTGGTCAAGATCGTCGACTTCGGTGCCTTCGTGAACTTCTTTGGCAAGCGCGACGGCCTGGTCCACGTGTCCCAGATTGAAAACCGCCGCCTGAACCATCCGTCGGACGTTCTGAAGGAAGGTCAGGAAGTAAAGGTCAAACTGCTGGGCTTTGACGATCGCGGCAAGGTCCGCCTGTCGATGAAAGTGGTCGATCAGGAAACCGGCGAAGAGATCGTTCCCGAGAAGAAAGAAAAGAAAGAAGACGCAGAGTAATCTGTTCCTCTTTCAAATGATTAGGGCCCCGGTGAAACCACCGGGGCCTTTTTTGTGCTACAGTGCCGCCCAGCAGGAGGGTTGGCGATGTCTAACAAGGACCAGATGGATGAAATGGCGCGGCTTTACCTACAAGCCATCGAAAGCGGCGACCTGCCCGCGATGCTGAACCTGTTTGCCGAGGACGCAACAGCAACCTCTCCGATATCGGGCAAGCAACCGGCGCGGGACTTCTATACCAACGTGATGAACATCACGAGTGATCGGTCCACCCATCACAAGAACACCTTTGCCGACACATCCGGCGCACCGCAGATGGCGGTTCATTTCAACTACACCCGCACCATCCGAAACGGGCACCCTGAAACGATTGAATGCGTAGACCTGTTTGAACTGACCGAGGATCAAACCCGGTTCCAATCGGTGCGGATCATCTACGACACCGCACCGGTTCTTGTGGATTTTGGAGAAGCCTGATCCTTAGTGCGCCACCCCCGACGGCCCGTGCTTCATAAGATGCCACTGCCCGTAACTGTCGTTCAGGTCCAGCTTGATCGCCGCGTCGGCCTTGGTCGAGGCACTGCCGATCTCGGCTAAGGTAAATTCAATCCCGCCGGGAATGTCGATCCGCACGCGATGTGGGCCACCACCATGCGGTGCTTCTATAGGGCGGCCGGTCGAGTTCAGCACGTCGCCGATGGACACCTTGGCCGTACGCTCCTCCATATCCATCTCGAAATCTATCGGCAGAAACAGAGTCTCATGCACGGTTTTGCACATCGCACGGAAGACGAACCAATGGGTCGCCATCTCTTCGGTCTCTTCCCCGTGAAAGACCTTTTCTAGTGCGGCCCTCTGAGCATCTGAGGCGCTTGGATCGATGATCACCTGCATTTCGCCTCCACCCTCGAAGATCGGACCCGGCCAGGCATAGATCAATGCAGCCTTGGCACCCGCTAAGTCGGTATCTCCAAAATGGCCTTTCGAGACTTCAAGCACTTCGAACCCACGGCAATTGCCCTGTGTTGGAACTTCCTCGAACTGGCAAGGGCACGCGTAACCGCAATTACAGTTCCCAAAAGCATCACCTTCAACATACCAATCTGTAAAAGCCATCGTCTTCTCCTGTATTTCACAGTGTGATCGCCCGATGGTGCGGATGCCTGGTTCGTCTGCCTATCGCACCCTAGCATATTTCTGCCCTTTCAAGAACCGGTCGCCGACACCGCTCGCACTGGTTCGGCTTGCAGAAAATGAAGGCCCATTTCTCTCGCGTTGCTCTTTCCCCACGCGCGCCCGTGTTCTATGCACGCATCATGCGATCCTTTGTCATCCATATGTCTTCCAGCACGGCCCGCCGCGCCAATGCAGACCAGCTGTGCAACGACCTGCCGAATGCCGAACTGTTCGAGGCGACCAATGGGCGCGAGCCAGACCAGATCGCAGATGTCCGCCTGCATCCCGGCACCCTGCACAAGCCGCACTACCCGTTCGACCTGCGCCCCGCGGAAATCGGCGTGTTCCAAAGCCACCGGCGTCTCTGGCAGAAACTGGTGGATGAAGAGATCGATCTGGCCATCATCACCGAGGATGACCTGCGCGTCGATCCTGACAAAATGGCCGAAGCCACCGAAATGCTGCACGCCATCGCCACCCCGGATCACTATATCCGCATCCCCGTCAAACAACGCGAAGTCGCGGCCCAAACATTGGCAAAAGAGAACGGCCTGAGCCTGATCCTACCCAAAGTGATCGGCCTGCAATGCGTCTGCCAGATGGTCGGCCGCAACGCCGCCAAACGGCTCCTGAAGGCGACGGATCAAATCGACCGCCCCGTGGATACCTTCCTGCAAATGCACTGGATCACCGGTCAGCCCATCCATGCCCTTCTGGGCAGCGGCAACCGCGAAGTGGCCGGCGATATCGGCGGCTCAACCATCCAGACGAAACCAGCCTTCTCAGACAAACTGACCCGCGAAGTCAAACGCGCCGCTTACCGAGCACAGCTCCACCTGCACCCGCAGCGCCCGCCTGCTTCATCTGGCTGAAAATATCCTCGGGGGGAATTGCGCCTCAGGCGCGATGGGGGGCAGACAGCCCCCCTGACCCGACCTAAATCAGGACGGAGCCTTGGTCTTGCGAAGATAGGGGAAGATCGTCTCGAACTCACCAAACTTCGCTTTGGCGTCTTCATTCGAAACGGTCGGCGGGATGATCACATCCTCACCCGGCACCCAGTTCGCAGGTGTCGCAACACCCTTGGACGACATCTGCAATCCGTCCAGCGCCCGCAGGATCTCGGCAAAGTTCCGACCCACGGTCATCGGATAGGTCATCGACAGTTTCAACTGCTTGTCGGGTCCGATAATGAACACCGAACGCACGGTGGCGCTATCCGCAGGGGTGCGGCCATCGGGCAGGTAGGCCTCGGCGGGCAGCATGTCAAAGGCCTTGGACACCGCCAGCCCGTCATCAGCAATAATCGGAAAACCGGGGTTGGCCTTGCCATAGGCTTCGATGTCTTTCTTCCACTTCTTGTGGTCCTCGACCCCGTCGACCGAAACACCGATCACCTTGGTATTGCGCGCCGCCCATTCGTCGTTCAGCTGGGCAACTGCCGAAAACTCGGTGGTGCAGACCGGGGTGAAGTCCTTGGGATGCGAGAACAGGATCGCCCAGCTGTCACCAATCCAATCGTGAAACTGAATGGTGCCCTGATCCGTTTCTGCGGTGAAATTCGGGACCGTGTCGTTGATACGCAAACCCATGGTGCAACTCCTTCTTTGGTTACTGACCGAGTCGAATGCTGTGAACCTAACCACTTTGCGCCAGAGTTAAACCTTCCGCAAAAGTCTTTTTTCCAAGGCTTCGCAAAGCAAATTTGATCAAATTACCCCCTTGCCGCGCCTCAGAGCGAATGACAGACTACGCGACAAAACCAGTCTTCGACATCACGGCCCGGAGGATACGCCATGATCGAAAAACGCGATTTCTACATTAACGGTCAATGGGTTGCTCCATCTGAGGCGAATGATTTCGAGGTAATCAACCCCTCGACTGAGGAACCCTGCGCGGTGATCTCCCTCGGCTCTCAGGCCGACACTGACGCCGCCGTTGCCGCGGCCAAGGCAGCCTTGCCCGGCTGGATGGCAACGCCGGTCCAAGAGCGTATCGCCCTGGTTGAAAAGCTGGCCGACCTCTACATGACCCGGTCCGAGGACCTGGCGCAGGCCATGTCGCTTGAGATGGGCGCGCCGATCGACATGTCGCGCACTGCCCAATCCGGTGCAGGGATCTATCACCTGAAGAACTTCATCCGCGCCGCCAAGGCGTTTGAATTCGAGCGCCCTCTGGGCGATCACGCGCCCAATGATCGCATTATCTATGAAGCCGTCGGCGTCGCCGGTCTGATCACCCCGTGGAACTGGCCGATGAACCAGATCACCCTCAAGGTCGGCGCGGCGGCGATTGCGGGCTGTACGATGGTTCTGAAACCGTCCGAGCAGAGCCCCCTGAACGCAATGATCTTTGCCGAGCTGATGGACGAGGCCGGTTTCCCACCCGGAGTGTTCAACCTGGTGAACGGCGATGGCGCGGGTGTCGGTTCGCAACTCTCTGCGCATCCGGATGTGGACATGATCAGCTTCACCGGCTCGACCCGCGCGGGCACTGCGATCTCGAAAAGCGCTGCCGATACCCTGAAGAAGGTGCATCTGGAACTGGGCGGCAAAGGCGCCAACGTGATCTTTGAGGATGCGGATGAGAAGGCCGTGAAACGCGGTGTGCTGCACATGATGAACAACACCGGCCAAAGCTGTAACGCCCCCAGCCGGATGCTGGTGCAGCGCCCGATTTATGACAAGGCCGTGGAGACAGCAGCCGAAGTGGCCAACTCTGTCACGGTCGGCCCGGCCACAGAGGAAGGCCGCCATATCGGCCCCGTTGTGAATGAGCTTCAGTGGACCAAGATTCAGGACCTGATCCAAGCCGGTATCGATGAAGGCGCGCGGCTGGTCGCAGGCGGCACAGGGCGGCCCGAGGGGCTGAACAAGGGCTACTATGTGCGCCCGACGGTGTTTGCAGATGCCAACAATCAGATGACCATTGCGCAGCAGGAGATATTCGGCCCAGTTCTGACCATGATCCCCTTCGACACCGAGGAAGAAGCCGTCGAGATCGCCAATGACACGCCCTATGGCCTGACCAACTATGTCCAGACACAGGACGGCGCGCGCGCCAATCGCATGGCGCGGGTATTGCGGTCCGGGATGGTTGAGATGAACGGTCAGTCGCGCAGCGCGGGATCTCCGTTCGGAGGCATGAAGCAATCCGGCAACGGCCGCGAAGGCGGAGTATTCGGTCTGGAAGACTTCCTCGAGATCAAAGCCGTCGGCGGTTGGGCAGCAGAATAGGCATGTGGCCTGATCTAGGACGATTGGTGAGGCTCGGGCAGAGCCTCACCCTTTTCTAGGCTGGACGCACAACCAGCTGGGGTTGCCCGTCAGACGTCCTTTGTGCTGAGCGTCCATCCCAACCGATCACCCCGGTTACACGTTGGCGGTACGCGGAAAAGCTCTCGAACTGCACCACATCGACGGGCGTTTCAAAATGCAGCGTAACCCTGCGGTTAGATCCATCACCCAACAGGGTCATGCCGCGTATTTCGGCTGAGAACGGCTGCCCCAGATATCGCCCTTCGACCCGATCTCCGACACGCAAGTGCATGCGGTTTCCAGCTTTGGCGTGCAGTGTATTCCAATCCCGAACGCCATATTGATGGGCGAGCATCTCCAAAGCCTCGCTATGTGAAAGGGTCACATCTTTGGCGCGCAGGTCTTCACGCAAGCGTTTGGCTTGCGCTTTCAACTCGTCCACTGGAGGGATCGTTTTTTGTGTCGTCATCTTGTGCCTCGTTTCCTTGAACGGGCGCGAAATCAGGACGGGGTTCGCATTGCCATCCGCGCGCCGAGAAAGTGGCAACAAATGTTCAAATTTAGGGTTTCACCAAAGCCAAAGGCCGCGAACGGCAGGGGACCCAAACCTTGCGCGTTCTTTGGCATTGGAATGATCCAGAGTCAATCAAGCATCCGCTTGCGCGGCCTCGTAAGCCAGCATCGCGCGCTTCACAGGCAGACCCCAGTGGTATCCGCCCAGGCCTCCCGACTTGCGCAATGCCCGGTGGCAGGGGATTAGCCAGCTGACCGGATTGCGCCCAACCGCTGTCCCCACCGCGCGCACCGCCTGGGGCGACCCCACCCGCTGCGCGATCTCTGAATAGGTTGTGACCTGACCCGAGGGGATGTGCATCAGCGCCTCCCAAACCTTGATTTGTAGGGGCGAGCCGATCAGATGCAGTGGCGTCTCGGACCGGTCCGCGCCAAAGGAGGCCTCGACCCAAGGACGCAGCTTTTCGGTATCCTCGACGAAATCGGCCTTGGGCCAGCGCGAAGTCATATCGTCCATCGCGGCGACCTCGCCGGTTTCGGCACTGAAGGCAATTCCGCAAATGCCCTTGTCGGTCCCCATGACCAGTGCTGGCCCGAAGGGACAATCGAACCACCCCCAGTAGACCGTCAGCCCCGCGCCTTTGCGGGCGTACTCACCGGGGCTCATGGATTCCCATTTCAGGAATAGATCATGCAGGCGGCCGCTGCCGGACAGGCCGACGTTGTGGGCGGTCTCCAACGTGGTGAACCGTTCGCGCAGCAGGGCTTTGGCATGGCCCAGCGTCAGATATTGCTGGTACCGTTTTGGCGACACCCCGGTCCAGCGCGAGAACAGGCGCTGGAAATGGGCGGGACTCATGCCCATCTGACCGGCCAGCTCTTCAAGGCTGAGGGTTTCGCCACCCTGATCAATCAACTCGATCGCGCGGCGCATGACGTTGTAGTGGTATCCGCTTTCGGGCGTCTGGACGTTCATGGCTTTCACCTCATCTGTTGAACCGAACCATAACGCGCAGGTCACGCTGCCGCGACCCGGAACTTGCGCATTGGCTTTGGGCTTGTGTCATTGGCCCTTGGGCGGCATTAAGGCTCGGATGGCAAAGCAACTCGATTATCATACGATCCGCGAGATCTTTACGCGCTTTCAAGAGGCCGACCCGGAACCCAAGGGCGAGCTGGAGCATGTGAACGTCTACACTCTGGTCGTGGCAGTGGCGCTTTCGGCGCAGGCGACCGATGCGGGCGTCAACAAAGCCACGCGTGAGCTGTTCAAGATCGCAGACACTCCGCAAAAGATGCTGGATCTGGGCGAAGAGGGCCTGATCGAGCACATCAAAACCATCGGACTGTTCCGTCAGAAGGCCAAGAACGTCATCAAGCTTAGCCGTATACTGGTCGAGGACTATGGCGGCGAGGTTCCCAATTCCCGCGCCGCGCTGCAATCCCTGCCCGGTGTCGGGCGCAAGACGGCCAATGTGGTTCTGAACATGTGGTGGCGGCAACCGGCGCAAGCGGTGGATACGCATATCTTCCGCGTCGGCAATCGCACCGGTATCTGTCCCGGCAAGGACGTAGACGCCGTCGAGCGCGCCATTGAGGACAATATTCCAGCCGACTTTCAACTCCATGCACATCACTGGCTGATCCTGCACGGGCGCTATCACTGCAAGGCGCGCAAGCCGCAATGCTCGACCTGCATCATCCGTGATCTCTGTCAATTCGAGGACAAGACCCTATGAAAACCTACCAACTGACCGGCATCGGAAATGCCGTTGTGGATGTCATTTCCCAGGCCGATGACAGTTTCTTGGAACTGATGGGCATTGAAAAAGGCATCATGCAACTGATCGAGCAGGAGCGCGGCGAAGTGCTCTATGCCTCGATGGAGGGTCGGGTGCAGACACCGGGCGGCTCGGTCGCGAACACCATTGCGGGCGCAGGTGCGCTGGGTCTGGATGCTGCCTTTATTGGCCGTGTGCATGATGACGCGCTGGGTCGCTTCTACGCCGATGCGATGAATGAAGACGGCGTGGATTTCGTCAATCCGCCTGTGCCGGGCGGCGAGTTGCCGACCTCACGCTCGATGATCTTCGTCTCGCCCGATGGTGAGCGGTCGATGAACACCTATCTGGGGATTTCTTCGGAACTGTCCTCTCAGGACGTCTCGGACGAGGTTGCCGGAAACAGCCAGATCATGTTCCTCGAGGGGTATTTGTTCGACAAGGAAAAGGGCAAAGCTGCGTTTCTTGAGGCAGCGCGCGCCTGTCACAGAGGCGGCGGCAAGGCCGGTATCGCCATTTCCGATCCTTTCTGCGTCGAGCGTCACCGGGTCGATTTCCTGCTGCTGATCGAGAACGAACTGGACTTCGTGATCGGCAACGAGGCCGAGATCAAATCGCTGTTCGAAACCGATGATCTTGAGGACGCATTGGCCAAAACCGCCGCAATCTGCCCTCTGGTCGTCTGCACCCGTTCGGGCGACGGCGTGACGGTTCTGAACGGCGATACCCGTCACGATGTTGCGGTCGAAAAGGTAGTGCCCGTAGATGCGACCGGCGCAGGCGATCAGTTCGCTGCCGGTTTCCTGTACGGCATGGCCACCGGCCGCGACTATGAGACCTGCGCCAAGATCGGCAATGTGTGCGCGCGGGAAGTGATCAGCCACATCGGCCCGCGCCCCGAGGCAAACTTGCAAGAATTGCTGCGGGAAGAAGGATTACTGTAAAGCGCTGAGCCGGGACAGCGCCGACCCGCGGGGTGGCGCATCCGGCCTCGGATTTAAGAGCTTTACGGCAGCCAGATACTGATAGGCTCAAGCAGCGCCTAACGCTACAAGAGCGCCGTCCCGAGGGCGCGGGTTGGCGCTGGCGCGGCGGCCTACGGCCTTTGCTCCGCGCCGTTAGGCGCCAGCCCCTGCATCGTTCAACGCCCAATCATACTCATAGGCATCCACACGTCGGACTTGTTTAAGGCGCTGTTGCAACTCCGGGTCGGCTGCTGTTTCGAGATAGGCGATTACGGCCTCTTCATTCGGTCCGAAATCCTCGCGGAACCAGATGTAGATTTTTGACAGGATCAGCCGCCCTTGATCGTCAAACCGCACCCCGCGCGGGTCGTTGACATAGGCGCGCTCGGCTGCGGCGAGGTCGCGCTCCAGCGTCTTGGCCTCCCACGCGCGGGCCATCAGGTTCGGGCACCCGACCGCTGCACAATTCAGCGCGTAGTGAATGCGCGGCTCATTGAAAGTTGGTCGGATGATGCGGTGTTCAATGTCGTTGAGGGTCAGACTCTGACCCGACACCACAGTCAACGGGCGACCCCAAGGGCCGATCGACAACGGCCCATCCTTGATGTCGCGGATCGACGCGACCGGGTACGCCTCAAGCACCACATCCACCGTCAGCGCGTTGTAGAGGTTGATCCAATAGGCCAGTTGCTGATCGCGGGTCAGACTGGCCGGGTCAACGGCCTGCAGCTCGGTCAGATAAGCATCCAGCAGCGCGCTGTCGGCCGCGCTCACCTGTCCATAGGCCACCCGGTTCACACCGCGCGCATCGGGGGCCACGTAGCGGGTCAGAAAGCGGGTCCAATCGCCATGATCCACCCTCTCACCCGGAGGGGGTGCGGCGCGGGTCAGGGCCGTGTCGGGCAAGGGCGTCGCAGCAGGCAAGGCAAGCCGCTCAACACTGGCGCAGGCCGCCAGAAGCGGCAGCAGCATTAGGATCAGAACCTGTCTCATGAAGCGTCCTTTCGGCTTTGACGGGCAGCGCGCAACTGCCCTTTGAGGCGTTTCAGCGGAGCCACCTCGGGGTCTTTCAGAGCGGGCAAGTCCGGGCGCGTAGACAGGCCGCGCGTCGCCGCGTTCCACCAATAGGTGCCCATCGGGCTGTCTACTCGATCCGGCGCGGCCAGATGCTGATCGCGCTGTGCGTTGTGGACACACATGGAGAGCGGCCCGTTGGCCGTCGCAACCATGAACACGCAAGAGGCGCAGCGGTCTTCCTCTAACGCATCCGCAGCCATGAAATTGTGGATGAATACAGCCTGCCGCCGTACCGGGCCGCGTAGCACCCCCGACCCCAGCCGCAGAAGGCAGCCCACCAGATGGCCAAGCGCCCAAAGGGCTAGCAGTGGATGGCGGCGGATCAGGCGTCCCACGCTGGGGCGGATGCGGATATGAGCGTCCTGTCCGGTATCCACATTTTCCAGCGCCGCTATCACCCGCTGAACCAAGCGCTGGTTCGACAGCAACGACACGGCCTTGCCCCCCGCAGAAACAACGCTGCCATACCGGTTGCAACTGGAATGCCCGACGGCCGCCGAGTCGAAATGCAAAGACGTGCCATAACCCTGCTCGACCGCGCGGATGACGCTGTTTTGTGTGATTGCATCGGGTCGCGCCCGCAACACACCGCGCCCGGTATCCGCCTGCATCTGGAACGACACAAAACCGACCTCGGGCTGGCCCCGCAAGAACCGAGCCAAAGCAGGGATTTCAGCAAAGTTGCCGCCAAAAACGGTTGTGTTGAAGAGAATACGCAGCCCCAAACCGCGCGCCCGGTCGATATAGGTTTTGCGCACGCGGTTAAGCTCCATTTCGGAGGCGAACCCGTTGCGCTCTTGCGTCATGTCCACGTGAAAGGCCACGTCATCCAGCCCCGCCGCGGCCAACCGTGTCAGCATCGCCCGGCTGGCGCGGATACCGTTGGTCATCAGGCAGGAGCGCATGCCCAGCCGCCTGATCTCGCGGCAGAGCGCCTCAAGATCGTCAACCTTACGCAGGGTCGGGTCGCCGCCGGTCAATTGAACGGAAATACCCCGGCCATAGTGGCTGCGGATCGTGGCAATCCGCGCAAACAGGACCGAAAGTGGAGGATCATAGGTCATCTCGGCCCGGTCCGAGAGGTAGCAGAGCGTGCAGTCCAGATTGCAGCGCTGCGTCACCTCAAGCGCGACACAGGCCATCGGGTAGAACCGTCCTGCCGTCTGAGAGGGGCCGAACTCTCCGCACCCGCGCAATCCCTCACGCAGAGGCGCACGCCGGTCCAAGCCCTGAAATCGCCGTCCGGCGGGTTTGATTGTGATGGGGTCTGGCAGGGTGTAACTCATGCCTCCAAGCTAGAGGCACGCCTTGACCCGAACCACGCCCCCTCACGGCAACGTGCAGGCTGGTGATCAGCTCAGATGATCCGCAAAACCCGCAATCACCTGCTCGTAGACCGCGCGCTTAAACGGCACGATTTCTTCGACCAGTTGATCCGGGGCCTGCCATTTCCAGCTGGTGAATTCGGGATGATCCGTTGCAATATTGATCTGGTCGTCATGGCCGTTGAAGCGCAGCAGAAACCATTTCTGCTCTTGCCCGCGATAACGGCCTTTCCAGATTTTTGGGACGATGTCGTGGGGCAGATCATAGGGCAACCAGCCGTCAGTCTCGGCCACGACCTCGACCAGATCAGCAGTCACGCCAGTTTCTTCCCACAGCTCGCGCAGCGCTGCGTCGCGGGGGTCTTCGCCCTTGTCCACCCCGCCCTGAGGCATCTGCCAAGCGTCCTTGTGGCGGTCATTGCGCTGGCCGACAAAGATCTTACCCTCGGCATTCATCAGCATCAGCCCGACACAGGGGCGATAGGGCAGTTTGGCGATCTCTTCCGGGGTCATGCGAGGCCTCATGGACATGGTTCGCGACCTCTCTATCAAGCCGCGCGACAGGCGCAAAGGGGATGACGTTAGGTTTCGCGTGACAATGTTTACGCGAACGTCAATCTATTCTTCAACTTCGGAAAGGAGAGTTCGCCATGACCGCGTACCGAAACATGCTGGCCCCGCTGGACCTGGGCTTTACCACGTTGAAGAACCGCGTGCTGATGGGCTCGATGCATACCGGGTTGGAAGAGACCGGCGACTGGAATCGCGTGGCCGAGTTCTATGCGGATCGCGCACGCGGGGGCGTGGCGCTGATGGTGACGGGTGGGATTGGCCCGAACCTCGAAGGCTCGGTCCTGCCGGGCGCTGCGATGATGACCACCGAAAAGGACGTGGCGAACCACTCGGTCGTGACCGACCGCGTGCATGAGGCGGGCGGCAAGATCGCGATGCAAATTCTGCACGCAGGACGCTATGCCTATGGCCCCAAATGCGTGGCGCCCAGCCCGGTGAAATCTCCGATTTCTCCGTTCCCGCCCAGTGAGCTGGACGAAGACGGAATCGAGAAGCAGATCAGCGACATCGTGAATGCGGCGGTCCTCGCCCAGAAGGCGGGATATGACGGGGTCGAGATCATGGGTTCCGAGGGGTATTTCCTGAACCAGTTCCTCGTGACCCACACCAACAAACGTGAGGATCGCTGGGGCGGCTCCTATGAAAACCGGATGCGCCTACCGATCGAGGTTGTGCGGCGCACGCGTGAGGCTGTGGGTACTGATTTCATCATCATCTACCGCTTGTCGATGATCGATCTGATCCCAAATGGCTCGACCCATGAAGAGGTAGTCGAGCTTGCTCAGCGGATCGAGCAAGCAGGAGCGACGATCATCAACACCGGCATCGGCTGGCACGAGGCACGGATTCCCACCATCGCAACCAGCGTTCCGCGTGCCGCCTTTGCCTGGGTGACCAAAAAGCTGATGGGTAAGGTTGGCATCCCGGTGATCACCTCGAACCGGATCAATACGCCCGAGGTCGCAGAAGAGGTTCTGTCGACCGGCTGCGCCGACATGGTTTCGCTGGCGCGTCCGATGCTGGCGGATGCGGATTTTGTCAACAAGGCGATTGCCGGTCAGTCCGCGCAGATCGCGCCGTGTATCGCCTGCAACCAGGCCTGCCTGGACCACACGTTCGGCGGAAAGCTGACCTCCTGTCTGGTCAACCCGCGTGCCTGCCATGAAACCGAACTGGTCATTGGCAAGGCCGAGACGCGCAAGACCGTTGCCATTGTGGGCGCTGGGCCGGCCGGCCTGTCTACCGCCATGACCGCCGCCCAGCGCGGCCATGACGTCACGCTGTTCGATCGCGCGTCGGAGATCGGTGGACAGTTGAACATGGCGAAACAGGTGCCGGGGAAAGAGGAATTCTGGGGGCTGGTCGACTGGTACCGCACCATGATGGATGATCTGGGCGTGAAGGTGGAACTGAACCGCGAGGTCAGCGCCGACGACCTGACCGGCTTTGACGAAGTCGTCATTGCCACCGGCGTTATCCCGCGTGATCCGGAAATCCCAGGTCAGGACCGCGACAACGTCATCAGCTATATCGACGTGCTGCGCGAGAAAGCAGAGGTCGGCAAATCTGTCGCCGTGGTCGGCGCGGGCGGTATCGGCTTTGACGTGTCCGAGTTCCTGCTGGAGGACGGCCACAGCATCACCACCGACCTGCCTGCCTGGATGAAGGAATGGGGTGTATCCGACCCGGAACAGCACCGCTCGGGTCTGGCACCGGAAGGCCCTCAGCCTGCAGCCCCGGCGCGTCAGGTGACTCTGCTGCAGCGCAAGAAACAGGCGCATGGCAAAGGCTTGGGCAAGACCACCGGCTGGATTCACCGCGCGACGCTCAAGATGAAAAACGTCAACTTTGTCGGCGGCGTGAATTACGAGCATATCGACGATGACGGCCTGCATATCAGCTTTGGTGAAGAGCGCGCCGATCCGACGGTGATTGCTGCGGACACCATTGTCCTATGCTCCGGTCAACTGTCCGAGCGCAGCCTTGCAGACGCCCTGATCGAACGCGGGATCACGCCGCATGTGATTGGTGGCGCAGATGTTGCGGCGGAATTGGATGCGAAACGGGCGATCAATCAGGGCACCCGTCTGGCCGCCGCAATGTAGGGGCTCTGAGGTCTACATGGTATAGGTCAGGCCTGTCTCTTTCTCGAATCGGGCCATGTAGGTTTCGTAGTCGCGGTAGGCGCGATGGAACAGCAGGCGCGCCATTCGCGTCGCCCGCCATGGCTTTTTGCCACCGACATAGTGCCAGATTTTCGGAGTTCTGTTTGCATCACTCAGATGCTGGCGGAACGTCTTGGACATTTTCCGGTATTTCGGACTGTGCGCGTCAAACCAGATCTGAGGCCGCGTGTTCCACTGAATAGGCAAGCGAAACCAGCGACCGTGAAACAATTGGTTCATTCTGTCCTGTTCGGGCAGGTAGGGAATGTGCGGAACCAGCTTCTCGAAATCGCTAATTTCGCGTAATTCACGATCGCCATGAATGGCCGAACAGTCCATCACCATGATGCCGGCATTGAAATACCCTTCGCCGGGTATGAACCCCAACCTAATGCTCTTGCTCACACGGCTGAGTGACTTTTTATGCTCGCGCCCCGGTCTGAAAATCTGCTGCAGGGAAGGGCGCAGAAAATCCCCTCCGCCAAGCGTCACCAACCCCATATCCACACAAGCGGCAAAGGGCTGCCCTTCAAGGTCCATCTCCAGCAATTCCCAGACATCGGAAACAACCAAAGTGTCCGCATCCACAAAAATGCAGCGCTTTTCGCAAAGCTGGGGTAGAAACAAAGGCAGCATCGTGATCGCAGGGAACTTCGATTTATACTCGGAAAAACCTGGCAGATTTTCCAGATCGAATTTCCGGTAAGAAATCGTCCCTCCCGTGAGGGATTGATTGACCTGCTCAACAATCGCAATGTCTTCGTCTGTGAAATCCTGCCCGAAGATTGTCACATCCAAAGGCTTGCTGGCGTTTTTGACAGCGGAATATGCGGAAAGCAAAGCCGGGAACAGAAAAGACCTGTTCACGCCATAGACCACCTGCATCGCGCTCCCCCTCGATCACGTCAATGTGATGAGAAGGAATAGCAGCGAAGAGCAGGCACTTCAAACCCTTAGCGGCCCTCAAAACTCTTGGTGTGTGGCGTTACCCGGCGCTCCCTTATTCGACCGAAATCGTAATCACTTCAGATACAATGGGCGGGTTGTGCGGCACGTGCCCAGCATCGCCCAAAACCAGTTGCAGCGTATGCTGACCTGCGGGCAGATCCAGACTGACCTCGGTCTGGCCACCGCCGAAATGCATGTGGTTGTCGTCTGATGGCAGCCCATACAGCAGCTCATCCGCGCCGTCTTCGCCCTGACCCAGTGGCGGGCGGTTGATCAGCAGGTGGTGGTGGCCGGTATTGTCGGCCTCGGTCCCTGCAGGCGCAACGCCCATGCCACTGAGGCCAAAGACCACCGTGACCGGTGATTGCACTGTGTCACCATCCGCAAGGTTCGCGAAATAGACCTGCGCACCCGGCGCGGATGGCGTTTGGTCCTGCGCTCCGGCGGCTGTGGCAAACAGAGCAACTGAAATGGCTGTAAAAAAGGCTTTCATGATCTCCTCCCTCGTCACAAAAATGCCATTCTAAACCTAGCACATCTTGAATATTTTCCAGAAAACGCCCGTTTGCAGGGCGATCACCATCGCGGGAAACAACTGTTTCCGCGTTTCTGATACGCAAACGATCCGATTCAAAACCCTGATATTATCCCATGTCCGCCCCGATTCCGCCCAGATTGAGGGGCAAAGTCGTTACAAGTAGCAAGACCTGGGGAACGAGAATGGATCGACTGACGGAAATGGAAGCCTTTGCCAACGTGGTGGACCAAGGTGGCTTCACCGATGCCGCTAAGAAAATGGGTATCTCTAAATCAGCCGTTTCCAAGCACGTGTCCAGCCTCGAGTCGCGGCTGGGGGCACGACTGCTCAACCGGACCACACGCCGCGTTTCTCCGACCGAGATTGGGTTGGCCTACTATGACCGCGCCCGCCGGGTGCTGAACGACGCAGGTGAGGCGGATTCCCTGGTCACCGCGATGCAATCGGCCCCTTCTGGCCTGCTGCGAATCAGCGTGGCGACGGATTTCGGGGTCAATCATCTGTCTCCTGTCCTGTCGGATTTTCTGGCCACCTATCCCGACATCACCGTGAACATGGTGCTAAACAACCGCTACGTGGAACTGATTTCCGAGGGCTTTGACGTCGCCGTTCGCATCGGAGAGCTGGAAGACAGCACTTTGCGCGCCCGTAAGCTGACGGAAACCGTCAAACGCATGGTCGCGGCCCCCAGTTATATCGAGAAATACGGACGGCCGCAGAAGATCGACGATCTGAACGAACACAAGCTGCTGCACTACTCCAGCCAATCCTCGGGTAATGTCTGGCGCTTGACTGCCCCGTCGGGCGAGAAACGTCAGGTGCGCACGGCTGGTTGGCTCAGCGTGAACGACGGGCAATCGCTGTTAAATGCGGCAGTCTCGGGCCTCGGGATCGCCTATCTGCCCAGCTATCTTTACGCCGATGCGTTGAAAACCGGTGAGGTTGTGGATGCCATGCCATCCCTGCCGGATGAGGTGCACGGCATCTACGCGGTCTATCCTCCAGGTCGCTTCACTCAGCCCAAAGTACGGGCCTTCATAGACTTCCTTGTTGACGCTTATTCCGAAAAAGGCGCGATGGACTGGTAATTCTCCCGGTGAACTGGATCGGCCCGTGCGTTCTGCGTGCGGGTCTTTTTTTGTGAAGACGCGTCAGTTGACCAGCAATACCGCCTCGACCCTACGGTTCAGATCGCGTCCTTCCGGTGTCGCGTTCGAGGTCAGCGGCGCAAGATATCCCGCGCCCTGTGCCTCGATCCGATCCGCCGCAACGCCATGCGCGTCGATCAGGCGGGCGCGTACGGCCTGCGCCCGTTCGGTGCTGACCTTGATATTGGCCTGCAGCGCGCCGGTATCATCAGTATGCCCGACCAACGCAAGCCGGGTTGACGGATTGTCGGCCAGGAACTGCGCCAACAACGACAAGGAGGCGAACGGGCCGTCGCCCAACGCCACCTCGCCGGTGCGGAAATGCAAATCGTCCAGAATCACATGGCCCGACTGCTGCAACGCGTCCAACAGACCCTCGGTTCCACTGGCGGATTGCTCAACGACCACCGGGGTTGGAGCCGGAGCATCAACAGGTGCAACGCGGATCAGTTGCACATAGCCATCCGGCGGGTTACGGCTGACCAGCAGGCTGAGCGCCTCATCACCTTTGGTGGCGGATAGAAAACGATAGTCGCGAATGGCGACATACATATCCGGTGTTGGAACCACTTCGGTTCCGAAGCGGAAATCGAACCCGCCGCAGGTCCGAGCCTCACATTCAAACAGAATATCAAAGCCTTGCGCCACGAGCTGATCCCGTAGCGGAGCCAGCAATTGCAGCGTCGTGCTAGAGCCCGCCTGCAAGCGCCATGTCAGCCGCTCGACCCGACCCTCGACGGTGCGAGACGGGACTATGCCATCTGCAACGGGCCCTGTGGGCAGCTCATAGCTGTCCAGCGGCGAGGTCCTCTCGCTGATCTGACGGGCGCTGGCAGGCAGGGTCAGATCTTGCGCCAGAACCGGCCCGGCCATCAGACAAAAGGCAAGGGCGAGGCGTCGGATCATCGGGCTTGCGCGTGATATTCGGGGTTGGGCGCCATGGCGGTGGCACTGGCCACCCGATTGGACATGTTGAAGAACCCGGTAACGTTGGCGATGTCCCAGATATCCCGGTCACTGAAGCCCTGATCGCGCAAGTGCTGGCGATCAACCTCTTCAATCTCGGCGCTTGCGGTGGTCATCTTGGCCGCAAAATCCAACATCGCACGCTGGCGCGTATCCAGAGGGGCGGTGCGGTAGTTCATCACCAGCATCTCGCCCAATTGCGGATCACCGGACATCTGCCGCACGGCTGCACCATGGGCGACCAGACAATAGAAACACTTGTTGATCGAAGAAACGACCACCGCGATCATCTCACGTTCGAGCTTGGACAGCCCGCTATCTGCCAGCATTAGGTCGTTATACATAGCCGTGAAGGCGTTCAGCTTGTCGATATCGAACGCGTAGGCTTTCAGCACATTCGGCACCATGCCCAGCTTTTCGAGGCAGACATCAAAGTATTTCTGCGTCTCGGGCGGCAAAGGGTCAGCCATGGGCAGGTTCAGCGCGATGGGTAGATCAGTCTGGGTCACGGGCTTTCTTAACTCCTTAGACACGTTGACGATAATGGTATTCCCCGACAATCTCCATCCCAAGCGCACGGTATAGGCCATTCGCCCCGTCGTTGGTCTTTGTACAGATCACGCTGAGCGTTTTCGCCCCATTGTCCCGCGCCCAAAAGGCTGCTGCCCGCATGGCCCATTGGCCCAAGCCCTGACGGCGGTGATCTGGCAGGATCTCAAGCGCATGTACCATGGCCACATCACCTTGCATGGCTAAGAACACAGTTCCCGCCGGGCGATCGGAATGCCGCAACAGGAACGCGGTCTTGGGGCCCGCAGCACGCGTCATCACGGCCAGACGTTCTGGGCCGATACCACCTTTGGCCCAGATCTCCTCCATGACGGCAAGCGGTGGCCAGATGCCAAACGCGGTCACGCGGGGCAGAGGCCGATCGGTCAGCTGCTCTGGCGGGCAGGCGTAGATGTTGACCGGGTCCAGAACCTCATAGCCGCGCGCTTCCAGTTGGGCGTCGAGCTTGCGGTCATCGGGCCACAGACAAAAGATGCGTTTCTGGCCCATGGCCTGCATGGCACCCTCGGCCGTGACGATATCGGCCTCGGTTGCGTCACCCAGCGCATTGGCGGCAGACACGCGCGATCCACCCCCCTGCCCTTCTCGCAGGCGGAAGGAGCCAAGGACGTCATAGCGCGCAGCGGGCCATGTTCCGTCAACGATGTCGGGCCAGTTGATGCTCACAACTCGAGCTCTTTTGCCAATTGGGTCATGGCCGCGTCGATGCGCGCTCCCTCTGTCCCTCGGACCACCACGTTGGCTCCGAAGACTCCGTTGATTTGAAACGGATAGCAACCGATGGACAGGTCCGAGTACGCCTCGGCCAGTGCAGACAGCGTGGCAGCAATGTCGCCTTCGCCCCGATCCACCCGCAAGGTCTGCGACAACAGCGGGCTACCGCCCGTCAGGCCCGGCAAAACACTGGCAACCATGGCTTGGAAGACCGACGGCACCCCGGCCATCACGTGCACGCTTTCGATGGTGAATCCAGGCGCTGTTGAGACCGGATTGTCGATCAGCGCGGCCCCATCAGGAATGCGGGCCATACGCAGGCGGGCCTCATTCAACTCCAGCCCTGACTTGTCGTAATGCGCCTGCAACAGCGCGCGCGCATCGTCGCGCACGTCAATTGGGGTGTCAAAAGCGCGGGCGATGCAATCGGCGGTGATATCGTCATGCGTAGGCCCGATGCCCCCGCTGGTGAAGACATTGTCGTAGGACCCCGACAGCGCCTTGACCGCCGCCTCGATCGCCGGGGCGTCATCGCTGACAATACGCACTTCTTTCAGGTCGATGCCATGCTTGGTCAGTTCACCCGCAAGGTAATGCATATTCGCATCGCGCGTCCGGCCCGAGAGGATTTCATCCCCGATGACAAGCATTGCAGCGGTTGGATTGGCCATGGCGCGCGCCCCCTCTTGATCGGCTGTTGGGGCAGGTATAGGCCGTGGGGCATGAGATTTGAAACCCCCCTTGTCCCCGCCCGCCTGATCCGCCGCTATAAACGCTTTCTGGCCGATTGCACGCTAGAGGATGGGCGCGAGGTGACAGCCCATTGCGCCAACCCGGGCTCGATGATGGGGCTGGCTGAACCGGGCGAGAAAATCTGGCTGGAACCCAATGACGATCCGAAGAAAAAGCTAAAGTATGGGTGGCGGCTGGTCGATCATGAGAATGGCCATTTCACCGGTGTTGATACTTCGGTGCCGAACCGGGCACTGCGCGCGGCATTGGAGCGTGGCGAGATCCCCGAACTGGCCGCCTATGAAACCCTCCGGGCCGAGGTGAAATACGGGCAGAACAGCCGCATCGATTTCCTGCTGACCCAGCCCGACCTACCCGACGCCTATGTCGAGGTCAAAAGCGTCACGCTCTCCCGCCAGCCTGGTCTGGCCGAATTCCCCGACAGCGTCACCGCTCGCGGCGCCAAACATCTGCATGAGCTGGCGTCCATGGCCAAACAGGGCCACCGCGCGATCATGCTGTATCTGGTGCAACGCACCGATTGCGACCGCTTCGCGCTGGCCGCCGATATCGACCCGGCCTATTCGGTGGCCTTTGAGGCAGCGCAAGCGCAGGGGGTTGAGCGGTTGGTGGTCGGCACCGCCATCTCGCCACAGGGGATCGATGTCGATGCGACAAAGGTGTGGTCTATCGGTTAAGGCAGGATCGTAAACTTTCCTAGATAAGAGCCTCGCCCCGGTGTGTAACCGCGGTAGGTACCATCCTCAACCTGCCCCACCACAGCGCAGAGGTCTTGATCTTTGCGGAACGTCTTCCAGTGACTGCAGATCCTGTCGCCCTCCAACCACCAAACACCGGTGTCCCGGCCCAGGCGAGGAATCTCAGCGACAAAGCTTTGGTCGGCGTTCACGCTTGCGGTGCCAGTGACGCCCGCGCGGTTCAGGGCAATCTTGCGATCCTGTACCAAAAGCGCCGTAAGCTGATCCTGCGTCAGCATCGTCACCTCTTCGCGGCAACCGCAGGTCAGAACGACCAGAAGAGCAGTAATCGCTCTGACCATCTCAGCCCCTGATCCCGCTGACGTATTCTACTTTGCACCGTGCCGCAAAGCGGCGCGGATGGCCACGCGCGGGCGGGATGATCAACGAGATTTGAACTTCTACTTGTGAATTTCAGGCCAAAGATCGGCGTCCAACCCCTTCACAAACGGTGCCAAGTGATCGGCCACAACCTGCCACCCCCCGACCGAAGCCGTGTTGACGGGTTTGCGGGCCTGAAGGTTGCTGGCCGTTCTGATCGCATCCGAGGATTTGTCGGGCGACAGCATCGCCTGTTCAAAAGGCAAGTCGCAGAGCCGGGCCAGCTCCTTGGCACCGTCCTCCAGATTATTCACCAGATGCTCGTAGCTTATGTCATGGACCCGCCCCGGAAGCACGGCATGCCAGTGCTGAATATAGCGGCGATAGCGGTTGGCTTCGGCTGCCATCCAGCTCAGATCATGCGTGTAATACAGGCCACCCGCTCCGAAATGCGTCCGCCACATCGACAGCGCCACATCGCGCGGATCGCGCATGACGTTCAGAATTACCGCGTTCGGGAAGGCCTGCGCAATCGGCCCCAGAAACGCATAATTCCCCGGAGCCTTATCGATAAAGGCGCGTGTTCCTTCCGCCGTCTGGGGCAAATTACCCGCGTAGTAATCGGCCAGCTCCTGTGCGTCACTTCCAGCACCCGGTTGGCTTTCTGTCTTGCGGGCCCAGTGGTGCACGCCCGCCAACTCTCCCAACCCCTGAACGGTGGAGTGTGAGGCCAGAATCCGCTCGATCAGAGTGGTGCCGGAGCGTGGCAATCCGACCACAAACACCGGGAGCGGTATATCGGTGCGCGGCGCTGAGGCGGGGGCGGGCAGAGGCGCGCTCAGCCGCTGGCGGCAGGCTTTCTCGGCCCGGGTTTCCCAGCTTTTAAACCCATGCTTTAACTGATCATGCGCCTTGCGCAACTGAAGCATCTCGGTCGCGGTATCGCCCTCCTTTTTCGCAAGGCTAGCGGCGGCAAAATGCACCGTGGCTGCGGCCTCGAGGTTGGCATTGCCCGCCTCAAGCAGTTTACAAGTTTGAGCCTGCAATTCCGCCCGATCCTCAGCCGACAAGTTCGGCAGAGTTGTAACGAATTCCAGCGTTTCGGGATCCTCGGGCGCCAGCGCAAAGGCGGCGCGGCCATGTGTCAGCGCCTCAGACATACGCCCCAAACCGACCAGGCCCTTGGCCAGTCGCAGCTGACCGTAGTGGAATTTCGGGTGCTTCTCGGTCACGGCCAATAGGACGTCGATGGCCTGATTCCACTGATGCATCTCATCCAGAATATCGGCTTTAAGGCAATGAGCCTGCAGATTGCCGTTTTGGTGACGCAGTACCTCATCAACGTCCTCTAACGCCTCGCTCAGCTGACGCTCCTGCAACAGCGCCATGGCGCGCACATAGCGTTGCGGTAGGGTCAGAGGGGCTTTGGCAGCGACTTTATTCATCAGGGTCAGAGCCTTGCCAGCATCGCCGCCCTGAACAAGGCTCAGCCCGAAATTCTGGATCAGGTCGGGGTTCTCCGGCTCCATCTTCCAGGCGCGCTCCAGATGGGTCTGTGCCTGTTTGAAATCTCCCTGGTGAATGCATGCAAGACCTGCCATCTGCGGAAACGCGGGCATTTTGGGCCATTTCTTCCCGGCCTTGACCGCACGCTTCAGCGCCCGGTCCGCGCGCCCGGTCTTGAGCATTTCACCAATGGTGGCAATCTCGGCCCTCAGCTGGTCGGCTTTCTGCATCTGACTGCCCTTCTTCTATTTTAACGCCCGAGAACTATCTTAACCGTGCTAGTTTATATCACTGTACGCGTCCACCTGTGATCGGATCGTCAACCATCCTAGATACAGCCTGCGACGCTGCACCCTCTGGAACTTTCTGCACAAGCAGCGTAAATAGAGCACTGCGCGAAACAATTGGAGCCTCGCATCCATGAAAGATCATCGTGGCCGCCTGACCAAGGACGGTATCCGCATTTACGAACAAGGTGACTTTGCCGGCATGCATGCGGCAGGGGCTTTGGCCGCGCGGATACTGGATGACATCGCGCAACATGTCTTCCCCGGCCAAACCACCGGTGCGATCGACGGGATCATCACCCAGATGGTCGAGGACGCGAGCGCGACCTCAGCCACGATTGGCTACAAAGGCTACCAGCACGCCAGCTGTATCAGCGTGAACCACGTGGTTTGCCACGGCATTCCCGGTGAGAAAAAGCTAAAGGACGGGGATATCCTGAACATCGACGTCACCGTCATCGTGGACGGCTGGTTCGGCGACACCTCGCGAATGTATGTCGCAGGCAAACTGCCGCGTAAGGCGGAGCGTCTGATTCAGGTCACCCATGACGCGCTTTTCAAGGGCATCGAGATGGTCAAGCCGGGCAACACGTTCGGCGATATCGGCCACGCGATCCAATCTTATGTCGAAGCGCACCGCATGAGCGTTGTGCGCGATTTCTGTGGCCACGGGCTTGGTCGGGTGTTTCACGCGCCGCCAAACGTGCTGCACTATGGCCGCCCCGGAACCGGCTCCGTTCTGGAAGAAGGGATGTTCTTTACCATCGAACCGATGGTCAACCTGGGCCGCCCTGAGACCAAAACGCTGGCCGATGACTGGACGGCTGTGACCCGCGACAAGTCGCTCTCGGCACAGTTCGAACATTCGGTCGGTGTAACCGCAAATGGGGTCGAGATCTTTACCCTGTCACCCGGCAGCAAGTTCCATCCGACCTATTCTTCGTGATCGGCAGCCTGATCCCGTAGCACTTTCAGCAGCATCGTCTCAGCCCCCCACGGCGTGATCGCGTCGTGGATGAACACCGGCGCGCGTGCAGGTTTGCGCGGCGGGCCGGTTTCTGTGTCAGTGTCCTGAGCCAAACCCCAGAACAAGGGCGGTAGGGCGCGGTCCATGCCAGAAGCCTAGCACAAACCGGCCCGCGCCTCAAAACCGGATCACGATGGCGTACAGCTGCCTCTGTCAAAACGCTGCGAAGTGCCTTTGATCATCATGTCATATTCGAGACTTACAAGATCAACGGCAAAGTTGACGACCTGACCATCCTGAATCAGCAAAAACGTCAGGTTGTCCAAACCCGGCAGGATGTCCGCCTCGCCCTGCAGATCTCCGACAGTGATGTGCCCTTTGTTGGACCCGCCCGAACGGGCCAACGTCACGTTGGATTGATCCACAGACGAGGTGCAATTGGCCGTAAATTCATTCGCATCTAGTTTTGTTTGCCCTGCAACAACAGGGGAGGAGCCCAGCACGATGGCCGAGGTCAGGGCAGCTCTGAAAAGCATAGAGAGTCCTTTAAGGGTTGTTCCGCGTTTCCACGGCGCGTAGAGGCGAAATTGGCCGCAATTTTGGCGGAGATGCGTCAAATTGCTGGCCGCACGCATTCAATTTTAAAACGAATTAGGACGGTCAGGATCAACCCACATGATCAAGTGATTGAAGCATCAGTGAGATATGCGTGTCGCCGTATTTTCGACTGTCCAACAACTGGAATCCATCCGGTGCCTGCATCGGGGCGTTTTCTTCCCACACGATAAACGCCCCCTCAGCGATCCATCCTGCCTCGGACGCCTTGGCCAGCGCTTTTTGGCCCAGAGACTTGCCGTAAGGCGGGTCCAGAAAGATCAGGTTGTAGGGCGCATTGGGGTTTTCACCCAAACGCGTCGCATCCCGACGGATCAGATCGGTCCGGTCAGCGCTGCGGGTCAGGTCGATATTCTTGCGGATCAGGCCCTGCGCGACACGCCCGTCATCCACAAAGGTGACGTAGTCAGCCCCGCGCGACAGCGCCTCAAGCCCCAGCGCGCCAGTGCCTGCGAACAGGTCCAATACACGCAGACCGTCAAAATCGATCTGATGGCTCAGGACGTTGAACAGGCTTTCACGCACTCGGTCGGTGGTGGGACGCAAATGGGCACCCGCATCCCCTTTGCCGACCGAGGCCAAGGCACGACCCCGGAACTCTCCGGCGATGATCCTCACGCTTTGAGCAGCGGTTTCAGATCCGCAGCCGGATCGGCCACCACGGCAGGATCAGCGGTTTTGCCCGCGTCGATCAGGCGCTTGCCAACCATATAGGCGCGCGGGTCGTTCATCGCGTCGACTGCAATCAGCTGGTCACCCTTGTAGTACCAGAACGACACGGTCTGACCTTCGCCCTGACGGGTGACAACCCGATCATAACCCGTATTCAGACCTGCGATCTGCAGTTTCACGTCATACTGATCCGACCAGAACCACGGCGTTGCTGTATAGTCCTTGGCAGCCCCCAGCATGTTCTGAGCCACGATCTCAGCCTGATCGATTGCATTAGGCACGCTTTCCAAACGAATACGCCCCGCGCCATGCGGGAAGGAGGCGCAATCCCCTGCCGCCCAAATCGACGGATCAGATGTGCGGCCATGCGCGTCGGTTTTGATGCCGTTGTCCAGTTCAAGCCCAGCCATCTCGGCCAGTTGGCTGGACGGCGCGATGCCAACGCCGACAACCACAAAATCAACCTCGATTTCGGTTCCATCCGTCAGAACTGCACCGACGACCTTGCCGTTTTCGCCGATCAGACGATCAAGGCCCACGCCCTCGCGGATGTCCGCGCCATGACCCGAATGCAGCGCGCGGAAATAATCGCTGGTTTCCTTGGCCGCTACACGCTGCAGGATACGCTCGGCCATTTCCACCAGCGTGACCTTAACCCCGCGCTTGGCGCATACGGCTGCGGCCTCAAGCCCGATATAGCCGCCACCGACGATCAGTGCGCGCGCGCCTTCGGTGACCCGAGGCTCCATCTCGTCGATATGAGCCAGATCGCGCACCACATGAACGCCCTGAAGATCTCCGCCGATAGAGGCAGGCAGGGAACGCGGATCCGACCCGGTGGTCAGCGCCAATTCATCGTATGAGATGACTTCATCCCCCAGGGTCACGGTCTTGGCCTTGGGGTCAATGGCAGTGACACGCTGCCCCAAACGCAGGGTGATGTTGTTGTCGGCATAGAAGCTTTCGGGGCGTAAGAACAGGCGCTCCAGCTCCATCTCGCCCAACAGATAGGCCTTGGACAAGGGCGGGCGCTGATAGGGCAGATGAGGCTCAGCCCCGATCAGGGTGATATCCCCTTCAAACCCATCCTTGCGCAGTTTCGCAACAAGCGACGATCCGGCCTGCCCGGCGCCGATCACGACAATATGGCTCATGTTCATCACACCCTGTCGAATTCTAATGGTTACTTCTGTCCGACCACCTATATTGCGGCATAGCCCGACTCTGCAAATCCAAACGACAGGAGCTGATAAATGATTACAACAGGTGAGATGCTGCCCGACGCCACGCTGACCCAAATGGGTGCGGAAGGCCCCGAAGAGGTTCGGATTTCAGACAAAACCGCGGGCCGCAAAGTGGTGATCTTTGCTGTTCCCGGCGCGTTTACGCCAACCTGTCACTCAGCCCATGTGCCCAGCTTTATGCGCACCAAAGATCAGTTCGAAGCCAAGGGCGTGGATGAGATCATCTGCATTTCCGTCAACGACCCCTTCGTGATGAAAGCCTGGGGCGAAGCGACCGGCGCAACCGAGGCCGGCCTGACCCTGCTGGGCGACGCCGCGTCCGAGTTCACAAAGGCCATCGGCATGGATTTCGACGCCCCACCAGCCGGGCTGCTGGCGCGTTCCCAGCGCTATGCGATGCTGGTCGAAGACGGCAAGGTCACTGCGCTGAACCTGGAAGAAAGCCCCGGTGCTTGCGAGATTTCGGCCGGTGAAGGCTTGCTCGAAGTAATCTGACGCTGTTCGGCCCCGGCCAAACCGGGCCGTCCGAACCCAATTTGACTTGATACAACTCCCCAGTGTGCGATTATCAAATGCACATAGCTGGGGAGTATGTTTATGTATCTCAAAGCCTTTTCACTCATTCTGGGCGGCGCAGGTCTTCTTGCAGCTTGCGGCCCGGCCCCGACACCACAACAACAAGCGGCACGGCAACATGAAATCGCCTGCCTGAGCGGCACCTTGGGTGGCGCGCTGATCGGAGGCGCAATCGGCAATCAGTTCGGAGGCGGTTCAGGCAAGTCCATTCTGACGGGTGCAGGTGCGGCTACCGGAAGTATCAGTGGCGCAAGATTCGCATGTTGAGGGGGACAGCTATGAAACGAGTAATCTGTATCGCCGCGCTTGTGACGGCCAGTGCCGCAGCTGCGGACGACGTGGCAGACTTGAATGAAAAAGAGCTGACAGCCATCGACTCGAACAATGATGGCTTCCTGTCCAAGGATGAGTTCAATGCCTTTTCGGACTACGCCTTTCAGGCGATGGACGAAGACAAGAACGGCACGCTCGGCCCGTCCGAGGCCAAACCGTTCCTCGACATAAAGCAATTTCAGGACGTTGACCGGAACGGCGACAGCCTTATCTCACGGGCGGAATACGATGCGCAGATGAGCAACGATTTCGACTCTGCGGACAAGGATGGAAACGGCCGGTTGGACTGACCCCGGAGGGTGAGATGAACAGATGGATCTGGATCGGCGCGCTGGCCGCATTGGCGGCTTGTGACGTACCGCAGGCCCCGGTTGTGACCGGTCCCGACGGGCAGGCCCGCATTCGGATCAACACAAGCGGGCTGACCTGCTATGAGAGGCGGTGTCTGGACATCAACCCAACGGCGCGCAGTGTCCGGTCTATCGGCAACAAAACGACCCGCATTCCCGGCAATATCGACGTCAGTAGTGGCACGGTCACGCCGGATGAGTTCCGCCAGATGGCGATCACGGCATCCTTGGCTGGCGGCATCGGGTCCGGACAGGATCGCGACTAGACCAGTCCGTCCATCTTGCGCGCCAGTTTCGCATCCAGCGAAGACAACCCGCCGACGTCATGGGTGGACAGCACAACCTCAACCGTGCGGTAGACGTTGGACCATTCGGGGTGGTGGTTCCACTTCTCGGCCCAGATCGCCACTTGGGTCATCCATCCAAAAGCCGCGACGAAATTGTCAAAGATGAAAGTCTTGGTGATCGCGTCCCGGCCCTCAACCATCGTCCAGCCATTGTTGAACAGCGGATCAAGAAGGGGGCCACGGGTCTCGGTCGACAAAAGCTCGGTCATTGCTGTTCCTCCGGGTTCGATTTTCTGAACGGACCGTAATCCGTCAGAATCTCAATCTCTTCTCCCACCGCGCGGCCTTCAGCGTCCAGATATTTTTTGACGGCATCGGCGAATCCCGGATCGGCAATCCAATGAAGGCTGTGCGTGCGTGTTGGCAGGTAGCCACGTGCAAGCTTGTGTTCGCCTTGCGCTCCGGCTTCGACCCTTTGCATGCCATGCGCGATGGCAAAGTCGATGGCCCTATAATAGCATAGCTCGAAATGCAGGCAGGCATGATGTTCCACGCAGCCCCAGTAGCGACCATAGAGCGTCTCGCGCCCGATGAAATTCAGTGCCCCCGCAATGGGATACCCATCGCGTTCTGCCAGCACCAAAGCCATATCACCGGCCATCGTCTCCTGCGCGATATCGAAGAACTGGCGCGTCAGGTAAGGTGAGCCCCACTTGCGTGCGCCGGTGTCCTGATAGAACCGCCAGAAGGCATCCCAATGCTCGGGCCGCAGGTCGTCGCCGGTCAGGGTGCGGATCTCACCACCGAATGCGTTGGCCTGAGCACGCTCCTTGCGAATATTCTTGCGCTTGCGCGAGGACAGCGCAGCCAGAAAGCCGTCGAAATCAGCGTAATCGTCATTCAGCCAATGGAACTGCTGCGAGCTGCGCAGCATCAGGCCCATCTGCTCACCCGCCAGCGCCTCGTCTTCGGTGCAGAAGGTCGCGTGAAGCGACGAGACCTGATTGTCTGCCGCCAGTTGCACAGCGCCCTGTACTAACGCGGACATCCCAATCCCTTCATATCCCGGACGCACCAGAAAACGCCGCCCGGTGGCGGGCGTAAAAGGGGCCGCGATCTGTAGTTTGGGATAGTACCGCCCGCCCGCGTTTTCGTACGCATGGGCCCAGCTGTGGTCGAAGATATACTCACCCTGACTGTGCGACTTAGCATACATCGGGGCCGCCGCGATCAGCATCCCATCCAGATAGGCCGTCAGGTATTGAGGCTGCCACCCGGTGCCCCGCCCAACCGATCCGCTATTTTCCAGGGCCAGCAAAAACCGGTGCGTGGTAAAGGGATCCAGCGGACGCCCGCCATCCGCCGCCTCAGGGCAGGCGCAGGCATCCCACTCGGTCGCAGAGATTTGCGAGAGTGATCCAAGTACCTGAATTTCGATCTGCGCCTGATCCATGTGCCCTCCGCGTCTGGTCTTTATCTGTGACGAGGTGCGGCAGGTTCAACCCGGATGCTTGGCCAGATACCCCTCAAAGGTCACATTGTCGGCAACGGCGCGGGCCTCTGCCTCTTGTTCAGGCGACTTTACCGTCCAGCACAGGATCGGCACACCGCGCGCTTTCAACTCGGCCACGCGCGGACGGTCCAGATCATGAACCTCATGACTGATGAAACTGGCCCCAACCCGGTCGAAATCGGGAATATTGCGCAGGTGATCGCACACCGATTGCGGCAACAGTTCGACCTTGGGCTTGTAGGAACAAGTCACGATCCCACGAGGCAGATGCGGGGCCAACCGGCCCAGCTCGGCCACGCTGTTGGGGTTGAATGACATCAACGCCACTGGACCGTCGTAGCCTTCTAGCGCCCGCACAGCGTCCGCCTCAAGCGGGCCGACATTGGTGCCCATGGCTCCGTCCTGATCCTTGAGCTCAATCAGCAGCGGGACTTTGCCCGCGACCATCTCAAGCACAGCGTCGAGGGTGGGAATGCCATCCTCGGCATGCAGCAGCTGCGTGGCCTGCGCCCGCGCGGCCGAGACCTGCTGGATCGGTCCAGACTGCCCGGTCAGACGCGCCATGTCGTAGTCATGAAACACCATCGCACGGTTGTCCGAGGTCCGCTGCAGGTCAATCTCGATCCCGTAACCGGCATCGATCGCGGCACGAATGGCCGCCCGGCTGTTTTCCGGGCGGTTATTTGTTTTGTCATGCAGCGCCCGGTGCGAGATCGGGGCCTCAAGGAACACGGGCGGCAGAGCAGGTGTCATTGGACTTCGAAAATACCTTCGATTTCGACAGCAACACCCAGCGGCAGTGATGCAGCGCTAACCGCCGATCGGGAATGACGACCCGCCTCGCCCAGCGCCTCAACCAGGAAATCAGAAGCACCGTTGATCACCTGCGGCTGCGCGGTGAAATCAGCAGTCGAGTTCACAAAACCGGTCAGCTTGATCACCCGCACCAGTTTCTCGATATCCCCGTCACAGGCCGCTTTGACCTGAGCCAGCAAGTTGATCGCACAGACCTTTGCCGCCGCTGCACCAGCGTCGACATCCATGTCATCGCCCAGTTTACCGGTGATCAGGTCGTCCGCTTTGGAAATCTGACCCGAGACATAGACGATATTGCCCACGCGCACGAAAGGCACATAGTTTGCGGCCGGGGCCGGTGCGTCTGGCAGCGATACGCCCAGGCTTTGCAGTTTTTCCGAGATGCTCATGTGATTGTCCTCACCCAAAATCGACTCGGGCGGACGCTAACCGGGATGATGCGGCTGGGAAAGCCGGAATCCGATTTTTCTGGCCGTCCCGCTCAGTGGGCATATCCTGTCCTATTTCGAACTGTTGAAGTCGTGTCACTTTACCTTCGTTGATTTACCGGGTTTAACGCTATGTGTTTCATTCAAGCTCTGAAACCTCTATGTGACAACAACTTGTGTCGGTTGGACACGCAGGTATTGATTGATCGCCCAAGCGTCGTGCCGGGCCGTATTGGAGTAGCTAAGACCGTGTTGAGCAAATTTGGCTTCAAACATCTTGTTGTTCTGTCACTTATGGCTGTGTTGTCGGCCTGTGCGACGCAACCCCCGGAACAGGCTGCCCGGGGTGAGATATTCGACCCCTATGAGAACGCCAACAGGGGCATTCACAAGTTCAACCTTGGCGTCGACCGGTTTCTGTTTCGCCCGGCCTCGAAAGGCTATGTGAAGATCGTCCCCGACCCGATGGTGACCAGCTTCAGTACCTTTGCGGAAAACATCTCTCTGCCCGGTCAGGCGGTGGACTACCTACTGCAAGGTAACCCCAAACAGATGGGCAACGCGTTGCTGCGGTTCGTGATCAACATGACCGTCGGTGGCTTTGGCCTGTCGGCCCCGGCGGATGAGTTGAACCTGCCGCCCGTCGATACGGATTTCGGCGAAACCTTGCACGTCTGGGGTGTTGGTGAAGGCGCCTATGTTGAACTGCCGTTCTATGGCCCATCGACCACTCGTGACGCTGTAGGTGTCGTTATCAACCTGTTCTCGAACCCGATCAACTTCACTCCGGTACGCCCTGCAGACAATCTGGGGGTTTATGCCGAGGTCGTACGTCGGATGGGGGATCGGGGTCGTTTTTCTGATACAGTGGACTCGATTCTCTACGAAAGTGCCGACAGCTATGCGCAGGCCCGACTGATCTACCTGCAAAACCGCCGCTTCGAATTGGCACGCGACGACGAGGACGCCTTCTTGGATCTCTACAACGATCCATATGCCG
Organism: Ruegeria sp. ABV3_008; assembly: GCF_056161185.1. Lineage (NCBI taxonomy): Bacteria > Pseudomonadati > Pseudomonadota > Alphaproteobacteria > Rhodobacterales > Roseobacteraceae > Ruegeria > Ruegeria sp. ABV3_008. The sequence goes on along the minus strand of NZ_JBSWYP010000010.1, from coordinate 142,394 downwards.
ACGCCGGAACCGACCCTGTTAGTGATCCCCTTCTCGACCCCTACGAGGACCCTTATGCTGAGTAACGCTTTAAACCGAAGACATTTCCTGAAAACCTCTGTGGCCGGAGCAGCTATTGTTGCCCTGCCCTTGCCCGCTCTGGCCCTGACCGAGGCGGGCGCCAAACAGCTGGTCAACAGTGTTGTCGCGGATATCAACCGCGTGATCGCCTCGGGCAAGTCGGAAAAAGCCATGCTGCGCGATTTCGAAAAGATTTTCGTGCAATACGCTGACGTTCCGATTATGGCTCGGTATGCGCTTGGGGCGGACGCCCGTTCTGCCTCTCCGGCGCAGTTGAGACAATTCACCAAGGCGTTCCAAGGCTATATCTCGCGCAAATACGGACGCCGGTTCCGCGAATTCATTGGCGGCCAGGTGGATGTGCGAAATGCGCGTAGAATCAAAGCCGGTTATGAAGTGCGCACCTCGGTCAAGCTGCGGGGATCGTCGCCCTTTGACGTAACCTTCCTGGTTTCTGACAAATCCGGTCGCGACAAGTTCTACAACATGTTCATTGAGGGTGTGAATTTGCTGCTGACCGAGCGAACCGAAATCGGGGCGATGCTGGATGCGCGTAAAGGCAACTTGAACCAACTGATCAAAGACCTCAACAGAACCGGGTAGCACCGCCTTTTTGTGTGCTTAAACGCCTCCGCGCTCTGTACGTCGGAGGCGTCTTCGTTTCTATATCCACAAGAAAGTCATTTTACCTTGTGACCTAACACGCGCCGAAGTTGATGCGCCGCTTTCCAAAGCTCTCACTAAAACTAAGCTTGCACCCCGCTCTACGCCCAGCCTTGATCCTCTAAGGCATATAACTTCGGACCAACGCGCTGGCGATCAAAGCCCATCCATCCGCGATCACGAAAAACGCCAGCTTGAACGGCAGCGAGACGATTGCAGGCGGTACCATCATCATGCCCATCGACATCAAAACGGCGGCCACAACCAGGTCAATGATCAGAAAAGGCAGGAAAATCAGGAACCCGATCTGAAACGCACGCGCGATTTCGGACAGCATGAAAGACGGCATCAGAACCGAAAGCGGAGCATCCGGGGACAGGACCGTCCCCTCGCCTCCGGGGCGCAGAGCGGCCATGGATTGAAACGTCTCAACATCCAGTCGCGCGGCCATGAACTCTCGGAACGGGTTCAGGGCGCGTTCCAGAGCCGTTTCAACCTCAAGCGTTTCATGGATCAAAGGCTCAATACCAATAGTCCAGGCTTCGGTGAAAACCGGCTCCATGATGAAATAGGTCAGGAACAACGCAAGGCTGACGATCAGCATGTTTGGCGGAGATTGCTGCAACCCGATGCCCTGTCGCAGGATCGCGAGAACCGTGATCAGAAACGGAAAACAGGTGATCATGATCGCCAACCCGGGCGCAAGGCTGAGAACGGTGATCAGCAAGATCAACTGGATCGTCCGGGCCGAGATGGACCCGCCCTCCCCAAGCGACAGGGTCACGTCTTGCGCCGCAGCCAGCGAGGGCAGCATTGCCACCACCGCCACAATCAGCCAAAGCCACAGGCGCATCAGCCGATCCCGTTCTGCAAATCCGCGATTTCGGTCAGACGTACGGCCAGTTGACCGGCCTGATCGCCCTCCACCTCTTCCAGAATGCCACGGGCAACCAGTTGGTCGCCGACATATAGATCCACGGGGTCTTCGATCCGTTTGTCCAGTGTCAGCACCGCGTTTTCGCCCATATTCAGCAAGTCCCGGATCAACGGGCGGGCGCGGCCGACGGAAACGGTGACTTCGATCGGGACAGCATCAAAGGGATTGGTTTTCTGGGATTGGGTATCAGTCATGGGTCAAAGCCTCTTTCGCCTCAAACATGTAGGAGTCAAATGCCTGCTGAACCGAGGACAGCAGATCCACGCAATCCACCTCGCGTCGCGAGATACCGACCTGCAGCCGCGCTTGTCCGGGTTGCAGCGAGGAATCCTCAATCACGCGCGGGGGCTGTGGCATATCCGATGACAGCAAATCTTCGACCTCGGCTGCGCGCCCTCCTGGCACAAGTATCTGGATGGGTTGGTCGATCTGGGTTCGTGCCATGTCTTGCAGCTGTTCCGACAGGCGGTGAGCAAAGCTGCGGTCGATACAATCCGGCAGCACCAAGTTCACCAGGCTTTGGAACATCGGCTCCAGCGACAGGGTCATACGTGTCAGCGCTTCGTGATAGGTAAAGGACATGTCTTCCAACGCCTTGGCCAGTTCTGCCGAGACCCGGCCCCGGTTCTGCTCCTGCGCTTGAACAGCGTCTTCCCATCCGGCCCCGTAGCCTTTTTCGAAGGCGGCCAGGCGCTGTTCCTCCAGCGCGTCTTCATCCAGAAGGTGCAGCTTGCCGCCTTCGACCTGCGCGGTGAAATCCTCAAGAAGGTGAGCAATCGACATCAGACCCGCTCCTCACCTTCTTCAAGCCAACTGCGCAGGATTTCGACCGTTTCTTCCTGTTTGCCACCGATCATCGCCCGCAACCGATCCACAGGATCTGCGTTGCTGTCCGACCCAAGCGCGGGCACGCCAGCCGACTGCGCCTGCCCTGGCAGAGCCGTGAACTCGGCCGACTCATCTGGCGCGATCTCACCGACCAAAACCTGGGTATCTTGAGTTTCACCACCACCTGCAGGCAACAAAGCTGGGGCTGCCGCCGGTTTCATCAGGACCGGGCGAATGACGAACAAGGCCAGAACCAGCGAAACCGCCGCAAGCACAGCCATCTGGATCAAAGACATCGCGTCCAGATGAATATTCTGCCACAGGGAGGACGAAACAAGCGTTCCCTGCGGCTCTACCACCGGCAGATCAAGCGATTTCAACGTGATCACATCGCCCCGAGCTGCATCGAAGCCAACGGCTGAAGCCACCAGCTCCTCAAGCGCGTCAAGCTCGGTCTGAGGCAGGGGCTCAAAGCTTTCCGCCCCGTTTTCATCTACCGACCGGAGGCCATTGACCAACACTGCGACTGTCAGGCGCTTGATGGCTCCGGGTATGTTGTGAACCTCAAGCTCCGTTTCCGAGACCTCATAGTTCACGCGCTCGCGGGTTTGCGTCGCGTTTGAGTTCGATTCGTCCCCGCCCGCGCCGTCACCATCCGGCAGGTTGGAGGCAACCGTCACATCGCCGGACTGATTGCGCGCACTGTCCGAGCGTTCCTCGACATCCGTGCTGATCGCGACACGGCCTTTGGGATCAAATCGGCGTTCACGGATGGATTCGGTCTTGGTTACCGTGTCGACGCTGACCTCAACCACTGCGTTACCAGTACCCACACGCGCCTCGACAAGGCGCAGCACGCGTTCGCGCAGCTGACGGGATTTGTCATCTGCCGTGTCAGCCGCAACTGCCGTGTCCTGACCGCCAATCACGGCGCCGCTTGAATCCACTACCGTCACGTTTTCCGGCGCAAGCCCGCTGACCGCCGAGGCGACCAGAAAGCGAATCGCCTTGGCCTGATCGCCAGTTATCTGCGCGCCCGATGGAACCAGATAAACCGAAGCCGTGGGCGCAACGCTACGCTGAAACGGGTTGGCCGAGCCATTCGCGATATGCACCCGCGCCTGACTGACATGTGGGCCGCCGACGATGGTGCGCGCCAGTTCACCTTCTTTTGCGCGCCAATAGGCGGCATCGAACATCTGCGATGTGGTGCCAAACCCGCTCAGCGAATCGAGCAGCTCATATCCGCGATTGCCATTGGCAGGCAGGCCTTCGCTGGCCAGGGTCATGCGCAGCTCATCCCGCTGCGAGCCGGGCACGTAAATCGAGCCGCCCCTGATCTCATACGTGACGCCGCGCTGATCGAGCGCACGCACGATATCGCCTGCGGCCCCGCTTTCCAGCCCTGCATAAAGAAGGGTCATAGAGGGTGCCGTCACAAGACGGGACATCCCGAGAACCCCCAGAAACACCAACGCAACCGCGCCGACGACTATGATTTGCTTTCGCCTGTCCAAACTTGCCCAGACAGTTCCGATCTGCTGCACGCTCACCTCCGACTCGCCGACATTCTGCCCGGCGCATCCCTTGTTTGAACGATCGCCCTTAACAATCGGTTAGTCCCTGCCGGGTTATGACAGCTTCAGACCGAATGAATGAGGACGTCATGACTGACGCTACAGCAGAAGAGGCAGAAGCCCCTAAGAAATCAGGGAAAATGGGTCTGATCGTCGGGGTGATTCTGGCGCTCGTCGGGGCGGGCGGCGGCTACTATGCGACCACGTCCGGGCTGTTGCCCTTTGGGGCAAAACCCGAAAAGGCGGAATCGATGGATGCTGAAAAAGACAAACCGGCCAAGGCCCTGCCGGATGTGGGATTCGTCGATCTCCCGCCCGTGATTCTGTCGGTGAACGCGGGTGAGTCACGGCATCTGAAATTCCACGCGCAGCTCGAAGTTAACTCGGCCTACATCAGTGATGTGGAAAAAATGCAACCGCGAATCATGGATGTGCTGAACGGATATCTTCGCGCGCTGGAGGTTTCGGATCTCGAGGACTCATTAGCGCTGGTACGTATCCGGGGGCATCTGCTGCGGCGCATTGAAATCGTCGTCGGAGAAGGTCGTGTGCGCGACGTTCTGGTGATGGAATTTGTTCTGAATTAGGAGGCGAAATTGGAGCTTATTGCAGATATTTTGCTGGTCGCGGGCGCGCTGGGCGCCGGTCTGTATTGCTTTGTTCTGTCACGCCGCCTGAAACGGTTTACGGATCTGGAGCAAGGTGTGGGCGGGGCCGTCGCGGTGCTGTCCACCCAGGCGGAAGAGTTGAAAAAGTCGCTGGACAGCGCGCGGGCTGCCTCGGACCAGTCCGGGAATGAGCTGAAAGAGCTGACGGAACGCGCGCAATCGGTTGCGCAGCGACTCGAACTGATGATGGCCTCAATGCATGACGTCATCCCCGAAGAAAAGGCCGCGCCTGAACCGCCCGCGCCGGAAGTATCATCAGAGCCGGATGAAGAGGCTGAGGGTGCAGCCGAGCCAGAGGAGGCATCTGACACTCAGGATTCGGATGCAGACGACACGTCCTCCGAGGAGAATGGGTCCGAGCAACCAGCCAAAGCACCGGAAGGTTTGATGTTCTTCCGGCACAAACAGCAGATTGCGGAGGCTGCGGAATGAAACGCTCTGGCACGCGAAAAGGCAGGGCGCGACCCCGTGGCGGCGTGTTGGCGGTGATTGCTCTGCTGATGATCGGTTCCGCCGCGATTCGCCTTGGGCTGGAAGCCGGGCCCGCATTGGCCAAAACCGTCGAGCCGACAAAGGCCGAAGAGCCGCCGATGTCAAAACCCTCGCCGGATCTGCAGGTTCTATTGACCGAACTTCTGCGCCGCGAAAAACGTCTGAAACAGCGGGAAGACGCCTTGGAAGAAAAGGAAAAGGCGCTTGAAATCGCCCACGAGGCCATCGAAACGCGCTTGGCCACACTACAACAGGCTGAGGAAGACCTGCGGGAAACACTGGCACTGGCGAACAAGGCCGCTGAAACGGATCTGACCCGGCTGACGGACGTCTACCAAAACATGAAAGCCAAAGATGCCGCCGCCTTGTTCGAGACGATGGATCCCAGCTTTGCGGCCGGTTTCCTATCCCGCATGCCCGCCGATGCCGCAGCGGGCGTGCTGGCCGGTCTAAGCCCTGAAGCCGCCTATACGATCAGTGTCGTCATGGCAGGTCGAAATGCCAATGCGCCACAGGAGTAATCGCATGCTTATCAAGGCTATTTGGATACTTGTCGGAGATCGCAAATGATTGGAATTGTTGGAATTGTTGTCATCTTTGTGATGGTGTTCGGCGGCTATCTGGCTGCGGGCGGCAAGATGACGATTATCATGAAATCCCTGCCGTTTGAGATGATGATGATCGGCGGCGCCGCTGTTGGTGCCTTTTTGATCAGCAACGATATGGGCGGGATCAAACATACGATCAAAGACATGGGCAAGGTCTTCAAGGGGGCAAAATGGAAACCCGAAGACTACCGTGACCTTCTGTGCCTTCTATTCTCTTTGATCCGCATCGCACGCGCAAACCCGGTCGAGGTTGAACAGCACATTGAAGACCCCGTGAACTCGAGTCTGTTTTCCGTCTACCCGAAAATCCAGTCCGACAAGGAAGCCGTGGACCTGATCTGCGACACGATGCGCTCGGCTGCGCTGAACTATGATGACCCCCATCAGGTCGAAGAAGTTCTGGATAAGCGGATGGAGGCCAATTTTCATCACGCTATGCATTCCAGCCATGCGCTGCAAACCGTCGCCGACGGCTTGCCCGCCCTCGGGATTGTCGCCGCCGTTCTGGGCGTGATCAAAACGATGGGGTCAATCGACCAGCCGCCTGAGGTTCTGGGCAAGCTGATCGGGGGAGCTCTGGTCGGGACATTCCTGGGGGTATTTCTGGCTTATGGCCTAGTGGGTCCCTTTGCAGGCAAACTGAAAACCGTCGTGGAAGAAGACAATCACTTCTACCAGTTGATCAAAGAGGTTTTGGTCGCCAACCTGCACAACCACAATGCCGCCATGTGCATCGAAGTCGGCCGCCAGAACACACCAACCCACAACCGGCCCGGTTTCTCGGAACTTGAGGATGCTCTCAAGGAACTCAAACAGGCGGCGGCATGAAAGGCCTAGCTCTCTTCACGTCGATCCTGATCGCAGTGGCAACATCGGCCACTGCTGAAACGCTGGTTGTCCGGTCAGGAGAACATGACAGCCATACCCGCCTCGTCATAAAGGTTCCGCTGGGCACCGGATGGGTTCTTGCGCGCCGAAAAAACGGGGCGCGGCTGACCGTTTTAATCGACGACGTCCTGTTTCAAACAGAAGGCGTGTTCGGGCGACTGACATCAAATCGCTTGTCAGCCCTATCACAATCGGAACCAGGTGCCGCACTTGATTTGGAATTTGGCTGCGACTGCGTGGCTACGGCCTTTCTGTTTCAACAGTCAATGATCGTTGTGGACATTTCGCAGGGTACTTTGCCTCCGCCTTTGACGGCCAATATCCCTCTGCCACCGTCCCTGCCGCCGTTGGAAGTAGAAGACCCGCCTGAACCCTTGGCTTTGCCGCTTTTGACGCTGAACCAACAGGGATTCAAAGATCAACTCTCAGCCAGGCTACTGCAAGGTGCGGACCGAGAGGTTCTCGACTTGGACCTAGCTGCTATTGGACCTCGCACGTCCACACCTCCGAACGACACGGACATGCTGCCGAATTTTGCAGCGAACATGAACGTCTCAACGATTGTGGACGAGTTGGAAGGTCTTCTTGGCCCCGATATCCCCCAAATAGAAAAACGTCCTGCCTGTATCAGCAGCGCTCGGTTAGGGTTCGACACATGGACCGACGCTCGCCCATTTGACGAACAGATCGCTGACCTGCGTTCTGGCCTGTTTCAGGAATTCGATCGCGTGGACACCGACCAGGCCTTCAAGCTGGCGAAACTCTACACTTTTTTCGGGTTCGGGGCAGAAGCTGTCTCCACGCTTGCTCTGGTTAAAGACCACTCCGAAGAGAAAAGCTGGGTTCAAGCCATAGCCGGGTTTGTGGATCACCGTGAGTCTTCAGAAGAAAACCCTTTTCGGGGTCTTCAGCGTTGCAGTAGTGATGCAGCTTTCTGGTCACTGCTCAGCGAGCAGACTTTGAGTCCAGATGCCGATCTGGACGCGATAGAGCAGTCTTTCTCCAGCCTTCCCAGACATTTGCGCCGCAGTTTGGGCCCAAGACTGTCATCGATTCTGGTCGAAGCCGATAAGTTGGAGGCGGCGCGGCGGGTGATGCGTTCCGTTGATCGCGTTGAAACGGAGGAACAGCCCAGCGTTGCCAAAGCTCAGATCGCTCAGGCCGAGGGTGACGCTGAGATGGCCGACGCCATCTTGGAAGAGGTCATTTCTGCGCCAGAAACCGCAACTGACGCCCCTCTGGCCTTGGCGCGATTGGTCGAAAAACGTTGGGCAGAGCGAGGGGCCGTATCCCCGCGGGACGTTACCCTTGCCGCAGCTTACGCGTTGGAGTTCCGTGGATCTGAAACCGGATCAATGATGCAGCACGCACATATTGTCGCGTTGAGTTTGAACACTGAATTCGATGCAGCCTACGATCTGATCCAAGGCCTGCCCGAGGGTGTTGATCGGGCGGATGTCCTAAACCGCCACATACATCTGCTGGAAGAACGATCAAACGATGTAACCTTTCTGAAACAGGTGCTGTCCATGTCCGAGAGCGACTCGACGGCTTTGACCACGCAAGCCGCTATTGCAGTGTCAGACCGTTTGGGCGCTTTGGGATTTGCGGCTCAAAGCTCTGCCTTTGCAAATCGGACGCATGACACGACGGACCGATCCCAGCGCGCCCGTTTGCGCGCGCGCGCGGCACTGTTGGACGAAAAACCGCACAAAGCGATGCTCGAACTGTCCGAAGATGCATCAAAGGCTGCCGATACCCTGCGCGCGCAGGCACTGGCGGCAACCGGCGATCTGGTAGCAACGGCGGACCTGTACCGAAACCTCGGCGAAACCGAGGTTGCGAACCGGTATTTCTGGTTGGCTGGATTGTCCGAAAACATTGAACCTAAAGGGCGGTTCGCGGACCTGGCCGAGATTTCGGACAAGCTTGCCTTACCGCCTCGTCGCCTTCTTGAGGCGCCATTAGCCGATGCCAATAGCCTTCTGACCGATAGCGAGGAGACCCGAGCGCGTATTGCCGACCTGTTCGCTCTTCTCCCCGATCCAGAAATCGCTTTCGATGAAGAAGCAGATCCCAACCAATGATACCAGCCGTTTAGGGCCTGATCCAAACCGCTACCCGTTCTACTAGCGTGGTCTACCTTCGCGCTGTACTGAACAAATACCACGCTCAACACTCTGACGGGGCTTCGTATGCTCTTATGATCGTGTAACGGTCACAAAAGAAAAGCGCTCTGCCCCTCAAGTAGTGCGAAGGACAGAGCGCCAACAAGACGGTTGATTAGTACGGCGCCTCGACGTCATTCATCGAGACGTAGACGGTTTTCATCTCGCTGAAGTGGTTGATGGCGAGCTTCGAGTTCTCGCGCCCGACACCCGACATCTTGGAGCCGCCGAACGGCGCCTCAACCGGGGCGAGGTTGTAGGTGTTGATATAGCATGTCCCGGCCTCGAACCCGGCGACGATGCGATGGGCGCGGGTCAGGTCGTTGGTGAACACCCCAGCCGCGAGACCGAATTCAGTGTCATTGGCGCGGGCCAAGACGTCTTCTTCGGTGTCGAAATCCAGAACGGACATGACCGGGCCAAAGATCTCTTCGCGGGCGATGGTCATTTCGTCGGTGACATCGGCGAACACAGTGGGTTGCATGTAGAACCCCTCGCCCTCGATCCGTTCTCCTCCATAAACCAGACGCGCGCCTTCGGCCTTGCCTTTTTCCACATAGCCCAGCGCGATGTTCATCTGATTTTCGCTGACCATGGGGCCAAAGTTGACCTCTTCATCCAGCGGATCGCCAATCTTGGCGGTTGCCAGACGTTCGGCCAAGCGGGTCAGAAACGCCTCTTTGATCCCTTTCTGGACGAATACGCGGGTGCCGTTGGAACAAACCTGACCCGAGGAATAGAAATTGCCCAGAATCGCGCCCGAGACCGCGTTCTCGATATCGGCGTCATCAAACACGATCATGGGGGATTTGCCGCCCAGCTCCATTGTCACGTGCTTCATGCCATCGGCGGCCGCGGCATAGACCTTGCGGCCCGTCGGCACCGAGCCGGTCAACGACACTTTGGCAACGCGCGCATCGGTCACCAGCGATGCGCCTACATCGCCATAGCCCTGAATCACGTTGTAGATGCCCTTGGGTGCTCCTGCTTCGATCAGGATCTCAGCGACTTTCAACGCGGAGAGCGGGGTCGTCTCGGACGGTTTGAACACCATCGTATTGCCGCAGGCCAACGCCGGCGCGCCCTTCCAGCAGGCGATCTGGGTGGGGTAGTTCCACGCGCCGATCCCGACGCAAACGCCCAGCGCCTCGCGGATGGTGTAGACGAAATCGCCACCGCCTAGAGGGATGTGTTCACCGGTCAGGGATGCGGCCAGCCCTCCGAAATACTCCAGCGCATCCGCGCCCGAGGTCGCGTCGGCCACCAGCGTCTCTTGCAGGGGTTTGCCGGTGTCATGTGTTTCCAGAACCGAGAGGTCGTGATTGCGGTCGCGCATGATGTCTGCGGCGCGGCGCAGAACGCGGCCTCTTTCGGTGCCCGACATGGCCGCCCATTCCGCTTGCGCCGCCTTTGCACTGTTCAGAGCCTGATCAACGATCTCGGGCGTGGCTGAATACAGCCGGGCAATGACCTCACCCGTTGCGGGGTAGATCACATCAATCGGCGCGCCGTTGGTGTCTTCGACATATGCGCCATTGATGAAATGGCTCGCCTTGGGCTGAAATTTCATGCCGGGTTCCTTTTCCGAAGCAATTTCCCAAGCGTGTATCTTTTGTTGATTGGTCAGTCAATGAAACTGAATCACGGCAAACTCCCGCTGATGTGAATCGCCGTGCCCTTGAAAAAAACAGTTAATGTTCTATTTATGTTCCACATAGTCAGAGGAACATTCCGATGTCTTATCACGCCCGAAATCAGGCCCTGAACGGCCCTTCGAACGACTACCACCTGCTGCCCGTGACTGACCGGCAGATGCGCTATGCCCGCGCCATCGCCGAGCAGACCGCACTGGAAATCCCGGTTGAGGCGCAGCGGGACCGCAAGTCCATGTCGGCTTGGATATCAGCCCACAAGCCCGAGGATCCATCGCCCTTTGCCAACTACCCGACCGGCAAACAGGTCGCCTTTGCTGAACGGATATCGCGCAGCAAACGTCGCCCGATCCCGTCCGAGTGCTTTCGCGACAAGCAGTTGATGTCGCGTTGGATCGACCAGAATAAATAGAGCCAAGATCGTTTTGCGGTTGATTTGAATCGCAATGCGCTGCCTCTCCCGGCGGTCGAATGCGCATTTCGATGGCTATGCCTTAGGTAAAACGCAAAACGATTTAATGCGCGTGGTTTCGCGAATAGAGCGACACGGCTGCCGCAACGAACATGCCCAAGAGAATATAGCCTGTTACGGCCTCGGACACGGCCAAGCCGCGGCAAAGGCCTGTGGGGCTCATGTCGCCATACCCAACCGTCGTGAAGGTGACATATGAGAAATACAGGATATCGGCAGGGCCTTCCGCCCCGAGAACGCAATTGTCGTTGTAGCCAAAGGCCCCATAGACGGCAGCAAACAGGAACGGCACGACCTGAATGAAAGAAACACCCATCAGGAACAACAACCTGCGCGGCGATTTCACCTGGGTCATGTAGTACCACGACTGCGACACCAACCAGATCAGCAACGCGACCGAGGCAATGGTGCCGATCGTGTCCCCAGCGGTGGTCTCACTCAACTGCGACAGGCCGAACCATGCCAGGAAACTGGCCAGCACCAACCCAGCAGCGGCTAGAAAGGTCGATTTCCATTCCGCCAGAGTTGTCGGTTTGCGGGTCATTGAAACTCCATCACAGCAATCCGGCAACAATCATCGGGATTCCCCGCCGACCTGCAAGCGGAATTCAGACGCTGCCCAGATGTTCATCGCCACGCGCGCGGGCCAGGAGGATCTGTTTCTGCCGCTCGCGGAACCGCATCTTGTCGGCCTCCGACGTCTCATCCACGCAAAGATGGCAAGACACGCCATGTTCATATTCCGGGCGCTTCACATCTTCGGGCAGGATCGGGCGGCGGCAACCGTGGCACAAGTTATGCGGCCCCTCGACCAGACCGTGGCCAACCGACACACGATTGTCGAAGACGAAACACTCGCCCTGCCAGGTGCTGTCCCCAGCGGGCATTTCTTCGAGATAGCGTAGGATGCCACCTTTAAGGTGATAGACATCCTCGACCCCCTGCCCCAGCAGAAAATTGGTGGATTTCTCGCAGCGGATACCACCAGTGCAGAACATCGCGACACGCTTATTGTGGAATCGGTCCTTGTTCTGCTCCCACCAGTCGGGAAATTCGCGGAAGCTGGCAGTTTCAGGGTCTATTGCGCCCTCAAACGTGCCAATCGCCACCTCATAGTCGTTGCGCGTGTCGATCACGACCACATCGTCCGAGCGGATCAGATCGTTCCATTCCTCGGGTTCAACATAATTGCCAACGCGGGCACGCGGATCGACATCCGGCTGGCCCATGGTCACGATCTCTTTCTTCAGACGCACCTTCATCTTGCCAAAAGGCGGATGGTCGGCAGTGGCCTCTTTCCACTCCAGATCGGAACAGCCCGGTAGGGCCTTTATATGCGTCAGAACGGCGTCGATCCCGGAACGCGGGCCAGCAATCGTACCGTTGATCCCCTCTTGCGCCAGCAACAGGGTGCCTTTGACCGAATGCGCGCGGCACAGGTCCAGGAGCGGCGCGCGCAGGGCGGCGTGATCAGCGAAACGGGTGAAGTGGTAGAGGGCAGCGATCGTGTACATGCGCGCGGTCTAAACCTGACAGCGCAGAGTCGCAAGGGATCGGATTGACGCGTCCTGCACTGCGCCGTACCGATAGACCAAAGGAGAGATTGCCATGACTCATGCCCTGCTTGTCATCGACGTCCAGAACGATTTCTGCCCCGGCGGCGCGCTGGCCGTGGCCGGAGGGGACGAGATCGTTGCCCCGATCAACGCCATGATGGACAGGTTCGACGCCGTCATCCTGACGCAGGACTGGCACCCGGCGGGGCATTCTTCATTCGCCAGTTCGCATCCGGGCAGGGCCCCCTTTGAAATGACTGAGATGCCCTATGGCCCGCAGGTTCTGTGGCCCGACCATTGCGTGCAGGGCACTGATGGCGCGGGTTTTCACCCGGATTTGCGCACGGATGGAGACCTGATCATCCGCAAAGGGTTCCGCAGCGCCATAGACAGCTATTCGGCGTTTTTCGAGAATGATCAGGCGACGCCGACGGGGTTGAAAGGGTACCTGGACACACGCGGCATTTCGCAATTGACCCTCGTGGGGCTCGCGACCGATTTCTGTGTGCACTATTCAGCCGTTGATGCCGCGAAGCTGGGCTTCGACGTCACCGTTGTGCAAAGCGCCTGCCGTGCGATTGACATGAATGGCTCGTGGGCTGCGGCGCAACAAGCCATGCAGGCCGCTGGGGTTACTCTGGCCGACTAAGGCGCTGCACCCGTTTCTGCGAGATACTTAAACACCGCGAACAGAATCACCGCAACTCCAAGACCAATACCAATCCGCCCCTTTGCCGTCCTGCGTTTGGGCATGTCAGGCTGCGGTGCCGGAGGGCGCTGAATGGGTATAACCCGGACAAGCCCATCAACTGCCTCGGCGCGGCGAATGTGGCCGAGGAATTGCCGCAAATCGAACTCACCGCAGTATTCCCCCCGCAATCCGCGAGTTTTGATGTTGTCGAACAGAGTGCGCAATATCCGGGTTCGGTCGGGCAGGTCTTCGGTTGGAAACTTGTCCGGTACGATGCCACTGACATGGGAGTCGAGATCAAACCCCGCGTCTAGGAACATCATGCGGATTCCCGGGGAAGCCCCTCGCAACGCGTCGGAGGTCTTCACATCTCTGAACCGCGCACAGACCTGAGCCGGAACATCCCCCTCGGCCGGTCTTTCAACCAAATCAAAATCGTACAACATACTCATTAACAACCATCAGTTTTGTCTTTCCATCCCACCCCATCACTAATCGGCGAAAACACCGGACAATAAGCCCGCATTGTGACGTCAAACGGGCATTGTCACCGAATCAGCGACTCTTGCCATTCGCCGTGCTGATTGATCTAACAACGGAAATTGCAGGAGTTCCCCATGGTCGACATCGCGACCCGTGTCTACAATCACAAATGGAAGATCGACCCGATTGTGCGGTCTTTGATCGACACGGATTTCTACAAACTGCTGATGTGCCAGTCAGTGTTTCGCAACAAGCCCCAAACAGATGTCGCGTTTTCCCTGATCAACCGCTCGAATCACGTGCCGCTGGCCCGTTTGATTGACGAAGGTGAGCTGCGGGAACAGCTGGATCATATCCGTTCGCTCAGCCTCAGCCGCGGCGAAAGCACGTGGCTGCGGGGCAATATGTTCTACGGCAAACGGCAAATGTTCCGCTCGGATTTCATGGAATGGTTCGAGAATATGCGCCTGCCGCCCTACCATCTGGAGCGTAAAGGCGACCAATACGAACTGACCTTCGAGGGCAAATGGCATGAGGTCATGCTGTGGGAAATCCCTGCTTTGGCCGTGCTGATGGAACTGCGATCCCGCGCCGTTCTGAACCACATGCGCCGGTTCGAGCTTCAGGTGCTCTATGCCCGTGCGATGACGCGTGTGTGGGAAAAGATCGAACAGCTGGGTTCTATCGACGGGCTTGGGATCGCGGATTTCGGCACGCGGCGGCGGCATTCCTTCCTGTGGCAAGATTGGTGCGTTCAGGCCATGATCGAGGGGCTGGGCGAGTCGTTCACCGGTACCTCAAACTGCATGATCGCCATGCGGCGTGAGGTTGAAGCTATCGGCACCAACGCGCATGAGCTGCCCATGGTCTATTCTGCCCTCGCAGATACGGATGAGGCGCTGGCGCAAGCCCCTTACGACGTTCTCAGCGACTGGCATGACGAACATGAGGGCAATCTGCGCATCATCCTGCCCGACACCTATGGCACCAAAGGGTTTCTCGATCACGCCCCCGACTGGCTGGCTGGGTGGACGGGCATCCGCATCGACAGCGGCGATCCCGCAGCTGGTGCCGAGGTTGCGATCGACTGGTGGACGTCACGTGGCGAGGACCCAAAGCAGAAACGGATCATATTCTCGGACGGTTTGGACGTCGACAAGATCAAAGAGCTGCACAGTCAGTTCGCAGGGCGCAGCAATATCTCCTTTGGCTGGGGCACCCTGCTGACCAACGACTTCCGCGGCCTTGTTCCAGATGACGCGCTGGCGCCGTTCTCGCTGGTGTGCAAGGCGGTGTCTGCCAATGGGCGCCCGACGGTCAAACTGTCGGACAACCCGGAAAAGGCCATGGGACCTGCTGACGAAATCGAGCGCTACAAGCGCGTGTTCGGCGTTGGTGCGCAGAAACCTATCGAGGTGATCGTCTAGCCGTGCAAGGCGGCCACCGTCTTGAGTTGCGAAAAACCATAGAGCGCCTCGAACCCTTTTTCGCGACCGTGGCCGGATTTCCCGACCCCTCCGAACGGTAGCTCTACGCCTCCGCCTGCGCCGTAATTGTTGATGAACACCTGCCCCGAACGCAGGCGCTTGGCCAATCGCATCTGCCGCGCCCCGTCGCGTGTCCAGATGCTGGCGACCAAACCGTAGTCTGTGCTGTTAGCTATGGTTAGAGCCTGTTCTTCGGTCTCAAACGGGATCAAGACCTGCACTGGGCCAAAGATCTCCTCCCGGGCCAGAGCGTGATCGGCGGGAACGTCGGCAAACAGCGTAGGGCGTACATAGGCCCCCGCTTCTGGTGCCTCAGGAACGATCTGCCCCTGCCCGGCAATCGCCAAATCTGCGCCTTTGGACAAGAACCCTGAAACAATTGCCTTCTGCCGATCCGATATCAGCGGCCCTACGCGCAGATCATCCAACGCGGGCCCAACGGTCAGTTGCGCGTAGGCCTCGGCCATCCGCTCCTTGACCTGTTCATACAAACCGCGCTGCACCAGAATGCGCGACGAGGCCGAGCAGGTTTGTCCCGCGTTCTGAATGCCCGCATTGACCAGAAACGGTAGGGCAGCTTCTAAATCGGCGTCATCGAAAACCAGTTGCGGAGACTTCCCGCCCAGCTCCAGCGTCACTGGAACCACATTTTTCCCGGCCGCCTGCTGCACCAAGGCCCCCGTCGCGACCGACCCGGTGAACGAGATATGGTCAACGCCCGCGTGCCCGGACAGCGCCGCGCCAGCCTCAGCCCCCAGACCGGGAACGACATTCAGCGCTCCGGCGGGCAAACCGGCCTCAACCGCCAGATGGGCGAAGGCGAGGGCGGTCAAGCAGGCCTCTTCGGCGGGTTTCAAAACGCATGCATTGCCCATGGCCAGCGCCGCCCCGACCGAGCGTCCAATGATCTGCATCGGGTAATTCCACGGCACGATATGCCCCGTGACGCCATGCGGCTCGCGCAGGGTGTAGACGGTGTATCCGTCGAGATAGGGAATGGTTTCACCCATCACCTTATCCGCTGCACCTCCATAGAATTCGCAATACCGCGCCAAAGCGATGGCATCGGCGCGGGCCTGGGTCAGCGGTTTGCCGACATCCATGGCCTCAAGCCGGGCGAGGTCGTCGACCCGGTCCAGAACCAATTGCCCCAGTCTGCTCAGGATGCGCCCCCTTTCGAACGCGGGGATCCCGCCCCAGTCCCCGTTCAACGCAGATCGCGCGGCAGCAACGCCCGCGTCGATATCGGCCTGTTGACCACGTGCAATCTGGCAGAGTTCCGACCCGTCCGAAGGGTTCACAAGCGGCAAGTATTCCCCCGCAGCCGTCGTTTTCCATTCCCCGCCGATCAGGCATTGGCTGGGGTCGAACCAAATAGGGTTGGTCATTGGGAACTCCTGTATTTAGGCTCTAAAAAAGCGAAAATCATGCTATTTTGCGCCCAATTTCAGGCAGCTGCGGCGCGGCAGAGATCAGCTTGCGGGTATAGGGATGGCGGGGATTGGCAAAGACATCCTCGGTCTCGCCCTGTTCAACGATTTTCCCGGCCTGCATCACCATCACCCGATCCGTTACCGTGCGCACGACGCTCAGATCGTGGCTGATGAACAGGTAGGTCAGATCATAGGCCGCGCACAGTTCCGCCAGAAGATCGAGGATCTGCGCCCTGACCGACACATCGAGGGCCGAGACTGCCTCGTCAAACAGGATCAGTTCTGGGCGGATGATCAACGCGCGGGCAATGGCGATACG
The DNA here is from genome assembly GCF_056161185.1 of Ruegeria sp. ABV3_008. NCBI lineage: Bacteria > Pseudomonadati > Pseudomonadota > Alphaproteobacteria > Rhodobacterales > Roseobacteraceae > Ruegeria > Ruegeria sp. ABV3_008. Next base: position 125,412 of record NZ_JBSWYP010000010.1, on the reverse strand, counting down.
CTGCCGCTGCCCACCCGAGAATTCGTGGATGTATTTCTCGGCATCATCCGGGCTGAGGCCGACAGCGCGCAGCATTTCGGCGATCCTGTCCTGACGCTCGGACCCAGTCGGAGGGGCTTCCAGCAGGTGAAACGGCTCTGTGATCAACCGCGCGACGCGGTGGCGCGGGTTGAAGCTGCCATAAGGGTCCTGAAACACGACCTGCATCTTGCGGCGCACGTCGAGATTTGACTTGTGGCCCGAGAAAACGGGCGCGCCGTCCAGCCGGATATCGCCCGATTGGACCTCCTCCAGCCCCAAAATAGCCCGTGTTAGGGTCGATTTTCCACAACCTGACTCTCCGACCAAACCCAGACGCTCCCCGCGGTTGAGGGTAAAGCTGACTGTGTCCACCGCCCGCATATGGGCGGGCTTTGTGAATAGTCCCGTGCGCGGCAGGCGATAGTCACGGACCACGTTGGTGACCTCAAGCAAGGGCTTTTGCTCCTGAGTTTCGGGCAGAGCAACTTGATGGTTTGAGGCGTCAAAGAGCATCCGCGTATAGGGGTGCTGCATGTTTTGAAGCAGATGGTCGGTTGCGCCGCTTTCGACAACTTCGCCCCGGCGCATGACCACGATCTGATCCGCCATATCGGCCACCACGGCCAGATCATGAGTGATCATCAGAAGCCCCATGTCATATTCGCGTACAAGCCCCTTCAGTAGGTCCAGTATTTGGGCCTGAGTGGTTACGTCCAGGGCTGTCGTGGGCTCATCCGCGATCAGCAACCTGGGCCTGAGTGCAATCGCCATCGCGATGACCACACGCTGACGCTGGCCACCCGAGAGCTCATGCGGGTAGCGGGACAGAGGGAAACGGTTAGGAGGCAGGCCAACACGGCTGAGAACCTCTTGCGCGCGGGCCTCAGCTTGCGCGCGGGGCATCGCTTTGTGGATCAGGATGGTCTCCATCACCTGATCACCGATGGTTTTGACCGGGTTCAGAGCGGCCATCGGTTCCTGAAACACCATTCCGATCGACGCGCCGCGAAGGGCGCACATTTCAGTCTCAGGCAGGTTTAGAATCTCTTGCCCGTCCAGATGTATCGACCCGTCGGTGCTCGCGCCGTCTGGCATCAGTTGCATGATGGCCAGCGCAGTCATGGACTTGCCCGAGCCGCTCTCTCCCGTGACCGCCACGATCTGACCGGGCGCAATTGACAGACTGACTTGCTTCAGAATCTCAGCTTCATGAATGGCCAGAGACAGGTTTTCGATCCGCAACAGGTTCATGCCCGCGCCACCCGAATGCGAGGGTCCAGCCAGTCGCGCAGACCGTCACCCAGCAAGTTCAGACCCAGCACCGTCACAATGATTGCCAGACCCGGAATTAGAGCCAAATGCGGGGCAATACTGACCATTGTCTGCGCATCGGCCAGCATCCGACCCCAGCTTGGCGTGGGTGGTTGCGCGCCGAGACCGACGTAACTCAGCCCCGCCTCGGCTAGAATTCCCAGCGAAAACTGGATGGTTCCCTGCACGATCAGCAGGTTGGCGACATTGGGCAGGATATGTTCTGCAGAAATCCGAGCCGCGCCTTTACCGGAAACGCGGGCAGCTAAGATGAACTCCCGTTCCCAAAGCGACAACGCGGCCCCTCGCGTGATGCGCGCAAAGACGGGGATGTTGAAGATGCCAATAGCGATGATCGCGTTGATCGCTCCGGCTCCAAAAACGGCGGTGATTAGGATGGCGATGACCAGAGAGGGGAAGGCGAATACCAGATCGTTGCCGCGCATGATTACTTCATCCAGCCAAGACCCCTTGCGCGCAGCCGCCGTCAGGCCCAGGGGCACGCCCAACGCCACACCGATCCCCACCGCCACCAACGCAACGGCGATGGACGTGCGCGCGCCGACCATGATCATCGAGAACATGTCGCGCCCGAAGTGATCGGTGCCGAACCAATGCTGCGCGTTGGGCGGTTGCAGTTTCGCGGGAATGTCCAGAGCAGCGTGGTCATAGGGCGTCCAGACAAAAGACACCAATGCTGCCAGCAGAACCAATGACGACAGCGACGCCCCAAGGATCAGGTTGCGGCTCATGTCCGGCTCCTCAGCCGTGGGTCCACGGCGGCATAAGCCAGATCGACCAGAAAGTTCACGGTGATGACGGCGAAGACCAGAAGCATCACCACGGATTCCACCACGATCAGATCACGGGCCGAGATCGCCTGAAACACCAACCGCCCGAGGCCGGGCAGGTAGAAAACCTGTTCGATGATGATCGACCCGGCCAGCAGGAAGGAAAATTGCAGCCCGATGATCGTTAGCACCGGGATCAGTGCATTGCGCACTCCGTGTCTCCACAGTGCCTGACGGCGGGAAAGCCCCTTGGCACGGGCTGTGCGCATGAAATCCTCACCAAGTATGTCGAGCAGCGACGACCGCATCACACGCGCCAGAATGGCCGCTTGCGGCAGCGCCAAGGCGATGGCGGGGAGGGTCAGGGAATGCAGCCCGGTCCAGAACCCTTTGTCCCAACCGGCGAACCCTCCGGCGTTGAACCAGCGCAGGTTGATGGCGAAGATCAGGACCAGCATCATCGCGAACCAGAAGTTCGGCACGGCAATACCCAATTGCGTGGCCCCCATGACTGTCAAATCCCCCGGCTTGCCACGACGGGCGGCAGCGTAGATGCCCGTTGGAAAGGCAATCAGGGTAGACAGGGTCAGCGCACAAAGCGCCAGCGGCAAGGATACCCATAGCCGATCCGCGATCATCTGCAAGACCGGCGTGCGATAGGTGTAAGAAGTGCCAAAATCGCCGGTCAGCATCCCTCCGACCCAGTTAAAGTACCGATCGAGTTTGGACATATCCAACCCCAACTCGGCCCGCAGCGCGGCCAGCGTATCGGGCTGCGCATTGACGCCCAGCATGAATGAGGCCGGATCGCCTGGCGCGATCTCGATCACAGCGAAGATCACCACCGAGGCAACCGCCAGGCTGATCACCAGCGAAATCATACGTTTGAGGGCATAGCGAAGCATCAGCGCCACGTTAGGGTCACAATCGGGACGGGTCCAGCACCTAAGGCACAAGCAGGTAGGCAAATACCGCGTAGCCGACAATTGCCGCATAGCCCAGCGGGTAGATCCACTTGATCGCGTAGTTGTCCAGCTTTCTGGCCGCCGACTCCCGCCCTGCGACCTTCAGCTTGCGCAAGGCGACGTTGAATACGATCAGCGCGCCGGTCATCAGGAACATGCATTGAAGCACAAAATCCAGAAAAGTCAGATAGCCGAGTTTCGGCAAATCCGCCGAAATCGCCCAGTTGAAGGCCACAAAAACCAACAGGTTCCCGCCTGCGATCTCGATCCGCCTGCGATACTCGTCGAGGAAAAACAACGCCCAGCCGACCGTGACCAGCACCAGCATCGGCAGGAACACCCGGATAACGTAGTAAGTCAGGTGCCGCTTGCCTTCGAAAATCAGCGCCACCTGATCGCTTTCTCGGCCTGACAATCCGATGACTCGCGAAACCTCAAGCCGGTCATTGTCCAAAATCCACTCCTCCTCACCAAGCAGATTGCCGAGGCCCGAGAACTCATCCAGCGGATAATAGGACACGTATTCGGACGGAAAAATCGAGACGACGTCGAAATGGAACTCCTGCGTGTCGAACGGGTATTTTCGGAAGTTGAAATGCGGTGCCTGGAGGGTCAGCGAAGACTTCTCGACATAGACAACCCGCCCATCATAGCGCAAAGAGGCCGCAGATTCGTGGATCCATTTGTTGGATTGTTGGTTGTGTATGACAAAGGCTGGTAGAACTGCACCGATCTGCGCGGCATGATCAGCCAGCGCCGATGGATTGAACACCCGAATGTCACGTCTCGCAACGTCACGGTCGAAGGCCAGCGCGGGATCGATCCACTCAACCCGCAGAACCACAACTGCGCCGTAGTTTTCAGCCTTTTGGTCGACACTTGTGATCTGGTCGATCTTGATGCCGACCCCGACCTCCAGAGGGTTCTCAGGTGTTCCGGCCAGGGCGTCAAGTCGACCCCCCAATGCATTCTGAGCCCCAGCGTTTTCAACCGGAGCGGTGGTTAGAAAAACAGTTAATGCAAAAAGGCAAACGATACGGAACATTGTCATCACGGCGTCTACTCGGAAACGGCAATATTCCGGGGCCGCAGAAACTGGCCCCGGGTTTAATTCACTCGGCCCAGCTTATCGCGGTCAGATCAATGGCGGCTGTTGGCGCATTCTGCCAAAGCCCCTGAACGCCTCCTTTCGCCACACCGAGCTTGGCCAATTGGAACAGGTAGCCGTTGACGTAGTCGCTGGAGATCAGCCGCTGTGCCTCACCCATCAGGCGGGTGCGCTCATCCGGGTCGGTTGTGGTGTTCAGCAAATCCATCAGCGCCTGAAAATCCGAGCTTTCATACTGGAAATAGTAATCGGGCCGGGCGTAGATGCCGATATCCATCGGCTCGGTATGGCTGACGATAGTCAGACCGAAATCCTTGCCTTTGAAGACCGATTCCAACCACTGCGCCCATTCGACATTGATGATCTCGGCCGTGATCCCGACCTCGGCCAATTGAGCCGCGATGATCTCTCCACCTCGGCGCGCATAGGACGGGGGCGGCAGATGCAGGGTGGTTTCGAACCCGTCTGCCAGACCGGCCTCGGCCAGCAGGGATTTGGCTTTTTCCGGATCATAGGCGGATTTCCCGGTCAGATCGACATAGGCCGGGTGATGCGGTGCGAAATGGGTGCCGATAGGGGTGCCATAGCCGAACATGGCTCCGTCAATGATGGCCTGACGGTCGATCGCGTGGGCCAGCGCCTGCCGAACGAGGATATCGTCAAAGGGCGCCTGCTTGTTGTTCGTGGACAGGATCGTCTCCCCCTCGGTGGAGCCGACAAGCACCTGAAAGCGTGGATCGGCCTCGAACTGAGGCAGGTTCTCGGGCGCGGGGAAATTGTCGAACACATCCACATCCTCGGCCATCATGGCGGCAAAAGCGGCCGTCGGATCCGAGATGAACTTGAACGTAGCCGTCTCTAACGCAGGCTGATCGCCCCAATAATCGGGATTGCGGTTCAGCGTAATGCTGTCGCCCTGCACCCATTCGCCAAATGTGAAAGCCCCGGTTCCGACCGGGTTGGTCTTGATGTCGTCGATGCTGTCTGAGGCCACGATCACGGCGTCGCCCCAGGCCAAGTTGAACAGGAAGTTCCCGTTTGGCTCGGACAGGGTCACCTTGACGGTCGTCGGGTCCACTGCTTCGACGCTTTCGATGCCGGCGAACAGCGCCTTTTGCGCATTCGCACTGTCCTCGACCATAGCTCGATCCAGGCTGAACTTGACGTCATCGGCATCCATCTTGGTGCCATCATGGAAGGTCACGCTATCACGCAGCTTGAAGGTGTAGACAGTGCCGTCGTCTGAGATTTCCCAGCTTTCAGCCAGCCCCGGCACGACCGAGCCATCCCCCATGAAACGGGTCAGACCTTCGAAAATATTGGTGTAAACAACCGAATCAATGGCCTGCGCGGCGGCACTGGTCGGGTCCAGATGCGGTGGCTCCAGTTGCATGGCGATGGTGATGTCGGATTTCGCCAATGCCTGCGTCGCCAGCACACTGGCGCTTAGCGCCAAGACCGATCCGAAGGTTCGAAACATCTGCTTTGTCATGAAAATCTCTCCCCGTTGATGTCAACGTAGCCGCGTGTTTTCGGGCCTTTCGGAGGCCAGTGTTCCCTTAAACCTAGGGTCATTCAAGGAAATGTTCGCGCAACCGGGGTTTCGCGGGCCCGGTCCGATCTGTTATGCCGCGCTGCAACATGAACCGTGCCGGAGCCGAGCATGAGCGCCACAGCCCGCAAAAAAGCCCCGAACGCCGAGGATATCCGCGCGCGTAAAGGCGGCGATCCTTTGGTCAGTCTGACGGCCTATACCACACCGATGGCCCGACTGATGGACGCGCATTGCGACTTTGTCCTTGTTGGCGACAGCGTCGGAATGGTGCTGCACGGGTTGGAATCGACCCTTGGCGTGACGATGGAGATGATGATCCTGCACGGTCAGGCCGTCGCGCGTGGGCTGGAAGGCGCGATGATGGTGATCGACATGCCGTTTGGCAGCTACGAGGAAAGCCCCGCGCAGGCTTTCCGCAATGCCGCTCGCCTGATGGCGGAAACCGGGGCGGGTGCGGTGAAACTGGAAGGCGGGGTCGAGATGGCCGAAACCATCCGCTTTATGGTCAAGCGCGGCATCCCGGTGATGGCCCATATCGGCCTGACGCCGCAATCCATCAACACGCTGGGCGGCTATAAGGTGCAAGGCCGCGACGAACAGGCCGACGCGGTGCTGGCTGATGCCGCCGCCGTGGCACAGGCAGGTGCGTTTTCGGTCGTGTTAGAGAAGGTTCCGCAAGGTCTGGCCGACCGGATCACGGCTGAGGTGGCAATTCCGACCATCGGCATCGGGGCCTCGGCCGGCTGTGATGGACAGATTCTTGTGGTCGACGACATGGTTGGCTTTTTCACTGCGTTCAAACCGAAATTCGTCAAACGCTATGCCGAGCTTGGCCCCTTGGCCGAAGCCGCCATTGCCGAATACGCCGCCGAAGTACGCGCCCGCACCTTCCCGGCGGATGAGCATGTGTTTGCGGATCAGGCCCCCAAAGGCGCCAGCACATGACCGCGCCAATTCTACGCCGATTGGCGGACCTGCGGGCTTTGACCACGCAATGGCACCGTGACGGAGAGATAATCGGCGTCGTCCCCACAATGGGCGCGCTGCATCAGGGGCATTTGTCACTGGTCGAGGCGGCCAAGGCCGGATGCGACCGCGTGATTGTCACGATCTTTGTGAATCCCAAACAGTTCAACAACCCCGAGGATCTGGCCAACTACCCGCGCACCGAGCATGAGGATGCCGAAAAGCTCTCCCCCTATGGTGTTGACGCGATCTATGTGCCGGACCCGGATCAGATCTATCCCGAGGGGTTCTCGACAACTGTAACGGTCGCGGGCCTGACCGATGTGATGGAGGGGCCCTTCCGCCCCGGTCACTTCGAAGGCGTCGCCACTGTCGTCGCCAAACTGTTCCTGCAAACGCAGGCGGATCGAGCCTATTTCGGCGAAAAAGACTATCAACAGCTGTTGGTCGTGCGGAGCATGGCCCGCGATTTGGATATCCCGATCGAGGTCGCCGGCTGCCCCACCGTGCGTGAACCATCAGGCTTGGCGATGTCCTCGCGCAATCTGCGCCTCTCAGCCGAAGGGCTGCAGATCGCGGCCCAGAAGAACCAGATCATGCGCGAAATGGCAAAGGCGCTGTCAAAGGGCGCGGATTTCGCGCCGCTTGCGCAAGCTGCACGGGATTCTCTGATTGAGGCTGGCTTCACCGAGGTCGAATATATCGACCTACGCTGCTCTGAGACGCTGCAGGCCCTTCCCCGCGCCGACCGCCCGGCCCGCCTGTTCGTCACCGCCTGGGCGGATGGCGTGCGGCTGATCGACAATATACCGGTTGCTGCGGCCTGATTTCTGCTCTGGCCCCTGCGCGAGTGTTTGCGCTAAAGTCCCGCAAAACACCACCGGGGGAGGAACGCGGGCATGACATATATTCTGGCTATTGATCAGGGCACGACATCATCGCGCGCAATTTTGTTTGACGCTCAGATGCAGCGCGTGGGCACGGCCCAGCAGGAATTTCCCCAGCATTTCCCGCAGGAAGGCTGGGTTGAACATGATGTCGAGGATATCTGGAACAGCGTTCTGAGCGTTTGTCAGGAGGTGATGGAGGCCACGGGCACAACGCCTGCGCAAATCGCCGGGATCGGCATCACCAACCAGCGTGAAACCACCGTGGTCTGGGACAAGACCACCGGCAAGGCGATCCACAATGCCATTGTCTGGCAGGACCGCCGCACCGCCGATATCTGCGCCCGCTACAAACAGGCCGGGTGCGAGGATGATGTGACTCTGCAAACCGGGCTGCTGTTAGACCCTTATTTCTCGGGCACCAAGGTCAAATGGCTGTTGGATACCGTTCCGGGCGCCCGCGAAAAGGCCGAAGCCGGAGAGCTGCTATTCGGCACCATCGACAGTTTCCTGATCTGGCGGTTGACCGAAGGGCGCAACCACGTCACCGATGCCACCAACGCCGCCCGGACCCTGTTGTTCGACATCCACAAAGGCGCATGGAGCGCTGAGATCTGCGATCTGCTGGACGTCCCGATGGCGATGCTGCCAGAGGTGCTGGATTGCGCTGCTGATTTCGGTGCGACAACGCTGCTTGGCGGCAATATCCCTATTCTGGGCGTGGCCGGGGACCAGCAGGCCGCCACTATCGGACAGGCTTGTTTCCAGCCCGGCATGATGAAATCGACCTATGGCACTGGCTGTTTCGCTCTGTTGAACACCGGCACGCAGCCGGTTGCCTCGAAGAATCGTCTGCTCACCACGGTCGGGTATCAGCTGGATGGGCAGCGGACTTATGCGTTGGAAGGCTCGATCTTTATCGCCGGGGCCGCCGTTCAGTGGCTGCGCGACGCGCTGCAAATCATCGACTCGGCCCCGCAGAGCGGCGATCTGGCCAAGCAGGCCGATCCGAACCAGCATGTGGTGCTGGTGCCCGCCTTCACCGGTCTGGGCGCGCCCTATTGGAAACCGGATTGCCGTGGCGCGATGTTCGGACTGACCCGCAACTCGGGCCGGGCCGAAATCACCCGTGCCACACTGGAAAGCATCGCGTTCCAGACCCGAGACCTGTGGCACGCCATGCAGGGTGACTGGGGGGCCGAGGCAGAGGTGATCCTGCGCGTCGATGGCGGGATGAGCGCTTCTGACTGGGCCATGCAGGGCCTCTCGAACATTCTGGGCGCGCCAGTGGATCGGCCCGTGATGCAGGAAACAACCGCCTTGGGGGCGGCATGGCTGGCGGGCATGAAGGCCGGAATCTATCCCGATCAGGACGGTTTCGCCGAGACATGGCAGTTGGACCAGCGATTCGAGCCTGACATGCCGCAAGAGGACCGCGACGCCGCCTATGCCCGTTGGCAACGCGCCGTTCAGGCAGCCATGGCATTCTGATCACGCGATCTGCAGTCGCCGGGTAAGCCGGGCTTCAGCTCGGCGCAGCCCTCAATTGCGGTTCGAGTTAGCTGTGATCTTTCATCAACCGCTGCTTCTGCCGCGACCAATCCCTCTTGGCCTGGGTTTCGCGCTTATCATGCAGCTTTTTACCCTTGGCGATCCCGATCTTCAGCTTCGCCCGGCCCTTGTGGTTGAAATACAGCACCAGCGGCACGAGCGTCATGCCCTTGCGCTGGGTTGCATTCCAAAGGTTCGACAGTTCTTTGCGCGACACCAACAGCTTGCGGCGGCGGCGTTCTTCATGCTTGAAAACCTTGGCTTGCTCATAGGGGGCAATGTAGCTGTTGATCAGCCATAGCTCTCCGTCATCGACTGAGGCATAGCTTTCGGCGATGTTCGACCCACCCGCCCGTAGGGATTTGACCTCAGAGCCCTCCAGCATGATGCCGCACTCGATATCCTCTTCGATTGCGTAATCGAAGCGGGCGCGCCGATTCTCGGCGATGACTTTGTAATTCGGGTCTGTCTTCTGCTTGGCCATGACGCGATGATGTAGGCGGCTTGGGCGGTCCTTGCAAGGCGCAGGGACTACCTCTTGGCCGAGATGATCAGATCTGGGCCAAAAATCGTGTCGGCATGGTTGGCGAGGTAGATCTTGAGCCACGGCGTGAAACGGGTGGGATGGCGGCGTACTTCAGCCAGCAGATCGTGATAGTCGATCCAACGGATATCCATCACTTCGTCCGGGTTAGGCTCGATTTTCAAAGGTCCGCGGACATGGGCGAGGAAGACATCAACGACCTCATGTTCCACCATGCTGTTGCCGACATCAGCGTGATATTCCAGCCGATGGCGGTATTCCGGATAGAGGCCGGTGATCCCCAATTCCTCTCGCAGGCGGCGCACAGCACAGGCCGAGGCGCTTTCGTTCCAGTCGGGATGCGTGCAGCAGGTATTCGCCCAAAGACCCGGCGTATGATATTTGCCCATGGCGCGACGCTGCAGCAGAATTTCGGTGCCCCGCACGACAAAGACAGACACGGCCTTGTGCTTGAGGCCCTTTTCATGCGCCTCCAGCTTGTCGACGGGGGTCAATTGGCCATCAACCCAGGCCGGAATCATCAATCCCATCTGTCATCTCCTGATGCCGATCCGCCGGAACGGCGGGAATTTGGGGTTATGCAATGGCCAGATCGGCGTGGCGGGTCGGTGTCATAGGGCTGAGCACGGGCACCGCATGGAACGAAGGTGGCAATGATTGGTCAGGTTATCAATCGCACGAAAGGCCGCAGGTGTGCGGCCTTTCGTCATGTCCAACAGGATTTTCGTCCGAATTTATTCGCCAGAGACGCTCACGATGTAGGCATAGACATCCTCGCCGCCGTTTTTCAGACGGAAAGACATCTTGGATTTGGCCGCGGTCTCGCCCAAGTAATCCTTCAAGAACGCTTTGGGGTCCTGCGAATAGGCGACGAAGGTCTCTTCGTCCCAGACCAGCCCGTTTTCACCGGCAGCAACGATGCTGTCGCCGTATTTGAACCCCTCATAGGTGCCCGCAGTCCGACCTGCGATGCCATAGAGGTTCGGCCCGGTCTTGCCGCCCTTGACGATCACTTCGCCCTCGGGGTCCGCGATCATGTGGCAGGATTTGCACTTGTTAAAGGCTTTCTTGCCTGCTTCGGCGTCGCCTTCCGCATAGGCTGGCAGGGCCAGCAGGCCGATGATTGCTGTAGCTAGGATGCGATTCATATTTTGGCTCCGATACTTGGTGGCTTGCGCAGATGGTGCTTTTGAGCGGCCCAGAGTCAACGGGCAGATTGCCGCGCATACGCGCCTTTATGCGCCTGTGTGGGCGTTTCTAATCTGTTGCGTTCAGCGTCGACCAGCAAGGTAGCAAATCGTCGTAGACGGGTTTCGCAAGATAAACCGCCCGTGCGATCGCCCGCGCCAGGCAGAGAGAGGCCGCGTGACCGATCTGCCCAAGCTCGGCCTCGGAGGTCATAGGTTTTGCCCCGGTGCTGACACCAAACACCAGATCGCCATCGCCCGGCGTATGCGCGGGAACGATTGCGCGCGCGATCCCATCATGGGCGGCGACCGCAAGTCTCTGACATTGAGGTTTGGAGAGGGCCGCGTCGGTGGCAACGATTGCTATCGTCGTGTTGGCCTTCTGCGGGTCGGCACGCATGGCCTGCGACTTACGGCTGATTTGCGATTGGCCCAGTCCGGCGCTGGGATCAGGCCCTAAACCGCCGAATTCATCGCCAATCTCGAACGGGGCGGCCCAGAAGTGGCGATCACCCCGCGTTGTCACACTACCCAGCGGGTTCGCTGCCACCAAAGCGCCAACGGTCACTCCGCTGTCCAAAACGAATGAGGCCGAACCCAGCCCGCCTTTGTGCATCGCCGCCAAGGCTCCGGTCCCTGCCCCAGTTGTGCCCAGGGTGAAATCCTTGCTGGCGGTCTCAAATGCCTTGCGTCCCAAAGCGTGGTAAGGGTTCTCGTCCCATGCCTTGTCACCACCGTTCAACAGGTCGAACAGGATTGCGCCGGGAACGATTGGGACCTTGATATCGCCGACAGGAAATCCCCGGTCTTGTGCCCGTAGCGCGTCCGAGACGCCCGAGCAGGCATCCAGACCAAAGGCCGATCCACCGGACAAAGTGATGGCGTCGACATGGGTGACGGATTTGTCGGGGGCCAGCAGGTCGGTTTCGCGCGTGCCGGGAGCCCCGCCCATCACGTGGACCGAGGCAGTGAACGGCGCGTCGGCTGTCAGAACCGTTGTGCCGGACTTCAGCGCTGTCTCCTGCGCATTGCCGACCTTAAGGCCGGGGACATCGGTGATAAGGTTTCGGGCTCCGGGGGTCATTTTCGCCTTTTGTGTTGGGCCGAAAGCGCGCTAGCGCGCGCTGCCTCCGGCGGAGGTATTTTTGGCCAGATGAAGAGCGGATCAGATACAGCGGCCACCGTCGACCTCGAGCGCTGTGCCGGTGATCATGCTGGCCTCGTCCGAGCAGAGAAACAGGGCCGCGTTGGCCATGTCCTGTGGGGTTGAAAAGCGACCAAGCGGGATGGTTGAGAGGAACTTGGCGCGAATCTCGGGCGTATCTTCGCCCATGAAGGATTTCAGCAGCGGCGTTTCCCCCGCGACCGGGCAGATGGCATTGACCCGCACGCCAGAGGGGGCCAGTTCGACCGCCATTGTTTTCGTCGCGGTGATCATCCAACCCTTGGAGGCATTGTACCAGTTCAGATTGGGGCGCGGCGACAGCCCTGCGGTTGAGGCAACGTTGAGGATCGCCCCGGCACCTCGCGCCTTCATCGCCGGGACAAAGGCGCGGGCAGTCAGGTATACTGACTTCATGTTCACGTTGAATACGCGGTCAAAATCCTCTTCGCTCACGTCTTCCAGCGGGGTGGGCAGATGAGTGACGCCCGCGTTGTTGACCAGAATATCGAGCTGTCCAAAGGCGGCCTCGACCGCGTCGGCCATGGCCTGAACCGACGCGCCGTCGCTGACATCCACCTGTTGCGCCATGGCGGCGGAGCCCAGTTGCGCCGCCAGGTCCTGCGCCGCGTCGCCGTTGATGTCAGCGATCATCACGCGCGCGCCTTCGATCAGGAATTTCTGTACAATTCCCGCCCCGAATCCGGATGCACCGCCGGTGACGATTGCGGTTTTGCCGTTCAGCCTCACGTCGTTACCCCTCCTGCCAGTCAGGGGCAGAGTAGCAACGCATCCCAAAGATACCAGATCATTCTTCCGAGACTTTGCCGCGCAGCGCCTTGACGTCGCCACGGGCTTTTTTCGCCGCCAGCCGCCGTTTGACCGACCCATAGGTCGGCTTCGTCGCGACCCGTCGTTTGGGTTTGACCAGCGCTCGGGCGATCAATTCGGCCAGTCGGGCCCGGGCAAGTTCGCGGTTGCGGGCCTGCGACCGGGTTTCTTCGCATTGAATGATGATTGCGCCATCCTTGGTCCAGCGCCGCCCGGCCAGACGTTTCAGGCGGTTCTTCACCGGCTCCGGCAGGGATGGAGAGCGTGAAGCCTCAAACCGAAGCTCGACTGCGGTCGAGACCTTGTTGACGTTCTGCCCACCGGGACCGGAGGAGCGGACAAAGCTCTCGGTCATTTCCCAATCCTGCAGAATGATATCGTCTGTGATGCGCAACATGGGTCAGACCTTACAAGGCGCGGGAGGAAACAGAAAGGGCCGCCCCGGTGGGACGGCCCTTCGAAAGTACAAGGAGGTCGGGTCGGTTAGATCAATCGACCAGCCGGAGCGAGCGCTCCGCCAAGGGCTGCCCTAGCAGGCTTCCCCCCCGGTTGTTCCAACACCTCTCTCCAATCTCTTTCTTGACACTGGATCACCTCCTTTTCTATCTGTTGCGGTTAGTTTTGAGCCTGACACAAGATGCGCCATTCTCAAAGCACTTTTTTACGCAGGCTGTGCGGCGGTCAGACGGGCGACGATCACCTTGAACGGGATCAGGGCAATCAGGGCCAGTGACAGCTTCACCAGCCAGTCCGCAAAGGCCAGCGTGACCCACAGCGGAGCCATCGGGCCGGACAGCATGAACGGCACAGGCTCCCATGCCCAGTTGATTGCTGCGTCAGCGTTGGCACCGAAGAAAGTGACCGAGGCCGAGAAGGCCAGTGTAAAGAAGATTGCAGTGTCCAGCGCCGATCCGACCAGAGTCGAAACCAACGGCGCTCGCCACCAGCGGCCACCACGCATGGCGTTGAACACGGTGACATCGGTCAGCTGCGCGATCAGGAAGGCGGTGCCCGAGGCAACAGCGATCCGCAGCGGTACGGCGGCATAGGTGAAACCATCGCCCTGCAGCATGATCTGGCTACCGATCAGCGAGCAGATGATACCGGTGACAAACCCGGCGAACACGACCTTGCGGGCCGGACCCACGCCATAGACGCGGTTCATGATGTCAGTGACTAGGAAGGCCAGCGGATAGGTGAAAGCACCCCAGGTCAGCAGACCGTCGAGGATCAGGAACTGAACCAGAATGTTCGAGGCCACAACAATGGCGGCCATGGCAAGGATGCCGGGAATATAAGAGCGTTGCATTTTCAGATGCCCGTTTTGACAAGGTAGCGGCGACTTGGCCAAGGGCTCATCCCAAGGCAAGCCGTGCGTTTAGACCCTTGGTCTGGTCCTGTCAATCGGGCAGGAGGTATTCCACCAGCTCAGTCCGCTGCAGCGCCAGAAAGTTATCGTCCGAGATCATCGTTGCGCGCAGGCGGTTCTGATCGTCGCGCCAGACCGACAGACCTTCGAGGTTGTCATGTGTACCGGTTTCGGTTTCCAGCAGAACCTCCTCGGCGTGTGGTGTGTCATTTGAGACGTCCCATCGGCGCAGGCGGGTCCGAAATCCGATGAATGCGACCGAACGCTCAAGCACATAGAAGCGCCCATCTGGGCCGAAATCAGCCGCAACGGGCAGGAAGCGATCCCGCGGTGGAAGGGTAAAAGGGGTCGACCAGGTGGTCCCGTTCCAGCGAAAAACCGGAATATCGCCGCTCGCCGTGCGGGTTTTCTCCGGCAGGGTATAGAGGTGCCCTTGCCCGTCAATCGCCAGCCCTTCGAAAGAACCGTTGCGATTCAGCGTGCTGAAGGCGTGAGGGCGCGGCATAACCAACGCGTTAGCCTCCGAAGAGCTATAATAGGCCACGCGATGAACACCTTCGAAGGACACGAAAAAGCCGCCACCTGGCGCAAGGGCGATTCCTTCGGAGTCCCCCGCCCGGCCGCTCAGCTTACGCCCCATGCTGGACAGAAGCGGCCCGCGGTTTTGCACTTCGACACCCGATATCGCATCTCCATCGCGCGTGATCCGTGCCGTGACCAGAGTTGCTCGGTCGCTCAGGAGGGTGACGTAGGATCCGTCGTCGCTCAGGTGTATGGCCGAGAAGCCACCGAACCAATCGGTGGCCTCGACCCATGTGTAGCTGCCCAGAAATGTGGCGCTCTTGATCTCAACCGCTGCGACCTGACCGGCCCACAAAGCAGCGGCAATCAGTTGGACGACAAAACGGCAGCGCATTGCTGGGGCAGATCGGCCAAAACATATTCGCGACGTTTCTTTGGCGCAGGCGCGTTCGGATCTGGTGGCGGAGGGTTGAGGATATTGTTGACCCATTCCTGCGCCTGTGCGCAGCCATCACCCTTTGGCGGCGGGTCCTGATTGACGCAGCCTTTAGACCCGCGCGGGCATTTCAGGCGCACATGGAAGTGGTAGTGATGGCCCCACCAAGGCCGGATCTTGCGCAGATAAGCCCGGTTGCCCTTTTCTTCCTTGCACATCTGAACCTTGGCACCTGGGAACACAAAAATCCGCGCGACTCGCTTGTCCTTTGCGGCTGCTCGCAGAACGGCGTGGTGCTGTTTGGTCCAGTTTCCGTTGACGAAGGCTCCGTTCGCGCGACGCAGGGAAATGGACGAGATATTCTCACGCGCGTTACGCGACAGCCGCATGTTGTCTCCGGGCAGCATCCAGATATCGATATCCAGCCCCAATTGGTGCGAGCGATGGCCCGAGGTCATCGGCCCGCCCCGTGGCTGGCTGATGTCCCCGACATAGAGACCATTCCAGCCCGGCTGCTTGGCCGCAAACCGGCTGAGGTCTTGAACGTAATCTATTGCCTCGGGGTGGCCCCAGTTGCGATTGCGGGACAGGCGCATCGCCTGCCATGTCGGCCCGGTTTCAGGCAGCTGCACTGATCCGGCGGCACATCCGCGCGAATAACTGCCGAAAGCGGCTGGTTTTTGTTGTGAGCTTTGCTTTTGCGCCCCGAACAATTGCTTGGCTAAGGGCTGCGCCCCCGCCGTGCCTGCCCATGCGATCGTGGCTAATAGTGCCAAAAAACGTAGTAAAATCATCTGCTCTGATCCCCTTCCGGCTTTACCCAGCGCATCAGGAATAGACCCAGAATAAACAACAGAATGATCGGTGACACCCCTAGTCTTGCACTACCGGTCACAGTTGTTGCGACGCCAATCAGCAAAGGCGCGGCAAAGGCGGTCGCACGGCCGGACAAGCCATAAAGGCCGAAACTTTCAACCGGAGCTGTGGGATCGGTATGGCGCACCATCATTGAGCGGCTGGCGGATTGCAGAACCCCGCCCATCCCGCCGATCAGGATGCCACAGCCGAAAAACACCATGTCGGGCAGTCCGGACCCTTCGGGCAGTGCAATGCCGTAAATCTGCGTCCGGTCCATCGAAACGACAGTGATACAGACAAAGATCAGCACCCAGATTGCAACCAGAATGACCGGTTTAGGGCCGTATTTCCGATCCAACTTGCCCCCGATCCACGCAAAAATGGCGGAGGCCAGAACGCTGACAATCCCGAAGACACCGATCTTGATCAGATCCCACTCCAGAACCAGCCGCGCATAGACCCCACCAAAGCTGTAAAGCCCGTTCAACGCGTCGCGGTAAAACATCGACGACCCGAGATAAGTCGCCAGACTGACCCGATGCCGCAGGTTCGAAATAGAGTGCCCCAGCAGGCGCAGCGCCTCGGCGAAACTGCCGGTTTTCTCGGCGTTTGTGTCATCGCGCACCCACAGGAAATAGGGCACCATGAACAAAACAAACCACGCGGCAGTGAAAGGCCCGACAAAGCGCGTGCCCTCACGAGTGGCGGCATCAAGTCCCAAAGCAGGTTCTATCCCGATCAACGTTTTGCCGTTGGCCTGCTCGACAAACAACGCCAGCATGATCGCCAGCGATATCAACCCTCCGAAGTATCCGAAGGCAAAACCCGAGCCCGAGATCTCACCCACCTGATTATCGTCGCCCAGATCAGGCAGCTGCGAGTTGATGAAGATCAGCGCATACTCTGCCCCGACAAAGCCCAGCCCGAAGGCCGACAGCATCAGCCACATGTTTGAACCGTCGGGCATCGTGTACCAAAGTGCGGCGGACCCCACCACATACATCACCGAAAACGCAAAAATCCACGGTATGCGGCGACCCGAAACATCTGCCATTGCCCCAAGCAGAGGCGCGCCGAAAGCGATGATCAGCCCGGTGATGGTCAGGCAATTGGCCCAGACCGTCTGCGCCCGTGCGGCGGCGGCTTGCGGGTCCAGCCCGGCATCGGTGAAATACCCTGCGGCGACCCCGGCGAAATAGGGGCCGAATACAAAGGTAACCAGCAGCGTGTGATAAGGCTGAGACGCCCAATCAAAAAACCACCAGCCCCAGATGCGCTTGCGATTGGAAATCTCTGCCATGACTGCCCCAGTTATTCTTTTGTCCAATAAGACGGGTGTTTGGCCCATTTCGCAAGCTTTCAGTTGGCGCAGGCTTGCTCTTTGCGGCGTGTGTGCTTAGGTCTTTTTCGGTGAAAGAACGGAGTACCCATGCTGTCGCTGATCCAAATCTTGCTGCTGATCCTGGACATTGTCTGGTTCATCATCCTCGCCCACGTGATCATGAGCTGGCTGATCAATTTCCAGGTGCTTAACCTGCACCAACAGCTGGTCGCGCAGATCTGGTACGGCCTGAACCGCATACTTGAACCGATCTACGGCCCCATCCGCCGTATCCTGCCGAACATGGGCGGGCTGGATCTGACCCCTCTGGTCGTGCTGATCGGGGTCTATGCGGCGCGGATCATCCTGATCAACAATGCCGGCTATTTCGTCTGACCTCTTGTTCACCGAATCTTAGTATGTGATTGTCCTGTCTTAAGAGCAGATAAACCTTAAAACAGGGCAACCCCGCACATGTTCGACGCCGCACCCCTGCTGCGAGATGTCTTTGGATTCGACGACTTCCGCCCCGGTCAGGAAGAGATCGTCGATGCTGTAACTGCAGGCGAAAACGTGTTGGCAATCATGCCAACGGGCGGCGGCAAATCCCTGTGTTATCAATTGCCTGCACTGCTGCGCGACGGTGTGACGGTCGTGATCTCTCCTTTGATCGCTTTGATGCGCGATCAGGTCCGAGGCTTGCAGGAAGCCGGGGTTGAAGCCGGCGCGTTGACCTCGGGCAATACACCCGAAGAAACCGACGCGGTGTGGGAGGCGTTGGAGTCCGGACGGCTCAAGCTGCTTTACATGGCGCCCGAGCGTCTGGCGGCCGGGTCCGCGCTGGGCATGTTGCGTCGGATCAATGTCAGCCTGATCGCCGTGGATGAGGCGCATTGCGTCAGCCAATGGGGTCATGATTTTCGCCCCGACTATCTGCGGATCGGAGAGCTGCGGCGCGCCCTGAACGTGCCTCTGGCCGCGTTCACCGCCACGGCGGATGCCGAAACGCAAGATGAGATCGTCGAGAAACTGTTCGACGGAGGCGCCCCGCGCAAGTTTCTGCGGGGGTTTGATCGGCCCAACATCCATCTGGCCTTTGCCGCCAAGGATGGTCCCCGCAAACAGATCCTCGCCTTCGCCGCCGCGCGCAAAACCCAACCCGGTATCGTCTATTGTGGTACCCGCAACAAGACCGAAGTTCTGGCTAAGGCTCTGCGCGACGAAGGGCATTCGGCTTGTCACTATCACGGCGGTATGGACCCAGAGGACCGGCGCATCGTCGAAACGCGTTTTGCGCGCGAGGACGGGTTGATCGTCGTCGCCACCGTGGCTTTCGGGATGGGCATAGACAAACCCGATATCCGCTGGGTCGCCCATGCGGACTTGCCGAAATCCATCGAAGCCTACTATCAGGAGATCGGCCGCGCAGGTCGTGATGGTGGTCCGGCTGAAACCCTGACTCTATTCGGCCCCGACGACATTCGCTTGCGGCGGTCTCAGGTGGATGAAGGCCTCGCCCCGCCCGAACGGCGCATGGCGGATCATGCGCGTCTGAACGCTCTGCTGGGTCTGGCCGAGGCGTTGGTGTGCCGTCGTCAAACTCTGCTGGGCTATTTCGGAGAAACGGCCGAACCCTGCGGGAAATGCGATCTCTGCGACACCCCTCCCGAGGTTTTTGATGGCACAACCCCCGTCCGTATGGCGCTTTCGGCGATTCTGCGGACCGAGGAATGGTTTGGCAGTGGCCATCTGATCGACATCCTGCTCGCCAATGAAACCGACAAGATCCGCGCGCGCCGCCATGATACGCTGTCGACCTGGGGTATCGGCAAAGACTGGTCGCGCCCGCAATGGCAGGCGATCTTTCGGCAGATGATGGGCCATGATCTGGTCCGCCCCGACCCCGAACGCCACGGTGCCCTGCGCATGACCGAGGCCGCCAAACCGATCCTCAAGGGCGAGGCGCAGATCAACCTGCGCAAGGATACGATCCGCAAAGCCACACGCCGCCCTGCGGTCAAGGCTATGGTGGCCGAAGAAGACGCTCCGCTGCTCTCTGCCCTCAAAGCCAAGCGCCGGGCGCTGGCCGAAACCCAGCGCGTTCCGGCCTATGTCATCTTCCCCGACCGCACCCTGATCGAAATGGCCGAGAAACGTCCGCAAACACTGGACGACATGGCCCGGATCGGAGGGGTCGGGGCCAAAAAACTTGAACGCTATGGCGACACCTTCCTTGAGGTCATTGCTGGGGCCGTAGAAGCGGTCCACCCTGCGCGGCGCAAGCTGGCCGGGCGCGAGCAAGGCGAGATTTACGACCGCCTGCTTGAGGTGCAGTCACAATTGTCACGCGGGCCAGAGGGGATCGACAAGCCGCTGAGCTGCACGGCCTCGCAACTGGCGAAGGTGGCGCAGATGCGACCCGATGATCTGCGCGGGGTCGAACAGGTGTTGGGTGATCGTCGTCACGAAAGGTTTGGGGCGGCCTTTCTGGATGTGCTGCGGCAAGAGGGCTAGGTCGTTTCGCGTTTGAAAGGCGTCAAAAGACGCTGCCTCTCTCTTCGGTCGAACGCGCCTTTCGACAAAAGCACTTTTGATGAAACGCAAAACGACCTAAATACGCCCTATCAGGCAAGAAACGAGGGCGGATATGCTGGTAGTGATTTCCCCGGCCAAGCGGCTGGACTGGGCAGAGCGGGATGTTGACACCACGCAACCCGACTTTCAGGACGATGCGAATCGTCTGTCCAAGACCGCGCGCAACCTGACACTGGGCGACCTCAAGAAACTGATGGACCTCAGCGATGATCTGGCCCGGTTGAACAGGGACCGCTATCGCGCCTTCGCCGACGCGCCCGAGCTTGAGGCCACCCGCCCCGCCGCACTGGCCTTTGCCGGTGACACCTATCAAGGGCTGGAGGCAGCCTCGCTGGACGCTGATGAGATGGTATGGGCGCAGGACCACCTACGGATCCTGTCCGGCCTTTACGGCGTACTACGCCCTCTGGACGCGATTCAGCCCTACCGGTTGGAAATGGGCAGTAAACTGAAAACTCGGCGCGGCAAGAACCTTTATGAATATTGGCGCGATCAGCTCAGCAAAGCACTGAATGCGCAAGGGGCTGAGGTTGGCAGCGAGGTCCTGGTTAACTGCGCCAGTCAGGAGTACTTCGGGGCGGTCGACCTGAAAGCGTTGAATTTGAAGGTCATCACTCCGGTCTTCATGGAGGACAAAGCCGGTACGCCCAAAACCGTTAGCTTTTTCGCCAAGAAAGCGCGCGGCGCGATGGCGCGGTACATCATTCAGCATCGCCTGACTGATCCGGCCGGGTTGCTGGATTTTGACAGCGGCGGCTATGAATACCGCCCCGATCTGTCGGAGGACGATAGGCCCGTTTTCGTACGCCCTTACACCGCGTAGAGGGCAGGAAGCGAGGGGCCAGCCCGCCGCCATTTGGGCTCTAACCAATGGCGCACCAATGATGGCTCCCCGAGATATTTATAGCCAGATGAAGTGGGGATCCCTTTTCACGGTTCTTTTACCTGATCACCGCCTCCCAGACGTGATAGGTTTGGCATCCTCGGGACAGTGGTCCAGGATCATTTGCTGGATGAGGTTCTTGTGCAGCGGTTTGGTCAGGTAGTGATCCAAACCAGCCTCCAGAATACCTTGATCCTCCCCCGCCATGGCATGAGCTGTCAGGGCGACTATGGGCACGTGGCGGTTGGTTTCAACCTCGCGGCGGCGGATTTCTGCGGTGGCTTGTTTGCCATCCATCTGGGGCATCGAAATGTCCATGAAGATCAAATCGGGTGAAAACTCCTGATAGAGATCAACAGCCTCTTGCCCGTTACCCGCGAAACGCAAGTCGATGTTCAGATCCTTGACCATCTTCTTCAGGATCAGCTGGTTGGTCCTGTTATCCTCGGCCGCCAGAACGCGCATTACGCGGTTCCCGATTGGGTGGGTCTCAGGCTTAGGTTGAGGCGAGGTATCTGGCTGAGATACAGGATCCCCCAAAGCGATCAGTCGACTGTAAAGCTCGGACCGGGGGATAGGCTTTTGCAAGACGCCTTCTATCAAATGTCGCGCGGGGCTGGCGTGAATGACGCCCGGATTGGTGGACATGATGACCACTGGCAATTCAGTCCAGCCGCGCTCGTGCAGGATGGTCGCAAGCTCCATCCCGTCCATGTCGGGCAGGTCGTGATCGCATAGGAACAGATCAATCGAGGGGTCCAGTTTCGACAGCGCTTCGCCTCCGGAAGCACAGACCGTTACCTTTGCCCCAAGGCGCCCCAGCTGCTTG
This sequence comes from Ruegeria sp. ABV3_008, assembly GCF_056161185.1. Lineage (NCBI taxonomy): Bacteria > Pseudomonadati > Pseudomonadota > Alphaproteobacteria > Rhodobacterales > Roseobacteraceae > Ruegeria > Ruegeria sp. ABV3_008. Next base: position 103,720 of record NZ_JBSWYP010000010.1, on the reverse strand, counting down.
GCGAGGATGGCCCGGTTGGCCGCCATATCCTCAACCAGGATCACGTGTTTCAGGCACCCTTGCAGGTCGGGCGGAGAGGGTTGCGGCCCCTCGGCAGTGGGCAGAGTCACCCGGAAGCCAAAGCACGACCCTTGCCCAACTTCGCTTTCGACCCAGACATTGCCCCCCATCATGGTGATCAGGCGTTTTGTGATCACGAGGCCCAGCCCTGTCCCTTCGAATTGGCGATTGCGCTCATCTTCGACCTGATTGAACTCACCAAAGATGTGATTGATCTTGTTGTCCTCGATCCCGATGCCGGTGTCTTCGATGGCGATGTGGACATCGCAGTCCTGCCGGTCCGGATGGGGGACACCGGTCACTCGGATCAACACATGCCCCTCGCTGGTGAACTTGACGGCATTGCCCACAAGGTTGGTCAAAACCTGCCGCACGCGACCCGGATCCCCCACGAACAGCGTCGGCAGGAAGAGGTCGTAATCCACCAGCAGCGTCAGGCCCTTATCCCGCACGCTGGGCTGCAGCAACATCGCAACCTCAAGGATGCAGCGTTCGAGATCAAATTGCTCGGGGTGCAGGATCAGTTTGTCCGCTTCGATTTTGGAATAATCCAGCACATCGTTGATGATAACCAGAAGCGCCTCACCCGAGTTGCGGATCGTGTTGACATAGAGGCGCTGTTCTTCATCCATCGGTGTTTCGGACAGTAACTCGGTCATGCCAACGATGCCGTTCATGGGCGTGCGGATTTCATGGCTCATATTCGCCAGAAAGGCCGATTGGGCGCGGCTCGCAGCCTCGGCGCGGTCGCGTGCAGCCTGCAATTCGGCCTCATGCCGGACGGATGCGGTGATGTTCAGGGCAAGGCTGACCACATCTCCGCCGCTGCCACGCTGGTCGATCAGGCGGATGTATTGACCATTCCACAGTTGGATCACTTCGGGTGGCGGATTGGCCCGTGCCCAGCGTCTTTGCATGCGGGCCTGCCAGTCCCCGGCCTTTTCCGCGCCAGTGTCGACGATGCCTTCGTTGGTCAGAAGTTCGAGAATGCGCGTGTAAGGGATACCCGGCGCGACCTCATCCAGACCTTCGAACACGCTCAGATAAGCAGTATTGGCCCCAATCAGACAGCTGTCATCGTCGAAAAAGGCAAAGCCGTCCTGAATGGTCTGGATCGAATGCCACAGGCGACGCTCGGCCACTTCGACCTTGGCATGGGCCTCGGTCAGGTCGGATTTGACCTTTTCATTCTCATCCCGGACGGTTTCAACCTCAGCCTGGGTTTCGCCGATGCGTTTGGTCAGGGCCATCGCATGGCGGCCCAGTTTGCGGTTGGCCGAGGACAGCTCGGCCTGTTTCAGCGCCAACATCCGTTCCGCCACCAGGCGCGCGCGCCGTTCCTGTACCAGTTTTTGTGCAAGGCTCATGATGCGTAATTCCGGTCTGCTCTGCCGTCAGCATCCGGGCAATCGGTGAAAAAGTGTTTAAGCCGTTGCCTGAAGGGCATCGCACGTGTCAAATTGACTCCAAACAGGAGGTCACAATGCACCGCTTTGTATTTTTTTCAATAACTTACATCATTTCAACTTTTGCCCTGACCCTGGGCGCTCTGGCCCAGACTGCCGTGCCCGAGTTCCGCTATGTCACGACCCGAGATGCGGATTTTTTCGGCTCGGATCTGGATGCGCTGTTCGATACGGATCTAAAGTCCTGCATCCGGGCCTGTTCGGCCAATCAAAGCTGCACGGCCTTTACCTATAACACTCGGTCGGATGCCTGTTTTCCTAAAAGCGGTGTGAACCGGCAGGAGCCCTATCAAGGCGCGGTGTCGGCACAGAAAGTATTCATCCCAGAACAGACCCTATTATTGGGGAAAACGCGCGCTGAGTCCCTCACATTCCTTCGCCAGAAAAACCTGAACGAAGCGTTTCAACAGGCCCGCGACCTTGGGTTTCGCCACTCTGCCGGAGGGCGTGACCTGCAGACTTTGCTGGAGTCAGCGCTAAACGCAGATACGGACCGGCTTGCGATGTTGTGGACTGGGGAGGCCGTGACCCTCAGCGATGCGTCCGACCTATGGGTTGAATACGCCCGGCTGCTGCTGCGCCTGAACCCGAACGGATATCAGGAGCAGCAGGACTTCCGCACCCGCGCGTTGAACGCCGCCATCAACGGATATCTGCGCGCGGACACACCGGGGGCCCAAATCGCGGCGCTGATGGTGATGTCAGACGCGCTGGAAGCGGTCGAACGCGGTCGCGATATGGTATCGGCGCTGCGGCTGGCCGAACAGGTCCAACCGCGTGAGGATGTCTTGGCAGCTTTGGACGATGCGATCGGTAAATACGGTTTCCGCATCATCGACAGCACGGTGGAAAGCAACGCCGCCGCACCGCGTATCTGCGTTGAGTTCTCGGAACCCTTGGTCAAGGCGGGGGTCGATTACGACCCGTTTGTGCAACGCAGTGACGATGGGCTGGTGGTACAGGTCGATGGCAAAAGCATTTGCCTAGACGGCGTTGCGCATGGTCAGCGCTATCGCTTTGCCCTGCGCGAGGGGCTTCCGGCGGCCTCGGGTGAGGCCCTCAACCGTACTGTCGAGCTGACGCACTACGTCCGTGACCGTGCTCCGTCGGTCCGGTTTCCGGGGCGCAGCTATGTGCTGCCGAAATCGGCGGATGCGGCCCTGCCGGTTGAGACGGTCAATACCGGTTCTCTGGACCTGACCCTGCGACGCGTCAGCGACCGCAACCTGATCCGGGCGATCCAGCAGGATTTCTTTGGCCGCCCCCTCAGCGAATGGCAGGAACGTGAGTTTTCGGACGAGATTGCCGAGGATGTCTGGACCGGCACAGCCGAGATCGCAAACGAGCTGAACCAGAGCATGACCGCCCGCCTGCCCATGGCGGAGGCGATTGCCGATCAACCCGCTGGGATCTATGCGCTGACTGCACGCGTACCTGGGGCCGATCCCTATGATGACCCAGGCGCAACACAGTGGTTCGTGCTGACCGATTTGGGGATCAGCACGGCTCTTGGCACCGACGGGCTGCATGTCACCGTACGCGGTCTGCACGATGCTACCCCGCGCGACGGGATCGAGGTTTCGCTAGTCTCAAACGCCAACGCGGTGATTGCCAAAGCGCAGACAGATGCCAGTGGCTATGCGCAGTTCGAAGCGGGCCTGACCCGCGGCAAGGGGGCAAGCGCACCAGCTTTGGTGATGGTTGTTGATGGGGATTCTGATTTCAGCTTCCTCTCTCTGACTGACCCCGCGTTTGACCTGTCGGATCGCGGGGTCGAAGGGCGCGCGCCTGCGGGTCCCGTGGATGTGTTCCTGACCACTGACCGAGGCGCCTATCGCGCCGGAGAGGTCATTCACATCACAGCTCTATCCCGCAACAACACAGCTCAGGCCATCGAAGGCCTGCCCCTTACCGCCATTCTCTATCGCCCCGATGGGGTGGAGTATCGCCGCGCGGTCTCGGATGGCGGTGTAGCGGGCGGCCACATCTTCAGCCTGCCCGTCGCCCCCGATGTGCCGCGTGGGACATGGAAGATTGAGATCAAGTCCGACCCCAAGGCCGACGCTCTGGCCCGTCAAACCGTGTTGGTCGAGGATTTCCTGCCCGAGCGCATCGACTTTGACCTCATCCTGCCGGACGCGCCTTTGCGCCCCGGCGATACGCCGCCCTTGCAGATCGACGCTCGCTATCTTTTCGGCGCGCCGGGGTCGGATCTGAGCATTGATGGTCAGGTCATCGCCCGCCCAACCGACGCCGTTCCGGGTTTTGAAACCTATCGCTTCGGCCGCTACGACGCCGAGACTTCAACCAAAAGCACCTATTTCGGCGATGCGCAGACGGATGCCTCTGGACAGGCCTCGATTGCCATCGAAATCCCTGTGTTAGAGACAAATGGCAAACCTCTAGAGGCGGAAGTTATCGCCCGACTTACCGATGGATCAGGTCGCCCTGTCGAACGCCGTCTGAGGGCTCCGGTCCGCTCTGCACAGGCGATGATCGGTATCCGCCCCCTGTTCGAGGATGTGATCCCCGAAGGCACCGAGGCCGCGTTCCAAGTCATCGGCCTGTCTCCGGACTTGACCGCTGAACCTATGCGCCTTCGTTGGACGTTGAACAGGCTGGAAACTCGCTATCAATGGTATCAGCTCTACGGCGATTGGAATTGGGAGCCGACCACGCGCCGCACCCGTATTGCCACCGGTGAGGTTGAGACAGGTGCAGAGCCACTGAACCTATCGCAGCCGGTTGACTGGGGACAGTATGAACTGGTGGTCGAACGCCTCGACGGCGCCTACGCGGAAACCGCCGTGGAGTTCAGCGCGGGCTGGTATCAGGCGGCAGACGCCTCCACGTCGCCTGACCGGTTAGAGATGTCGCTGGACCGCGACAGCTATCGCCCGGGTGAGACGGCGCAACTGCGGATCGTGCCGCGCATGGCGGGCGTGGCGCAGATCGAGGTCCTCTCGAACCGTCTGATCCACCGCCAGATGGTCGAAGTGCCAGAAGGCGAAACCGTGTTCCCGATCGATGTGACCGAGGATTGGGGCGCCGGAGCCTATGTCACCGCCACCGTGATCCGCCCCATGGATGTCGCAGCCGGACAGAACCCGGCACGGGCAATGGGTGTGGCCCACGCAACGGTTGAACCTGTCGGGCGTAAGTTGGATGTGGGCATTGATGTGCCGCAGGTGACCTCTCCGAGAACGACACAAAAAGCCCTTATTAGGGTCGAGAATACTCCAGAAGGTGAGCCTGTTTGGCTAACCCTGGCCGCCGTGGATGTTGGTATTCTGAATCTGACCGGTTTCGAAAGCCCCGATCCGCAGGGTTACTATTTCGGCCAGCGCCGTCTGGGCGTGGACCTGCGTGATGTCTATGGCCGCCTGATCGACGGCATGAACGGTGCAATGGGCACGATCCGCTCGGGCGGTGACAATTCGGGGATGCAGAGGCAATCTCCTCCGCCCACACAAGACCTGATGGCCGTTTTCAGCGGCCCCGTTCAGGTGGATGCAAACGGAGAGGTCGAGGTCGACATCCCTCTGCCCGCCTTCAACGGAACCGTGCGGCTGATGGCGGTCGCCTGGTCGGCGGCAGCCGTCGGACAGGCCGAGGCCGAGATGATTGTGCGCGACCCTGTGGTCGTCACAGCCAGCCTGCCCCGTTTTCTGGCCCCCGGCGACCAAAGCAGGATGTTGCTTGAGATCGTCCATGCCGATGGCCCATCAGGTGAGATGGCGCTGGGACTGACCGCCTCATCCGGGTTGGAGTTGGGAACAGCGCCCACCAGCTTTGTTCTGGAGGATGGCGGCAAAGCGGTGTTCGAAGTCCCGCTTCGCGCGCTTGCCGTCGGAGACCCGGAAATCAGCGTGGCGATCACGACGCCTGATGGGCGTGACTTGTCACAAACCCTCCGGATGCCGGTACGCGCAAACGACCCTATTGTGGCTCAAACACGGCGCTTTTCGCTGGGTACAGGCGACAATTTCCTGTTCACCCAGGACGTGTTCGATGGCTTCCAGCCCGGCACCGCAAAGGCGGTCCTGTCTGCAGGCGCTTTGGCAAAGTTCGACACGCCCGCCCTGCTGGATCAGCTGAATCGCTACCCCTATGGCTGCACCGAGCAAATCACCAGCAAGGCCCTTCCGCTGCTGTACCTGTCGTCCGTGGCGCAAGCTTCGGGGCTGGGTGACGGGCCGATTATGGATCAACGCATCGGTGACTCGATCCGCAGCATCCTGACCCGGCAGGCCCCGAACGGAGCGTTCGGCCTCTGGCGCGCAGAAAGCGGAGATTTCTGGTTGGACGCCTATGTCACCGACTTCCTCTCGCGCGCCCGATCGCAAGGCCACCCGGTGTCGGACCGCGCCTTTGCGCAGGCCATGGATAACCTGCGAAACCGCGTGAACTATGCCCCGGATTTCGACGAAGGCGGTGAAGATATCGCCTATGCGTTGATGGTGCTGGCGCGCGAAGGCGCAGCCTCGATGGGCGATCTGCGCTATTACGCGGATACCAAGGGTGACGCTTTCGACACCCCTCTGGCCGCAGCCCAACTTGGGGCAGCCCTGGCGTCCTACGGAGATCAAACCCGTGCCGATGCCATGTTCGCCCGTGCGGCCCAGCTGCTGCAGCGCCGACCCGCGCAGGAGCGATACCTGTGGCGGGTCGACTACGGCACAGATCTGCGGGATGCCGCCGGTCTTCTGACCCTTGCGGTCGATGTGGGCAGTCAGGCAGTGGATCGCGACGCGCTGATCCAGCGTGTCACCTCAAGCCGCGCGCATTTGTCGACGCAGGAGGCTTCATGGTCCTTGTTGGCCGCGCATGCGCTTGTAACAGACCCATCCGACTCGGGGTTGATGGTGAACGGCGCGCCTGTCTCGGGCCCCTTCGTTCAAGTGCGTGAGGCAGGGTTTACGGATGACCTGAACATCTCGGCTACCGCAGCCAACCCAACCGATATCACGCTGACAGTGACGGGCATCCCAACCACTCCGCCCGAGGCCGGAGGTACCGGATACGCCTTAAACAGAGCCTATTATTCGCTGGAAGGCGACCCACTGGACCCGTCTACCTTCATCGCAGGTGACCGCTTTGTAACCGTTCTAACCGTCACACCGTTCGAGAGCGGTGGAGCGCGGTTGATGATCGATGACCCTCTGGCAGCGGGGATCGAGATCGACAATCCCAACCTGTTGAGATCAGGCGATGTGCGCGCGTTGGATTGGCTGAACCTGTCCGACGCGACGCATACCGAGTTCCGCGCAGACCGCTTCTTGGCGGCGGTCGATCTGTCCGGCGGTGAGACGGTGACACTGGCTTATATGGCGCGCGCCGTCACGCCCGGTACGTTCCACCATCCGGCCGCTTCGGTCGAGGATATGTATCGCCCGCAAAACCGCGCGCGGACCGAAACCGGGCGGGTTGAGGTGCGGTGATCCCGCGCCCGTCATATCGACGCAAGGGGTTCGCCCCGGTCTTGCTGGGGTTGGCCTCTGCGCTCTACCTGACCGCCTTTGCGCGGGACCAGTTGGATGCGTGGGTAGACGCAACCGTCCTGCCACCTGTTCTGGCCGAAACCTCAGTCGAAATAAGGGACCGGTACGGATCGCTCCTGCGGGCCTTCCCGGTCGAGGACGGTATCTGGCGCATGCGCCCCGGCCCGGTGGACCCGGCGTTCATCGAAATGCTGGTTCGGTATGAGGATAAACGGTTCTGGTCGCATTCCGGTGTTGACCCCGTCGCGTTCCTTCGCGCTGCCGGGCAAGCCCTATGGAATGGGCGAACTGTTTCGGGGGGATCAACCCTGACCATGCAGGTCGCGCGGCTTATCGAGGATGGCTCAACCGGGCGCTGGAGCGGCAAAATTCGCCAAGTTAGGGTCTCATTGGCGCTGGAACGGCGTCAGAGCAAGCAGCAAATCCTAAACCTCTACCTGACCCACGCGCCCTATGGTGGCAATCTGGAAGGTCTTCGCGCAGGTAGCCGTGCGTGGTTTGGAAAAGATCCAGCGCGGTTGACCCCCGCGCAGGCCGCTCTACTGATTGCCCTTCCTCAATCGCCCGAGGTTCGACGCCCTGACCGCGCGCCGTCGACCGCCCGAGACGCGCGCGACCGAGTTCTGAAGCGGATGCAGTCCTATGGGGTTCTGACCGAATCCGAGACGCACAGCGCACTGACCGAAGATATCCCGGATCAGATGCGCCCATTTCCCCGTTTAGCCCCTCACCTGACGGACCGAGCGCGGCGCGAAAACCCGGGATCAGAGGCTTTGGATCTGACACTGGATGCTGAGCTGCAGGAACGGCTGGAGCCTCTTGTGGCGCAGGCGGCGGCGCGAGCGGGGCCTCGTATTTCGGGGGCGCTGATCGTAGCTGATCACCGCAGCGGAGGGATTCTGGCATCGGTCGGATCTGCGGGCTACGCGGGCGCGCGGCAAGGGTTTGTGGATATGACCCAAGCGCTGCGCTCTCCGGGATCGACGCTGAAACCCCTGGTCTATGGGTTAGCCTTCGATCAGGGACTGGTCCATCCCGAAACGTTGATCAGCGACAGCCCGGTGATGTTTGGCCGCTACGCGCCGCGCAATTTTGATGGCGTCTTTCGGGGCGATGTAAGGGTACGGGACGCGCTGCAACTGTCGCTCAATATCCCGGTTGTGCGGCTGACGGATGAGCTTGGGCCTGCGCGCGTGATGGCCGCCCTACAGCAGGCTGGAGCCCACCCGAAACTGAACGGAGGCACCCCAGGCCTTGCTATCTCACTGGGGGGTGTCGGGCTGAGCCTGCAGGATCTGGTGCAACTCTACGCCACGCTGGCCGCAGGTGGGCAAGGGCCAAGGTTGCGCCATGTGGCCTTGGCGGACCGCGCTGAGACGCCTCGGGTTCTGTCAGATGTCGCGGCATGGCAGGTGAGCGATATTCTGGCCGGTCTGCCTCCCCCACCGGGGGCCGCCGCGTTTGGCTTGGCGCATAAGACCGGCACATCTTACGGGCATCGGGATGCCTGGGCGATCGGCTTTGACGGCCAGCACGTCATCGGCGTCTGGCTAGGGCGCGCGGATGGCACTCCGGTCCCCGGCGCCTTCGGTGGAGAACTGGCGGCCCCTCTGCTGTTCGAAGCCTTCGGTTATCTGAAACCGACTGCCACGCCATTGCGCGCACCGCCGCGATCGACCTTGATCGTGGGGGCCGCCGAACTGCCGCAACCCCTACAACGCTTTCAGCCCCGAGGGGCAGCGTTCGACGATGACCCAAGCGCCCCGGAAGTGATCTTTCCGCCCAATAACTCGTTGTTAGAGACGAGTGGAGGCCCAGTGACCGTGAAACTACGTGGTGGAATTGGACCATTTTCGCTGCTTGCGGATGGCGTTCCGGTATTGACGGGGCAACGGCATCGCGAGTTCGAAATCCCGAACCCGGGTCGCGGGTATTCCGCACTCGTAGTGGTGGACGCCCATGGCGCGTCGGATCGGGTGTCAGTTCGGATCGACTAAAGCGTTTCGGGTTTTACCTGAATCATCGAGTGACACAAATTTCCCGAGAACGCTGAAAGCGTGGCAGGGTATTCGTGTCGCAGGCCTAACCCGATGCGATCTAACGACGCCCTTCGCGCAGCCATCCGCCCAGCAAGAACCCACCGGCCAACAGCAGAACCAGCCATGGTGGCAGCAGCCCGGCTTGCGTAACGTCGCGCGTCTCATAAGCTTCGCGTGGGGTAAGACCAATCCAGCCGCGCCCTGCAGCCGGACGCCCAGCGCGGACGTTGCGGATTGAGGGCAAACCCTCTTCCAGCCGGATCACACCACCGCGCATGGCGGCGATCACGGGTTCCAGCACGTCTCCTGTTGCAATGGTGCGCTCGAACTCTTTCGGTGCCGCAGGACCGAGGCCGATCACGGCCATCAAATCGCCCTCCTGCAGGCGATAAAGCCCAATCTCAGGCCCGAAATACTGCGCCTCGAACCGTCCGGGCGAAACCTCTTCAAGGGTGATCTCAAGCGTTTCGCCATTGGGCCGGGTGATCGTGACCTGTCCGACCTCTTCCTCGAGGGTCTGGCGAACAATGCGCATCGACTGGCCATTGGCCTCGGCCCAAAGCGCTTCTTCCTCAAGCTCGGGCTCTTTCATCATCCAATGGGCCAGTCGTCGCAGCAGTTCCAGCTGAGGCCCGCCGCCTTCAAAACCACGGCTCCACAGCCAGGCGTGGTCTGACGCCAACAGGGCTACCCGTCCCTCACCGACCCGGTCCAACACCAACAGCGGCCGGTCCTCAAGGCCGGTCATCAGCACCTGGCCCGAGCGCTCATTCACGTCGATCTGGCGAAGCCACGCACCCCAATCCTCAGAATCGCCAAGATTGGTGGTCACAGGGTGCCGATGCCCCAAATCGCTGACCATGGGAACATAACGCTCTTCGATCACCCGTGCCGTCGGTTGCGCTGGCAGACTGCCCGCGAGGGGCGAGCGGAAGATGCTGTCTGCGGTGGCGAAATCCGGGCCAGCGGCAATCAGCACAGCGCCGCCGCTGTCGATATAATCAGCCACGTTATCCAGATAGATCGCAGGCAGGATGCCCCGGCGTTTGTAGCGATCAAAGATGATCAGGTCGAAATCATTGATCTTCTCCAGAAACAGCTCGCGTGTCGGGAAGGCGATCAGAGACAATTCATCCACCGGGACGCCGTCCTGTTTCTCGGGCGGGCGCAGAATGGTGAAATGCACCAAATCGACCGAGCTGTCGGATTTCAGCAGGTTGCGCCAGGTGCGTCCGCCGGGATGCGGCTCGCCCGACACCAGCAGGACGCGCAGGCGGTCGCGCACGCCGTTCATCTGGATCAATGCGGTATTGTTGCGATCGGTCAGCTCACCATCGGCCTCCGGGACCGTGAATTGGATGACGTTCCGCCCACCATGCGGCAGAGAAACCGGCAGTTCGACATCCACGCCAATGGGTATACGGAATTCCTCCGGCTCGCCCCCATCAACCGAGATCTCAAGCGGCGCGCTGGTGGCCCCGCCCGGAGCCGCGCCGCTGTCTTCAACGCGCAGAGTCAGGGTTACGGGTTCACCAATGATGGCAAAGGCAGGCGCATTGCGGACGATGAGCCTGCGGTCCCAGTCGCTCGCGCGCCCGGTTTGTAAAAGATGCAGAGGCGCGGGCAGGTCAGGTGCTTGATCAACGTCATGAACAATCCCGTCCGAGACAACAAGTATACCGGCCACCCGCGCGCGCGGCTCCTCGGCCAGGGCCGCATTCACAGCGGCCATCACCTGCGTGCCTTCGTCGCCATCTCCGTCGCCCACGCGGATGCGGCGCAGTTCGGTATTGTCACGCGACTCGACTTCGGCCGCCAAGGCCTCAGCCGCTTGGGCGGTTTGATCGGCCCGGTCCGAGAGCGTCTGGCTGGCGCTTTCATCCTCGATCATCAGGACAATATCTGTCAGCGGCGCGCGGTCTTCGACCTGATAGACCGGACCGGCAAGTGCCGCGATCACTACCAACACGGCCAACCCACGCAAAGCCCACCCGGACAACCCACGCCAGACTGCCAAGACCACGCCTGCAACGGCGGTCGAGGCGACCACGAACAGTATGGGCCACGGGATCAGCGGATCAAAGATTACGGTTCCGGTCATTGTCCTAACCTGTCCAGCAGAGCAGGCACATGGACCTGATCGGATTTGTAGTTCCCGGTCAGCACATGCATCACCAGATTGACCCCAAAGCGATTGGCCAGCTCGCGCTGACGTTCCCCCGCATAGCCACGCCCGACGGGTAGAAGGGCCTGCCCGTTGCGATCCACCGCCCAGGCCCCGGCCCAGTCATTGCCGCCGATCACCACGGGCGTCACGTTGTCGTTGAGGTTACGGAAGGGCATCCCTTCGATCTGTTCGGCATCCAGCGGAGCGGCCTCAACCCAGACATCGGTTCCCGCGTAGCGACCGGGGAAATCCTGCAGAAGATAGAAGGTCCGCGTTAGCACATGATCGTTCGGAATCGGCTCTAACGCGGGGATATTAAGCGGCGCGGCCAGTTGCTGCAGCTTGCGCCCATTGGGGCTGGAGGCACCAAACCCTGCGATATCCGCATCGCGCGTGTCAAACAGGATCATACCGCCCGAGCGCAGATAGGCATTCAACTTGGCATAGGCCTCATCCGAGGGGCGCGGCTGATCTTGCGTGATGGGCCAATAGAGCAGCGGGAAAAAGGCCAGCTCATCCCGTTCCAGATCGACGCCAATCGGTGCAGCGGGTTCGACCGAGGTGCGGTAGTTCAACGTCTGAGCCAATCCTCGCAACCCAGCCTGCGCGATGTCGTCCACCTGGCTGTCACCAGTCAGCACATGCGCCAGAACCAGTTCATGTGTCGCGGCGAGGGCAAAGTCGCTCTCATCGGGCGACTGCGCCTGCGCCTCGGGCGCCATCAGCACGGCCCCCATGGCCATCGCCGCCGCCTTCGCCAGACCCAAACGACCCGACAAGGCCAAGGATGCGATGACATCCACGGTCAGCAGAATCAATGCGAGGCTCAGCAATACACCCCCGAGAGGCGTCTCGGTTGAGACCTCCTGCCCACGGATCGGTACATCTGCGGGCCAGATAACGGGGCTGAGCGTTGTCTCCTCGGACAAAACGTTCCGCGCCAGCTTTTGCTTCCCACTTTCATAGAGGCCGGGGCGAAGGTCGGGCCCGATCTGGCCTGACACCAGGTCAACCCCATCCACACCCGCCAGCGTACCGGCATCGGACAACGTGCCGAACCCGTCCATGATCTGGACCGGCTCCCACGTGGTGCCCTCCAATTGCGCGACCTGACGCGATTTCGCGGCCGAGGCGACGGCCAGACGGTCCAGCATTTCCACGAACAGGCCAGACAGCGGCAGGCTGGACCATTCCGCATCGGCGGTCACATGAAACAGGACAACCTGCCCCAAACCCAGCGCCTTGCGGGTGACCAGAGGGGTGCCGTCTGACAGCGACGCAATCACGCGATCGGCCAAGTTAGGGTCTGGTTGCGCCATAACCTGAGTGGACACGGTCACGTCGTTTGGTATCTGCAACCCGTAGAAAGGCGAATCCTCGGGGAACGGTGCCAGTGTCTTGGATTCCCCCCAACTCATCGCGCCGCCTACGGTACGCCCGCCGCTGCGCAGACGAACCGGTAGCAGCGTATCCTCTTCGTCGCGCCCCAGATCGCTGGCCGCCATGCGAGGGCCCGCAAACCGCAGCAACAGACCGCCCTGTTCGACCCATTCGATCAAGCCAACCTCTTCCGGACCCGAGATCTGGGCGACATCCGAGAGCACAATTACATCGGGATTTGCAGGTAGAACCTCGGGCAGGCCGCCCTCAACAAAATCGGCGGTGGGGATCAGAACCTGCGTGAGGTAATGGAGCGGCGACAACAGCTCCAACCCCTCGCGGTTGAGGGTTCCGGCGATCAGCGCAACCTCGCGCCGCCGCAAACTGTCATCGGTTAGCGTCACCGCCCCGGCCGAGCGCTGGCCCTGCAGCTCAAACCGTGTGATCCGGGCGCGCAGCTCAGACGGTAGAGCGAGGTCGATCTGGGTCTGTGTTTCTCCGGTTGCGAAAGTCATCTCGGCCGATTGCAGTATCCGTGCCGTGCCTGCCGGGTCACGGCCTTGCGCCAGAACGGTCACGCTCTCCTCCGGGCCCGGTTCGGCCCGCAATGCGTTCAATTGAATGACACCGTCCTGATAAACGGCAGGCAAAAGCGCCAGCGCCGTCGCGTTCGAGTGGTAGACGGTGACCCGCCCGCGGGACTGCAGTTCAGACACTAATTCTGTGTGTTTTTCATAGCCCAAGCGGTCGCTGAACCAATGCGTATCAAACCCGCCCTCGACCTGATCCAGCGCGGCGATGACCTGATCAACCTGATCCTCGGTCGGCTGCCACGGGTTCGGAACAAGGCCCGGCAAACGGTTGCGCCACGCCTCTGCCGCCTGGAACACCGGCGGTTCCGGCTCGGTCAGGCGCAGGATCGAGACGGGGCGGCCCGCGCGTCCGGCTTCGGTCAATTGCGCATCGATCTGGTCCAACGTCGACGACCAGCGCGTGGCCCCGGCCCAGCTTGCATCCAGCACCAGCATCAGGGGGCCAGTGCCCGTCTGATCGCGCGACGGGTTCAATACGGGACCGGCCAAACCGATGATGATCGCTGCCGCCGCCAGCATCCGCAGTAAAAGTAACCACCAGGGTGTCCGGTCCGATACGCTCTCATCATCTTTGAGGCCGAGTAGAAGTGTGACCGCCGGGAACATCCGACGGATCGGCGCGGGTGGGACCGCGCGCAGGATCAGCCACAGGATCGGCAGGGTCAGCAGACCCAACAACACCCATGGCGCGGTGAAACCGATGCCCGCCAAAACGGTCATTGAACACCCCCGTCCAGCGCACGATAGAGCCACAATAGAGCCGATTGCGCGCTTTCTCCGGTGTGGTGCAGACCCAATTGCCAGCCGGTCGCGCGGCACAGATGCGTCAGCGCATCCTTGCGCTCGGCAAGGCGGTCCAGATACCGGTCGCGCAGCTCTCCGGCCTTCAGCGTTTCATGCCGAACGGTGCCGCCGACGCTTTCAAAAATGGTGCGGCCCGCGAAGGGGAACGTCTCTTCCCCCGGATCGAGGACTTGCAACAAAACACCCCGAACGCCGCGATCTGCTGCTTTGGTCAGGGCCAGTTCAACCTCATCCATCGGGCCAAGAAAATCCGAGATGAACACCGCACGGGCATGAGGGATCATGGCGCGGTGTTCGGGTGGCGCGTAGTCGACCTCCGTGTCCTCTGACCACGCCTCGGCCAAACGAATGATCTGTGCGTTCCCGCGTCGGGGCGGCAGGGTTGTACCCGTCAGGCCAACACGTTCCCCGCCGCGCACCAGAAGGATCGCGGTCGCCAGACCCAACAGCCGAGCACGATCCGCCTTGGAGGGCAGCGCCTTATCCGACGCAAAGCGCATCGAGGCCCCCTGATCGACCCACAGCATGACCGACTGCGCGATCTGCCACTCGCGTTCGCGCACGAATTGCTGATCCCCGCGTGCCGAGCGGCGGTGGTCGATCATCCGGCGGCTGTCTCCGATCTGGGCGGGACGATATTGCCAGAAGTCGTCCCCCATGCCGGATCGACGTCGGCCATGGTCACCCAACAGAACAGTGCCTGCCAGATGTTCGGCCCGCGCCAATAGCGGCGGCAGCCGGGACGCCTCGGCCTCGGAACGTTGACGAAGGGTTAGCGCAGCATTCACGCCGCAGCCTCAGTGCGGATCAGGCCAGCCGCTGTGCTATCGATCAGATCGGCAAGGCTGTCGCCCCGCGCGCGCGCCGCGAAGTTCAGAGCCATCCGGTGGCTGAGAACCGGGCGGGCCATATCCAGAACGTCCTCGGCATTCGGGGCCAGACGCCCCTGCAACATCGCCCGCGCCCGCACGGTCATCATCAGCGCCTGCGCCGCACGCGGACCGGGACCCCAAGCAACGGTTTCAGCGACGCGATCCGAGACGCCCGCTTCCTCCGGGCGGAAGGCGCGGACCAGATCGAGGATCAGTTCCACAACCGAATCCCCCACAGGCATCCGGCGCAGCAGGACTTGGGCGGCCAACAGCTCTTCTTTGCTGAAGATCTGATGCGCCTCGTCCTCGGCCACGCCGGTGGTGGCCAGAAGGATATCCCGCTCAGTCTGGCGATCAGGGTATTCCACGTCGATCTGCACAAGGAAACGGTCTAGCTGAGCTTCGGGCAGCGGATAGGTGCCCTCTTGCTCAATCGGGTTTTGCGTTGCCAACACGTGGAACGGTGTGCCCAGCACCCGATCTTCGCCCGCCACGGTCACTGTGCGTTCCTGCATCGCCTGCAGCAAGGCAGACTGCGTCCGAGGGCTGGCGCGGTTGATCTCATCCGCCATCAGCAGCTCACAAAAGATCGGCCCCGAAATAAACCGGAAATGTCGGCTGCCATCATCGGCGGTGTCCAGAACCTCGGACCCCAGAATATCGGCGGGCATCAGGTCAGGCGTGAATTGAATACGGTTGCCATGAAGGCCCATCACGGTGGACAGCGTTTCAACCAGTCGGGTTTTTCCCAGACCCGGCAAACCGATCAGCAGGGCATGCCCCCCGCACAGCAGCGCCGTCAGGGTCAGATCCACGACCCTCTCCTGCCCGATGAAGCGGCGGGTGATCGAGGATTTCGCCTCTTGCAGCTTGTTTTCCAACGCTTCGATCTCGGACACGAGGTCGGCAGGTTCGGACATGACTTTCCCTTCCGTGGACTATTATAGATGAAGTCTATCGCGCTGAGAGGAAATGGCAAAAGCAATGAGCGGACAAAAACCTGTGAAACCTTCCCCTGACGGTCTTGCGGCGTCGATCAAAGCGACCAAAACCAAGGGTTTACCCCCCGTTCACCTCTGGAATCCCCCTTTTTGCGGTGATCTGGACATCCGGATCGCCAAAGATGGCACTTGGAGTTATTTAGGCTCGCCCATCACCCGTTTCGAGCTTGTGAAGCTTTTTTCCTCAATTCTTAAGCTGGAAGACGGGAAATACTATCTGGTGACCCCGGTCGAGAAGGTGGGAATCACCGTCGAGGACGTGCCGTTCATCGCAGTCGACGTCGATGCCTCGGGCGAAGATGAGGCGCAGGCTCTGACCTTCACCACCAAGGTTGGCGATATCGCAGTGGCCGGGCCAGATCACCCGATCCGCGTTGTCATGGACCCGCAGACCCGGGAACCCTCTCCATACATACTGATCCGTGATGCCCTTGAAGCCCGGATTGACCGCAAGAGCTTTTACCGGCTGGTCGAGATGGGTACCCATCATGAGGGCTGGTTCGGAGTTTGGTCCGAACAGCGTTTCTTCCAGTTGATCAAGTCAGAAGACCTGCCGGACTAGGCCGGCTTTGCAACTTTGCGATCCTGCGCCAGCACGACGGCCACCGCAACGACACCTGCGCCCAAAGCGCGGGTCCAGTTCCACTCTTCCCCCAGCACCAGCATGATCAGCATCACGTAGAACGGTGCGATATTGATGTGGAACGAGGCCAAAGCAACGCCCAGTTTCCCAACGGATCCGACAAACAGAACCTGGCTGAGGCCCATAGACACCAGGGCATAGATCCCAAGCATTCCGATCTGTTGAACATCAATCTGCGCCGTTGGCACGACATCCATACCCACTTGGCGCGCCCCGAAGAACAGCAGCAAAGCGACAACCAAGCCGCCGAAGAAGGTGATGGTGCTGCGCCCGGTTTGGCTCAGTTCGGGAAAATCCCGCGCCGTTGCCATGGTCGCCCAGCAGAACAAACCGGTGGACACGATGGCGCAGATCGCGCCCAAACCCAATTGCGCTGGCGCTACTGCACTGGTCGCGATCAGACCGCCAATGATGGACACCACAACGCCCAGCGCGAAATTCCAGCGCAACCGTCGTGCCCCGGTTGCCAGTTCGATCAGGGTGGCAAACAATGGCGCGCAGGAAGCAATGATGGCAACCGTCACCGGATCTGTCAGTTTTTGCGCCACGATGATCAGGAACATACCGGCCCCGAGTGTCCCGCCAACAAGCATCGCATGACCCCAACGGGCGCGTAAAACCCGGCTTGGCCCGTCGATCAGAAACCAAAGAGGCACCATGACCGCCACTGCTAGCGCCAGGCGCGCCACGAACAGCGCGACCGGAGGCCAGGTCTGCAGCAACACTTCGGCCGCAGGAAACCCCGCTGCCCAGGTCAGCATGGACGCCACAGCCAAACCGTTTCCAGACAAGGCCGAGCTGCGGCCAGTGGACATAGGAAGAGTGTTCCCGCGCACAGGATCAGGGCTCATCGCCATGGGATCGGACCTTCTGTTGGAACGGCGTAGAAAAATGATTCGCCGTGTTAGCCCAAACATCTCTGGACTTGGGCCTGCCTTCTTGTCGATTTTCGACAATCTGTCGTTTTCAATCCCTTTCCTCGAAAATCGGTGGAGACTAAGCTTGGGCGGATCACCGACCCAAAGGCCTCTCATGCCCAAGTTCGCCGCCAATATCTCTCTGCTCTTTACCGAACTCCCGTATCTGGAACGGTTCCAGGCTGCGGCCGAGGCGGGCTTCAAGGCCGTTGAAATTCTGTTCCCCTATGAACTGGCCGCGAAAGAGACCCGCCGCGCCCTTCTGGCCAACGGGTTGGAGCTTGTGCTGATCAACGCGCCTCCGCCAAACTACACCGGGGGTGAGCCGGGCTATGCCGCTGTTCCAGGCGGTGAGGCACGATTCCAATCCGATATCCGCCGCGTCTTGCGCTATGCCGATGTGCTGAAACCGGGCCTGATCCACATCATGTCCGGCTATGCATCGGGGCCTGAGGCGCTGGATTGCTTTGTTCGCAACCTGCAATGGGCCGCCGATACAGCCCCCGGTCAAACCTTTACCATCGAACCTTTGAACCCCGTGTCCCAACCCGGCTATTTCCTCAACGACTACGATTTGGCCGCGGAGGTTTTGGACCGCGTAGATCGTCCCAATCTGGGCCTCCAATATGACAGCTTTCACTCAGAGATGATCCACTCGGATCCGTTGGAGATTTGGGATCGCTTTCACAATCGCGTCATCCACGCCCAGATCGGCGCAGCACCCCGCAGGTCCGAACCGGGTAGCGGAGATCTGGATTTTCAGACCCTGTTCAAGGCGATGGAGGTCTCTGGCTATGAAGGATGGGTCAGTGCGGAATATACTCCCTCAACAGCTTTGACGAGCTCATCCCTGGATTGGATGCATAAAGCAGTTGTTGCCAATGCAGATCTCTGATCCGCAAATAGCGCCGTCCGTCCTACCCTAGATACCAAGGAAACGCCTAATGATCCCTGCCCGCTATGCCCGCGCCGTGTTCAGCCTGATCATGTCCGGGTTGATGTCCTGCATCGTCACCGGGATCGCAACAGTCAAAGCCATCGGCTTTGGCCCGTCCACCCTCAGCGATTGGATGGCCTCATGGGCCTTTTGTTGGCCCATCGCCTTTACCGTAATCCTTCTGTTTGGCCCCAGTGTGCAACGGTTCGTCAACCGCATGGTCAGGCCGCAGGACTGACCCGCAGCGAAAAGGGCCCGCCGGGCCTGATGAGCGGCGAACTTTAGTGCGCTTCGGCCCAGTTCGCCCCCTGACCAGCATCCACAACCAGCTTCACGTCCAGCTTCACGGCAGGGTCCGAGGCACCCTCCATCACATCCCGCGCAACGCCGATCACCTCATCCACCGCATCTTTGGCGACTTCGAACAGCAATTCGTCGTGGACCTGCAACAGCATTTTGGCCGGCAGCCCATTGATCGCCTCAGGCATCCGCACCATCGCGCGCCGGATCACATCCGCCGCCGTCCCCTGAATCGGAGCATTGATCGCCGCCCGACGCGAGAACCCGGCATGAGGCCCTTTCGCGTTGATCTCAGGCGTATGGATTTTTCGTCCGAACAGGGTCTGCACATAGCCATTCTCTTTGGCGAAGGCGACCGTGTCGTCCATATAGGCTCTAATACCAGGGAAACGCTCAAAATACCGGTCGATAAACCCTTGCGCCTCGGCGCGCGGAATCCTCAAATTGCGCGCCAGACCAAAGCCCGAGATGCCATAGATCACGCCAAAGTTGATCGCCTTGGCCTGACGGCGGATATCCGGCGTCATCTCATCCAACGGCACATCGAACATCTCGGACGCGGTCATCGCGTGGATGTCCAGCCCGTCTGCAAAGGCCTGCTTCAACGCCGGTATCTCAGCGATATGCGCCAGAATCCGCAACTCGATCTGGCTGTAGTCGAGGCTGACCATAACATTACCCGGTTCGGCGATAAACGCTTCACGAATGCGACGGCCTTCCTCGGTCCGGACGGGAATGTTCTGCAGGTTCGGATCGGTCGAGGCTAAGCGGCCGGTGTTCGCCCCGGTGATCGAATAAGACGTATGCACGCGGCCCGTGTCCGGGTTGATATGGGTCTGCAGCGCATCCGTGTAGGTCGACTTCAACTTAGACAGCTGCCGCCAGTCCAGCACCCGGCGCGGCAATTCATGCTCGGTCGCCAGATCCTCAAGAATATCGGCCCCGGTCGAGTACTTCCCGGTTTTCCCCTTTTTGCCGCCTTCCAGACCCATCTTGTCGAAAAGGATCTCACCCAACTGCGCAGGCGAGCCGACATTGAAGTTCTGACCGGCCAATTCGTGAATTTCAGCCTCAAATCCGGCCATTTTCTGCGCGAAGGCGTTCGACATCCGGCTGAGGACATCGCGATCCACCTTGATGCCGTGCATCTCCATTTCTTTGAGAACCGGCACCAGCGGGCGTTCGAGCGTTTCATAAACCGTCGTCACCTGAACCTGATGCAACTGCGGCTTGAACAACTGCCACAGGCGCAGCGTGATATCCGCATCCTCAGCCGCATAGGCCGTGGCCTCATCAATTGCGACCTTGTCGAAGGTGATCGCCGACTTGCCGGACCCAAGCAACGGTTTGATCGGGATCGGCGTGTGACTCAGATAGCGCTCGGACAGAGTGTCCATTCCATGCCCATGCTCACCGCCATGCATGGCGTAAGACATCAGCATCGTGTCATCGATCGGAGCGATCTCGATGCCATAGCGCGCAAAGATCTTGGCATCATATTTCATGTTCTGCCCGATCTTGAGGATCGAAGGGTCTTCGAACAGCGGTTTCAGCAGTGTTAGAGCCTCTTCCAGCGGCATCTGCCCCTCGGCCAGCGCATCCGAGCCGAACAGATCATCTGCCGAACCGTCGCGGTGGGTCAGCGGGATGTAACAGGCCTCCCCTGCTTCGATACAAAGCGAAATACCGACCAGATCGGCGATCATTTCGTTCAGCCCGGTAGTCTCGGTATCTACGGCAACCCAGCCGCGTTCATAAGCCTGATCAATCCACTTCTGCAAAGCGCCCGCGTCCCGCACGCATTCGTATTTCAACGAGTCAAACGGGATCGCCTCGGCCACAACTTCTTCCGCGACTGGCGCGGGCGCGTCGGCGATGACCGGAGCCTCAGCCCCTAGCTTGTCGGCAATCCGTTTGGTGAGGGTGCGGAACTCCATATCCGCCAGAAAGCCCAGCAGGGTTTCGGGGTCAGGGTCCTGAACCTCAAGGTCGTCGAGAGTGAAATCCAGCGGCGTGTTCTCATCCAGCTGTACCAACTTCTTCGATAGCTCGATCTGTTCGCGCTTTTCGATCAGGGTCTGGCGGCGCTTAGGCTGTTTGATCTCTTCCGCGCGGTCCAGCAGGGTTTCCAGATCGCCATATTCGTTGATCAACAGAGCCGCCGTCTTGACGCCGATCCCCGGGGCCCCTGGCACGTTATCAACGCTATCCCCTGCCAGCGCCTGCACATCGACCACGCGATCCGGGCCAACGCCGAACTTCTCGAACACGCCATCCGTGTCGATGCGTTTGTTCTTCATGGCGTCTAGCATCTCAACGCCGCCGCCGACCAACTGCATCAGGTCCTTGTCAGAGCTGACGATGGTCACACGCCCACCCGCATCGCGCGCCTGCACGGCCAGCGTGGCAATGATATCGTCCGCCTCATAGCCCTCAAGCTCTTTGCAGGCGATGTTGAAAGCCTTCGTCGCCTCGCGGGTCAGCGGCATCTGCGGGCGCAAATCCTCGGGCATCGCCTCGCGGTTGGCTTTGTAGAGGTCATAAAGATCGTTGCGGAAGGTATGCGAGCCCTTGTCGAAAATCACCGCAACATGGGTCGGCGCATCGGGGCCGGCATTTCCTTCGACATATTTCTGCAGCATGTTGCAGAAGCCCGACACAGCGCCAATTGGTAAACCATCCGACTTGCGCGTCAGCGGAGGCAGCGCGTGATAGGCCCGAAAAATAAAGGCCGATCCGTCGATCAGATGCAGGTGACATCCTTTTCCGAAATTGCTCATGCGCGTGCTCCCTATCGGTCAGGGATGGTTCTGCCACAGGGCCGCGCGACTGACCAGTGAGGAACGTCAGTTAACCGCCAAAGAGGCCGCCAAACACGTCCGAGAAACTGTGAAGCAGCGCCATGATGACCAGCGCGCCTAGGAAAGCAAAAAACGCCATCGCGAAGAACTGAAACAGGATAGCGCCGACGCCGATACTCACTCCGGCGATGGCAGGCCGCATCCGTTCATGGCGCAAAATGCCAATAACAGAGACGACAATGGCCAAACCGCCCAGCATGGCGACACCGATTTGCAAGAAATCGTCCAGATCGCGGGTTTGGGCGACAGGTTCGGGCTGCTCGAGACCTGCAGCGGCGCGCAGGGTGGATTTCCCAAGCTTGGCTGCCAGCTCCCCCAGTGACACGCCGGTGGAAGGTTGCGGCGCAAACGGTCCGGCCCAAAACACTAGCAGCGCCGCAAACAACGCAACCGACGCCGTACAAAACCCGATCCATCCGAAAACTGGACGGGCAGTTTCCGTAGCAGAAATGTCCGTCATCACACTCACCTATGCTGACTGCACCACCTTAGTACCATCACAATCGCGGCAAGATTTGGGCAGAGGGCCGGTAAGGAGCTCTTCGGGATCGTTTTGTGCCTCGCTTACCATGGAAACGTCCGCACCCGCTGCAGCGCCCTAATTATCGGGGCTGTCATTTAGTGCGGAAGACCCGCTGCGACTTGTCCCAGAGCAGTCCCGTGCGATCAGCGATATACTGCATCTGCTTGCTAAGCGAACGGTTGTTCAAACGACGGCTCAGCGTGCGCAAAGGAACCAGATTGCGCTCTCCGTACCCGTCAATCAGAACAAATATTTTGGTCTGATTGCGCAGCCCGTAGACAATGTTTTCGGGGTGGATATCGCGCCCTACGATCTGAAGCTGAAACAACCGATGCACAAAACTGTTGAGTTCGCTCAGAACGTCGCCCGTCAACTGGCCCTGTTTGCACACCGATGACAGCTGCGGAGCAAGTTGCCCATCCTCAGACTGAATCCGCTCGACAATAAGGCCCGGGCCGGCATCAGTCTGAACAATTCCGAATGCGCGCGCGACAGGTAGTTTCGCTATGTCAGAGCCGCTTTTCAAGGCCGCCTTCAACTCGCATTCCATCTCTTTGAGGGTGTTGCGATATTTTGCATCGGGAAACACCTGCCGGATCAGCCGCTTGGTGTACGACCGAATAGGGCGTTTACGCGGCCTGGTGATTTTGATCAGCAGCTCTGGCCGACCTGGGCACGCATATACGTTTCTTTGACCACCACGTGCCAAAAGATCCTGTTCTGACAGCTGTAAAGGCTGCGCTGGAAAGAGCATTTGGGTTCCGTTTCATACCGTAGACAAATGGCTGTACCGGCCATGAAAAGCCAAATCAACCACGGCCGCCGTTGATGTAACAGTTATGCGTCAGTTTTGTGAATGTCCATCCGCCAGCACATATTTGCAATCGCAATAGGGGCATTCGACCCATCCGGTGTCTTCCGGAATCTGCAGCCACACCCTCGGGTGTCCCAAAGCGCCTTCGCCGCCATCACAGGCAACACGAGAAGTTTCCACGATCTTCGTTTCCGGCGCTTCGATTGTCACGGCTGGCGATCCTTCACTGGTTGTCGGCCTCGCGGGCATGCATTAGATGCGTTTATGAGCGATGAGCAAGCCGGGGGCAAGAGCCACATGAGCGATGCGGCAATCAGGATCGAAGGGCTGCGCAAGACCTATCGCGGCGGCAAAGGCCAGCCCGAGAAACACGCTTTGAAGGGCGTTGACCTGACCGTACCACGCGGATCGGTCTTTGGCTTGCTGGGTCCCAACGGGGCTGGGAAGTCGACCCTGATCAACATCCTTGCGGGGTTGGTGGTGAAATCCTCGGGCCATGTTTCGATCTGGGGATATGATCAGGACAAGAACCCACGCTCGTCCCGCACCGCTATCGGTGTCATGCCGCAAGAGCTGAACCTTGATCCCTTTTTCACCCCCCGAGGCGCGTTGGAGGTTCAAGCCGGTCTCTACGGTGTCCCCAAGGCCGAACGCCGCAGTGATGAGATTCTGGAACTGGTGGGCCTCAGCGACAAGGCCGAGGCCTATGCCCGCACGCTGTCCGGCGGGATGCGGCGTCGACTGTTGCTGGCCAAGGCGCTGGTGCATCACCCCAAGATCCTGGTGTTGGACGAGCCAACGGCAGGCGTGGATATCGAGCTTCGCCAGATGCTCTGGGCCAATGTGCGCAAGCTGAACGAGCAAGGCATGACCATCATCCTGACCACGCATTACCTGGAAGAAGCGCAAGAGATGTGCGACGAGATCGCCATCATCAATCACGGCGAAAAAATCACTCAGGACAGCACGGCCAACCTGCTGGGCCGCATGGACAGCCGGACGATGGTGATCGCCCCTGACAGCCCCGTCACCGCTTTGCCTATGACGGATGGTGTCGAGGCCACGCTGCGCGACGATGGCAGCCTTGTGCTGCAGTATCGCAGCGCCCAGACCAGCGCCGAACAGGTTCTGGAATCGGTGCGTGCCGCCAATATCCGCATCCGCGACGTCCGAACTGAAGAAGCAGACCTCGAGGATGTATTCCTTGCGCTGACCTCTTCGCGTGCGGATGACACCCCGGCCGAGGATCAGGATCAGCCGCGCCGGGGCATGCACCGGGTCAAGCTCTAGGCCCGATCGATCCGCGCCTGATAGCAATTGTTCCGCGCTGATCGGACGTGGATGTAGGCGATGCCCGGTCTGGCAAAGATATCAGCGATTTTGGCTCCGATCTGGTCCGTTGGCGTGATGGCACCCGTGCCGTAGACGATCCGATCATCCTTGCCATAGCCCTTAATCAGGTAGTCAGGGGAAGACTTCAGTATCTCAGGCAATTCATCGCCTTCGTAGCGGTTGCATGGTTTGGCACACAGGAAGATCGGGCCAGTTTCTGCATAAGGATGTGGCTCTAAAAAGGGTCTATGCGCCAAAATCAGCATATCCTGCCCCTCGCGGATGTTCTGCAAACAATGACGACAGGGATTGCCTGCGCCGGTGGAAACAGCCCGCTCAGGCGTGGCGCCATAGGCATCCAGCCCGCCCGCCTGCAGGGCACGAACTTCTTCAGTGGGAAGTGCGGTGATCTTGAACATTTCGGGTCTCCTTTTTTCCCGACCATGCCCTCCTGATCTGCCGCAAGCGACCCGGTTCCTGCGCAAAGGACTCGAAAAAGAACAAAACGTGAATATAATAGTGACTCGCCATGTATGCCGAGCTGTCGATCACGTCAAACTTCACCTTCCTCACCGGGGCCTCTCACCCCGAGGAGTATATGGAGCGTGCTGTGACCCTGGGCCTGCCCGCCATCGCGATTGCCGATGACAACTCGGTCGCCGGGATCGTTCGCGCCCATACCCAAGCGCGCGAGATCGCCCGTAAGGTGCGCGAACGGCTGGAGTGGGAGGCGCAGAACACGAGCCTAGGCCCGCCCTGCCCCGATCACATCCCCAAACCGCCCTCGTACCCGATCCACGCGGTGCCGCGCCTGATCCCGGCAGCGCGGCTGATCTTCACCGACGCGCCCATCGTCACCGCCCTGCCCCTGAACCGGCAAGGCTGGGGAAACCTATGCCGCATCCTGTCCAAAGGCCGCCTGCGTGCGGAAAAAGGCGATTGCATCTTGCACCTGTCTGACCTGCTGGAGTTTTCCGACGGCCTCCACCTGCTGCTCTGGCCACAAGCAGACCGGTCAAAGAGCGGCGCGAGCGCATGGCGGACACAGGCGCAACAGTTGACGCGCCGTTTTGGTGGGCGGATACATCTGCTAATGCACCCTCGATATGATGGCGCGGATAGTACATATTTCTCTTTATTAGAGACTGAATCAAAGCAACTCGACATCCCTACCCTCGCCAGTGCCGCGCCGATGATTCACCACGGCGCACGCCGTAAGCTGGCCGATGTACTGACCGCCATTCGCTTGCGCCGCAAGGTCGATGAGCTGGGCCGCGACGCGCTGGCCAACGGCGAACAGCGGTTGCGCTCCGAGGGAGAGATGTTGCGGATCTTCAAAGGTCACGAGAGGGCCGTCACCCGCGCCTATGACCTCAGCGAGCAGCTCACCTTCTCGCTGGATGAGCTGCGCTATGAATACCCCAGCGAAGGCAGTGAACAGGAAACCCCGGCCCAACGCCTGTACCGCCTGGCGCATGAGGGGTTGAAATGGCGCTATCCGGCAGGCGCATCCGAGAAGGCCAAAAAGATGCTGGCCCATGAGCTGAGGCTGATCGGCAAGCTGAAATATGAACCCTATTTCCTCACCGTCCGCGATATCGTCCATTTCGCCCGCTCGCGCGACATCCTGTGTCAGGGACGTGGCTCGGCCGCCAATTCGGTGGTCTGCTTCTGCCTCGGCATCACCGAGGTCAGCCCCGAGATGGGCACGATGGTTTTTGAGCGCTTCGTCTCCGAGGCCCGCGACGAGCCGCCCGATATCGACGTCGATTTCGAACACGAGCGCCGCGAGGAGGTGATCCAGCATATCTATGACCGCTATGGCCGCGAACGCGCGGGCCTCTGCGCCACGGTCGTTCACTATCGCGGCAAGCGTGCTATTCGTGAGGTCGGCCGCGCCATGGGTCTGACCGAGGACACGATCTCGGCCCTGTCCTCGCAGCTCTGGGGCTTTTTCTCGACCAAAGGGCTCGAGGCGCATCGGATGCGCGAAATCGGCCTCGATCCTGAAGATCGACGGCTAAAACAGACTCTAATGCTAGTCTATGAGATCGACGGCTTCCCCCGCCATCTGTCACAGCACGTGGGTGGCTTCATCATCACCGAGGGGCGGCTGGACGAGCTTGTTCCCATCGAGAACGCCACGATGGAGGGGCGCACGGTCATCTGCTGGGACAAGGACGATATCGACTCCTTAGGTATCCTGAAGGTCGATGTCCTCAGCCTCGGGATGCTCACCTGTATCCGCAAGGCGTTCGACCTGATCGGACAGCATCACCAGACCGGCTATACCCTCGCCACCCTGCCGCCCGAGGACCCCGAGGTCTATGATATGCTGTGCAAAGCAGACTCTATTGGGGTGTTTCAGGTGGAAAGCCGGGCGCAGATGAACTTCCTCCCCCGGATGCGGCCGCGCAATTTCTACGATCTGGTGATCGAGGTCGCCATCATCCGCCCCGGCCCGATTCAGGGCGATATGGTCCACCCCTATATCCGCCGCCGGAACGGAGAGGAGGAGGTCAGCTTCCCCTCGGACGCATTGGGGGATGTGTTGGGCAAAACACTGGGCGTGCCGCTATTTCAGGAGCAGGCGATGCAGATCGCCATTGTCGGCGCGGGATTCACCCCGGAACAGGCGGACCGGCTGCGACGCTCCCTGGCAACTTTCAAGAAACATGGCAATGTCAGCGAGTTCCGCGCACTGTTCTTACGCGGGATGAAACGCAACGGGTACGAACAGGATTTCGCGGAGCGCTGTTTTTCCCAGATCGAAGGGTTCGGGTCTTATGGCTTCCCCGAAAGCCACGCGGCCAGCTTTGCGCTGCTGGTCTATGCCTCGGCCTGGATCAAATGCCACCATCCGGGCATTTTCGCCTGCGCGCTGCTGAACTCGCAACCGATGGGCTTCTATGCTCCGGCCCAGATCGTGCGGGATGCCCGCGAACACGGTGTTCAGGTGCGGCCGATCTGCATCAATGCGAGTTTCTGGGACAATGTGATGGAACCTGATGGTCATGGTGGGCTCGCCCTGCGACTGGGGTTCCGCCAGATTAAGGGCCTCAGCGAGGAAGACGCCAGTTGGCTGACCGCCGCACGGGGCAACGGCTACACTCAGGTCGATGACGTCTGGCGTCGCGCAGGTTTGGGGCCATCGGTGATCGAACGTCTGGCCGAGGCCGATGCCTTCGCCGCCTGCGACCTGACCCGGCGCGAGGCTCTGTGGCAGGCCAAGGCGATTGCGACCGCCAAACCTCTGCCGCTGTTTTCACAGGATCTGGAGGGCGAGACGCTGGATGAACCCGCAGCCTACCTGCCCCAGATGACATTGGGCGAACAGGTGGTCGAGGATTACGTCGCCACACGCCTCAGCCTGAAGGCGCATCCGGTGGCTTTGATCCGGCATCTACTGACGCCCGAGCCGCGCGACAAAACCACACCTGTTGCCTGACCTCCGCCCCAGATATGTCCCGGACTAGAGTCGAAATCCGAGACCACCATGACCAGACCCACCTTGCCCCCGCGCTTTCCCGCGACACCAGACCAGATCAACGCGCAGGTTCACGCTTTCTATGCCCGCGTGCGCGAGGATGCCGTTCTGGGACCGGTGTTTAACAAGCACGTCAATGACTGGCCCGCGCATGAGGACAAGATCGCCGCCTTCTGGCGCAACGCCATCCTTTATGAGCGCAGCTACAACGGCAATCCGCAGCGCGTTCACAGCGAAAGGCCCGACGTGCAGCCCGAGATGTTCGCTCATTGGCTGGACCTGTTCGAGGAGGTCGCCACCCAAACCCTACCCGCTGAGATCGCCACCCCTTGGGTCGCGCTGGCCCGACGGATCGGTGTGGGGATGAAAGCGGGCGTGCAATCCGCCCGACAGCCCAAGGACGCGCCGCCGATCCTGCGTTGATCTCACAACATGGCGGCTTTGCTGTGTTAGCGGTAAAATAGGGGCTATGCGGTCCGGGAAAATGCGTCTACTCAGGGAAAAGACAGCCCATTTGGCTGCGCCGGCTTAAAGCCACCACACCGACATCGCCTGAGGCCAGATCATGAGCACTCAAAACACCACCCTCCGGGGACTTGGTTTCGCGTTTCTGGGATTCGCGGTCTTTGCCAGCCATGACGCGCTGATCAAAGTGCTGGGCGGGACCTATTCGGTGATGCAGATCATCTTCTTCGCCACGTTGTTTTCCTTCGTGCCAATGGCGGTGACGATCCTGACGGACCGCACGACCGGGAATTTCCTGCCGCATCACCCATGGCTGGTCCTGCTCCGGTCGGCGCTGATGGTCACATCCATGGTCTGCGCTTTCTATGCCTTTTCGGTCCTGCCTCTGGCCGAGGTCTATTCGCTGCTGTTTGCCTTCCCCCTGTTCGTCACAGTGCTATCGATTCCGATTCTAGGAGAGGTCGTGCGTGTCCAACGTTGGGCCGCGGTTGGCGTCGGGTTGATCGGTGTTCTGATCGTCCTGCGCCCCGGCGCGACGGATATCACGCTCGGCCACATGGCCGCCCTGACAGCCGCGTTTTGCAGCGCGTTAGGCTCTGTTTTGGTGCGCAAGATCGGGAATGAGGAACGCTCGGCCGTGCTGATCCTCTATCCGATGCTGCTGGCGATCGTGGTCATGAGCTTGATGCAACCGGCAGTCTACCAGCCGCCATCGCTGCTGCATCTGGCGATGATGGCACTGGTCGGAGTGTTCTCCGTCATCGCGCAACATCTGATCATTCTGGCCTATCGCGCGGCCCCGGCCGGTGTCGTGGCGCCCAGCCAGTACAGCCAGATCATCTGGGCCACCTTGTTCGGCATGATCTTCTTTGGCGAACACCCGGACGGCTGGGTCGCGGTCGGCGCAAGCGTCATCATCGCCTCGGGCATCTTCGTCGTCTGGCGCGAAAGCCGGTCGAACACCACCTCGACCAACACGCCGGTTCTGCGCGTGCGGTCACCAAGGTCGGATACGGGCGCATCGCGACCCGGCGAATGAAAAACGGCGCGCCAGACAGCGCGCCGCTTAAGCGAATTCAACTGGTTTAGAGCCTTAGTAGACCACCACCGAGCGGATGCTCTCGCCTTTATGCATCAGGTCGAAACCGTGGTTGATGTCGTCCAGACCCATGGTGTGGGTGATCATCGGGTCGATCTCGATCTTCCCTTCCATGTACCAGTCGACGATCTTGGGTACATCGGTCCGACCCCGCGCGCCGCCAAAGGCGGTGCCGCGCCAGGAACGACCAGTGACCAGCTGGAACGGACGGGTCGAGATCTCAGCCCCCGCAGGTGCAA
Organism: Ruegeria sp. ABV3_008; assembly: GCF_056161185.1. Classification (NCBI taxonomy): domain Bacteria; kingdom Pseudomonadati; phylum Pseudomonadota; class Alphaproteobacteria; order Rhodobacterales; family Roseobacteraceae; genus Ruegeria; species Ruegeria sp. ABV3_008. The sequence continues at coordinate 74,220 of NZ_JBSWYP010000010.1, read as the reverse complement.
CGCCGATGATAATCGACTCACCCCAGCCCTTATGCGCTGATTCCAGTGCGTCGCGCATCACCCCGACATTGCCGGTCGCGTCGAACGTATAGTCTGCTCCGCCTTTGGTCAGGTTGACCAGGTAGGGCACCAGATCACCTTCGACCTCTTTCGGGTTAACGAAATCCGTCATGCCGAACTTGGTGGCCATTTCGACCTTCGATGGGTTCAGGTCGACACCGACGATCTGGTCGGCTCCGGCAAGGCGCAGGCCCTGGATCACGTTCAGGCCGATACCACCCAGACCGAACACGATGGCGCGGCTGCCGATTTCCACCTTAGCGGTGTTGATCACAGCGCCGATGCCGGTGGTAACGCCACAGCCGATGTAGCAGATCTTATCGAAGGGTGCGTCCTCACGCACTTTGGCCAGCGCGATCTCAGGCAGGACTGTGTGGTTGGCGAAGGTCGAGCAGCCCATGTAGTGCAGGATCGGGTCGCCATCCAAAGTCGAGAAGCGCGAGGTGCCATCGGGCATCAAGCCCTTGCCTTGAGTCTCACGGATCGCCTGACACAGATTGGTCTTTGGATGCAGGCAGTATTCACACTCCCGACATTCGGGTGTGTAGAGCGGGATCACATGGTCGCCCGGCTTCAGGCTGGTGACGCCCGGGCCGACCTCGACCACGACGCCTGCGCCTTCATGGCCCAGAATGGCCGGGAACAGGCCTTCGGGATCCGCGCCGGACAGGGTGAATTCATCGGTATGGCAGATGCCGGTGGCCTTTACTTCGACCAAAACCTCGCCCGCCTTGGGGCCTTCGAGGTTCACCTCCATCACTTCCAAAGGTTTGCCAGCCTGAACGGCGACGGCTGCACGGGTGCGCATGGTGCTTGTCTCCCAGTCTTGTTTGACCCGACCCTGCGTCAAATGCAGGGTGTTTTCAACTGCACTTTCATGGCAGATTGGCTAAACATTTGATATTGCAGAAACGACATTGTCATACTGGGGAACGCCAATGCACCGATTTATCCCGATCCTGATCCTTCTGGCCGCCTGCGCCGAAACCTCGACCTTGGAAGGAGCAGACCTTGAGCCCGAGGCTGCGCCTGTCGATCTGGCCTTCTGCAAAGGCGATCCGTTTGCGGATTCCATCGGCCAGCCGGTTTCGACCATTCAGGCCAGCCTGCCCGAGCGCGCGCGGGTGTTAGGACCCAATGACATTGCGACACAAGACTACCGCATCGACCGGCTGAATGTCTTCGTGAACGGTGCGGGCATCATTCAGCGCCTGACCTGCGGGTAAGCGTGGACTCCGGCGCTGATTCTCGGATAAGAACAAAATGGGAACATTTTGATGTCTGCCGATGCCAAAACGCCGAATACTTTCACTCTGGTTTCCCCGTCTGGGGGCTGAACGGCTGATCCGCGCCGCGCGGGGGCTGCATGTCGGGCCTTTGGCTGTAGTGGCCGAGCAGTCGAACATGCAGGTGATCACCTCTCTGAACGCCGAAGCTCAGGCCGCCGGGCTGCAGGTGGGCCAGCCGGTGCGCGATGCACATGCCATGTGTGCGTCCCTGATCACGCGGCACCGTAACGCCCCGGCCGAAGCCGCGTTCCTGACCGCGTTGCGCCGCTGGGCAGGCAAGTTCAGCCCTTGGGTCGCCGAAGAGGCTCCGGACGGGCTGATCGTTGACCTCTCGGGCTGCGCGCATCTGTTTGGCGGGGAAGAGGCGTTACTGCGCGTGCTTGAGGTCGACTGCGCCGATATGGGTCTGAGCGTGCAGATGGGCATTGCCGACACGTTGGGCGCGGCCTGGGCGCTGGCGCGCTATGCCGGGCAAGAGGCCATATCCGACCGCAACGGCGACGCCATCAGTCAAGAGGCCCGCGCCACCCGTGCCCGAGCCAGCAAGCGACGACACTGGACCAAGGGCGGAGCCGCACCGCAAGTGGTGGCCTTGGGCGGCGGCGCCCGGATCGCAGCCCCGGGGCAGTCTTATGGCGCGCTCAGCCCGCTGCCCATCGCGGCGCTGCGGCTCGAGGATCAGGTCGTCGCGCAGTTGAACCGTCTCGGCCTGCGCCGGATTGGGGATCTTCTGGGCCAACCCCGCGCCTCCCTCGCCCGCAGGTTCGGACGTGGGCTGGTCTTGCGGCTGGATCAGGCGATGGGCAGCGCACCCGAGCCGGTCTCGCCCGCCCGCCCGCCACATCACTTCGCGGTACGGATGACTCTGCCCAATCCCATTGGGTTGGTCGAGGATGTGATGGCCGCCATCGACCGGGTTCTGCCGACACTCTGCTCCAAGCTGGAAGAAAAGGGCCGCGGCGTCCGCACCCTGCGGCTGGAGGCCCATCGTGCAGATCAGGCGGCCGAGGTCATCGAGGTTGGGCTGGCCCGCCCGACCTATGACAAATACCGCATTCGCCCTTTGTTAGAGATGAAAATCGACAAGATCGACGCGGGCTATGGCATTGACATGCTACGGCTTGAGGCGGTGCAGACCGAACCCATCCACGCCCGCACCATTGCCGGTCATGCCGAGGCCCGCCGTGTGGCCCGCAACCGGCTTGAGGGCAACACCGCCGTCGAAGACCTTATGGCCAAACTGGGCGCACGGGTGGGGCTGGAGGTCATTACAAGGCGTCACCCCGCTGCTTCACACATTCCCGAGAAAACCGCGCAAGTGCTAGCAGCGGCATGGTCCGAACCGGCGCGAGACTGGCCTGCGCCACCACGCCCGCGCCCCCTGCAGATGTGGCAGCCCGAGCCGGTAATGGCCCCGGAAACCCCGGATGTGCCTTCCGCCTTTCGCTGGCGCGGGCGTGATTGGCAATTGGCACAGGCCACAGGCCCGGAACGGATCGCGCCAGAATGGTGGCTGGATGACCCCAACTGGCGCAGCGGCGTGCGCGATTACTGGGTTGTGGTGACCGAACAGGGCGAGAGGCTCTGGCTGTTTTATGGCCACGGCGGCACCATGTCCGCAGGCTGGTTCTGCCAGGGGCAATTTGGCTAGAAGTCCTAATTAGGGTCTATTTTCCGCGATAAATCAGGATATCGGGCAAATAGTCCAGCAACCGGATCACCCAGGAAAACGGGGCCGGAAAATCGGTGCGGAACCGGCGGCGCGACATCGCTTTGATCACACGCTCTGCCGCGTCTTCAGCCGACATCAGCATGGGCATTTTGAAATTGTTCTTCTCAGTCAGGCGGGTTTTGATAAAGCCGGGATTGACGATCCGAACCGTCACGCCCGTACCCGCCAGATCAAACCGCATGGTCTCGGCCAGCGAGACCAGCGCCGCCTTGCTGGCCGCATAGCCCACAGCCGCAGGCAAACCGCGATAGCCCGACAAAGAGCCGATCAGAGTGATATCCCCGCGTCCGGCGCTCACGAAGCCCGGCACGGTTTCACCCAACACCCGAAGGGCACCGGTGTAGTTCACGTCGGTCATCGACAAGACCGCCTCGGTATCCCAATCACCGGTGCGCATAGGCTCATAGGCTCCGGCGTTGTAGACAAGACCATCGACCTCTCCGACTTCAGCCACGGCACGGCGCACGGCCTCAAGGTCGGTCACGTCAAAAGGCACCGCACGCGCATTGGGAAGGGTTGCGCAGATCTCGGCCAGCCGATCCGCATTGCGCGCCGACAGGACAAGATGCGCGCCGCGCTCGCTTAGCCCTTGGGCCAAAGCGCGCCCGAGCCCTTCGCTCGCGCCTACAATCCAATACGTCTTTACTTCGAAACCGGTCATGCCTGCCCCAACGTGGAACCATGAAACAACGCCCCATGCGCGGTTACGGTTCTGCTTCAGCTATCATGTATATTTTACGACCAAGCCAACCGGTCGGATCATCCCCAGCTGAGGGAATTTTGCCACGAAGTCACAATATAGTGCGTTGGGAAATATAATCTAACCTGATTGATCCGCGTCAGAACCTGCTACGTATCCCTAGATAAATGTCGCACTTAAGGGGATCACATGTTCGACGAAACGCGAGGCGAGCGCAAGAAAATCGCAGTCATAGGTGCAGGCATTTCAGGACTTTCCGCAGCTTACTACCTTTCAGAACAGCACGATATTACCGTTTACGAGGCCGAGCCGCGCCTTGGCGGGCATGCCCGAACAGTGATGGCGGGTAAGAACGGAGACCAACCGGTCGATACCGGCTTTATCGTCTTCAACTACGCGACCTACCCCCACCTGACCAAGCTGTTTGATGAACTGAACGTCCCCGTTGAGAAAAGCGAGATGAGCTTTGGCGCTACGATCGACAATGGTCGCATTGAATACGGGTTGAACACGCTGCGCACTCTGACAGCCCAGAAACGCAACCTGCTGCGCCCGTCTTACTACAAAATGATCTCAGACATCCTGCGCTTCAGTAAAGAGGCCCCGGATGCGGCGAAGGATGACGACACAACGATCGGAGAACTGGTGGATCAAATGCGCCTGGGTCATTGGTTCCGCCACAACTACCTGATGCCGATGTGCGGCGCGATCTGGTCCACCCCGGTTGAGTTTGTGGATCAGTTTCCGGCCCGCTCGCTGGTGCAGTTTTTCCGCAACCACGCCCTGCTTGCCAGCGGGCGCGCCAACCAGCACCAGTGGTATACGGTCAAAGGCGGCAGTATCGAGTATGTGCGCCGGATAGATGCCGCGCTGCGGTCGCGCGGATGCGACATCCGTCTGGCGGCTCCGGTAGATCACGTACAGCGTCATGAGACCGGCGTAATGGTCACCAGCCAAGGCCATGCCGATCAGTTTGACGAGATCATCCTTGCGACCCACTCGGACCAATCGCTGGCCATTCTGGGCAACGACGCCACAGCGGATGAGGCCGCGGCCCTTGGTGCGATCCGCTATCAGCCCAATCACGCGATCCTGCATTGTGATGAAAGCCAGATGCCAAAGCGGCGCGCCTGCTGGTCCAGCTGGACCTATCGCTCACAAGCCGGGGATGTCGGTGTGACCTATTGGATGAACCGCTTGCAGAACATCCCGGACATCGATCCGCTCTTTGTATCGTTGAACGCGTCTTCGCAAATTGACGAGGACAAGATTTATGACCAAGTCGAGTTCGCCCACCCGGTTTTCGACAAAGCCGCGCTGAAAGCGCAGGGACAGATTCGCGACATGCAGGGACAGAATCACACCTGGTACGCCGGAGCTTATAACCGGCACGGGTTCCACGAAGACGGGATCGCCAGCGCGATGCATGTCGTCGACCGCTTGCGCGGCGCCCCGCACATAACCGGAGCTGACAATGGCATTCTTGAAAAAGATCCGGCCATCCATGTGGCCGCCGAATAAATCCACTTTGCGCGTAGCGCTGCTGTCGATCGCCTTACTGTCGAGTGGTGGGGCAGTGGCGTCGCCTCTGTCCAGCGAACTGAGTGATCCCAAGCTTTTGGGCAGCTCGACATTTAGGTTCTTGGGCCTGCCTGTCTATGACGCCAAGCTATTCACGCCTGCTGGAGCGGCTTTCAATTGGACCGAGGATTTCGGGTTGCAACTGACTTATCGAAAAAACCTCGCACAAAAGGCTCTTGTAGAGTCGACGCTGGATGAGATGGCGAGGCAAGGCAATCCCGCGCCGACAAAGGCCCAGCTAGAGACCTGTTTTCAAGCAGTCAGCAAAGGTGACAGCTATCTGGCCATATCCGAAGGACCTAACAAAGTTGGGTTTTGGCGCAATGGTGCACAAACCTGCACACTAACCAACACCGGCATCAAGAAATCGTTCATGTCGATTTTTCTTGGCGACAACACTCGGTCCGCCAGTTTTACACGGCAGTTGAAGGGGCAGTGATGCTGTATCCCCGGGTCAGCCTGTATGCGCTGATGCTCGCTGCGGCGGGTATCCCGCTCTATATTCACCTGCCGCGTTTTGCGGCGGTGAATTTGGGCATTGGCCTTGGGGTGATCGGAACCGTGCTGCTGGTGATCCGGCTGGTCGATCTGTTGCAAGACCCGCTGATCGGCTGGGCCATCGACCGCTGGCCAGGCGCGCAACTGCTGTTTGCCGCTCTGGCGGCGCTTGGGCTGGCTGTTGGGTTTCCGCTGCTGTTCGGCCTGCCGGACGGGGCCAGCGTTGGCGCGCTGATCGCCATCCTCGTGCTTCTGTTTTCGGCCTACAGCCTGGGCACAATCCTGCTTTACGGGCGCAGCGCAACTTTGGCCAAACAGGCCGATCCGCAAGAGCTGATGCGCCTCGCCGCCTTCCGCGAAGGCGGGCAACTGACCGGAGTTGTGCTGGCTGCCAGTGCTCCGGCCCTGTTCGTTGCCTTCGGCGCGCAGGGACAGGGCTATCCCGCCTTTGGCCTGTTTCTGGGCGCGCTGGCGTTGCTCACCCTGATCGTCACCATACCAATGTGGCGACGCACACCCATCACGGGCGAGGGCCTCTCGTTCACCGCGCTCGGACAATCCGGCGCCCTCCGCCTGCTGGTTCTGGCGCTGATCAACAGCCTGCCGATCGCCCTGACAGCCACGCTGTTTCTGTTCTTCGTCGAGGACAAACTGCAACTTTCCGGTATGGCCGGCCCACTACTGATCCTGTTCTTCCTGAGCGCCGGGGCTAGCGTGCCCCTCTGGGCGCGACTCAGCAATCGGATCGGCCCGAAACAGACGCTGATGATCGCCATGCCGCTGGGCATCGCCTCCTTCATCGGCGCAGCCACCCTCTCGGCCGGAGAGCTGACCGCTTTTGCCCTGATCTGCCTGGCCTCGGGCGCAGCGGCAGGGGCGGATATCGTAATCCTGCCCGCCATGTTTTCCGTGGTGCTTACACGCGCGGGGCTGAATGCCTCGGCCGCGTTTGGCATCTGGTCTTTTGCTGGCAAGCTGGGCCTCGCGCTCGCTGCCTTTTTCACCCTGCCCCTGCTGGAACGCAGCGGCTTTTCACCCGGTCAAGCCAACTCAGCACAGGCTCTAAACACGCTCACATTCGCCTATGCCCTGCTGCCCTGCATCCTAAAGCTGGGCGCATTCGGGATGGTCTTGACCCTGCCTACGGAGGTCCCAGCCAAATGAATACGCTTGTTGTGATTTTGCTCGCCATCCTCGTTGTCGTGGCGGTCAAAAGACGGTTCCTGAGCTTTCGCTCACAATCCCCGGCTGACTATTCGGGAACGGGGCCAGAGTTTTCACTGAGCAAACACCTGAACGGAGATATCCTGTCCGAGGGGCTGATCTATGGCCCCAATGGCAAGATGTCGAACAGCTTTGTCGCGCGCATGGTCGGTGAATGGGATGGAAACACGGGCACTCTGGCCGAGTGGTTCACCTATTCCAACGGCAAACAGATGACCCGAAAGTGGTATCTGACACTGGGCACCGGCAACACGTTCACAGCCACAGCGGACGATATCGTCGGTGAAGGCAAAGGCGTGATTTCGGGCTCGACCGTCAAGCTATCCTACCGGATCATCCTGCCCGAAGACGCCGGAGGGCACACGCTGGACGTGACCGACTGGATGTACCTGACAGAAAACGGAGCGATCATGAACCGCTCAGAGATGCGCAAATTCGGCCTCAAGGTGGCTGAACTGGTGGCAACCATGCGACCCGCGCCAGAGGTGCAGTCCGCACATCTACCCGGTGCAAACGGGTATGATGCGGATGCTGAAAACAGGCCGCTGCAATGACCCGGTTGCGTTTTCTGATCTCACTGGTCGCAATCGCCAGCCTGACACTGCTCGCGGCCTGCTCAGCCAAGCCACGGGTGCCCAAAAGCTTTCTGTCCGACCGGCAGCTAAACCTTGAAGAATTCTTCGAAGGCAAGACCGTGGCCTATGGTCAGTTCCAGGATGTTCTGGGCAATGTGCCGCGCCGATTCACGGTTGAGATTGACGGCACCTGGAACGGAGAAACTCTGACGCTGGTCGAGGATTTCGTCTACGATGACGGCGCAACGGAACAGCGCATCTGGACCCTAACCAAAACCGGCGAAGACACCTGGACCGGCACTGCTCCGGGTGTTCTTGGTGTGGCCGAAGGGATCGAGCGTGGTGATACCTTCAACTGGAAATACAAAATCGACTTGCCGATCAAAGAGGGCACCATGCGTGTAAACTTTGACGACTGGATGTGGCTTCTGGAAGATGACCGCCTGCTGAACCGCGCCTATGTTTCGCGTTTTGGCGTCCGTATAGGCGAGGTCATCCTGTTCTTCGAGAAACTGTGACGGCCCGACGGGGCCTCGGCGCGCTGATCCGGCTGCTCCGCCATGTCGCGTTCATAGAAGATAAACTCGTCAACCCAACCGAATATCTTGTTCGACTCGGGCTGACGCGCCTCAGAGGGCGGTGGCGCGGCCTTGGCCTCCACCCGAGCACGCTCGACCTCGGCCCACAAGAAAAACAACCCGCGCCGAGTGCCATTGAGATGCTCGGGTATTTTAACCCACACCACCTGTGAAGATTTGCCTGATTTCTGCTCGATTTTTGCCCCCGGGTTTTTTTACACCCTTTGACTAAACGATAGCAAATCTAGCTGAATCTGCCAATTTTTTCGAATCGCGCAGGCGGAAATCCACTAGAAAGTCGCCAAATAGCACGTTTAAATAAAAATGTACTTTTTTCAAACAACCAAAGGTAGTGTTGCGGACCGGAACTGCCAGTTCAACCGCTTCCCGATTTGGTGGATTTAAAGCCGATCCTCAAAAAACCTGGCATAGACGCACAAGTGTGTCGCTTGGATACGAGTCTCCCACCATAGGCGATAAGCACTCTCATCCATTCCTTCGATCGCTCTGAAAAAAGTGGTGAGCCGTGCAGGATTCGAACCTGCGACCCACTGATTAAAAGTCAGTTGCTCTACCAACTGAGCTAACGGCCCACTCTTTTGTCTGGATCTTTATGATCCGTGGCGCTCTTTAAGGCATTTTCCCAACCGGGTTCAAGACCTTATTTTGCACCTCGTTTCGCCAGGGTAATCAGTGTTTCCGGCGACCCGATAGGCGGCCTAATTAGGCAGGTGGCGCAGGGGGGTCAAGCCCTTTTTTCAGGAATCGTCACCGCAGGGTGGATTCATCGTAGGACCAACGTTATATGCCCGCCATGCAACAGAGACTCGATACCGGTTTGCCCTTCATGAAGATGCACGGGCTGGGCAATGACTTCGTTATTGTCGACGCGCGCGCACAGGCGACGTCGATCAGCGCTGCATTGGCAAAGGGAATCGGGCACCGCCAGTTTGGTGTGGGATTCGATCAGTTGGCCGTGATCGAAAACGGAGCGGCTGACGCGCATCTCGTGTTCTATAACGCGGACGGGTCGACCTCGGCCGCTTGCGGGAACGCCACACGGTGTATCGCCCGTTTCCTGATGGAAGAGAGCGGCAAAACAGAGCTGACCCTGACTACCGAGCGCGGCACGTTATACGCGCAGGATGCAGGCAACGGCCTGACCTCCGTCAATATGGGGCAGCCCCAGCTAGATTGGCAGGACATACCTCTGGCTGAAGAGATGGACACGCTGGAACTGCCGATTGAGGGCACGCCCTCGGCAACAGGCATGGGCAACCCCCATTGCACGTTTTTCGTGGACGACGCGGAAGCGATCCCCTTGGCCGAGTTCGGCGCGCGGTACGAACACCATCCCCTCTACCCCGAACGCACCAATGTGCAGGTGGCGCAGGTGATCGGGCCGGACCACATCCGTATGCGTGTCTGGGAGCGGGGTGTGGGCATCACGCTGGCCTCAGGGTCCTCGTCCTGCGCTACAGCCGTCGCCGCGGCCCGGCGCGGCCTGACGGGGCGCAAGGTGCAGATCGAGCTGGACGGCGGCACAATCTGGATCGATTGGCGCGATGATGGCGTCTGGATGACCGGGCCGACCTGCCATGTGTTCTCGGGCACTCTGACCCTGGAATTCCTGAGGTCACTGGAATGAGCGCACCGATATTCACCACTCTGGGCTGTCGCCTGAACGCCTATGAGACTGAGGCGATGAAAGAGCTGTCTCAGAAAGCGGGTCTGCAAGATGCGGTGATCGTGAACACCTGCGCCGTGACTGCCGAGGCGGTGCGCAAGGCACGGCAAGAGATTCGCAAGCTGCGCCGCGAAAACCCCAACGCGCGCCTGATCGTGACCGGATGCGCCGCGCAGACGGAACCGCAGACCTTCTCGGCCATGGACGAAGTTGATGCGGTGATCGGCAATACCGAGAAGATGCAGCCCGACACCTGGAAAGGCATGGCGGCTGATTTCATCGGCGAAACCGAAACCGTTCAAGTCGATGACATCATGTCGGTCACCGAAACGGCAGGGCACCTGATCGACGGGTTCGGCACCCGCTCACGCGCCTATGTGCAGGTCCAGAATGGCTGTGATCATCGCTGTACCTTCTGCATCATCCCTTATGGCCGCGGGAACTCTCGCAGTGTACCCGCTGGTGTGGTCGTGGATCAGATCAAACGGCTGGTCGACAAAGGCTATAACGAGGTCGTACTGACCGGCGTTGACCTGACCTCATGGGGCGCGGATCTGCCCGCTCAGCCCAAACTGGGCGATCTGGTCATGCGCATTCTGAAGCTCGTGCCCGATCTGCCGCGCCTGCGCATCAGCTCGATCGATTCGATCGAGGTGGACGAAAACCTGATGCAGGCCATCGCGACCGAGCCTCGACTGATGCCGCATCTGCACCTGTCCCTGCAGCATGGCGACGACCTGATCCTGAAACGTATGAAACGCCGCCACCTGCGCGATGACGCCATCCGTTTCACCGAAGAGGCACGCAGCCTGCGCCCCGACATGACCTTTGGCGCCGACATCATCGCTGGCTTCCCTACGGAAACCGAGGCGCATTTCGAAAACTCCCTCAAGCTGGTCACGGACTGCAACCTGACGTGGCTGCACGTCTTCCCCTACTCCAAACGCGAAGGCACGCCAGCGGCGCGCATCCCACAGCAGGTCAACGGCAAGATCATCAAGGACCGCGCCGCCCGCCTGCGCACAGCCGGAGAGGCGCAGGTCGCCAAACACCTCTCAGCCCAGATCGGTCAAACCCATCACATCCTCATGGAAAACCCGCATATGGGCCGTACCGAACAATTCACCGAGGTTAGTTTCGACACCCCCCATCCCGAAGGCCAGATCGTCACCGCGACGATCACAGGGCAAACTGCGACCCAGCTGCAAGCCTGATCCGCTCTTCATCTGGCCATAAATACCTCGGGGTGAATTGGCCGCCGGCCAAGAGGGGCTAGCCCCTCTGCCCCCTCAAAAAGAAAAACCCCCGCAACCGGATAGGCGCGGGGGTCTTAAACTTCAAAAGCTCAAAAGCTTCACTGCTCGCGCAGCTTGCCTTTATGCGGTGCCCACAGGCGCTTGTTGACCAGATACAGCAGCACCGACAGGACGGTCAGGAAGATCACGCCGACAAAACCGGCGTTCTTGCGGTCTGTCAGCTTGGGCTCCGCGGCCCACATCAGGAAGGCTGCGACGTCTTCGGACATGGCTTCGACGGTGGCCGCGTGGCCATCGGCGAATTCAACCTGATCTTCGGACAGCGGCGGGCCCATCGAAATCCAGCCTCCAGGGAAGGCCTTGTTTTCGTAAAGGATCGTGCCTGCCTCTTCCTTCTCTTCACCAGTGTAGCCGTCCAGCAGAGAGGCGATGTATTCCGCGCCGCCCATGCCTTTGACCAGCTGGTTGATGCCAAGACCGTAGGGGCCGTGGAAGCCCGCGCGCGCTTTGGCCATCAGGCTCAGGTCCGGCGCGCCAACACCGTTGTTCGCCGGGAAGTGGTCAGTCGGGATCGCCGGGCGGAAATCGTCCAATTCGGGGTCGAAAACCTCGAAATTGTCCGCCGCGTAAGTGATCACCTGCTCTTCACTGTAACCCAGCGCTTCCAGATCGCGCAGAGGAACGTATTGCAGGCCGTGGCAGGCCGCGCAGACTTCGGTATAGACCTGAAGGCCGCGTTGCAGCTGGTTCTGATCCCAGGTTCCGAACGGACCCTCAAACGAGAAGTCGAAATCCTCGATATGAGTGTCGTAAGCGCCTGCCGCAAAAGAAGCGGCAGGGGTAAGGGCCAGGGCAAACGCAGCGCCGATTGCAAGTTTCTTGAACATGTTTCCGGTCCCTCTTCTTACTCGGCCGGCGTGGCGTCGGCGTCAGCCTTGCCATAATGCGCGTTGAAGTCTTCTTCGATGGTCTCAGGCGGGGCCAGAGGTTTCTCGATCACGCCAAGCAGCGGCAGGATTACGAGGAAATACGCAAACCAGTACGCAGACGCGATCAGCGAGAAGGTCGCGTAGGGCTCTTCCGCGGGCATCGCACCCAGCCACATCAGAGCAAAGAAGTCGATGATCAGCAGGTAGAACCACCATTTGAACATCGGACGATACCGACCCGAACGCACCGTCGAGGTGTCCAGCCAGGGCGCCAGCGCCATGGCCAGGATCGCGCCGAACATCGCCAGAACACCGAAGAATTTCGCATCAATGATGCCGCCGGTGATGAAGCTGGCGAACTGAACAACCCAAACCTCGCCGGTGAAGGCGCGCAGGATCGCGTAGAACGGCAGGAAGTACCATTCGGGCACGATATGTGCAGGCGTCACAAGCGGGTTGGCCTCGATATAGTTATCGGGGTGGCCCAGATAGTTCGGCATGAAGCCCACGATGGCCCAGAACACGACCAGGATGACCGCCAGAGCGAAGAGATCCTTGATCACGAAATACGGCCAGAAGGGCAGCGTGTCTTTCTCAGCCTCGGCCTTTGAGCCGCGACGTACCTCAACACCCGTGGGGTTGTTGTTGCCGGTGGTGTGGAAGGCCCAGATATGCACAATAACCAGCGCCGCAATGATGAACGGCAGCAGATAGTGCAGCGAGAAGAAGCGGTTCAGCGTGGCGTTATCCACAGCGGGTCCGCCCAGCAGCCATGTCTGCAGCGCATCACCCACAAACGGGATCGCGCCAAACAGGCCGGTGATCACGGTCGCACCCCAGAAGGACATCTGACCCCAAGGCAGAACGTAGCCCATGAAGGCTGTGCCCATCATCATCAGGTAGATCAGCATACCGATGATCCACGTGATCTCACGCGGGGCTTTGTAGGAGCCGTAGTAAAGACCACGGAACATGTGAATATAGACCGCAACAAAGAACAGCGACGCGCCGTTCATGTGCAGATAGCGGATGAAATAGCCACCATTCACGTTACGCATGATGTGTTCGACGCTGGCGAAGGCCAGATCGACATGCGGCGTGTAGTGCATAACCAGCATGATGCCGGTAACGATTTGCAGCACCAGGCAGAAGGCCAGAACGATACCCCAGATCCACATCCAGTTCAGGTTCTTGGGCGTAGGAATCATCAGGGTGTCGTACATTAAGCCGACAATGGGAAGGCGGCTGTGCAGCCACTTTTCGCCGTTTGACTTCGGCTCGTAGTGATCGTGGGGAATGCCGGACATAAGTTGGGTCTCCCTTAGCCGAGTTTAATGGTTGAAGCGTCGACCCACTCGACCGGTGGGATCGGCAGGTTCTCAGGCGCGGGGCCTTTACGGATTCGGCCTGCCAGATCGTAGTGCGAGCCGTGGCAGGGGCAGAACCAGCCGCCAAAGTCGCCTGCATCACCCAGAGGCACGCAGCCCAGGTGGGTACAAACGCCCATCTGAACGATCCACGCGCCCTCTGCCTCGCCTTCGGGCGATGGCATGACGCGGTTGGCGTCGGTCGCGGGTGCATCTGCGTTGATGTTGAAGTTCCGGGCCAGCGGGTCAGGCAGGTTGCCTACCGCTTCTTCGTCCTGCTGCTGCGCTTCGGCGATTTCAGCGCCTGTGCGGTGACGGATGAAGACCGGTTTACCCAGCCACTTGACCGTCAGCTGTGTACCCGGCTCAACCCCGCTTACATCCGTACGGATCGAGGACAGAGCCTGCACATCCGCCGACGGGTTCATCTGATTGATCATAGGCCATACCGCAGCACCGGTCGCAACGACCCCTGCGCCGCCCGCGACGTAGTACAGGAAATCTCTGCGGGTGCCTTCGTGGTCTTCTACGTGGGACACGAGGTTTTCTCCGATTGTCTAGCGCCCGTGCGAACGGGCCAATAGCTGGAACCCGGCACGGATGCCGGGTCTTAGCGGAATTCTCTACCGAGCAGAATAGTATTCGTCCAGCGGTGTTGAATGCGCAATACGCCGCATCTGCGTAATTTATCATCGCGCGGGGCAGTCTTTTTGATGTTTCTCGCCCTCATGTTTCAACGAAGCGTCGAATCAGCCCCGCTTGATTCGCGCCCTGTGACCCCAATCTGACCGGGACCAGCGAACCCGGGCCGACAGCACAAGCGGGTCGCATTGGTGCGAAAACCTGAAAAATCCGACATGGGAAACGGGGTTTGTTCAACAACAAATCATATGCCTGAAATAGACGATTTTTTGCACGCCGAGCGAGCCTGTTTCCTGTTGCACTTATTGCGCGAATACCTGATGCCCGATTTCGCGCGAACGCCGATCAGGAGACCCCCATGTCAAAGACCCACTTGGCCGCCGTTCTGTTAACGATTTCTGTGTCGACCCAAGCCGCCACGGCCGGAGACCCCGCCAAAGGCGAAAAGCTCTACAACCGCTGCTCGGCCTGCCACGCGATCATCAAGGATGGCGAGGTTCTGGTCAAAGGCGGCATCACAGGCCCCAACCTATACGGGGTCGTGGGCCGCACCGCCGGATCCGAGAACGACTATCGCTATGGCAGCGAACGCCTGCCCATCGGCATGTTCACAGACGACATGATCCGCGCCGGTGACGCAGGTCTGGTCTGGACCGAGGAAAACATCGCCGCATACTCCGAGGACCCGATCGGGTTCATCAAAGAGTTCCTGCAAGACGATACCGCCCGCCCGAACATGAGCGTGAAGCTCAAAAAAGGCGCGGACGACATCGCCGCCTATCTGGCGACGTTCAGCCAGTAGGGTTTACGTCATAGGGCGCGTGGCGACCATGCCCGGACGCGCGTCAAACTCGGCAAACCAGGTTGCGAGGGCATCATTGCCCTTGCGCCAGCCCCGCGCATCGTGGCGCAGATCCAGATAGCCCAGCGCGCATCCCACAGCCACTTGCCCCATGTCCAGCGGCCCCGACAGATGCGCCATCCAGCGCTGGTTCAGGACGGCACAGGCGCGCTCGACCTTGACCCATTGCGAATCCACCCACTCATCCCATTGCTTGTCTTCGGGACGCAGCCGGCTTTCATATGTCATCAGCAGCGCGGCATCCAAAATGCCATCTGCCAGCGCCTCAAGCGTCAGAACATCCCAGCGCCGCGCACCTTCGGGGTAGAGCTGTCCCCCGGCGCGGTCATCCAGAAAGGCGCAGATCACGCGACTGTCGAACAGGGTCGGGCCGTCGGGGCGCTCTAGCGCAGGAACCTTGGTCAAAGGTGCCTTGCCGATCAAGGGCGCGGCTGGGGCCACTGGCGTACCCGCCACCGTTTCCAACTCAACATCCTCTAGCTGCTCTGTTTCATGCAACAAAACCATGACTTTACGGACATAGGGCGAAGTCAGACTGTGATAGAGTTTCATGAGCGCACTCCTTTGTTTGGGCCGACCTTACAGCAGGGTGCAGAAAACAAAAGCCGTCATTTGCCTGAGGACTCCACAGCGCGCATCAGCGCCTGCAGGGCCTGCACTTCTGAGCCGATTCCAAACGTCCCGACCTGCTCCGCCGCCCGCATCCGAACGTCATCAGGTTTGTTCTGGTTCAGCTTCCACGTGCCTTGAATATCCTCAACCCGCATCCGGCAGGGCAGAATCATCCGCATCATCCGCTCAAGCGCGTCGCCCTCCATCTTGCTGCTGTGCCAGGGCGGCTTCGGGCGCAGCCGGTCTTCGAAAAACGCCGACTGCCGGTCCAACAGGTCTCGCATCTCCTCCACCGGGCGCAATTCCAGAACGCCGATCAGATGAACGGCGACATAGTTCCATGTCGGCACCTGATCGCTCACCTCATACCAATCGGGCGAGACATAGCTGTCCGGACCAGAAACCGCGATTCGCGCTGCCTGCGGTGTCTTCAAAAGCCGGACAATCGGGTTCGACCGGACAAGATGCAACTCAGCCACCGCCCCATCCTCGGACAACAGAAACGGCACGTGGCTAATCAAAGGCGCGGCATCCGTCGACGCGGCCAGAACGCCAAAGGCGCGATCGCGGGCAAAGGCGATATGTCGGCTGATCTCCTCAGCGCGAAAGGCGGGATTCGGGTGCATGAGATTCCTCCTGCCAAATCTCTTGCAGAGGAGGTCCAATCTATGCAAGGTCCGCCTCGTTCTCAGGGCGGGGTGAAATTCCCCACCGGCGGTATGCGGGCATTGACCCGTCAGCCCGCGAGCGGCCTCGTCGTATTTGCGAAGGGGTGTCAGCAGATCTGGTGAGAGGCCAGAGCCGACGGTTAAAGTCCGGATGAAAGAGAACGTGCCAGATGCGTCGGTGAAACGGCGTGTCTGCTCGTGATCGCCTTGGGTGAAGTGTCTGTTTTGCTAAGGAGATCCTGATGACACACACCCGCTATGCTTTTGTCAAAGCCAACTGGCATTCCGATATCGTCGACCGCGCGCTCGAAGGGTTTCTGGAACTCATCCCAGCCGATCAGGTTGACGTGTTCGACGTCCCCGGCGCGTTTGAAATGCCCCTGATCGCCCGTGATCTGGCCCAAACCGGCCAATATGCCGCCGTCGCCTGTGCCGCCTTCGTGGTTGATGGAGGCATCTACCGGCACGATTTCGTGGCGCAGGCCGTGGTTGACGGCCTGATGCGCGCAAGCCTCGACACCGGCGTCCCGGTCCTGTCGGTCTCGCTCACTCCACATCAATATCAGGAAACCGACCACCACAACGCCATCTACCGCGACCACTTCGTGCAAAAAGGGCGTGAGGCCGCCAACGCCGCCCTCAACATCACGAAAACCCGCCAAGCGATCAAGGCAGCCTGATCCTTCTTCTGTTTGAAAAATACCTCGGGGGAGGCGCGCTAGCGCGGCGGGGGCATAGCCCCCTCCCCCATTTCAAATGCAAATCCACTTGAGGCCAAAGGCTCTCCCCGCTAATCACAACCCCGCAAAGGAGCCCGCCCCATGTCGATGAACAGTTTTGGACACCTCTTCCGCGTCACCACCTGGGGCGAAAGCCACGGGCCCGCCTTGGGCGCGACGGTCGACGGCTGCCCTCCGGGCGTGCAGATCGACGAGGCGAAGATCCAGCACTGGCTGGACAAGCGCAAACCGGGGCAGAACAAGTTCACCACCCAACGGCGCGAACCTGATCAGGTCAAAATCCTGTCCGGCGTGTTCGAAGGTCAGACAACCGGCACGCCCGTTCAGCTGATGATCGAAAATACCGACCAGCGCTCGAAAGACTACGGTGATATCATGGAAAAGTTCCGCCCGGGACATGCCGATATCACCTACTGGCAGAAATACGGCATCCGCGACTATCGCGGCGGCGGGCGTAGCTCGGCGCGCGAAACCGCATCGCGCGTCGCCGCGGGAGGGTTGGCACGCGAGGCCATTAAACAGATCGCGCCCAATGTGCAGATCACAGGCTATATGACCCAAATCGGCCGACACAAAATCGACCGCGCCAATTTCGACTGGTCGCAGATCGAACAGAACCCGTTCTGGACACCCGACGCACAAGCAGCCGAGGGCTGGGCCGCTTATCTGGACGATCTGCGCAAATCCGGCAACTCGGTTGGCGCTGTGGTCGAAGTCGTCGCGCGCGGCGTCCCCGCCGGGCTGGGCGCACCGATATATGCCAAATTAGACACTGATCTGGCCGCCGCGATGATGTCGATCAACGCCGTCAAAGGGGTCGAGATCGGCGAAGGCATGGCCGCTGCCGAACTGACAGGTGAGGCCAATGCCGATGAGATTTTCATGGGTCAGAATGGCCCGCAATACAGCTCTAACCACGCGGGCGGAATTCTGGGCGGAATCTCCACCGGACAGGACGTCGTGGTGCGGTTTGCGGTAAAGCCGACCTCATCCATCCTGACCACGCGCAAGACGATCACCAAATCGGGTGAGGAAACCGAGATCATCACCAAAGGCCGCCACGACCCTTGCGTCGGTATCCGCGCTGTGCCTGTGGGGGAGGCAATGATGGCCTGCGTGATCCTCGACCATCTGCTGCTGCACCGAGGCCAGATTGGTGTGAACCGTGGACATATTGGCTGATCTGCGCACGCGCCTGCGCGGCATCGTCGCGCAGCGTATGCAAACCGATCCTGCACATGATCTGGCCCATCTGGATCGGGTCTGGCGGAATGCTCTGGCGATTGCGGATGATCAGGCGGACATGGCTGTGTTGCTGGCTGCCAGCTATCTGCATGATCTGATCAACCTGCCAAAGAACGACCCGAACCGCCACTTGGCCTCATGCCAATCCGCTCAGGAATCAGAGTCTATTCTAAAGGAATTGGGCTTTTCTGACGCGCAGATCCAAGCCACCCAACACGCGATTGAGGCACACAGCTTCTCGGCCAACATCCCGCCCCGCACATCCGAAGCCCGCATCCTGCGAGATGCGGACCGGCTTGATGCACTGGGGGCCATCGGTATTGCGCGCACTTTTGCGGTCGCTGGTGCGTTGGGCCGGGATCTCTACGACCCCGAGGATCCATTTGCCGAGGCGCGCGACCTGGACGACCTGAATTTCTCGATCGACCACTGGAAAGTAAAGCTGCTGAGCCTGCCCGACGATATGCTGACCGAGGCGGGCCATGCTCTGGCGCTAAAACGCCGGGCGCAGATGCTTGAATTCCTCAGGGCCTTCGCGGATGAAATCGGCCACCCCGTGCCCGCGCCATGGGAAACCCCCTGATTGGTACAATCCCGTCGTTGATCTTTCCGCGCCAAAAGCGCAGGTTCCCGGCCAATGGCACAATCCTTGACATCGCACCGCCCGGCTCTTGCTGTGGGCCTGAAATTAACCGCCTTGATGCTGTTCACCTTGATGTCGGCCTTGGTCAAAGCGTTGTCCGAGGACTTCCCGCCGGGTGAGTTGGTCTTTTTCCGGTCGCTCCTGGCGATTCCCGTCATCATCGCCTGGCTGATCTGGCGCGGGGAGTTGTCACAGGGCTTTGTCGTCAAGAAACCCATGGGCCATTTCTGGCGCGGCGTTCTGGGCACCAGCGCAATGGGCCTGACCTTTACCGGCCTCAGCCTACTGCCGCTGCCTGAGGTCACCGCCATAGGCTACGCGACCCCGATTTTCACCCTCGTCCTGGCCGCATTGCTGTTGGGTGAGCGCATTCGCATGATCCGCATCGGTGCGGTGATGCTGGGGCTGGTGGGGGTTCTGATCATGCTCTGGCCCCGGCTCGGCAGCACCGAGATGGAGGTGGCGGCAACGATTGGCGCCCTTTGCGTTCTGGCTGCAACCATCGCGCGGGCTTTTGTGCAAATCCATATCCGGCAATTGGTCAAGGTCGACCACCCCGCCGCCATCGTGTTCTATTTCTCGATCACGGCGACGCTCCTGTCATCGCTGACCGTGTTTTGGGGTTGGACCATGCCGACACTGGATCAGGCTCTGTTATTGGTCGTTGTGGGTCTTATCGGTGGGGTTGCGCAGATCCTTGTGACCTCGTCCTATCGGTTTGGTCAGGCATCGATGCTGGCGCCTTATGACTACACCACCATGCTGTTCGCCATTGCGATCAGCTATTTCTGGTTCGATGAGCTGCCGACGCTGACGATCTTGCTGGGTGCGGCACTGGTGATCGCGGGCAATGTGGTCGTGGTTTGGCGCGAACATCAGCTGGGGTTGGAGCGCGGCAAGGCGCGGTCTCTGACCGACCACAAACCGTGACTTTACCTTTCGCCAACTTCGCTTAGTTTGAGCGCAACAATCAATGAGGGCTCCGCATGAGTGACGCACAAGACCACAAGGAAAAGATGCAAGAAGTGCAGGCCAAGCACCGCAAGAAAGTGTCCGAAGCGGTCGACCCTGACCGCGGCCTGGTGCTGATCAATACCGGCAAGGGCAAGGGTAAATCCTCGGCCGCTTTTGGAGTGGTGATCCGTGCGCTTGGTTGGGGCCAAAAGGTTGCCGTTGTTCAGTTCATCAAGGGAAAATGGAAAACCGGCGAGCGGCGCTTTTTCGAAGAACGCGATCTGGTGACGTGGCACACGATGGGCGAAGGCTTCACCTGGGACACTCAGGATCGAGACCGCGACATCGCCGCCGCAACCGCCGCGTTCGACAAGGCCTGCGTCCTGATGGCCAGCGGGGACTACGATCTGGTCGTACTGGATGAGATCAACATCGCGCTGCGCTACGAATACCTGTCAGTTGAGCGTGTGATTGAGGGGCTGAATGGCCGTTCCGACAAGACCAGCGTATTCCTGACCGGCCGTGATGCCCCACAAGAACTGCGGGACTATGCCGATCTGGTCACTGAGATGACCGAAGAAAAGCACCCGTTCCAAGCCGGGATCAAAGCCCAGCGCGGCGTGGACTACTGATCGCGCGCCCTTTTGGGTGTTTCTCTGACAACGTCGTCCGAGGGCTGTTGACTCAGCTCTCGGCATTTTTCTGCGTCGCAGGTTTTGCGATCCAGATAGGCTTCAACATCCGAGGCCAGTGCGTCGCAATCGCAGGACGCGCAACACGGGTCGGATAACAGCTCTTCAAATCTGGTACGCATCGGTGCCCTCGGTCGTTTCCGGAACGGTGGCAGGCCATCACGATTGAACTTGCTGAGCCCACAGACCGCCCCGGAACCTTGTGCTTGATCGGTTCATCTGGCGTCGATTTTTTCTGACTGTTTTTGTCGGTTTTTGCAAGGGAAAACGACGGAGCAAGTCAGCGAGCCTGTTTTACCGAGAAGAACAGACCCTAAAAAGGGAAAAGCCGCGCAAGATGGCGCGGCTTTGAGCAGTGAGGGATAGACAGGATTCAGGCGGCTGCGGTCTGTTCAGGCGCGCTGAGCGAGATCACAGCGACAACAGCGGCCCCGTTCAGCCAGTAGAACAGCGCGTCGATTCCCGAAAAGCCGAGCAAGCTAGGGGCCAACAGGAAGGTCACGCCAACGGCCAGATCCACGGCCAGATGCAGCTTGTAAGGTAGCACCCGCCAAATCCCCAGGTGATGGTCAGTGAGCACCGTCAGAACGAAAGCGGCAATGCCGGTAACAACGGACAGCCACAGCGCCAGCGGGTTGGATTGGCCCAGACCAAGCACAAAGGGCAGCACCATTAGTGCAACGGCAACAGGATAGTCGAGGTAGGCATGAATATTGCGGGTAACAAAACGAAGGGACATCTGGATTTCCTTTCCTCAATCAGAGACAGATCAAGAATAGGACCTGCGTTGGGAACGCAGCAGTCCAGATCGTTTGCAAAACATTGCAGATCGTTCAGAATTGTTGGTGGATCAGTGCATCTCACGATAAGCGGCCGGAGAAACTCCGACCTGTTTCTTGAACACCCGCGAAAACGCCGCTTCAGAGGCATATCCGGCCTCGGCTGCGGCGTCAGCCACGTTCCAACGTCCCTCGGTCAGACCTTGGCAGGCGATCTGCATCCTCCAGTCCGTCAGATATTGCATCGGAGTGGTTCCCATCTTCTCGGCAAAAAGCTGGGCAAAGGCCGTGCGCGACATCGCGGCCTCATTAGCAAGGCTGGCCACGCTCCACTCCTGCGCGGGGGCTTGGTGGAACGCCGTCAAAGCGCGCGAGATTCGCGGGTCCGCAAAACCGGCCAGCGCGTCATCGTCGGGGCTTTGATGCTCCAAATAGGCCCGGATCGCCTGTGCGAACAGCACTTCGGACAGTTTCAGGGCAATCAGGTCGCCGCCAATCCGCGCGCCGGACACTTCTGAGCCGATCATGCGCAGGGTGGCCTCGATCCACGATCCCGCCTCTTCCCCGTAGTTCTGGATTAGGATGTAGGGCGGCAACCGGTCGATCAGCATATGACCGGTGCCATTCCGGCCAGCCGGTCCCGTGAAGGAAAAATGCCCACAGATCAGTTGGGTGTCGCGTTCCTCATCCCCGCCGCCATAGACCAGAACGCCTTCACCGGTATAGCCCGCGATATCTAGGACCTGTTCCAATGGCAGAGCGTCAAACGGCCTGACCTCATTGCACAGCAGCGCATGTTGCGCGCCATGCGGGATCACGATCAGATCGCCCTGTTTCAGACGCACAGTCTCGCCAGTTGCCGGGATGTTGACCTTCAGCTCTCCGCGCTGGACGAAATGAAACCGGGCCACGTTTTCAAAACCGGGCACCTGAATCCCGAAAGGCGGGGTGAAGGAGGTTCGGAAATAGAACGTGCCGCGTAGGGACAGGCGGGTGAGGATATCGCTGAGTAGGTCCAACATAGGCCAAAGATACAGCGCAGCGCGCCAAGGTCTATGCTGTTGAACGATCTGCAAAACACTTTGCACGACCTGCAACAAAAACCCCCGTCGAAGCGGGGGTTCAAGGTCTTATCAGGCACGGACGAGTTTCTCGTAGTCTTCCGCAATTTCGCGGGTCAGATCGCCCACCTCAAAGGTGTAGTCGCCAATCTGCCCGACCGGAGTAACCTCGGCCGCCGTGCCGGTCAGCCAGCATTGTTCGAAATCAGCCATTTCCTCAGGCTTGATGCGGCGCTCATGCACGGTAATGCCCTTGTCTTTCAGCATCTGGATGACGGTCTGGCGGGTGATGCCGTTCAGGAAGCAATCCGCCAGCGGCGTGTGGACCTCACCATCCTTGACGAAGAAGACGTTGGCACCCGTGGCCTCGGCCACATAGCCGCGCCAGTCCATGAACAGCGCGTCCGAGCAGCCCTTGGCCTCGGCCTTATGCTTGGAGATGGTGCAGATCATGTAGAGGCCCGCCGCTTTGGCATGAACCGGAATGGTCTCGGGGCTGGGGCGTTTCCATTCGGCGATGTCCAGCTTGGCACCTTGCATCTTGGCGTCGCCGTAGTAGGCCCCCCACGGCCATACAGCGACAGCCATCCGCACGGGGTTCTTGGCCGAGGCCACGCCCATATCCTCGCCCGACCCACGCCAGACCAGCGCGCGGACGTAGGCGTCCTGTAGGCCGCTGGCTTTTAAGGCCTCTTCTTTGGCGGCCTCAATCTGATCCACATCGTAGGGCATCGGCATGTCCAGCGCCTCGGCCGAGGCGATCAGACGTTCAGAATGTTCCCGGCTTTTGAAGATCTTGCCGTTATAGGCGCGCTCGCCCTCGAACACGGACGAGGCGTAGTGCATCGCATGTGTAAGGATGTGGACATTGGCCTCGCGCCATGGGACCAGCTTGCCATCCAACCAGATGGTGCCATCACGATCATCATACCCCGCCATGCGAAACCTCCTGAACCGGGTTGAATTTGCGAATGTTGCGCTAATTAGGACCGGAGCGGACACAATCTTGCGCAAAAACTGCGATTCGATACCTGTCTGCCCTTGGAATGTCAATAAGGCTGACTTAAACTGTAGATCGAGTAACGCATGAGGCATGATATGTCCGAAATCCGCCCCGCCCCGATTTATGGGGGCGAAAGCCTGTTATTCCTAACCGATGAGCAGTTGCGGCAGGGGATTGAGGCGATGTTTTTCGCCTATCGGGGGTTCACGGCGGATCCGGATCGTATCCTGTCGGACATGTCTTATGGGCGGGCGCATCACCGGGCGATCCACTTCATCAACCGCGCCCCCGGCACGACGGTCAACAACCTGCTGGCCATTCTGGGCGTGACCAAACAATCCCTGAACCGGGTGCTGCGGACGCTGATCGAAGACGGTATGGTCGAAAGCCGCGTTGGGACCGTCGACAAGCGCGAGCGGCATCTGTTTCTGACGGAAAAAGGCCGCGCGCTTGAGGCGACATTGTCAGACGCCCAGCGCGCGCGGATGCGGGCTGCTTACAAGGATGCGGGGCCCGAGGCCGTGGCCGGGTTCCGCAAAGTACTTGAAGCAATGATGGATGCTGATATGCGTCATGCTTACAAGAAGTTGCGGGATACGACCTCATGAGCGATATGGATGCCCACCTGCTGATCGTCGATGATGACGAGCGCATTCGCGACCTGCTGAAGAAGTTTCTGATGCGGAACGGGTTTCTGGTGACCGCGGCGCGGGACGCGGCGCATGCGCGGCGTGTACTGTCCGGGCTGGACTTCGACATGATCGTTCTGGATGTGATGATGCCCGGCGAGGATGGTGTGAGCCTGACCAAAGCGCTGCGCGAGACCCACAGCACGCCGATCCTTTTGCTAACGGCGCGCGGCGAAACCGAGCATCGGATTGCCGGGCTTGAGGCCGGGGCGGATGACTATCTGGCCAAACCGTTTGAGCCGAAAGAGCTGTTGCTGCGCATCAACGCCATTCTGCGGCGGATGCCCGAAGCTCCGGCCCAAGATGCGGCCGCGAAAATCCTGACCCTTGGCCCGATCCGCTATGACATTGAGCGTGGTGAGATGTGGCAGGGTGAGGACCCGGTGCGTCTGACGGCGACGGAAAGCCAATTGATGAAGATCTTCTCGGCCAAACCGGGTGAGCCGATCAGCCGGGCAAAACTGGTCGAGGATCTTGGACGCGACAAGGGGCAGGCGCAGGAGCGGGCCGTCGACGTGCAGATCACGCGGTTGCGCCGCAAGATCGAGCAGGACCCAAAGCAACCCCGATACCTGCAAACCGTTCGCGGAGCAGGGTATATGCTGGCACCGGATTGACCGGGCCGCTGCGCGGCGATTTTATGCCTTCGGCGAGGATGTTTTTGGCCAGATGAAGAGGGGATCCCGATGAAGACGGCCTTGTTGACCCATGCAGATTGTCTGGGCCATGCAACCCCGGATGGCCATCCTGAAAGGGTGGCGCGGCTGGAGCATATACTACATGCGCTGGAGGCTTTGGACCTGGACCGCAGGACCGCTCCGATGGTGGCGGATGATGATTTACTACGGATTCACCCTGAGGACTATATCCGAGATATCCGGGCCGCGCGGCCTGAAGAGGGGTATACGCAGATTGACGGGGATACGTTTATGTCTCCGGGGTCGGTCGATGCGGCGTATCGGGGCGCTGGGGCCGTTGTTCGGGCGGTGGATCTGGTGCTGTCTGGCGAAGTCCCGAATGCATTCTGCGCCATTCGGCCTCCGGGGCATCACGCAGAGACCGACAAGGCGATGGGGTTTTGCCTGTTTGGCAATGCCGCTTTGGGTGCAAAACATGCGCTGGATCATCACGGGCTGAACCGTGTCGCGGTGGTGGATTTCGATGTACATCACGGCAATGGCACGCAGGACCTGTTATGGGACGAAAAACGCGCGCTTGTGATCACCAGCCAGCAGATGCCTTTGTGGCCCGGCTCCGGTCGCCCCGATGAAACTGGGGCCTATGATACGGTTCTGAACATCCCCCTGCCACCCGCAAGCGGTGGGGCTGAGATGCGCGCGGCCTATGAGGCGCAGGCCTTCCCGCGCCTGAGAGCCTTTAAGCCCGAACTGATCATTATCTCGGCCGGGTTTGATGCCCATCAGGACGATCCACTGGCCAATCTCAACTGGTCCACGGACGATTTCGCTTGGATAACCGCCGAGCTGTGCAAGATCGCCGACGAGGTTTGTGAGGGCCGTATCGTCTCGACTCTGGAAGGCGGGTATGATCTGAACGCATTGGCCGAGGCGACACACGCCCATGTGGAAGAACTGATGAAGGCAGCACGATGACCGATACCCCCGTTGAGCAAATGACGTTTGAACAGGCGATGAAAGAGCTTGAGGCCGTAGTGGGCCAATTGGAACGCGGTGACGTGGCGCTGGATCAGTCGATTGCGCTCTATGAACGCGGCGCGGCTTTGAAAAAGCGCTGCGAAGATGAGTTGAAGCGCGCCGAGGAAAAAGTCGCCGCCATCACGCTGGACGCCAGCGGGCAGCCAACCGGGACGACTCCAGTCGAAGGTCAGTAAATGTTTCGCGACAGGCTGGCGCAGGATGCGGCGCGGGTTCAGAGTCATTTTGACCTGGTTCTGGGGGAACTTGACGATCTGGATGTGACGCGGGCCATGGCCTACGCCACCGGAGGCGGAAAGCGTCTACGGGGGTTTCTGGTTCTGGAAAGCGCGCGTCTCCATGGTGTTGACGCCGCTCAAGCAATCTGGCCTGCGACAGCGATTGAGGCGTTGCACGCCTATTCCCTCGTCCATGATGACCTGCCCTGTATGGATGACGATGACCTGCGACGTGGGCGCCCGACGGTTCACGTGAAATGGGACGAGGGCACTGCCGTTCTGGCCGGGGATGCCTTGCAGACCCTGGCGTTTGAGCTTTGCACGCGGCCCGAAGTTGGCAAGCCCGAGGTTCGCGCCGAATTGGCGATGACTCTGTCCAAAGCAAGCGGGGCGCAGGGCATGGTTCTGGGTCAGGCACTGGATATCGCGGCTGAAACGGCCTCTGCCCCGCTTTCGCTGGACGAAATCGCGCGGCTGCAAGCAGGCAAGACGGGGGCGTTGATCGAATGGTCCGCCTGCGCGGGCGCTCGGTTGGCGCAGGCTAATCCGACCCCGTTGCGCCAATATGCCCAAGCCCTTGGGCTTGCTTTTCAAATCGCCGATGACATCTTGGATATCGAGGGCGATGCCGAAAAGGCAGGTAAACGGCTGCAAAAAGATGCAGATGCGGGCAAGGCAACCTTTGTTTCGCTTCTGGGACTGGATGCAGCCAAGGCCCGTGCAGCAGAGCTGGTGGGCGAAGCCTGCGCCGCGCTGGATGGGTATGGGGCAAAGGCTGAAACCTTGAAGGACGCTGCTCGCTTCGTTATTGCCCGGGACAGCTAAGCCAGGAACGCGCCAAATGTCTGACCGTCCGAATACGCCACTGCTGGACCTTGTGAACCGCCCTGCGGATCTGAAGCAGTTCTCGGACGCACAATTGCATCAGGTGGCGCAGGAATTGCGGGCCGAGACAATCTCGGCCGTTTCGGTCACCGGCGGGCATCTGGGCGCAGGCCTGGGTGTCGTTGAGCTGACGACGGCGTTGCATGCGGTCTTCGACACACCGCGCGACAAGATCATCTGGGATGTGGGGCATCAGTGCTATCCGCACAAGATCCTGACCGAACGCCGCGACCGTATCCGCACCTTGCGCATGAAGGATGGCCTCAGCGGCTTCACCAAACGCAGTGAAAGCCCCTATGACCCGTTTGGCGCGGCGCATTCCAGCACCTCGATCAGCGCCGCTTTGGGCTTTGCCGTCGCCCGCGATTTGGGCGGAGTACCACCAGAGGGGTTGGGCGATGCGATTGCGGTGATCGGCGATGGCTCGATGTCTGCGGGCATGGCGTTTGAGGCGATGAACAATGCAGGCCACCTGCGAAAGCGCCTGATCGTGATCCTGAACGACAATGAGATGAGCATCGCGCCACCTGTGGGCGCTCTGTCGACCTACTTGTCGCGCATTTACGCCGAGGAACCGTTTCACGAGCTGAAGGCCGCCGCCAAAGGCGCGGTCTCTCTGCTGCCCGAGCCGTTCCGCGAAGGAGCCAAACGCGCGAAAGAGATGCTCAAAGGGATGGCTGTTGGCGGGACCTTGTTCGAAGAGCTCGGGTTCTCCTATCTCGGCCCGATTGACGGTCATGACATGGACCAGTTGCTGCCAGTTCTGCGTACCGTCAAGGCACGGGCGACGGGGCCAATCCTGATTCATGTGCTGACCAAAAAGGGCAAAGGCTACGCCCCGGCCGAGCAGGCCCGCGACAAGGGCCACGCAACCGCCAAGTTCGATTTGATCACAGGTGAGCAGAAAAAAGCGCCCTCAAACGCGCCGTCCTATACCTCGGTCTTTGGCAAAACGCTGGTGGAAGAGGCCGCGCGGGATGACAAGATCGTCGCCGTCACCGCCGCCATGCCAGATGGTACGGGGTTGAACCTTTTTGCAGAACGCTACCCCTCGCGCTGTTTTGACGTCGCGATTGCAGAGCAGCATGGTGTGACCTTCTCGGCGGCGCTGGCGGCAGGGGGGATGAAGCCCTTCTGCGCGATGTATTCGACCTTTTTGCAGCGCGGCTATGATCAGGTTGTGCATGACGTGGCGATCCAGCGCTTACCGGTGCGCTTTGCCATCGACCGTGCCGGCCTTGTTGGCGCGGATGGGGCCACCCATGCCGGGTCTTTCGACATTGCCTATATGGCCAATCTGCCCGGCATGGTCGTCATGGCCGCCGCAGATGAGGCCGAGCTGATGCATATGGTGGCCACCGCTGCAGCCCATGATGACGGCCCGATTGCGTTCCGTTACCCCCGAGGCGAGGGCGTTGGCGTCGACCTGCCCGAACGGGGCGAGGTTCTGGAGATCGGCAAGGGCCGATTGATACAGAAAGGCGCACGCGTGGCTTTGTTATCCTTCGGCACCCGTCTGGCCGAGGTACAGAAAGCGGCTGAGGCTTTGTCGGCGCGCGGCATCACCCCGACTATTGCGGACGCGCGCTTTGCCAAGCCGCTGGACCGCGATCTGATCCTTGATCTGGTCGAAAACCACGAGGCGCTGATCACCATCGAGGAAGGCGCCGTGGGCGGGTTCGGCAGCCACGTTGCGCAGCTGTTGGCAGACGAAGGCGTGTTTGATCGCGGGTTCAAATACCGCTCGATGGTCCTGCCCGACATTTTCATTGATCAGGCCAGCCCGGCGGATATGTACGCGGTGGCGGGCATGAATGCCGAACAGATCGAAGCCAAGGTTCTGGATATTCTGGGCGTTGCGACCATCGGCGAAAAACGCGCCTGATCGCCGCGTTTAACCCAGCTCTTTTAACCCCAGCCGCACGGCCCGGTTGGGGTTTTGCTTCAGGATATGAGCGCCCAGGCGACGGGCGAGGTCCTTGTGCCCTTTCTTGACCGCGCGATTGAACAGCTCTCGCTGGTAGCGCGGGAATTGTCTGCGGGCGCGCAGAAAGGTGTAGAACTCAGCCTCGGTCAGGGTTCCGTTCAACGCCCCCAGAATGATCGGGTGCAAGATACCCATCTGCAGCAGAGATGACCCCAACCGATGCCCCAGCAGCGGCGCGCGCAGATGCGAGACGTTGGCATTCGTGAACCGCGCTGCGTGGCCCGCATCCAGCGGCTCGTAAGGGTCATAGAGGATCGACACCCGCCGCGCCGCCTGACTGACCAGCGCAGCATCTCCGTAGGGACCGGTGAAGTCCCGATCCCACACGGTTTTATAGCGCGTCTCCCACGGGACAACGGACTTGTCGACCGTGCTTTGTGGTGAGATCGCGACTACATCGCACCCCGGTGCTGCCGGAGAAAAGGCGCAGGCCGCATAGCCGCCCATCGAGGCCCCATAGAACACAACACGCTGAAACTGCTTGAAGAAACCGCTCTGCTTCAGCTCATCGAATCGGTCATAGACCCACGGTTCGCGATACCAGGTCCAGCCGCCTGCAATTGCCGACAGCATCGACCAGTTCTGCTCTTTTATGAAAGAATATCCCCATGGGCGGCGGTCTTTTCGGTTGTTCATCGCCACGTCCAGATTGTCGAAAGTCACGACCAGAGTGTCCTTGGACCGTGGCATATATAGCAGGGAGTGCCCATTCTCACCGGGTCGATACCAGCCGTCCTTGCCTGCAAGATCCGTCGCGATCCGCGCCCAGCTGCTTGCGGCATCGGTGGGTTCCGGCGGTTTGGGCAGGACCTTCACGCGGGTGATCTCGTGCCCGTCAACCTCATGCGTGGCGATCTTTTCATTGGTCCCGAAGGCCTTGAGGAATGGAAACGCGCCCGAGCCTTTGCGGATATCCATGAACAGCCGCGTGTCGGAATGCAGCATCCGGGTCAGGAATTTCTCAAGGAAGGGCACCTTGTAGCGATCGCCGAATCCTTCGAGATTGCACAGCACATCCACCGGTTTGAGCCGGTCCTGGGAGGTGATGATTTCGATCCGGTCCCGGTCAACCTCATGATCGGTCAGAAAGGCGACATAGTCGGCGATCCACGGCTCCTGCTCGGGTTTGAACTTGCCGCGGCGGTTCACGTCGACCAGCTTGACGTCACAATCGAACTTGTGATGCAGCGCCAGAACAAAGCTGCGCGCGTTGCCGGTCAGATCCGCGACCGAGCGAACCTCGGTCAGGTCGACCTCATCAATCAGCGCGCCGTCAAACACCGTGTGCCCACGCCCTTTAATGGGCGCGAGGACGGGGTTGATGCCCGTTTCGGCCACAAGTTTGGCAAGATACGTGCCCTTGGGCGGCAGGCCGTTGTGATGATTGCCCAACTGGCGCTTGTTGGAGGCCCACAGATGAAGTGCCGTGGTGTCTTCGGCAATCAGCTGCTTGGCCAACGCCACACGACGCATGAACTTGTAGCGCTCGGGGAAGGTGACCGGGTAGAAGGCGCTGACCGGCAGGGCGTGGTGCTCCAAACCCAACGCGTGAACAAAATGGGTTACCATCATCGGCCCCCAGACACCCCATGGCTGCTGCGAAATGTGAACCGGGTTGCCGCTTTCCGCCGCCTGCTGCATGGCGCGCTGTTTCGCCTTCGGCAGGAACGGCGCAATAGAATATCGATCCTCGGTGAAGTCCAGCATCTGACGCAGCAGCTCACTGTCCGAGGGCATCCCCAGCACCGCGTTGTTGATCCGAGGCGAGTTCGGCAGCTCATACCCAAAGACGTAGTCGCTGTCATAGGTCATGGGACGGTGACAATAGACATCCGTGTCGATCCAGATCATGCCAGGGCATTTCTGAATCATGTGCAGCCGGAACCAATCGGCAAACAGCGCGAAGGAGTTCTTCTGTTCGTATTTGATGAAATCGTCGGTATCTATGATCTCGCGCCCGTCGCGGTGGATCACACCATCAGGGACGTTGGGGATATCCTCGTAGGAAAACAGGGTAATCTTCTGCCCCTTGTCCACAAAGGATTTTAGGCACAGCTGTTCAAGCCAACTGAGCGGGCCACCGATCCATAACGTGCCGACCTCGCGCGTGCGTGCCATCCGCGTATCCTTGTGCCTGCGTGTATTTTGGCACACGCGTCGTTTTCTTGATCCTAAGGTCTTGCGCCGCGCTTGGGTACCGCCAGATTACGCAGCAGGCGCGAATAGTTGGCCGGGCGTGACCTTGGTGCATCCCGTTTTGCGCCGCATAGACAAGACCCAAGCGCCAAAGCAGGCAAGCGAGCAGACAGTCATGAGCAATGAGACTTATACAGTCGTCTCCACGATGAAAAACGAAGGCCCCTACATCATTGATTGGGTGGCGCATTACAAAACGCTGGGCTTTGACCACATTCTGGTCTGCACGAATGACTGCACCGACCCCACCGTCGAAATCCTTCTGCGCCTGCAAGAGATGGGGCTGGTCACCCAGCACAACACAATCGTGCGCGGCGGCGGCATTCACCGTTCGGCCCTGCGGCAGGCCTCGCGCCGCTACGACATCGTGATGGAGGCCAAATGGGTCTTTGTCTGCGATGTGGATGAGTACCTGAATATCCATATGGGCGATGGCTCGGCCCACGCGCTGGTCGAAGGGTCCGGCGCGGATGCGGATGTAATCTCGGTCCCTTGGCGGGTCTTCGGCCCAGACCATATCGAGCGGTTCGACGATGCGCCCGTCACCCAACAATTCACCATGGGCGAGCTTGAATGGGACGCGAAGGAGCGGCCCAATACCGGTAAATTCGTCAAATCCATTTACACCAACCAGCATAAATTCAAGCGGATGGGCCTGCATGCGCCGGTGTCGCTTGATGAGCATGTCTCGGACACGAAGCGTGTTCTGCCAGGCGGCGCGGACTACGTCGTTGATGGCGCCCGCACCGAGAACCCGCCTTTGTTTACCCACGCGCAGGTCAACCACTACGCGTTGCGTTCGATGGAGAGTTTTCTGATCAAACGCGCGCGCGGGCGGGCGAACCACAGCCACCACGTGCTGGGTATGGAATACTGGGACAGGTTCAACCTTAACGACGAAAAAGACACCTCGATCGAGCGCTACGCCCCCCAAAGCAACAAGCTGGCGGATGAATTGAAATCGGACCCGGTTTTGGGCGATCTGCATGCGCGGGCGGTCGAATGGCACCGGCGCAAGGCAGCCTCAATGAAGCTGGATCCGGAAATGGATGAGCTGGTCAACGGGCTGAAAGCCGCGCTTTAGGCTCTAATGCTGGGTTTCCCCGTCATGATCGACGGTAAAGAACCAATCCTTGTCGGGGTCACGCTCCAGCACGTCTTCCGGAATGGATGAGGGGCCTTTGAGGAACACGTTCGCCCCGAAATGCCGGTGCAGGCGCGCAAGCTTCTCCAGACGCGCGCCGGTCAGTTCGGCGTAGAAAGCGGCGTAGTTCGGCGTGGCTTTCAACTCCGCGATCTTGGCGCGGTGGCGGTCTACCGAATGGGCATGCGCGGCGGCGATATCGGGATCGCTGAGCAGGCGGTCCAACTCGGCCCGCATCGCTGGCACCATACGCGCGATGGAATGATCCTCGGCGTAGTTGTTGTTCATACGGAACCAGTAGGCGAGGCCCTGATCCCGCTCAACATGGTTCACCCGGCCTCGGTCGCGCTTGACCAGAAAGCTCTCGGCCGAGCGGACGGCGTAATGGTTCAGCTGCACCAGATCATAGCCATAGGTGTTGATCGTGGACCGCCAGCCGTTGCGAAACATCGAGCGCGGCATCGGCGCACCGGACCCGTTGACCCAGTTGATCTCCTCCCACAATTGCGGATTGAGGCCCTTGGGGCGATGCACGCCCAGCTTTCGGAACAGGCCGATATTGCGGAACAGCGTCTTGAACCCCCAGGCCTGATGCGGTTTGCGGGCGTATTCCGGGGCGCAGCGCTGGAACTGTTCGATAATGGGCCTGTCTTCGAACCCGTGCAGATCGCCATTTCCGAACAGCCGCCAGGTCATCGCGATCATGTTGGCGTCAGGCACAGCGGCAAACAGCGCGTCCAGAGTCCCGTCACCGCATTTGATGTTCACGTATTCATCTACATCAATGCAGGCGACCCACGTGGCATCCCTGACGATCTGCTCATCATCCGCGGAATGCAGGGCCGCGTGCTGCGGGCGCATGTCCATCTGACGAAACGGGTTGTCTCGGTGCTGAACCAGGCCTTTGCTTTGCAGCATCTCCAGCATCGTATCGGTGCCGTCTGTGCAGTCATTGGTGTAGATCAGGAAATCATCGAACCCTATGGCACGGTGATAGGCGAGCCATTCCAGAATGAATGGGCCTTCGTTCTTCATCGTGGTCACGATGGCACATCGCCCGCGCCCTGTTTCCTTTGAATTGACCTTCAGCTCCGGCATCCGCACTGGCTTGTACCCCCAGGTCGTGACGGATTGGTGCAACAGCGGCTCATGCTCGATCAGAGAGGTCTTCGGCACGATTTTCGAGATCGAGCGTGTCGGGTGTCGCAACAGCATATGGCGGTAAAACCCCATCGTTAGGGTCGAATCCGGGCGCGCATTTCCGACCCGGACCAACCGCCAGACCGCATCAGGGGCAGACTTGGCCGGCGCGATGCACCAGCGCTGCCGACCGCCCGTGGCATCGAACTGCACACAGATATGATCACCGAAATGCGCCTTTTGGCCCGCTCGCATACGCCATGGATAACAATGCCGCCCAAACAGCGCGATCAGCCCGCCTTCGGCTGCGACGGCTGCGTCGAAGACGGATGTATCTGTTTCGACCATAAGGTCATGCACGTCGATGTTGGCCACGGCGCGCGCCTGCGCCAGAAACCGTATGCGCAAGATTTCGTAGACCGAAAACGCGCCGAGTGGGCTGTCCCATGGGCTGGGGGGCGGGACCTTCATCCGGTCCTTGCCCGGAGACTCGCCGACGCAAAAGGGGTGCGCCTCGGGCGGCAGGTCGGGTTTGCCCAGCGGCACAGGGCTTTGGACCAGAGCCACCTGACAGGGCAAGGCATGGCTCTCCAGACCCTCGCGAAGCGCGGCGGCAAACCCATCCTCGGCACCGAGAGGGGCACGGTCGAGGATCACGGCAGCCTCAAGCCCCTGTGTTTCGATATGATAGGCCAGCCACTCCAACACGATCCCAGCGCTTTCGCCGTTGCGTTGAGCGATGAACGCATTCTGCCCCTCAAACAGCGTGCATTCCGAAGGCGCATAGTTCAGATCAAAGGCCTCCCCGCAGATCGTAAATCGAGGGTGGGCGTCCTGCGGCAAGCGATATCGCAGAATGCGCGCGTCGCCCACGGCGCCTGCCTCCTCAGCTACGCTGCCCTCAGGGGGGATGACATCCTCGGGCGCGATCAAACGATCAAAGAACAACGTGATGGCCTGCGCGCCATTGTCCTGATGCACGACCGCATCGAGCAGGATCGCGACACCCAGATCCTGACCTGCAAGTTGCCGTTCGATCAGCCCCATCACTCAGCCGCCTTTGACAAAAGCGAGACCTGTCGGGCAACAAACGCGGCCCCCTCTTGCGCAGAGGGCGGAATGCTTTTGACCAACCCGAGGCGGAATTCCAGCCGCACGGCCTCGATATCTTGCTGCAGGGCTAAATAGGCGGCGCGGTGCCAGTTCAGGCAGGCCTCATGCGCGGCGGCTACGCCGGGTAGGCCCATCAGGTCGGCGTATACAGCGCGGGTCGCATTCATCATTGCGGAAATGCTTGTCTCTTCGACCGAGTTCCAGTTGCGTTCGGCCCAATAGGTCACCCCGATCTCGCGATCCATGTGGTTCGGCAAACCGCGGGCGCGTTTGACCATGAACTCTTCACGCGAGCGCAGAGCATAGTGGTTCAACCAAACCTGACGCGCCCCCATCGGCAGACCATAGAGCGAAATCGCACCGTCATTCCCCGCGAAACCCGCCGGCAGGTCCGCTCCATCCGGGCCGATCCAGCGCGCGGGTTTTGACGGTTTACTGCGGGGCCGATGCACCCCCAGCTTTTGAAACGCCTCCGGGCGGTGGAGCGTTTTGAACAGGTGGCCGAGCGGAAAATGCAGGTCCTCGGGCGCGGCTTGCGTAAACCTCTCGGGCGTCAAACCGCTGCGACGCTGTACTTGACCACCCGTGCCAAAGAACCGCCATGGCAGGGCAAGAGCATCGAAGGGCCCCGACGCCGCCTCAAACCGGGTCAACAAATCCGGCAGAGTGGCATCCCGCAGACACACGAATTCATCACAATCGAAAAACAGCGCCCAGTCGGCCGAAGCGTAAGCTGGGTGATCCGAGGCCAGTTTCAACGCCTGCCATTGCACGGCCTTGTTGCCCTTAGGGGTGAAGGGAAGATGCTCAATCCGCGCGTCCTGGGCCAGCGCATTCAGCAACGCGTCGGACCCATCCGAGCAATCATGGCTTAGGACCAGAAACTGGTCGACGCCCGCCGCAAGGTGATGGGCCAGCCATTCCACCAGAAACGGCCCGTCATCCTTCTGACATGTGATGCCCAATAGGGTCATGCATGACCTCTGACTGCTCTTGGTCTTTTCATCCACTTATAGGCGGATCAGAACAAGAAAGCCACGCGGTTGATCAGGGAAGGGAGCCCTTGGGTAGCGCCAAAAAAACAACGCCCCGCGTCTGGAGGAACGCGGGGCGGGTGTTGCGGCAGTCAGGGAGGAGGAGACCGCCGCAGGAACTTAAGGCGCGTTAGTTCACGGCCTTGGCATCAACCACATCTTTTTCGATGGCCTTGCCCGAGGAAATCTGAATCCGGCGCGGTTTCAGCGCTTCGGGCACTTCGCGCTTGAGGTCGATGTTCAGCATGCCGTTCTCATGGCTGGCACCTGTCACGCGAACATGGTCGGCCAGGGCAAAGCGACGCTCAAACGCACGGGTGGCGATACCGCGGTGCAGATAGCTGCGGTCCTTGCCCTCGGCGGCTTTCTTGCCAGCCACGATCAGTGCGTTTTCCTTCACTT
This sequence comes from Ruegeria sp. ABV3_008, assembly GCF_056161185.1. Lineage (NCBI taxonomy): Bacteria > Pseudomonadati > Pseudomonadota > Alphaproteobacteria > Rhodobacterales > Roseobacteraceae > Ruegeria > Ruegeria sp. ABV3_008. The sequence continues at coordinate 38,359 of NZ_JBSWYP010000010.1, read as the reverse complement.
CGACGGACAGGTCTTCTTCGGAAAAACCGGCGACAGCGACGGAAATCCGATAGGTGTCGGCGTCGGTTTTTTCTATGTTATATGGGGGATAGCTGGGCTGTGCCACGTCGTTGGTCAGAACGCGGTCCATCATGTCGGCGATCTGGTCGAAACCAATGGTGGCGCGGTGCAGCGGTGCAAAATCAAAACTACGCATGTGTCGTTATCCTCATCCTCGAGCGATTTACGATGTTGAGCCCTCCAATCTGGACGGGCCTCGGGTGATACCGGACCCCGTTGTGGCGATCCGATACAAATCAAATGGGTAACGATTTACGTGAGTTCAACCCCCGCCCGAGCTGATGAATTTCGCGCCTGAACCGGACTTGCCCGAACCCACCTGCAATCTGCGGATCTTAGCTTCGGGCCGGGGCGCATCGCGCCGCATGATCGCTTTGAGTTCGGAGACGACCGGAGACAGTTCCATCCCAAAGCCGATCTTGCGCCCCCCACTCTCGCCAATAGCGGAGACAACCGACAAAATCTGCCAGCGCGACCCGTTTTTGGTCAGAACAGCCGACCCCGATGAGCCAAAGGTGACATCGCAATCAAAGGTGATCAGCCCGTCTCGCCGATCCAGGATTCGACAGGATTTTTCGCGCGTTATGGCCTCGGACCGACCTCGCCCATAAGAGGCAATACTGAGTTCCGAGCCGATGACGGGCCCCTGATACAGAACAAAAGGGTCGGCAATCGAATAGGGGATCGGCTCATCCAGCCGCATCAGCGCCACGTCTTCGCGCACACCCTGAGACGACAGAGGGTCATTGATCCCATAGCTTGGAAGCGTGGCAATCTGCACCACCTTGCGCTCGGCCAGAGCAACGCCATTGCTCAGCCCAGCGCGGAACGTCACCTCGCCCGGCTCATAGGCCTGTCCGGTGTGTTTGTCCAAGGCACAATGGGCGGCTGTCAGCACCATGTCCTGCGCAATCAGCGTTCCCGTACAGAAAGACCGCGTGCCGACATCAAGCCGGCCGATCGCCTCCCACCCGTAGAGGTCATCGCGATCCGTCAGTGTGCGTTTGTTGCTTTGGGCCTGCGCCGCCGTGGCCACCAAAGAGGCGCACAGGACGAAAAGGGCAAAGGCATTCCTCATGGCCGGATAAACCTTGCCCCGACATTCTTGCCAGACCCGGTGCTGCCCGAAGACAGGCCAAACCCATTGCGATTGGACAGTTCCGCCTGCAGCAGCTGTAGCGATCCATCCAGCGCGGTACCCAGCGACACGTTTTCCCCGTTAAGCTCGGCTTTGGCCGACACCACAGATACGATACGCGGACGCTCTCCGCTCAGCGAGAAAATCGGCGCGCCAGAGGCCCCAAAATCGACATCGCAGGACATTACCAAAACGCCCCGATGCCCGGCCATGACCGAGCAAACCTGCTGCAGCGACGGGGCCTCGGCCCGGTCATGCGCGTAAGACACCACACCCACCTGCTCGCCTTGGTCGGGGCGCGCGCCGGTCTCAAAAGGAATAACGGTGGTGTTTCGAACCGGCTGCCAGAGCTCAATCAACGCCAGATCATAGCGGACACGGTCGCTGGTGGCCCTGCCATTGTATACATATTTCGGATGAATCACGGCCTGACGCGCCGGACGATAGGCCGAAGCGCTCCCACGTCGCCAACCCGCCAGAAACTCGATCCGCGACGGGTCGATTCGCTTCTTGGTGTGTTTTTCGAACAGGCAATGCGCGGCGGTCAGCACCAGAGTTGGCGAGATCAGCGCGCCGGTACAAAACCCGGTGCCATCAATATCCAGCCGCCCAACGGCCATCCATTGCCGTCCGGAATCCGACGTCTCGAGGCTTTTCAGCCCGGTATCCTGCGCCGAGGCGGCCATTGGCAGCACACTCAGCACGATGGCCTTGATCCAGTTGCGCACGCGGTTCTCCGGCTATCCGTTCCGGTCAACTGTTCTACGGGTCGCGTAGGGCGAAAATAGGGCAGGTCGGCGTGGCGGAAATTTCCTGTTCAACTGATGCCAAGGCGCATCATCGCTGCTTAGCGCAGAATAGGCACCTCGGAGGTCGCCCCACCCGCCTGCAAACCACGCGGCTCGGGACCTCCGGTGGCCCAATCCAGAAGCTCTACCGTATGGACGATCGGCAGCTCGGTTCCAGATCCGATCTGCATCATGCAGCCGATATTTCCGGCAGCGATTAGGTCGGGCTTCTTCGCCTCAAGCGTTCGTACCTTGCGCTGCTTCAGTTGGCCAGAGATCTCGGGCTGCATCAGGTTGTACGTGCCGGCACTGCCACAACACAGATGGCTGTCAGCGGGTTCAACAACCTTGAAGCCTGCGCGTTTCAGCAGGTCTTTCGGGAAGGTCTTGATCTGCTGCCCGTGTTGCAGCGAACACGCTGCGTGATAGGCAACGGTCAGCCCTTGATCCGACTGCCCGGGCAGGTCCAATTGCATCAGGACCTCACTGATATCCATCGCAAGGGCCGACACCCGTGCCGCGTCCTGTGCCAGAGGGTCATTTCGGAACATGTGCCCATAGTCCTTGACCGTCGTCCCACAGCCCGAGGTGTTAATGACGATGGCGTCCAGCCCGTCCCCATCCATCTCACGCACCCATGCACGGATATTGCCTGCCGCCGCCGCGTGGCTCTGCTTGCTTTTGCCCATGTGATGGGTCAGTGCACCGCAACATCCGGCCCCTTCGGCCACCACCACCTCGCACCCCAACCGGGTCAGCAGACGGATCGTCGCGTCGTTGATATCCGTGTTCAAAGCCTTTTGCGCACAGCCCGTCATCAAGGCCACGCGTTTCTTGCGGGCGCTCGACGGCGCAAAGCTCTGCGGGTCGTCATTGCGACTGACCGGAGGGATATGTTTCGGCGCCATATCCAGCATCGCCCGCAGCCGAGCATCCGGCATCAGAAACCGGAACGGGCGCCCCAGCTTGGCCCCGATCAGGGCCCAGCGAAACCGCATCGGATAGGGCAAGATCTGCGCCAGAACCCAGCGCAGCACACGATCCGACAATGGGCGCTTGTAATTGTTCTCAATATAATCGCGCGCGTGATCGACCAGATGCATGTAGTGCACGCCTGACGGGCAGGTCGTCATACAGGCCAGACAGGACAGGCAACGGTCGATATGTTTGACCGTCTTCTCGTCCGGTACACGCTCATTCTCAAGCATATCCTTGATCAGGTAGATACGGCCGCGCGGGCTGTCCAACTCATCGCCCAGCACCTGATAAGTGGGGCATGTGGCGGTGCAAAACCCGCAATGAACACAACTGCGCAGGATCTCGTTCGAACGCTTGATCGCCGGGTCTTGCAGCTGTTCTTCGGTGAAAGTCGTCTGCATCGGCCTACCCCATCAATCCCGGATTAAACAGGGCCCGCGGATCGAACCGCTGCCGCAAACCTTGGCTCAGGGCCGCAACCGGTGCTGGCTCCGGTTGGAACCGGCCCAGCGCCTCAACGGTCTCGGGTTTCGCGCGCACAATAGAGGCGTGGCCCTGAAAACCGCCAAGACGCGCGCGAACATCGGTGCCCTCATCCACCAAAGCCCAGATCAAACCGCCACCCCAATCGAGCAGGAGTTTATTCGCCTCAAGCCGCGCAGTTATTTCCGGCGCATCGCTGGGCTTGACCGAGATACGCCAGACATCGCCCTCTTTCCCCGTGAACGGGGTCACGTCTCGGATCGCGCGCCACGTCGTATCTGAATCCTCAACAACGGCTACCTCGCCGAACCCCGACAGCACGCCCTGCAATCGTCCGACACGATACGCAACCGAGTCCGCAAACCCCTCAACCCGCAGCAATGCCTGACCTGTTTCGGGGGCAAAGGCAGCCCCGCTCACTTCATAAGGCGACCTCAAAGCGGCAGACAGAACCTCAACCGCGCCCGACGCATGGGCAACTGGCACGCCCAGGGTCACGACCGCTTCGGATTTAGGTAAAACTTTCAACGACACTTCGGTCAGCACCCCAAGCGTCCCCCAGGAGCCTGCCATCAGCTTGACCAGATCATAGCCGGTGACATTCTTCATCACCCGCCCGCCATTCTTCACGACCTGCCCTTGTCCGTCGACATAGCGCACGCCCAGCAGAAAATCCCGACACGCCCCGGCCTGCACCCGCCGCGGCCCCGAGATATTGGCAGCGATAACTCCGCCAATCGTCGGCTCACCCGAGGTGCCGAGCAGCGCGCGATAGTCCGCAGGCTCGAACGCCAGTTGCTGACCTTCGGCCTCCAGCGCGGCGTCAATCTCAGCCACCGGAGTTCCCGCCTGCGCAACCAAAGTCAGCGCGCCGGGTTCATAGAGCGATATCCCACGCAATCCGTCCACATTCAAAACCGCCCCCGGGCCATCCACCCCGCGCGTCCCGCCACCTGCAATACGCACCGGCCCCTGCAACCCGGCCACGATCTCGGCCAGTTCCGTTTCTGTCTCAGGTCTCATGACACTTCTTCTGTTCTAAAATACCTCGAGGGGATAGGGGCAGAGCCCCCTATTCCGCAGCCATCCGGCGCGCCTGTGACACGTCCAAAGGAAACACCTTGGCTGGGTTCAGCAACCACTGCGGGTCGAACACATCCTTCACCGCCATCTGCGCCTCAAGATCGGCCGCGCTATATTGATGCGACATCAGATCTCGCTTTTCGATGCCCACCCCGTGCTCTCCGGTCAGGCAGCCACCCACATCTACGCAAAGCTTCAGGATATCGGCGCCAAACGCCTCGCATTTCTCCAGATCTCCGGGTTTGTTGGCATCGAACAGGATCAGCGGGTGCATATTGCCGTCGCCCGCGTGGAAAACGTTGCCGACGGGCAGGCCATAATCCTCGCTCAGTTCACCGATGCGGCGCAGAACTTGTGGCAGCGCCGAGACGGGGATCGTGCCGTCCAAGCACATGTAATCGTTCATCTGACCCATCGCGCCAAAGGCCGATTTCCGACCCAACCATATCTTGGCGCTTTCTTCAGCCGACTGGCTTTCGCGCAGTTCTACCGGGTTGTGACGTTTCGCGATCTCGACGATCTTCGACAGCTGGTAGTCGATCTCGGCATCCGAGCCTTCGACCTCGACAATCAGCAGCGCGTGGCAATCTGGGTACCCAGCATGGGCGAAGTTCTCGCACGCCTTGATGCAGAGCGTATCCATGAACTCGATCGCAACCGGCAGGATGCCAGACTTGATGATGTCCGAGACGCATTGACCGGCCACCTCATTGTCATCGAACCCCATCAGAACAGGCCGCGCGCCTTCTGGCTTGCGCAGGATGCGCAGCGTCGCCTCGGTCACGACGCCAAGCTGCCCTTCCGAGCCGCAGATAACCCCCAACAGGTCCAGACCGCCGGAGTCCAGATGTGCGCCGCCGATCTCGACCACGCTGCCATCCATCATCACCATGGTCACACCCAACAGGTTGTTGGTGGTCACGCCGTATTTCAGACAATGCGCTCCGCCCGAATTCATCGCGATATTCCCCGCAATTGCACAGGCCAGCTGGGATGAAGGGTCGGGGGCGTAAAAGAAATCCTCCTCTTCAACCGCGCCGGTCACGCTGAGATTGGTGCGGCCGGTCTGAACGCGGATGAAGCGGTTATCATAGTCGGTCTCCAGCACGTCATTCATGCGTGCCACGCCAAGGATCACACAATCCGCCGTCGGCAGCGCCCCGCCTGCAAGCGAAGTCCCCGAGCCACGCGGGACCACCGGCACGCCCTCGTCATGACAAATGCGAAGCACGTCCGAGACCTCTTGCGTGGTCGATGGCAGCACCGCCAGCATGGGCGGGCAACGATACGCGGTCAGCGCATCACACTCATAGGCCCGAGTCTCTGACGGGTCGTGAATCACCGCATCCTCAGGCAAAACCTGCAGCAATCGCGCCAGAACGGCCTGCTTTCGCGCAAGCACTTCAGGATTTGGCTGGGGCATTTCCATGGCTGATCCTCCAATTTGGTAAAATAATATTACCAATTTCTCCGTCTGGCAAGTTTTAAGATCTGACCCTACTGTCGCGCCATGACCTGGATTGATCGCGCGCTTATGTTTTCGACGCTGGACTATGCGGCTGTTCTGCTTTTGCTGGCGGCCTGGCAAGGGATCGGCTGGAAGATCGAACACCCATCGCCGGGCAAACTGTCCGTTGCGATGATGATGGATGATTTCCGCCGCGGTTGGATGCACGAGATGGTCACCCGCCAGCCCCGCATGTTCGACGCACAGGTTGTTGCAGCCATGCGGCAGGGCAGCACCTTCTTCGCCTCAACCACGATGATCGCCATTGGCGGCGGACTGGCCTTGTTGGGCAATACCGAGCAACTGGCGGGCGTTGCCAGCGATCTGGCCATTGGCAGCGCCCCTGCATTGGTGTGGGAGATCAAGATCCTCGTCGTGATCCTATTTCTGGCAAACGCGTTCCTGAAATACGTCTGGGCGCACCGCCTGTTTGGCTACTGCGCCGTCCTGATGGCAGCCGTGCCGAATGATCCCGATGACCCGGAAGCCTACCCGCGCGCCGCGCAAGCCGCTGAAATTTGTGTGACCGCCGCCCGCAGCTTCAACCGCGCGCTCAGGGCCACCTACTTTGCGCTTGCCTCGCTCGCGTGGTTTCTTGGCCCCATTGCGTTAATCATAGGCACCGTGATCACATTCGGCGTCCTCTACCGGCGTGAGTTCGCATCACATTCGCGAACGGTGCTTCTGACCTTGCCACCTGACACCAAGACGTGATCCCTATTTCGCAATCAATTCCTTAGGATCTGCCCATGCGCTACCTGATTCTGACCGCTTTCCTTGCCACACCCGTTTTTGCCGATCCGCCGACCATCGAGAGCGTCTCGGCCAGCCGCAGCGGAGATACGTGGCGTTTTGATGTGACGATCCGGCATCCGGATACCGGATGGGATGACTACGCCGATGGTTGGCGCGTGCTGGACATTGACGGGGCCGAGCTTGGTATGCGCGTATTGCATCACCCGCATGTGGATGAACAGCCCTTCACCCGCTCACTGAGCGGCGTCTCGATTCCCGAAGGCACCACGCAGGTGCAAATTCAAGCCCGCGACAATGTTGGCGGTTGGAGCGAAGACACCACGATCATCGACTTGAACTGAGGATCAAAACACCCCGAGGCTCAGCCCCGCCGCCATAGCCGCGCCGATCTCGCGGCACAGATTCAGCTGGTCTTCGGGGATTGTCTTCTCAGCCAGTATCGCCTCAGGTGACTGAGCATGGGTGCAAATGATCAAAGGCGGCTGTACTTCTTTCAACCGCCAGCCGGTGGCGATGCGGGCGGTTTGGCGGGCGGCGTTCTCTCCGTCAGACCCGGCGCAGATCATCTGGGCGTAGGGGCGGCCTTCGATCCGGCCCAGAACGGGATAGTAGCTGCGATCGAAGAACTCTTTCATCAGGCCCGAAATCGCGGCGAGGTTTTCGGGGGCGCAGAAAATGTAGCCGTCGGCGGCCAGCAAGTCTTCGGGTCCGGCCTGATCTGCGGTTTTCAGGACGATATCTGCCTCATCCCTACCGGCCTCGGCCGCTGCTTCGGCCATTTGCCGAGCACCGCCAGTGCGCGAATGATAGACAATCAGAAGCTGCGCCATGTCAGACCCGTTTCAGACCCGGTGATAGGGGCCGCCCGACAAGATGGTTGCGGCCCGGTAGAGTTGCTCGGCCAACATCACACGGACCAGCATATGGGGCCAGACCATGGACCCGAATGAGATGGAAAAATCCGCCTCAGCGCGCAGTGACGGGTCAATTCCGTCTGCTCCACCGATAATCAGCGCCAGATCCTGCCGCCCGGCGTCGCGCCAGTTCCCCAGCTTTTGGGCAAAATCGGGAGAGGACATCAGCCGTCCGCGCTCATCCAGCGTACAGATCACAGCGCCTTTGGGCAGTGCCTTGCGCAGCAACCCGGCCTCAGCCCCCATCCCTGCGTTTTTCTTGTCTTCAACCTCGATCACCCGCGCAGGACCAAGGCCCAGGCCACGGCCGGTGCGGTCAAAACGGGTCAGGTAATCGTCAAGCAGGGTTTTCTCGGGTCCGGCGCGCAATCGCCCGACCGCAACTATGCTGATACGCATATCTCTCTCGCCTCCGGCCCTTCAATAATGGCCGGGATGGCGCCTCAGTTGGCTGAGGCGCTGCCGCCCGCAGGCTGCCACATCTTTTCCAGCTGGTAGAATTCACGCACTTCGGGGCGGAAGATATGGACGATCACATCGCCCGTATCGATCAACACCCAGTCGCCGGCATCCTTGCCTTCGACCTTTGAGGTGAAACCGAATTCCTGCTTGATGCGATCCGTCAGCTTTTCCGCCATGGCTGCGACCTGACGAGTCGACCGACCCGAGGCAATCACCATATGATCCGCAACAGAAGACTTGCCTTGCAGGTTGATCTGCACGACGTCTTCGGCCTTGTCGTCGGAAAGTGAGGAAAGGATACGCTCAAGCAGCTTGTCGCTGATTGACTGAGAGTGGGCCATTACACTGGCCCCGTCATCGGCGGGCAAACCCGCCTGGGTATGTAGAGACAGGACATAGTCCTCCTTTGCTGCGCGCCGTAAAACCCGGCGCAGGGTAAATTCAAGGTAGCAAGCGACCCATGACATTTCAATGAAGCACGCCTGATGCCTCGCATGAATGTGCCCTGTTGGCATCTGGGGGCCTTACAAGACCTTGATAGACTCGGCCAGTGTCTATATCTGACCGGAATATGAGACTCAATGTAGCCCAAGAACAGAATCTGGAAGACCGCGCGCGGTTGCGCGAACGGTTCTATGGGGCTGCCCGCACGGTTCTGGCCCGCCTATCGGCGGCCTAAGCCACCTCGCCAGCTATTTCTCATTACATACGGGAGAGGACCGATGTCCCCCAAAACACTCTATGACAAGATCTGGGATGCCCATGTCGCGCATGAAGCCGATGATGGCACCTGCCTGCTTTATATCGACCGCCATCTGGTTCACGAAGTAACCAGCCCGCAGGCGTTCGAAGGCCTGCGTATGGCAGGTCGCAAGGTGCGCGCACCTGAAAAGACGATTGCCGTGCCGGATCATAACGTTCCGACTACTCCGGACCGCGTGAACGGGATCGAAAACCCCGAATCGCGCATTCAGGTCGAAGCGCTGGACAAGAACGCCAAGGATTTCGGCATTCACTACTACCCGGTGCATGACGTGCGTCAGGGTATCGTCCACATTGTCGGCCCCGAGCAAGGCTGGACCCTGCCCGGCATGACCGTTGTTTGCGGCGACAGCCACACCGCCACCCACGGCGCGTTTGGCGCGCTGGCCCACGGCATCGGGACGTCCGAGGTTGAGCACGTTCTGGCCACCCAGACCCTGATCCAGAAGAAGTCCAAGAACATGAAGGTCGAGATCACCGGCAAATTGCAGCCGGGCGTGACCGCGAAGGACATCACTTTGGCCGTGATCGGTGAGACCGGCACTGCTGGCGGCACCGGATATGTCATCGAATATTGCGGCGAAGCGATCCGCGATCTGTCGATGGAAGGCCGTATGACCGTCTGCAACATGGCGATCGAAGGCGGCGCGCGCGCAGGCCTGATTGCGCCGGACGAAACCACGTTTGAATATGTCAAAGGTCGCCCGCATGCTCCGAAAGGCGCTCAGTGGGAGGCGGCACTGGACTGGTGGAAAACGCTCTACACCGACGAAGGCGCGCATTTTGACAAGGTCATCACGCTGCGCGGCGAAGATATCGCCCCGGTCGTCACATGGGGCACCAGCCCCGAGGACGTGCTGCCGATCACCGCAACCGTCCCACACCCTGAGGACTTCGAAGGCGGCAAGGTCGACGCGGCCCGCCGTTCGATCGAATATATGGGCCTGGAAGCCGGTCAGAAGCTGAGCGATGTCGAAGTCGACACCGTCTTTATCGGGTCCTGTACCAACGGCCGCATCGAAGATCTGCGCGCCGCCGCGGAAATCCTGAAGGGCAAGAAGATCAAAGATGGCATGCGCGCCATGGTCGTGCCCGGTTCAGGTCTTGTCCGCGCTCAGGCCGAAGAAGAAGGCCTTGCCGAAATCTTCAAAGAGGCCGGTTTCGAATGGCGTCTGGCGGGATGCTCGATGTGTCTGGCGATGAACCCCGACCAGCTGCAACCGGGCGAGCGTTGTGCCGCGACTTCGAACCGCAATTTCGAAGGTCGTCAGGGGCGTGGTGGGCGGACTCACCTGCTGAGCCCGGCAATGGCTGCCGCTGCGGCAATCACAGGACGGCTGACAGACGTCCGCGAAATGATGTAAGGTCCCCTCATATCTAGATATTTGAGGGATTGAACAAATGAGTGACTGGATCAAATGGCTCCTGCTGGGGCTCCTATCCATAGCGTTCGGTATCTTTGTGCTGGGCGCACCTGTCGTGGCATCTGTCGCCGTGACGGTGGTAACCGGCGTGTTGCTACTGATCTCGGGCGTGCTGCAGGTTGTTGGCGGCTTCACAGTTGAAGGCGTTGGCAACAAAATCCTGTCACTCATCATGGGTGCGGTCATGCTGTTTCTGGGCTGGTCCTTTCTGGATCACCCGCTGCAGGGTACGCTTACGCTGGCGACCGTAATGCTGATCCTGTTCATGGCAGGCGGCATCGCGCGGATCATTCTGTCGTTCCAGATGAAGGGAACGCAGTTTTTCTGGCCAACGATGATCTCAGGCATCTTGTCGATCGTCCTCGCAGGCATCATCTGGAGCTATGTCGGGCAGCAACCGCAGGCCCTGCTGAGCATTCTGGGGATCTTCCTGGGCATCGAGATGCTGTTTAACGGGTTCGGATTGGTCTTCATGGCGTTCTTCGTCAAGAACGCACCCAAAGACGAAACAACTGAAGCGAAAGAAGCTTAAACGCGAGGCACGGGCGCGGCCCTACCCCGCAGGAGTGTAGACATGGAAAAGTTTGACAAAGTCCACGGGGTGGCCGCCCCAATGCCGCTGATCAATATCGACACCGATATGATCATCCCCAAAGTTCACCTGAAGACTATCAAACGGTCCGGCCTTGGCGTCGTTCTGTTTGACGAGATGCGCTATCACGACGACGGGCAGGAGAATGAAGAGTTCGTTCTGAACAAACCCGCCTATCGCGAGGCCGAGATTCTGGTGGCCGGCGACAATTTCGGCTGCGGTTCCTCGCGCGAACACGCACCTTGGGCGATCAAGGATTTCGGCATCAAGGTCGTGATCTCGACCAGCTTCGCCGACATCTTCTTCAACAACTGTTTCAAGAACGGCATCCTGCCCATCGTGGTCGAAGAAGAGCATCACGCGGTACTGATGGATGACGCGCACAAAGGCGAAAACGCCCGCATGACCGTTCATCTGGAAGATCAGAAGATCACCACCTCGGACGGTGTTGAGATCACCTTCGACATAGACCCGCACCGCAAGCACTGCTTGCTGAACGGTCTGGACGATATCGGCCTGACGATGGAAAAAGACCATCACATCGACAAGTTCGAGGATCACGCCGGTCAGGCCCGCCCCTGGGTGTGATTCTGGGGACGAATCTGTTGATACTCAACCTAACGGAGTCGCCAAGGCGGCTCCGCTCGCATTCTTGGGGTTGAAAATCCGAGAAACACAACATGTAGGTCTCAAATTGAGATACACGTCGGATTTGCGTCGAAATTGATGCAATCCCGCACCAGTTGCGCCATCATTTTGCCCGAAATCACGTGTTATCTGCACCCTGGCTTGAGCGAATTACCGCTTATCGTCCATGTTTGGTCGAAAGAGGTATCCGTCATTAAACGCAGGCGACGGGCACAAGTTGGAATGAAGCCGACACAGAATTGGCTGGTTCCGGTTTGAAAAAGGGTTCGGATAGTGATTGCACGCACGACAGGGGCGGCGATACGTGGGATTTTGGTCGCCGTTATGGTGTTGACCCCCGCGTTGTACCTGCCAGTTTCATCGACGAACGGGACCGAGGTCGTTGTCTTCCTCGCGATCCTCGCGTTCATCCTGACCTTTGCCGAATATAACTCTGCCTTCCCAAGCTTTATCGAATTTCGTGATGCGCCTCCGGTGAACCGTTTGCGCTTCGTTGGCCTGATGTCGATGGTCACGTTCCTGACGTTGATCTGCAAAAACGCCTATGCGCCAACCGAAATGACCCGCTTTTCCTACGCGATGGGCTTGTCTGTCGCAAATGTGGTGGATTTCCCCTATTCTCCGGTTCGGTTGATCGTTTTGATGCTGCCTGCAGATGCGTCTCAGCAGTTGGTTGAGCTTGTGCGCGTTGCTGCCAGCATCGCCTACATGGCAGCATTGGTGACCATCGCAAGCTTCGCCTATGCTGTGAAACTGCGCGGCTGGCCGACTGGAAACGGAGCGTTCAATGTGTGGACTAACCTGCCTCTGTTCGACCCGACCAAGGGCGGTGACGTGGTAACGCGCCTGCAACGCGACGGGCGCCTGAACATCTGCATTGGCATCCTGTTGCCCTTCCTGATCCCGGCAGTGATGAAGCTGCTTACAAATGCCTTGCTCCCGATCTCGCTGAGCAACCCTCAGACCCTGATCTGGACCATGTGCGCCTGGGCCTTCCTGCCTGCAAGCATGATCATGCGCGGCATGGCGACCCTTCGGATTGCCGGGCTGATCGTCGAGAAACGCCGCGCCTATTCCACGACCGAGTCCACTCAGACCGCATGATCCGTACCCTGATCCTGCTGATGCTGCCTCTGGCCGCACAGGCAGAGACCGTGCGCGTTGCCACCTTTAACACCGAACTCAGCCGCAAAGGCCCAGGGCTGCTGCTGCGCGATATTCAGCGCGATGACGCACAGGTTCAGGCCGTTGTCGACGTCTTGATTGCCGTCCAGCCTGATATTCTGGCGTTGCAGGGGATCGACTGGGATATAGATGGTCGGGCGCTGGCCGCTTTGACCGATGCGCTACGCGCGGCCGGTCTGGATTTTCCACATCATTTTGCCGTGCAGCCCAATACCGGGATAGATAGCGGTCTGGATCTGGACGGAGACGGACGCACCCAAGGACCGGGCGACTCACAGGGCTGGGGCTTGTTCACGGGTCATGGTGGGCTGGCCGTTCTGTCCCGATACGAGATCGCACAGGACGAGGCACAGAATTTCGCGTCTCTGCTGTGGTCAGAACTTCCAGGGGCTGAACTTCCGGTCGTGAATGGCGCGCCCTACCCCTCAGCACAGGCGCAGGCGGCGCAGAGGCTGTCCTCCACCGGGCATTGGGTGGTTCCCGTCACCACGCCTTTTGGTCATCTGAATCTGATGACCTTTCACGCCACTCCGCCGGTCTTCGACGGGCCAGAGGACCGCAATGGCCTGCGCAATCGCGATGAAATCCGGTTCTGGTCCCTGCTGCTGGACGGGCGGCTTGGCCCCGTTCCTGATGGCCCTTTTGTCATCGCAGGCGACGCCAATCTGGACCCCGGCAAGAGCGACGGACGTACCGAGACCATCGTCGCGCTTCTCTCCGACCCCCGCTTGCAAGACCCCCAGCCCAAGACCGCAGAGGGCGACGCCGCAACTGTGAACTGGAAAGCTGTCGGAGAGCTGAGGGTGGACTTTGTCCTGCCCTCAGCTGACCTGCAGGTTGTTAACTCGGGTGTGTTCTGGCCCAATCCTGAGGACCCGATGCGCGAGATCGCCCAGCGCGCCAGCCGTCACCGGCTGGTGTGGGTCGATGTCTCGCTGCCATAAGGCCTAGAACGGGCCGGTATAGGTACCACGCGCTGGATAGTTGTTGCCGAGGGTGAATTTCAGACCGCCAACAATATCCGCCATCGCCGGACGTCCAAATGGCGTTGTCTGCTGCCACGCGTAGTACAGCGTCCGGTCCGTGGCGATGTAGAAATGCCCCGGCTCGGCAAAGAAGGCGGGCTCGGCGCTGCCTTCACGCGCGGTTGAGATGTTCAGGCCCCAATCCTCACGCGCGGCGGCCAGCGGCAGGCTGTGCCCGATACGCAGTCGGGACACACCGGCCTTTTCAGCGGCCTCAGCCGCGCGGTCGGCGGTATCTGTTGTGATCATGATGACCTCGACGCCCAGCGCGGCAAAATCATCCAGCGCCGCTTCGACCTCGGTCATCTGCTTGATGCAGATCGGGCAATGCAGGCCGCGATACTGGATCACCAGCGTTCCGTTTTCGCCTTTGTCGGCCTCAAGATCGAACACCCCGTGCCCGACTGTTTCAATTTTTAGGCCTGGGACGGGATTTCCCGGTATCAACATGTATTTTCCTCGTGATTCATCCGGATCGTCTCATTGACCCGGTGCAGCGCAGACGCTAGGCCCTTTGCGACAAAACGCAAGGAGACTGTCGATGTCCAACCCCTCGCTCCTCATCCTGCCCGGAGACGGAATTGGCCCGGAAGTTATGGCCGAAGTGCGCAGAATCATCTCATGGTTCGACACCAATCGCGGCCTTCACTTTGACGTGAGCGAGGATCTGGTCGGCGGTGCGGCCTATGACGCCCATGGCAAACCCCTGTCGGATGAGACCATGGCCAAAGCCCAAGAGGTAGACGCGGTTCTGCTGGGCGCTGTTGGAGGCCCGAAATACGACGATCTGGACTTCAGCCTAAAGCCCGAACGTGGCTTGCTGCGCCTGCGCAAGGAAATGGACCTCTATTCCAACCTGCGCCCGGCCCAGTGCTTTGATGCGCTGGCGGATTTCTCGTCGCTGAAAACTGATGTTGTGGCCGGTCTGGATATCATGATCGTGCGCGAGCTGACCTCGGGCATCTATTTCGGCGAGCCGCGAGGCATCTTCGAAGAAGGCAATGAGCGCGTGGGCGTCAATACCCAGCGCTATACCGAATCTGAGATCGAACGCGCTGCGCGCTCGGCCTTTGAACTGGCGATGCGCCGGAACAAGAAGCTGTGCTCGATGGAGAAAGCCAATGTCATGGAATCGGGCATTCTGTGGCGCGAAGTCGTGAACGAGGTCGCCAAGGATTACCCCGAGGTCGAAGTCACACACATGTATGCCGACAATGGTGCGATGCAGCTGGTACGCGCGCCCAAACAGTTCGACGTGATCGTGACCGACAACCTGTTCGGCGACATCCTGTCGGACTGTGCCGCCATGCTGACAGGCTCGCTGGGCATGCTGCCGTCGGCGTCGCTGGGTGCTCCGATGGAGAATGGCCGTCCCAAGGCGATGTACGAGCCGGTCCACGGTTCGGCCCCGGATATCGCGGGCGAGGGCAAAGCCAACCCGATTGCCTGTATCCTCAGCTTTGCCATGGCGCTGCGCTACAGCTTTGATCAAGGGGCCGAGGCCGACCGTCTGGAAGCCGCGATTGAGAAAGTGCTGGCCGACGGCGTTCGCACCGCAGACCTGCTGGCCGATGAAGGCGTGACCCCGGTTTCGACGTCGGAAATGGGCGATGCAATCCTGGCCGCGCTGGACGCCAGCGTCTGATCCTCAATCCGTTTGAATTGAAAAAGGCGGCACCTAGTGTGCCGCCTTTTTTTGTGTTTGGACCGCGACGTGTTAGTTCCCGCCGAAGATATCCCGGATCAGGTTGTTGATGGCGCGTTCAAACCCTCCGCCCTGTTTGCGGCGGGGCTGAGGTTGCGCGACCTGCACAGGCGGTTCTGGCGCGATCATCGGCAGAGGCGTGGGCGTCATCCCTTCGGTGACTCGCAGCATCGTTTCTTTCCAGATCTCGGCGGGCAGCCCACCTCCGGTAACACCGGACAGGGGCGTGTTGTCGTCATAGCCCATCCAGACACCGGCCACGTAGTCGGCTGTGAACCCGATGAACCACGCATCCCGCGCTGCCTGCGTCGTTCCGGTCTTGCCTGCCACCTGCCATCCCGGCAGCTGGGCGCGGCCACCTGTGCCCTCGGACACGACGCGCTCCATCATCCAGATCAGTTCCTTGGCGGCTTTGTCATTGATCACCCGCTCACCAATCCCCGTGGTCGTCACCATCACCGGGGTTTCATCACCCAGCAGTTTCAACTCGGTCAGGCCGTAGGGTTCAACCGACGAGCCGCCGTTCAGAATACCCGCATAGGCGCCCGTCATCTCGATCAGCGTGCTTTCCGACGCGCCCAGCGCCAGCGCGGGGCCTTGCGCCAGATCGCTGGCGATCCCGAAACCGGTGGCGACCGTACGCACATTATCGAGGCCCGAAATCTCGGCGACTTTCACCGCCGGGATGTTCAGAGAGTTCTTGAGCGCATCCGCCAGCGTGACCTGCCCGTAGTATTTGTTGGTGTAGTTCTTGGGGCACCATTGACCCGATCCGGGGATGTTCACGCAGTAGGGCTCATCCATCACCGTGTCATAGGGCGAATACCCAAGCTCCAACGCAGTAGCATAGACAAAAGGCTTGAACGACGACCCGGTCTGCCGCAGCGCCTGCGTCGCGCGGTTGAACGCGCCCGAGACGCGGGTTTTGCGACCGCCGACCATGGCGCGCACCGCCCCATCCGCCGACATCACAACAATCGCGGCCTGTGCTTTCGACCCTTCCCGGACCTTCTCCTGAAAGATGAATTGCAGCGCCTCTTCCGCCGAGGTCTGGATGCGCTGATCCAATGTCGTGCGGATCACCACATCCTCGGTGGTGTTGCGGGTGAAGAACTCGGGCCCGCTGGCCATGACCCAATCGGCGAAATAGCCGCCTGCACGGGCAGCGGCGGCCTCAGACAGTTGCGCGGGACGGGCACGCGCTTCACTGGCCTGCGCGCCGGACAGGTAGCCCTGCGCTTCCATCAGCCCAACCACAAGTCGCGCCCGATCCTGCGAGCGCTGCAGGTTGTTCGTCGGCGCATAGCGCGATGGTGCCACCAGGAGACCGGCCAGCATCGCGGCTTCTGCAGGAGAGACCTCGGCCGCGGACTTTCCGAAATAGCGCTGGCTGGCCGCTTCGAACCCACGTGCACCAGCCCCCAGGAATGCGCGGTTCAGATAGATCGTCAGGATTTCGGCCTTGGAATATTTCACCTCCATCGCCAGGGCATAAATCGCCTCTTTGCCTTTGCGCCAGAGCGAGCCCTGACGGCAATCCGCTTCATAGGCGGCCTCCGACTCCCATTCGGCTGGGTCATAAGGCACACCCAGACACAGCAGCTTGGCCGTCTGCTGCGTGATGGTCGAGCCGCCATGGCCCGAGAGCGGACCGCGTCCTTCGCTCAGGTTGATGCGCACCGCGCTGGCCACACCACGCGGGCTGACGCCAAAATGGCGGTAGAACCGTTTATCCTCGGTTGCGATGACCGCGTTTTTGAGATGGGGAGAGACGGTATCGGCGGTGATCACCCCGCCAAACTGGTCCCCGCGCCATGCAAAGACCTTGCCATCACGGTCCAACATCGTCACCGACCCGCGAGCGCGACCGTCCAGCAAGGCATCGACATCGGGCAGCGAGGTATAGACCACCCCGACCGCAAGCGCGATCAGCATGGCGACCACGGCCCCAACGCGCCATGTCACGCCCCAGACCAGACGCCAGATCCAGCGGAACAGACGACGGAAAAAACCACCACCATTGCCGCCCGACCGCTTGCGCGTTTTCTTCCGTGCCGTCTTGCGCGTCGTGGTTTTTCGGGCGGTCGACTTCTTGCCCGCAGGCTTGGCAGCCCGCTTGGTCGTCGAAGGTTTGCGCCCCTTCGAAGGGTATCTTTTATCCGCGACCAGTGTCGGTTTGCGGCGCTTGGACTCAGACATGCTCAAACTCTGCCCGTTTATACTTTTGCCTCACCATACCCTGACGTCCCGCCTATGTTGAGGTCCGATTTTCCAGAACTACCCTTCCCTTTTTCGCCTATTTTTTAATCATCAAGTACTGTTTGTGCAAAAATTGTGCAATATTGCGTCATTTTCAGTCGGTTTCACGTCGGGGAATCGTTCCTTAACGCCCCGACACGCGCTCTTTTTCTGCACGTGCAAACAAGCCGGCCCGATCCGGAGTAGTAGAGGGGACAGACGTGAAACTGATCATTGCGACAATCAAGCCGTTCAAGCTCGAGGAGGTGCGCGAGGCACTGACCGAAGCGGGCGTACGCGGCATGATGGTGACCGAAATCAAGGGCTTCGGCTCGCAATCCGGTCACACCGAAATCTACCGTGGCGCGGAATACGCCGTGAACTTCGTACCCAAGATCAAACTTGAGATCGTGGTACCTGCAACGATGGCCGATCAGATCGTTGAGACCATCACCAACACCGCCAAGACCGGCAAGATCGGTGACGGCAAGATTTTCGTCCTCGATGTCGAGCAGGCCATGCGCGTGCGGACTGGGGAAACGAACGAAGAGGCGCTGTAAGGCGCCCACACTCACTATCATTCGAGGACTGACTATGAACCTGATGAAATCTCTCATCCCTGCTGCCGCGATTGTCGCGCTGCCGCAGATGGGTCTGGCGCAAGAGGCTGCCGCCGAAGGCGAAGCTGCGCTGCACACCCAGTATATCTTCACCACCCTGCTGTTTCTGATGGCGGGCTTCCTGGTCTTCTTCATGGCGGCAGGCTTTGCCATGCTGGAAGGCGGTCTGGTGCGTTCCAAGAACGTGGCCATGCAGATGATCAAGAACGTGGCGCTGTTTTCCATTGCCGCAATCATGTACTGGCTGGTTGGCTTCAACACGATGTACCCGGGCGACTTCAACGGCTTCTTTGCCATTGGCGGCCCAACCGTGCTTGATCCGGTTGGTGTTGACCCTGCTGAGGCTGCTTTGGACTATGCCTCGATCGGGTCGGACTTCTTCTTCCAGCTGGTCTTTGTGGCTGCAACCGCGTCCATCGTGTCGGGTGCCGTGGCCGAGCGGATCAAGCTGTTCCCCTTCCTGATCTTCGTGGTCGTGCTGACCGGTATCCTGTACCCGATCTCGGGCTCCTGGCAGTGGGGCGGCGGCTGGTTGTCTGAAGCTGGCTTCTCGGATTTCGCTGGTTCGACCGTCGTACACTCGGTCGGTGGCTGGGCAGCTCTGGCAGGCGTGATCGTTCTGGGCCCGCGTATCGGCAAGTACAAGGACGGCAAAGTCCATCCGATGCCCGGTTCGAACCTGGCGCTGGCAACTTTGGGTACGTTCATCCTGTGGCTGGGTTGGTTCGGCTTCAACGGCGGCTCGCAGCTGGCGATGGGCACCGTGGGCGATGTAACGGACGTGTCGCGTATCTTCGCCAACACCAACATGGCAGCTGCATCCGGTGCCGTAACCGCGCTGATCCTGACCCAACTGCTGTACAAAAAGCCTGACCTGACCATGGTGCTGAACGGCGCGCTGGCCGGTCTGGTATCGATCACCGCTGAACCTCTGGCCCCGACCCTGTTCGGCGCACTGTGGATCGGTGCAGTTGGCGGTATCATCGTGGTCTTCACTGTCCCTATGCTGGACAAATTCAAGCTGGACGATGTTGTTGGCGCAATTCCGGTTCACCTGTTCGCAGGTATCTGGGGCACCATCGCCGTCATCTTCTATGGCGAGGCGTCCCTGGGCACCCAGTTGCTGGGTATCGCGGCCTACGGTGTGTTCACCTTTGTTGGTGCACTGATCCTGTGGACCATCCTGAAAGCCATCGTTGGCATCCGCGTCAGCGAAGAGGACGAGATCAACGGCCTCGACATGGCAGAGCTGGGCATGGAAGCGTACCCCGAATTCTCGAAAGGGTAAGTGCCACTTATAAAACCATTGGAATGGCTCGGCGCAATGCCGGGCCATTTTACTTTTGGTTGATCCCTTGCACCCTCAACTCTGGTATATGGCTGAACACTGAAAACAGCCGACCAATCAACGGTCGCAAAGACGTACATCAGATCGGGAGAGAGTTATGTACAAGGTGCTGGACCAAAGCGAGGGCAATATCCTTGGCCTAGAAATTTCCGGCAAAATCGACATCACGCAGGAACGTGAGTTGATCGAAAAAGCCGAGGACATTCTAAAAGATCACGCCAAGATCAGCGTGCTCGTGGTCGTCGACAAAGGGGTCTCTGCCACATTTGAGGCCGCTATGACTGATCTGAAATGGGTCATCAAGAATGTGAAGAAACTTGGTAAGCTGGCGATTGTCGCTGACAGCGTGTTCTTGGGTCACCTGGTCGAGATCGACGCGAAATTTGCCGCTATGCTCGACATCGGTGAAAAGCACTTTACCACCGACGAACTTGATAAGGCGTGGGCTTGGATCAAGTCTTAACCGTCAAAGCAAAAAAGCCGCGAATTTCGCGGCTTTCTTGATTTCCAAAGGATGCCTTAGCAGCCTACATCCACGATCGCTTTTGCCAGAATAGGCACAGTTGTCGCGTTTAGACCCGCGATGTTCAACCGGCTGTCGCCGACCATGTAGATCCCGTGGTCCGCACGTAGTTTCTCCACCAGCTCGGGCGCAGCACCCAGACGTGAGAACATACCACGGTGTTGGGCGACAAAGCTGAACCGATCCGACCCTGTCAGGCGCTGCAGCTCATCCGCCAGTTGCTGGCGCAGGCCCAGCATGGACAGGCGGACCTCTTCCAGTTCGGCCTGCCAATCGGCACGCAGGGCGTCATCGGTCAGGATCGTGGTTACAACGCGCGCGCCGTGATCCGGCGGGAACGAGTAGTTCTGGCGGTTCAGGAAGGCCAGTGTCGACTGGTTCAGCGAGGTTTGCGCCGCATCATCGCTGATCGCCATCAGCAGGCCGGTACGCTCACGGTACACGCCGAAGTTCTTCGAGCAGGACGCTGCGATCAGGCAGCGCTTGACCGACGAGGCCACCAGACGGGTTGCCTGCGCGTCTTCTTCAAGACCGTCGCCAAAACCCTGATAGGCGATGTCGATCATCGCCACGAGGCCAAGCTCGTTAATCAGGCTCACGACCTCTTGCCACTGCACCAGGTTGAGGTTCGCGCCGGTGGGGTTGTGGCAGCAACCATGCAGCAGAACCACATCGCCCGCCTTGGCAGTTTTCAGGTCCTCGATCATGCCATCGAAATCGACGCCACGGGTTTCGCCGTCGAAGTAGCGATACTGGACAGTCTCCATGCCCAGATAGTTCAGGATCGACAGGTGGTTCGGCCATGTCGGGTTCGACACGAATACGCGGGCCTCGGGGTTGGCCATGCGGATCATCTCGAACGCCTGACGGCAGGCACCGGTGCCACCCGGGGTCGCAACGGCGGCAATATTAGCGCGAGGCACTGCGTCGCCGAGGATCAGGCCGATCATCGCATCGGCATAGGCCGGATCACCTGCCAGACCGGTATAGGCTTTGGTTTCCTGCTCTTCGAGAATGCGCTTTTCGGCGGCCTTGACGGCGCGCATCACCGGGGTCACGCCCTCGGCATTCTTGTAGACGCCGACGCCCAGATCAATCTTCTGGTCGCGCGGGTCTTCACGGTACATCTGCATCAGCGCCAGGATCTTGTCGGCTGGCTGCGGCTTGAGGTTCTCGAACATCAGTTCTCTCCGGTTGCGACAGGCAGGGTTGGGAAGGCGCCCCATTCGGCCCATGACCCGTCATAAAGCGAGTGGTCTTTTTTGCCCATGCGCTCCAGCGCAAGGCTGAGGATCGCTGCTGTCACGCCCGACCCACAGGAGGTGATCGCGGGTTTCGACAGGTCCACGCCTGCGGCCTCGAACACGGCGCGGCAATCCTCGGGCGATTTCATTGTACCGTTCTTGTTCAGCAATTGACCAAAGGGCACATTGCGCGATCCCGGGATGTGGCCCGAGCGCAGACCTTCGCGCGGCTCGGCCTCGGTACCCGCGAAACGCGGGGCCGAGCGGGCGTCGATAATTTCATGATCGGCCAGCTTGGCGGCTGCCGAGACCTGAGTCACGTCCCGAACCAGATGGTTCTGCACCCGCACCGTCATATGGCGATCCCGGATAACGGGTGGCAGGTCTTCGACTTCGCGCCCCTCGGCCTGCCATTTCGGTAGACCACCATCAAGAACGGCGACATTCTCTTGCCCCATCAGCCGGAACAGCCACCAGACACGCGCGGCCGACATCAGCCCGGCCCCGTCATAGACCACCACCTGATGACCATCGCCCACTCCCATAGCGCGCAGGCGCGACATGAATTTCTCGACCGGAGGGGCCATATGCGGCAGGTCCGAACGGTGGTCTGAAATGTCATCGATATCGAAGAACCGGGCGCCGGGGATATGTGCCGCGTCATATTCCGCCTTGGCATCACGGTTCTGCGCAGGCAAGTACCACGACCCATCCAGAATCCGCAGATCCGGGTCCTTCAGATGGGCGGCAAGCCAGTCGGTTGAAACGAGGGTTTTGGGATCGTCTTGCATCAAAGCCTCCCCTTAGCGCGGTTGGGTTTTCCCTATACGCGCAAAGGGCCGTATTCAAGCCGGGTTAGCGCTATTCCGCGCGCCGTTTCAGCCGGAAATACTGAATTATCCCGATCACGCTGATGATGATCCAAAACCCCTCTATCAGCATCGAGGCCAGATTGAAGTTATGCAGCAGAGAGTATGCGATCAGCACCGACCCCAGCAGATTGATCACCGGAAAGGCCAGATCGTCGGAATTCATCATCCGCATCTGCGTCGCAAAATAGGCCGCGACCACGACTAGCGCTCCGGCTGATCCCACGGCATCGACGATAGTCAGGCTGTTCAGCACGTCCGTCATTGCAAATAATCCTGAAAGGCCGGGCTACCCGACCGAGGCCAGCTCGGCCGGTTGAAAATAGTGATGCATGTTCAGAAAGGCTGCCCCATCTGGCCCAGCGCGATAGCCATGCGGTAGATCGGCGGCAAAGCGCAGTCCCTCACCGGCTTTGAGGGCGACCCATTTGCCATCCTGCAAAACTTCAAGCGCGCCGTTCAGCACAAAGACCTCCTCGGTCACCCCAGCGGCATGGGCCGGGGATTCGTGGCTTTGGTTGGCGGCCAGTTCGACATGGAAGGTCTCGGCCCCAAGGGCGGGATCGAAGGGAAAGACGATCTTGACCTGAATGCTACCCGGAAAGGTCACGGTCCGGAACACGCCCTGCGCACGCGCGTCCGAAGTCCCGATCAAGGCGCTGAGCGGGACTTGAAACCCCTTGGCGATTTTCCACAGGGTCGCGATGGTTGGGCTTGATTCGCCACGCTCGATCTGGCCCAACATGGCTTTGCTGACACCCGTCAACTCGGCCACTTTGGACAGGCTGAGGCCCGATGCTGCCCGCACTTCCTTTAGTTTCAGCGTAATTTCGTCCGATTCCATATCCGCGCCCAACGATTTGTCTTGTGCGTTATAACGCACATGTGGTACGTGCGCTATAACGTACGCACCCCGCATATCGCAACCGGGGCAAAAGGGAAACAGCATCATGCCAATGTACCGATCCAGAACTTCTACCCATGGCCGCAACATGGCCGGTGCCCGCGGCCTGTGGCGCGCCACCGGTATGCAGGATGACGATTTCGGCAAACCGATCATCGCCATCGTCAACTCGTTCACCCAATTTGTGCCCGGCCACGTCCACCTGAAAGATCTGGGCCAGATGGTTGCGCGCGAGGTTGAGGCCGCTGGTGGTGTCGCCAAAGAGTTCAATACCATCGCGGTGGATGACGGCATCGCCATGGGTCACGACGGCATGCTCTATTCGCTGCCCTCGCGTGAGGTGATCGCGGATTCGGTGGAATACATGGTCAACGCGCACTGCGCCGACGCGATGGTCTGCATCTCGAACTGCGACAAGATTACCCCCGGCATGCTGATGGCCGCAATGCGCCTGAACATCCCGGCGATCTTCGTCTCAGGCGGACCGATGGAGGCCGGCAAGATCGACATCGCCGATTTGGACGTAAAAAAGATCGATCTGGTTGACGCGATGGTTGCCGCAGCGGACGACAAGTACACCGACGAACAGGTCAAACATATCGAGGAAAACGCCTGCCCGACCTGCGGCTCCTGCTCGGGCATGTTCACCGCGAACTCGATGAATTGCCTAGCCGAGGCGCTGGGTCTGGCCCTGCCGGGCAACGGCTCGACCCTGGCTACCCACTCGGACCGCAAAGAGCTGTTCCTGGAAGCCGGTCGCCGCATCGTCGAGATCACCAAACGGCACTACGATTTGGACGAGAAGGGCTTCCTGCCCCGCGAAATCGCCACCTTTGATGCGTTCGAGAACGCAATGTCGCTGGACATCGCCATGGGCGGATCGACCAACACTGTTCTGCACCTGCTGGCCATCGCTTATGAGGGCGGCGTCGATTTCAACATGTCCGACATGGACCGCCTTAGCCGCAATGTGCCCTGTCTGTGCAAGGTCGCGCCCAACACCGAGAACGTGCATATGGAGGACGTCCACCGCGCAGGCGGCATCTTCTCGATCCTCGGAGAGTTGAGCCGCGCCGGGCTTCTGCACGAAGACTGCAGCACCGTGCATTCAGCTACCATGGGCGAGGCGATTGCCAATTGGGACATCAAGGTTGCCAACAACCCGAAGGCGCAAGAGCTGTTCAAAGCGGCCCCCGGCGGGGTCCGCACCACGCAGGCCTTCAGCCAGTCAAACCGTTACAAAGAGCTGGACACCGACCGCGAAGGTGGCGTCATCCGCTCCAAGGAGCACGCCTTCAGTCAGGACGGTGGTCTTGCCGTTCTGTTCGGAAATATCGCCCGTGACGGTTGTATAGTGAAAACCGCGGGTGTGGATGAGAACATCCTCAAATTCACCGGTACGGCCTATGTCTGCGAAAGCCAGGATCAGGCGGTCAGCGACATCCTGACCGGCAAGGTGAAAGAGGGCGATGTGGTGGTTATCCGCTATGAAGGTCCGCGCGGCGGGCCGGGCATGCAGGAGATGCTGTACCCGACCTCGTACCTAAAATCCAAAGGTCTGGGCAAAGCATGCGCCCTGTTGACTGACGGTCGTTTCTCGGGCGGCACATCGGGCCTGTCGATTGGTCACGTCTCGCCTGAGGCGGCTGAAGGTGGCGTCATCGGCTTGGTGCAGACCGGCGACAAGATCGAAATCGACATCCCTGCCCGCTCGATCCATCTGTCGGTCTCGGATGAGGATCTGGCCGAACGGCGCAAGGTTCAGGACGAAAAAGGCTGGGCCCCAGCAGCGCCGCGCAAACGCAAAGTGTCCACTGCGCTGAAGGCTTATGCAAAGCTGACCACTAGCGCAGCAAAGGGAGCCGTGCGAGAGCTGTAACGCCTTCGGGAGCGAAACCCAAAGGCCCCACCCGCCCAGCGGATGGGGCCTTTTTTTGGGGCGGATGGAGCAATCCCAAAGTCGAACCTTCCTCTTCGGGATACACTCATGCGACCGACACGTCTTGGGACCCATTCAGACTAAAGAAACTGGCCGTCAACTATTCACCCACGAACTGAGTATTGAGAGACCGCCAACTCCCTTTGCGTTGGGAATCGACACCTCGCCAACCAATGACACAATCGCAAACACTCCCGCGCCCGAGCTGTGCCATCGGCTCCGCCGATACCATGTTCGGACTTGGGCCCTGCCCCAATCAGCCAGAGCTACGACCCGAGTTTCGCGTGGATTTCATCCAAGTCGATCTCACCCACCGGCATCTTGTTTGCTGGGTTTTCGAAATCGTATTTGAACAGCTCGAAATCCTGTTTGTAGATCTCATAGACCAGATGCATCGAAAGATCGTCGAAATAGTCCTCGACAGGGTGAGCGCGCTTGGGCCCGTGGCCTTCGGATTCATTGAACCTTGGGATCTCGGATAGGGTCACGGGATGCGCGGTCTCGATATGGTTCAAAACATCCTGCATTCCGTCGTTGAACTTCTCAGTCCAGAAAATGTTGTCATAGCGCCCGCCATTAACCACAAAGGTCGACACATGCCCAGACATGGCCGACCAGTGGATATCCGGGTCCATCGGCCTGCGCCACCGGATCGTATCCCGCGCAAACAGAAGGAAGCGGCGGAAACTGGCGATCTGGTCGAACTCACCCTTTCCATCGTCGCCGCCAACCTCGATCCCGTAGTTATAAACCAGCGTCGGCACCAGCTTGCCTCGGTACCGCTTGCCGTTGCGCTGAATACCGCAGATCTTGTCGAAGAAAGAGCTGAGGATCCGCGTATAGGGATTGCGCACACAGGTGAACGCATAAGACCCGTGATTGCGCACATTAGCCGAGATCGTGCCCTGGCTGTGGTCAAAGGCCCATTTATGCATCCCGTCCTTGGCATCATGAATGTCGCCATCAAAAAACCGGCCATGATCGGAATAATACATGATCTGGCCAATGGTCGAGCAGGCACATTTCGGCACAACACGGTACACCATGCTTTCGCTTTCGGTCATCCAGGTGCCGGGGAACCCCATCTGCTATGCCTCCTCAAAATCTCGGAACTTGTTACGCGCAAGTCGTTTTACAAGCAAAGAACCAAAACTATTCGGTTTATTCAATCGCTCATCCTCAGTATCACGAGTGCAAACGGGCAGAAACGGAAATAGCGGACCCACATGGCGAAGATTGCTTACATATTGCTGTGTCACAAGGACCCCGACGCGATCATCGCGCAGGCTGAGCAATTGACCGCCGTCGGCGATTATATGGCAATCCATTTCGATGCACGGGCCAAAGCGTCGGACTATGACCGCATTCGTGCAGCCCTGAAGGACAACCCGAACGTCACCTTCGCCGCCAAACGCATCAAATGCGGCTGGGGTGAGTGGTCTCTGGTGCAGGCAACTCTGCACGCCCTTCAAGCTGCCGAAAGCGCCTTTCCCCGTGCCACACATTTCTACATGTTGTCGGGCGATTGCATGGCCATCAAAACGGCAGAATACGCCCATAACTTTCTGGACGAACACGACACGGATTTCATCGAAAGCCACGACTTTTTTGCCAGCAACTGGATCAAGACCGGCATGAAAGAAGACCGGCTGATCTACCGCCACTACTTCAATGAACGGACTCAGCCCAAACGGTTCTATACCTCTTACGAGTTGCAGAAGCGCTTCAAAGTCACACGCGACATCCCGGATGATATTCAGGTGATGATCGGCAGCCAGTGGTGGTGCCTGCGCCGCCGCACGGTCGAGTTGATTTTGGATTTCCTGAAACAGCGGCGCGATGTGGTCAGGTTCTTCTCCTCCACCTGGATTCCAGACGAGACCTTCTTTCAGACCCTGGTCCGTCATCTGATCCCGAAGAACGAGATTGAAAACCGGACGCTGACGTTCCTGATGTTCTCGGATTACGGCATGCCGGTGACCTTCTACAATGATCACTTCGACATGTTGTTGGGGCAGAATTACCTATTCGCCCGCAAGATCAGCCCCGAAGCGCATGAGTTGAAAGAGCGTCTCGGGACTCTCTACGCGAGCACCGGTGTTGATTTCCCGATCTCGGATGAGGGGCGCAACCTCTATGCCTTCCTGGCCGGGCGTGGACGTGTGGGCCGCCGGTTCGGTCAGCGGTTCTGGGAGGCCGGGAATACGCTGGGCCCGGAACGAGAGCTGTTTCTGATCGTCTGCAAAAAGTGGCACGTGGCAAAGCGGCTGGTGGATCAGATCGCTTCGGTCACCGACATCCCCTGCGTGGAGTACCTGTTCAATGAGCAGGATACTCCGCTGCCTGATCTGGGCGGGATCGAGACGACCCTGACCAAACGTTCACGTCATAGGCGGGCTGTTGTGCGCATGCTGTTTGATCATTTCGGATCGAACCAATTGGCGTTGTGCCTTGATCCGGCCTATCTGGACGCCATTCAGGATTTCTGCGGCGACGCGGCGAAGACCCATGTGTTGGAGATCGAGTGTCAATATTCTGATGACTACCTTATCGGCCATGCGCGCCGTGTCGGCCTTGCAGGTGAAAACAGCCCAACCGAGACCGTCGCGCGCCTGTTGCCAACCCTGCGCAATGATCTGGCACACGAGTCCGAAGAAATCCGCAAGGCTGGAATTGATGGCTATCTGCGCCTGCGCGAGACATCGGGTCGGGCCGAGAATGAGGCCGCAATCACTAAGTTCCTTGGGGTGAAAACCGAGACAGCCCAATCCATCATGAAACTGGACTATCTGTTTTCAGATTGATGGCCCGGCGGCGTGACTCCGCCGCCGGACGAGCGTTCAGATGTCGAACTTTACACCCTGCGCCAGGGGCAGCTCTGCCGAATAGTTCACCGTGTTGGTCTGACGGCGCATATAGGCCTTCCACGCGTCCGAGCCGCTTTCGCGCCCGCCGCCGGTTTCTTTTTCACCACCGAAGGCGCCACCGATCTCGGCACCTGACGGGCCGATATTAACGTTGGCGATACCACAATCCGATCCGGCTGCGGTCAGGAACTGCTCGGCCTCGCGCATGTTCAGGGTGAAGACGCATGAGGACAGTCCCTGTGGCACACCATTCTGAATCTCGATGGCATCGTCGAAATCGTCATAGCTCATGACATAGAGGATCGGCGCGAAGGTTTCCGTTCTAACCGTTTCTGTCTGGCCTGGCATTTCAACAATGGCTGGCTCCATATAAACGCCACCCGGTACACCCTCGGTCACGCGCTTCCCACCAAAGACCACGCCGCCTTCTGCTTCGGCGGATTTCAGCGCCGCTGTCATCGCCGCGCCCGAAGCCTCATCGACCAGCGGGCCGATCAAAGTTCCCTCAGCCATCGGATCGCCAATTGGCAATCCGGCATAGGCTTTCTTCAGACGTGCGACCAGCTCATCCTTGATAGAGTTATGTACGATCAGTCGGCGCAAAGTCGTGCAGCGCTGACCCGCCGTTCCGACCGCCGAGAAGACAATCGCCCGCACCGCCATTTCCAGATCGGCCGACGGGCCGACAATCATCGCGTTGTTCCCGCCAAGCTCCAGAATGCACTTGCCGAACCGCGCCGCCACAATCGGCGCAACCGCTCGACCCATGCGCGTTGAGCCGGTGGCTGAGATTACTGGTACGTCTTCGCTGGCCACCAGGGCCTCACCCAGAGCAGCGCCGCCAATCAGCGTTTGCAGCAGATTGTCGGGCGCATCCCCGAACCGGGCCAGCGCGCGTTCAAAGATCTTCTGGCAGGCCATTGCGGTCAGAGGCGTCTTCTCGGATGGTTTCCAGATCACCGGATCGCCGCAGACAAGCGCCAGCGCCGCGTTCCATGACCAGACCGCAACCGGGAAATTGAAGGCCGAGATCACGCCGACCGGACCTGCCGGGTGCCAAGTCTCCATCATCCGGTGGCCGGGACGTTCCGAGGCGATGGTCAGACCGTAAAGCTGCCGCGACAGGCCAACGGCAAAGTCGCAGATATCGATCATCTCCTGCACTTCGCCCAGACCTTCCGAAGTGATCTTGCCCGCCTCCCAACTGACCAAGGCGCCCAGATCGTCCTTGGCGGCGCGCAACTCCTCGCCCAGCAGGCGGATCAGTTCCCCCCGCCGAGGGGCGGGCACGGTGCGCCACGCTTTGAAGGCGGTTTTGGCGTTGGCCAGGATAGCCTCCATGTCAGAGGCCGGTGTTTCATGCACGTCGGCCAGGGTGCGCCCGTCGATCGGAGACCGTACCGCCAACGTTCCCCCAGTCAGCTCCGCCGCGGTCAGGTCGAGGTTTGCCAGAGTGGTTTCTGCAGTCATCACAACGTCTTTCATCTTTTACGCCGCCTTGTTCTGTGGGGTTACGTCGCCCGCCCGATAGAGCCGGCCAAATTCGGTATTGAGGAAATCGGACAGCTTCACCTGCTCCTGTCGGACAAAGCCGGTCGAGGGCAGAACGCCCGTGCGCATCAGATCAACCACGCCCAGCACACCTGCGGCCGTGGTGACCTGAATGGCGCTCCAGACCTGTCCGTTGATCTCACGCGCGAAACTTTTATTGATCAGGGATTTTTCGCGCAGGGCACCGTCGATCTTGCCCTTGGCAGTACAGTAGACAAGCACCACATCCTGATCCGTGCGCGGCAGGGCGGCCTCAAAAATCTCTTTCAGAAGATCGCGGCGTTGACCCAGCCCCAGATCGTTCAAGAGCAGTTTCAGGATATCGCAATGACCCGGATAGCGGATCGAGCGGTAGGACACCGCCCGCGCCTTGCCCTCAAGGGTTTCGGGAAGGGTTCCAAGGCCGCCTGAGGTGTTGAAACACTCATACTCCACCCCGTCATGGCCTAAGACCTCATAGTCCTCCAACGGAGCGGTCTTCACCCGCTCGCCGTTAACGATGGCATCGCACGGATTGCAGTATTCGTTGATCAGCCCATCGGTCGACCAGGTCAGGTTGTATTTCAAAGCGTTGGTCGGAAAGAGAGGCAAGGCCCCGACCCGCATATGCAGGCTGTCAATCTCATCAAACTCGGCCGCCAAGGACGCCCCCGCGATGCCGACAAAGCCGGGTGCCAACCCGCATTGGGGCATGAATGCGGTCTTGCTGTTTTCTGCCAAATCACGCACGGCATTGGTTGCGGCCACATCTTCGGTCAGGTCAAAATAATGCGCCCCGGCCCGCTGAGCAGCTTTCGCGATATTCGGTGTCAAAAAGAACGGAGCGGCCGAAATCACCGCGTCAAACGTCTTCAGGCCTTGCGCCAGACCTTCAATATCCGAGGCATCAATCTGCTTGGTCGCTACCCCAATTCTAGCGATGTCGCCCAAGGCCTTGAGATCATGATCCGCAACCGTGACGCTGTAGTTTGGCGACCCCTTCAACAGCGTGGCGATCATCTGCCCAATCTTGCCAGCCCCAACGATGCAAATATTCCAGCCCATAACGCGCCTCCTCCTTCTGGTTTTCAGTCCAGAGTGGCGGAGAATATCGTCATTTCGCAGGAGCTAAATTGACGATTTAACGGATGATTTCGTCATTTTTACGGGTCCTTTTCCCTTTTTGACGAAACAGGTTTTGGACATAGGTCGCGAAGCTGTCATCAAAAGCAGAGACGCGTTCAGTATCCGAAGGCAGGGCCTCGCGTCAAAATCCGGCCGTGCGCTCAATCAACCAATACATCGACACGGAACCAATGCCATAGGCAGCAACGATCGTGGCCTTTTGGCCCAGTGGCAACGCAACCTGCCGCCATACTGCGACCACGAGAGCCAAAGCCCCAATGAAACACAGCTGCCCGGCTTCAACGCCAAGGTTGAACGCTAGTAGGGCCGCAGGAATGTCGTTGGCAGGCAGACCAATATCTGCCAGAGCCCCGGCAAAGCCCAGCCCGTGCAAGAGCCCGAAGCCGAAGCAGACGATCCATGGTTTCTCCTTTGACAGTCGAAATCTGCCTTCGCCATCCTTTGCAATCTCCATCGCCAGAAAAACGATCGAGAGCGCAATGACGGCTTCGACCGGTGGCCCGGGAACGTTCAGAACACCAAAGGTTGCAAGCGCCAAAGTGATCGAGTGTGCCAAGGTAAACGCGGTGACGGCCCCGAACAGCCGCCAGCGATCACGGACCAGAATGAACAGGGCAAGGACGAACAGAAGATGGTCCCAGCCTTCCAGGATGTGCTCGAACCCCAAAATGGAATACGCGGCCAGAACGGACCATGTTGACTGTGCCACCGGTATGGTCTGGACTGCAGCATCCGGCGTGAAACGAAGGGTCAGCGGTTCTGACTGCAACGGATGCAGGCGCACCAGAACATCGTTGTTTTGGGTCTCCAGGCCCTCAATCGCGATGGGCTGACCGGCAATATCCGCGCTGCATTCTGTGACCCACGACGAGACCCATGCCCTGTTCCCGGCCACCGGGTCTGGCCCTCGTGCCAGGGTGCAGATTTCGGGCAATACGGCATCAATCGCCATTGGCCGGCCATTCACATCCGGTTTGCGCCAATGAACGCTCCAACTATCCGACGCGATTTGGCGTATTTCCAGATATCCGGGATCAAGCGCATGCGCATTTGCCCTGTCTGCCGTGAATGAAAACAGCAGCAAAATCAAAAAACAGAGTGCAGCCTTCATTCAGACAGCTCCTCAACATCCGGAACTACGATTTCATAGCCTTGGGCCAGCGTTTCATATTGCGCCTGGGCCAAATCCTCGCTTGTCGCGCGCAGCCAGTCCCGCAAAACGACCTCGTAAATCTCTTCCAATGGTGGGTTCTGGCTGGGTTCAATCTCAAGGACCTTAACCAGATGAACACCGTAGCCCGATAGAACCGGACCAGCCCATTCCCCTTCTGCGTGGGGGGTCAAACCATCCGAAAACCCGTTTCCGTAAACCGAGTCGACAACCCGTGTGGCTGACAACGGCATCGACGCGGGCAAAAGGGTCGATCTGCTGAGATCAGCCGGTTCTTGCTGCGCACGCAACGCCTTCAGGGCCTGTTCGACTTCGCCGTCAGCGGGGTTTTCGCCCAGAAAGACTTGAGTGAAAGCAATCTTTTGAGGGGTCGCGTATTGATCCAGATTTTGCTGACGAAACGCCTCTAGCACTTCCTCTTCCGGAACAACTGATGCGGCAATGGCTTCAGTCAGAAATCCCATCTTTTGGCTGAGTCGAGACCGGATGACCGTGTCACCACGATCAAGACCGAGCTTCTTCGCCTCACGCACCAGAACCTCTTCCCGGATTGAGGCGTCGACCAGGGCTTGTAGCTCAGCAGTGTTGGGTGGGCGTTTCCAGCGGGCTTCGAACTGTTCAGACAGCAGCGTGACGTCCTGCTCGGTGATTTCTATCCTTTCACTGTCTACTGCGGCTTCGGATTCCGGAGAAACGATGTGGAACCAGATGAATATGGCCGCTCCGATCAGGAAGAAATGGAACAGCGGTTCTTTTAGCAAACGCATGAAGGCTCCTGCTGGAAATGCACTCAGGTTCTGACCGTCAATTTTGGAAACGGTTTGCGCGTAAATCTACGCCCTGCCTGCGGTGAGGCGCAAGGAACCCGCCGGAGTGATACTCCAGGCTCCGGCGGTCGGCTGAGTTTTCAAGACAGCTCACTCGGACGGCGTGTACCAAATCGGTGAGGAATAGGCGCGCTCCTGATGTGTCAGGATTGCGTCTTCGGGCAATTCGGCCCCGAACCGCAGTTTGTCATACAGGATCCAGCGCGGGGTGGGGATTTCGATCGCTCGGACATAGTAGAAGGCACGCTCATTCGGGTCGAAATCAGGATCGGACCAAACGGTGACCAGTTCCGCCGTGCCGATTGTGTTGGTCCAGCTGGCAGTATCAACGTCAACCGTATTTCCAACCGCTGGGATCTTGCCATTCCCGTCCGCGACGCGGTCGTCCGACCACGCTACATCATAGACTTTTTCCTGCATGGCGCCTTCGGCATCCAGCCACCCTTTGACCACCTGCACGCGATCAAGATTGGCACCAACCGGGTCACGCAGCGCTGCGATCAGGAAGGACGGAGCCCCATCCCCTTCGCGCGGACGCAGGTCGGATCCCATTGGGACACCCTTGGTATAACCGACATCCGCAAGGAAGCGGGTTTCTACATCCGCGTCACTGAAATCCCATCCGCCAAAGAACCGTAGGCCAATACGGGGGCCGGTTGTGGCATATGTCTCTCGCCGCTTGAACGCGTCGAAAATCGCAGCGCGTGTGTTTTCGGTCGCCCAAACGGCCGTGTACCCGGACGCCACAAGCAGATCGCCAGGGATTTCGCCAAGATCATTGGCAATGAACGGATGCTTGATCCTTGAGGCCGAAGGCTCGACACTGACGGACTTACCGAAGAAGTTGTCCTCCTCCGCTGTGGCCAAAGAGGTATGGCTGTCTGTGGCCCCGCCCATGCCGAACTTGTAGGGGTTCACGCCGAACTTTTCTTCAAGCATCAAACCGCGCTTCAGCGCTTCGCGGGCGTATTCTCCGGCCAGCATGTCATCGGTCTTCAACTCGGTGATATCGAGGTTGCCTACGTCCCAGTTTTCGTAGTCTGCAAATTCGTCATCGGGGCTGAGGAAGGGGTGCGCTTCGCCGTCACCCTTGATTTGCGTGACTTCATAGTGCGGTTCCCATTTTGCGCGGGCTGCGACGTAGTCCTCGTCGACCTTGCCGCCGTGATAGGTATCTTCTGTCGGGAACATCCAACCATTCGACAGGTTGCCGTTATGGGCAAAGGCAACAGCCCGACCGCCAGTTTTTTCCTGATATTCCTCCAACCACGCATAGAGCGACTTAGGATCCGTATCACCATAGGGCGGTTGTGTGACCGGGGGCACCATCTGAAGCGCCCGGATGGGACCATCCCGCAGCATGACGTTGCGGTGCAGGTTGAACCCTTTTGGGACCGAGGTCCATTCGAACCCGATGAAGGCCGTGAACTCGCCGGGGTCGTTGTGCCGCTCAGCGGCGAGAACAATATGTTCCCACGTAAACGCAAACGCGTCCGCGCCCGGGCTGTAGGATTCCAGAAGCACCTCGGGCAATGTCATCTGCGAAAAATTGGTGATGATATCAAAGGCCGTTTTTCCAGCCTCTTCTCCACCGGCCTTGTAACCTTCGTACCATTCCAAGCCTTTGGGATCAGACAGAACGCCCGGCTTGCCGGCCTGAAGGTCGGGGGCAAATCCCATCAAGTCAGTATGATCCGTCAAAACCATCCAATCCAACGGTCGTGACAGCCGGACAGGTTGACCTGTGGAAGAGATAACTTGCTCTCCCTTGGCAAAGCGCCAGGCCTCATCGGGCAGCAATGTGTTGCCAAACGCACCGGCATCCAGTGATAGGCCCGTGTGAAGATGCGTATCCCCCCAAAGTGGACGTTCAGGGAAACTTCGGTTGGCGTAAGGTGAATACGGTTGGTCCTGGAACAAGCCTTCTGCGGCCTCTTCGCTTGGAACCGCGTCAGACAGTACGCTTGTTGGTGCCAACACAAGCGAAACCAAACAGACGGATAGCCGAAACATATTCACCTCCCTATACAAAAAATGAAGTCAGGTACCTTCGGGCACCCATGCGAAAAACATATTAGAATTTACCTATATCATAGGTCTCTGCTTTCTTTGAAAATTTTTTTGGAAAGCGTGCTTCAGTCTTAATTTGAACGTCCATCGCCGCCAGTTCGATCTGTATTGTCGCGCTTTGCTCCGGCCCTTCGCCAAACTGTTCAAGCTTTCCTTGTTGTTCGAAACCCAAGCAACACAAACACCGTTCGAACTCAGCTTAGTCAGATGCCACACCGGTCCCCAAAGCCAGGTTGAGGGCAAACTGAGTGGCCGGATCCGTATCAGCCCGGGCAAGCAAAGCCTCAAACTGCTGGTTTAACTGAGTACTCCCCCATTGCCGCGTAGCAATTGCAATCTGCAGGGCCAGGTCCGAGTCCATTTCCAAAGCTTCCGAGAATATCTGGATGATCTGAGGCTTGAATCTTGCCTGCGATTCACCGGCCTCAGCCAAAGCGCGAATAAGCGGCTGTCTGTCGACCGACGTCTTTTGCCTGCCTTGCAACGCCAACCCGATTGCGTTGATAGCGGCTTCCTCCTCCGCTTCTATACCGGCAAGTGCCCACTCATAAGAATGTAAGTCGCCCGAGGCCAGCACGTCAGCAAAACGCGCCTTCACGATCGAGCGCGCCTGTGGATCTGTTTGCAGACCCAACAGGCGAATTGCGACGGATCTATAGGGGAAGCGGTTCAAATCGTTGAAGTCCCGCAGAATCTGCTTTGTCGTGGACGTGTCACCGATTGGGCGCACAAGCTTGTAGGGTGCCCGCCCGATTTCTATCAGGGCCGCGTTATGAAGCGCAGTGTCCGGGTGCCACAAATATTCGGTAAAAAACTGAACACGGTCCTGAGTGTCCGTTTCGCCGTACGTCCACAATGCACCGGCCGAGCGTAAGTCTTCGAAAAAATCAGCTCTTTCCGGGTCGACCAGAAAAATACGCCGCCACGCCTTCGAGAAGCTTCGATCAGTGCTTTCTTGATAGTCTGGACCGTAGGTCAATAAAACAGATCTCGTAGGATCCAAGCGAAAAGCGCGCCGCGTAACGCTATCAATGAGGAAGGGAATATCCGGCACATCGTCGAGGTTTTCCCACTGTCCTTTCAGAACCTCCTGCACACCGTATCTGAACGGGTTTTCGGCCGCAGGGCCTGCCAGAACTATGAAATCAGCCGACAGGATGTGATCTGCAAGCGACGCCTCGGGCCGTTCGATACAAACCCCACACGCCTGTCCGGCTCGCGGTTCAGCAAGCCCAAAGATAGTCGCAAATATGATCAGAACTATTCTCAAGCCGCGGAAAACCCCTCAAACCAAGTGCAAAGCTCTGCGCCATAGAATCAGAGTAGCAGCTAAGAACTTTTTATCCAGCCGGAGATTAGTCTGTGGTTTTTTAGCTTTTTTGTTCTTTTGAGCGATCGCTTAGGGGATCTCGCCGCCTTCGAGAGTCTGCTTTGTACCTCTGAGTTTCAATTCAGTGACGACAAAGGACGTAACGGCAGATGTCCAGAATCTACCGCGCAGCACCTGTTTGAGCTAACCACAACGAAGGTTCAATTTTAGACCTTCATGCAGCTCTGCGGCGGGAACAAAATTACATTCCGCACGTTTCATGTCTTGGATTGCATAGGTTGGCATTGGCCGAGTTGGTCAATACAAGACTTTGGCTGCTTTGTATTTTGGTCGTGGGGTGGTGCAACCACTGTTGCCGAACGCGACTGTAGTAACTGGTTTAAGCGCCCAAGGGGACTTCATGTTTGTAGCTAACAGACTTCCATAACGCAGACAGAAAGGTCACCCTGATTGTTTGGCCGTTCATCAGGTCCTCCAGCTCCGGCTTTGCGGACAAAGCCGCCCCTTGAAACCCAAGAAATAGATCAGCGTGGAGTCTTTGTGTGCTATTCCTTGAACGGTAGGCTCGTGTAAGCCCCTACCTCATCGTTTCCAGAGCGCTCGTTGAAAGCTTCGATCATGTCGTTTGTGGCTTCAGCGGCTCCAAGGTCCATACTCTCTAGATCAAATTCAGAAAACGGGAATTCCGCCGCCGAGTCCGGTGGTTGCTTCGCCATCTGAACTGGTGCTGGGAAAGACTCTTCATTGGGTACACCTTGGCGGGTGCGGATTTCGTCCTTCGTCACGTTCCATGTCATGAAGTCAGCCGCCAAGTCCAACGGGCCACTATATGTCTCACGAATTGCTGAATAGACGGCCAGAGCAATGTCATGATCGTTTTGGAAGTGATAGCAGACCGCCAATCGCGGCTCCGTTTCAGACATGATCTTCCCAAATGCTTGTGCAGCAGTATGCCCTTGCGATCCCACAAAAATGGCCTCTGACGGTTCAAATCCGTATTTCTCGATCATAAACTCCGGAGGAGTAAAGCACTCATGGATGGCAAGATCCGCACCGTCCGCGTGCTCTCTCCACCAGCGCGTCGGAAGTGTGTCGGAAGAAAAGGCAAACTTGAGGTCATTCCATTCCAGTAAAAAACTTACGGCCTGCTCACCGTGAATTGCTGGTAATGTTCTAACCTGAACTCCGTTTTCGTCAAAAATGACGTTGTTCACAGCTTTCCAATCAAATTCGTTCACCTCTAGTTGCAGTCCGCGTGGATCTACGGCCGCTCCCCGAGTTGCTTCTTCCCACGCCCACATTTTCATCATGTGATCCGCCCACGCCTTGGTGCCCCATTCGGGCTTTATCCCTTCGGGTCCCCAAAGACGAACAGGCGTCAGTCGGTTATTCACAGGGCCAGTGAAATAGAACGCCGGAAAGTCGCCTGCATGATCGAGGTGCAAGTGACCCAAGAAAACCTTGTCCAGCTGGTCCAAAGGAATTCCAAGCGCCATGATCCGTTCATATGATCCTTCACCCATGTCGAAGATGAATTTTTCACCATTACCCAACTCGACTAAGAAACACGCAGCAGCTTGTTTCAGACGTGGTTGAGGCATTCCAGTTCCACAGGCGATGACCCGCATTTCGTCAGGGCCAAGGGCTTCAGTTCCAGGATAATAGACAGTTTGATTTGGGTAAGGTTCGGTTCTTGACCATTCAGACGGACCTTGGTCTTCTGCAATCAAAATGGTGGCCGAAGCCGCGAAAATCCCAGCGCTAAGTACCACTGTTCGAAAATATGACTCCGAATGCATCATTGATAATCTCCCCCATCACGGAATCTGGCAAAATATTCATTTGCGCGGATTCGACCCATTAAAGGATCGCAATTTCAGAATACATCTGACAAGTCTTATCTTCTAATCAAAATTAACGGCAGGGTGGAAAGCCATTCGCCGAATTCTGCTTTTGGCTCTGAGTTGCCGAATGCACTTGCAGAATCCGGTTCTCGTGGCAACGGTTGCTCAGAGCTCAGCGCGACTTTTAGGGG
Source organism: Ruegeria sp. ABV3_008 (assembly GCF_056161185.1). Lineage (NCBI taxonomy): Bacteria > Pseudomonadati > Pseudomonadota > Alphaproteobacteria > Rhodobacterales > Roseobacteraceae > Ruegeria > Ruegeria sp. ABV3_008. The sequence continues at coordinate 188 of NZ_JBSWYP010000010.1, read as the reverse complement.
ACTTGTGCGACTAGCCTCTGTTGTGCGTTCACCACAGGGTGAATTCGCTTCGCTTGCTTCCACAATGCTTCCAGCTGTGATGGCACAAATAGAAACACCGCCCTGAGGCGGCTTGTTCGGGACTCTGTTCGCCAACACTGGTTGCGGGAGTAGGATTTGAACCTACGACCTTCAGGTTATGAGCCTGA
>NZ_JBSWYP010000009.1:0-222576 GCF_056161185.1 Ruegeria sp. ABV3_008 | reverse complement strand
TGGCGAAGACGGCAACGCCGACGTCGAGGCCAAGGTCAAAGCAGAAGTCGCTGACCTCTGCGCCCGCTTCCCTATCTATCCGAACCTGTAAAACCAAGGACCCTAAACCATGAGCTTTCACCCAATCGAACAGGCTCCGGCCCGTCTGAACCGCAGCGAACTGGCTGTTCCGGGCAGCCAGCCCGGCATGTTTGAAAAAGCGGCCAAGTCGGATGTGGATGTGATCTTCCTGGATCTGGAAGACGCCGTCGCGCCCGACGAAAAAGAACAGGCTAGAGCGAACATCATCGAGGCCCTGAATGACATCGACTGGGGCAACAAGACCATGTCGGTGCGGATCAACGGGCTGGATACGCACTATATGTATCGCGACGTGGTGGATGTGGTCGAACAGGCCGGTAAGCGTCTAGACCTGATCATGATCCCCAAGGTCGGCACTGCCGCCGATGTCTATGCTGTCGACATGTTGGTCACCCAGATCGAGGACGCCAAGGGCTACAAAAAGCGGATCGGGTTCGAGCATATCATCGAAACGGCGCTCGGCATGCAGAATGTCAGCGAGATTGCTGCCGCATCGAAACGCAACGAAAGCCTGCATTTCGGGGTTGCCGACTATGCGGCCTCGACCCGTGCGCGGACAACCATCATTGGCGGTGTGAACCCGGACTACTCGGTCCTGACGGACGCCGATCCTGAGGGCGGCCGCATGACCCATTGGGGTGATATGTGGCACTACGCGCTGGCGCGTATGGTTGTTGCGGCGCGCGCAAACGGCCTGCGCCCGATCGACGGCCCGTTCGGTGATTTTCAGGACCCCGCTGGCTATCGCGCGGCGGCCAAGCGCGCAGCGGTTCTGGGTTGTGAGGGCAAGTGGGCCATTCACCCCAGCCAGATCGCGCTGGCCAATGAGGTCATGTCGCCTTCGGATGCCGAGGTGGACAAGGCCAAGCGGATTCTCGTCGCGATGGCCGATGCAGAGGCGGCAGGCAAGGGCGCTGTCTCGCTGGACGGTCGCCTGATTGACTATGCCTCGATCCGGCAGGCGGAGGTGCTGGTTGAAAAGGCAGGTCAGATCGCTGCCGCGTGATCTGCCAAGCGTTAGACGGAGCGGGCTGTCCCATCGAACGGCCCGTTTCGGTTTTGCGGGCGAAAGGCGCTGATCGGGCGGCCGAATTCACGGGTGAACGACCGCCCCAAGGCCGACGCACAGGAAAACCCGCATCTTAGGGCAATCTGTTCGACACTCAGTCTCGTTTCCTGCGCCAGATAGCGCGCATGTTGCAGACGATAGAGCTTGTAGTATTTGCCAGTCGTCATCCCCAGCTCATCTGCAAATGCGCGGCTGAGGCTGCGCTCGGAGAGCGAGACGCGTTCGGCAAGTTCAAAGGTTGTCAGCGGAGTCTCAACGTTTTCGGCAATGACATTCAGCGCGTCCAGCAGTTTCGGCGACCCACGATCTTGCAATTGTTGAGAACCGCGCTTCAGCTCGGATTGGCGGGCAGGGTCGTAGATGAACATGTTCGATGCATCAAATGCGGCGGCGGGGCCGAACAGGTTCTGGATCAGGTCGAGGGTCAGTTCCAGCGCCGTGCTGGCCCCTCCGCAGGTCAGAAACGGTCCGGAATGGACAAACCGGGCGCTGGACACGTTCACTTTGGGAAAGCTTTCGCGAAAGGCATCAAACTCTTGCCAGTGGATCGTGGCTTGGTGCCCGTCCAGAACCCCGGCTTCGGCCAGAATCCAGGCTGCCGTATCCAAGGCCAGAACGCGACAGGCGGTCCGAACAGCCAGTCGGATCGCTGCAAGCAATTCCTTGGTAATCTGCTGCCGGACGCGGTAACCGGCCACGATGACCAGCGTTCCGGTCGATTTCGTCGGGTCGAAGGCCCGATTGGGAGAAACTTGTATTTCGCTCGAGCTTTCCACGGGTTCACCGTTCAGGCTGGTGATCTCCCAACCCGGGCTGGCGTAGAGCGCGCGCATCTTGACGTCCCGCAATGGCTCCAGCGCGCTGGCCAGAACCATGTTGGAAAACCCGTCCAGTAGCAGGAACTCGAAATGCTCATGAGGGGATGACGACAAAAGTATTCCTCCTGACGAGAAATGTATCGTTGGTTGCGGGGTTTTGAAAGTAGCGTTGCCGCATTCCGTCGCCTTCCAAGGCGCGATTCCTGCTGATCGAAGGACAAAGATATGCCCCTTGCCATGAACCGCGAAGTTTTCATCACCTGTGCCATCACTGGATCGGGTGGGACGCAGGACAAGTCTCCGCATGTGCCGCGCTCGCCCGAGCAGATTGCCAATTCGGCGATTGATGCGGCCAAGGCGGGGGCTGCCGTTGTGCATTGCCACGTACGCGACCCCGAAACCGGCGTGCCCTCGCGCGATCTGGGCCTGTACCGCGAGGTGACAGACCGCATTCGCGATGCTGAGGTCGATGTGGTGCTGAACCTGACGGCCGGTATGGGCGGTGATATTGTGTTCGGCCCGACCGAAAACCCGTTTCCGGTCAATGAAGCGGCCACTGACATGATCGGCGCGACGGAGCGGATGGCGCATATTGCCGAATGTCTGCCGGAAATCTGCACGCTCGATTGCGGTACAATGAACTTTGCCGAGGCAGACTATGTGATGACCAACACCCCCGGCATGTTGCGGGCGATGGGTCAGATGATGACCGATCTTGGCGTAAAGCCCGAGATCGAAGCCTTCGACACCGGCCACCTATGGTTCGCCAAGCAATTGGTGAAAGAGGGTATTCTGGAGCCCAACGCTCTGGTCCAACTGTGTATGGGTGTCCCGTGGGGTGCCCCCAACGACATCAACACGTTCATGGCGATGGTCAATGCGGTGCCGTCTGATTGGACATGGTCGGCCTTCTCGCTGGGTCGCGATCAGATGCCCTATGTTGCACAATCGGTGCTGGCGGGTGGCAATGTCCGCGTAGGGCTTGAGGACAACCTTTTTCTGGAAAAAGGCGTTCTGGCCACCAACGCACAACTGGTCGAACGTGCCGTTACAGTGATCGAGAACATGGGCGCCAAGATCATCGGCCCGGACGCCGTGCGTGAGAAACTGGGCCTGACCAAGCGCGCTCCCGTCGCGAAATGAGCAGGCGCGTTCTTGTAACCGCAGGCGCGGCTGGCATCGGCCGCGTCATTGCGGAGCAATTCATTCAAGACGGATCACGGGTCGCGGTCTGCGATGCAGACCCTGCCGCGGTTCAGAGCTTTGCCGAAGCGCATCCCGGCAGTATCGCCGTGGTGGCCGATGTCACCTCGGAACCCGCCATGGACGCCTTCCTGAGTTCCGTTGAGGCGGAATGGGGCGGCATTGATGTGGTCTGCGCCAATGCCGGTACCGGCGGCCCCGCCGGGCCGATCGAAGACCTTGCCTATGACGCGTGGCAGCAATGCCTCGCCACCAACGTGCACGGCGCCTATCTGACCTGCCGCTGGGCGGCGCGGGTCATGAAGGCGCAAAAAAGTGGCCTGATAGTCATGACCTCGTCCACCGCTGGGATCATGGGCTATCCGATGCGGTCGCCCTATGCGGCGGCTAAATGGGCCTTGATCGGCTTGACCAAAACCCTCGCGATGGAGCTTGGCCCCTTTGGCATCCGCGTCAACGCGATCTGTCCCGGAGCTGTTGAAGGCGACCGGATGGAGCGCGTTTTGGCGAACGAAGCCGCCGCCCATGGTCAGAGTATTGAGACCATGCGCGCCGCCTATGTGACAGGCGTGTCCATGAAAACATGGGTCACGGCGCAGGACGTGGCGAACAGCATACATTTCCTTGCCTCGGAGGCGGGGACCAAAATCTCGGGGCAGGTTCTGTCCATTGATGGCCATACGGAGACACTCGCGCCATGACACAAAAAGCAACCATCGTCGGAGGCGGCGTGATCGGCGGGGGCTGGGTCGCCCGCTTTCTGCTGAACGGCTGGAACGTATCGGTCTTTGACCCGGACCCGGAAGCCGAGCGTAAAATCGGCGAAGTAATGGACAATGCCCGCCGTGCCTTGCCCGCCCTTTATGACAAGGCGCTGCCGGCCGAGGGTGCTCTGACCTTTCATGACGATATGGGTGAGGCTTTGGCCGGTGCCGCGTGGGTTCAGGAAAGCGTGCCCGAGCGTTTGGACCTCAAGCACAAGATCCACGCGCAGATCGACGAACTGTCGCCTGCGGATGCGGTGATCGGGTCTTCGACCTCAGGTTTCAAGCCCTCTGAGCTGAACGAACACGGCGGCCGCGTCGTCGTCGCGCACCCGTTCAACCCCGTCTACCTGCTGCCGCTGGTCGAGCTAGTGGGGGACGCCGACACATGTGCCAAGGCGTCGGATATCCTGCGGTCCATTGGGATGTATCCGCTGACTGTGCGCAAAGAGATTGATGCGCATATCGCCGACCGTTTCCTCGAGGCTGTCTGGCGTGAGGCGCTTTGGCTGGTCAAGGATGGCGTCGCCACGACCGAAGAAATCGACGAAGCGATCCGCATGGGGTTCGGCATCCGCTGGGCGCAGATGGGCCTGTTCGAAACCTACCGCGTCGCGGGTGGCGAGGCGGGGATGAAACACTTCATGGCGCAATTCGGCCCGGCCCTGCAATGGCCCTGGACCAAGTTGATGGATGTGCCGGAATTTACCGATGAACTGGTCGACCTGATCGCGGGTCAGTCGGACGCGCAATCCGGCCATATGTCGATCCGCGAACTGGAGCGTCTGCGCGATGACAACCTGATCGGGATGATGCGAGCGCTGAAGAAAACCGGCAGTGGTGCGGGCGGCGTTCTGAACGCGCACGAAGCGATGTTGCCTGACCCCGAAGGTGATGATCTGCCGATCACGGTGGATCGTGTCATCCCGCAAAGTTGGACAGACTATAATGGCCACATGAATGAGGCCCACTATATCGAGGTCTCGGCCCAGGCGACGGACAATTTCATGCTGATGATCGACGCGGATGCAGACTATATCGCCGCGGGCAACAGCTACTTCACGGTTGAGAACTTCGTGCAGTACCATGCGGAATTGCATGCAGGGGATCGGCTGACCGTCACAACGCAGGTTCTGCGCGGTGAAGGCAAGAAAATGCACCTGTTCCACCGTCTGCACGGCCCGGATGGAGAGGTCGCGGCCACCGTCGAAACCCTGTTGCTGCATATGGATCTGAACGCGCGCAAAACCTCTCTGCCGACCGAGGGAGTGGCCGCGAAACTGACCGCTTTCGCCGAAGATCACGCCAAGCTGCCAGCCCCTCAGGGGGCGGGCCGCCATGTGGGGCAACGGGGCTGATAGCAACGCGTGCCGCCTCTGGGTTCATGAATCCGGCGGCGGCATCTACTGGCGGGTCGATCTGCAAAGATCCTGATCCGCCTTTTTTCCGCGAGCCCGGCGGCGTTGTGTTATAATTTCCTCCAATTGTTGTTGTGTTTTGGAGGTAAATTATGATTTTTCGTTTAGTGGCAGCACTTTGTTTGACCTTCGCTTTGTCGACCGCGAATCCCCAGATTGCCCGGGCAGACGCGGGTGATTTCATCGGTGGCGCGGTCGTCGGAGGCGTGGTTGGCTACGCAATCGGCAAAGATCAGCAAAAGAAGAAAGCGCAGCGCTCGACCACCCGGACATATCGGTCGGGCATCCCATCCACCTCGCAAGGGGCGCAGACGCAAACGGCGCTCAACTATTTTGGCTACAACGCAGGGCGGGTTGATGGTCAGGTGGGTGCCGGCACGCGAGCTGCAATCCAACGGTATCAGGCGTCAATGGGATACCCGGTCAACGGGTATGATTTCCAACCCTATCAGCGCGATTTCCTGATGCAAGCGTATTACTGGGGTACAAGTGGCGGCCAGGCCAGCACTCAGCTTTCCGGTCAGCCTTTGTTGATGGCCTATCGTCGGCAAGTCCAAACGGGCACAGCTGTGGCCGCTGCTCCGCAACCCGCGCCACAACCTGTGGCACCTGTGACTGCAACGGCGGCACCTGCCGAACCGGCGCCCGAACCGGAAGCGACCGAAACTGCCTCCGCAGCCCTGCCAAGCTTGTTTGCGGGCGGTACCGGTGGCCCGTCTCTGGCCAACCGTTGTAGTGCGGTGATGCTGCAAACTTCGACCAATGGCGGCTACACGACGCTGGCGAATATGTCGGACCCAGATTTCGCCCTGAGCGAGCAGTTTTGTCTGGCGCGCAGCTACGCCATGGCGAGGGGTGAGGATCTGATGCAGGACATTCAGGGCCTGACACCGGATCAAGTAGCGGCGCAATGCGAGTCCTATGGTGAGATGCTAGCGCCACAGGTTGTCTCGCTGTCGTTGACGTCGAAAGCCGACGCCGAAACGCAAATGCGCAAGCTGGCTCTGGATTCCGGCCTCAGCCCCGAAGACCTTGCCGCGACCAGCAAGGTCTGTCTGGCGATGGGCTACCGTCAGGATAATATGGACAGCGCCGTGGGCTCGGCCCTGATGCTGGTTGCCATGGGTGAACCCGCCTACGGAGAGCTGATCGGCCACCACCTGCGCGAAGGTTTCGGCGTGCAGGAGCGTCGCGATCTGGCGATGCAATGGTATGACGCAAGCCTGTCCGCGCTGGATGCCGGATCTCAGGCCGTGTTCCTGCCATCACAATCGGATCGCCCGGAATTGCTGCGTGCGGCGATGACAAAGACTCAGTAGGTCTGGATGACCTGTTCCGCGGGCGCAAGGATCGCCCGCGGTTTTTTCCAGCGCTGCGATAGCAGGAACTATGATCGAGTGCCGCACAGTCCGGCGCAATCCAGCGATGTATGTTTAATTCTCGGCGTCACGCGCTTCTGAATGCATCAAGATACAATGCCCGTGCGCAAACACCTCAAAGGCGTGCTGTTTGGCATTGGCGGCCAGCGACATACCCGCTTGTTCCGCCAGCCAATGCGGTGGGCGAGGATACGTCGATCAGGATCGGGCAAATCCCGGCGCCAAGGGTGTGTCAGCGATCCGCAATCGACCCCTTGCCTCGTAATGCTGGCTACGGTTGGTCCACGTTCAAAATCCGCGGGGCATGTACGTGAGTTCGGACGAGCAAAGCCGCGGCAACGCCTGCGATTGCGCCGAACAGATGCGCCTCCCACGAGATGCCGGGCTGACCGGGCAGAACGCCCCAAAGGATTGATCCGTAAAGCACCCCAACCACCATGGCCACGGCAAGGGTCACGGGCGACCGATCAACCAATCCCCGCGCGACCAGAAAGCCGAACCACCCGAACACCAGCCCGGATGCGCCGATATGGATGGCTGTGTTTCCGAACAGCCAGACCAGCGCTCCGCCCAAGGCAATGATGACGGCGTTCACGACCAACAATGCCCGTGTTGCTGTCGCCGCCAGCAAGGCCCCCATCAGGATCAGCGGAGGCGTGTTTGAAATGAGATGGGGAAAGCTGGCATGCAGAAGCGGCATGCCAAAGATACCGTCCAACCCGGCGATCTGCCTTGGGATCAGCCCGAACGCGAGGTTCAGGCGGTACCCAACCGTCCAATTGAGAACCTGTATCGCCCAAAGCACCGCTATGAAGAGCGCCAGGACCTTGAACCGCGAAAAAACAACGCTTTTACCGTTTTTATCAATCATCTGAGATAGATAATCCCAGCAGGGAGAACGATCAATATGCCTTGCAGGATGGTCGGATCAGAGCGCGGTCGCTGACGCACTCAGGTAGAAAAGACCTCGAAATGGATCTGGTTTTCCTCAACCTCTAACGCTTCAAGACCGGCCTTCAGGTCGGTCATGAAATCCAACGGACCGCAGAGCAAGTACTGAGCGTTGGGACCGGCGTTCAATGCGATCAACTCTTGCGCCGTGATCCGGCCTTTAATGTCAAAATCCTGGCCCGCCACGTCCTGCGCCTCGGGCGCACTGTAGTAGATCCGTTTCCGTGCGGACGAGCTGGCGGCGATCAAGCGGTCAGTTTCGCCGCGCAACGCGTGAAATCGTCCGTTGCGCGCGGCGTGTATGAACCAGACCGGACGATCAGGGTGCTGTGCCACAGTCTGATGCAGCATTGCGACCATCGGGGTCACGCCAACGCCGGCGCTGACAAGGACAAGGGGGCTGTCACCGGAGGGGATCAGGAAATCTCCGGATGGCGGTTTGGCCTCGATAATGTCACCTACTTGCACCTTGTCGTGCAGATAGCGAGACGCCGTGCCATTAGGCTCGCGTTTCACAGTGATCCTGTAGTGGTCCTCGGCCGGGTTGCCGGACAGGGTGTATGTCCGCCTAAGCTTGGTGTCATGGGTCGGAACGCTGAGCACAATCGGCAGGTGCTGCCCTGCCTCAATCGTGGCAAGTGGACCTCCGTTTGTGGGTCGCAAGTGAAATGAGGTAATCCCCTCGGCCTCGGTAGTCTTGTCCGTAACGACCAGCTGCCTCGATGGGGTCGGCTCAGCCGACCATCGCAACGACAGCGCGTTTGGTCGGTCAATCACGGCGTCGACCTGAACGTCGATCATGCGCAGAATGTTGGGGTCACGCGCCTCGGCCGGCGCCCAGTCGATCTCGGCCCGCCCGGACAGATGCAGCAGCCCTCCAGTCGCGAAATCGACGAATAGCAGCCCGATGCGGGGGTTCTCCAACAGGTTGCCAATCGTATTGAAGAAATTGTTTCCGGAATAGTCGGGAATACGCAGACGGTTTGGAGCGACCACGCGGACAAAACCGGGTGTCCCTCCGCGATGAGAGGCATCAAACCCGTTCGACGCCGCGTGTTGCGGACCATGTCGGCCGGACCCGATGAACAAGGTATCCGAGGCGCTGATACGGACGATCTGTTCGGGGTCGAGGTGGTCCGATACAACCGCCTCTGCAGGTTTATTGGTGGCCACCCGCCGCCAGTCGCGTTCATTGATGTACTGAGGGCAGTTGCCGAAGCTCTGGCGGATGTCGATTGCAAAACCAGTGTCGGTTGGACGGGTCCGACCGCTGAACCGATTGCGTCGCCGCGTCGCCAGCTCGATGCCGACAACGCCGATATCAGCCCCTTTTCGCAGGCTTTCTGCCATCGGATCACACGGGTCAATCAGGGTATCAACTATCAGCGTTTTTGGATCAGGCGAATGAACGAACCCGTCCTCGCCTTCAATGATTGTCGCCCATATGCGGCCTTCTGCATCGCTGGACGCAGCCACCAGAAACGGCTGCGCTTTATAGAAGGCACGATGCTGGTCGGGTAAGTGGTCGCGAATGTACGGCGCGGCCCTGCGGGCTATATCGCCCGCACCCGCCCGCACCTGCGCCGCCAGTTCGCCCGCGTGAAACGGAGTATCCGTGCCAGACATCGTCTTACCTCCTTGCAGTGTGTTTAAAGGCCCAGATCGCTCAGCCCCGGATGGTCGTCCGGGCGGCGGCCCAGAGGCCAGTGGAACTTGCGCTCATCCTCTGTGATCGGCAATTCGTTGATGCTGGCAAACCGGTTGGCCATGTAGCCACTCTCGTCGAATTCCCAATTTTCGTTGCCGTAGGCCCGGAACCAGTGCCCGCTGTCATCACGGTATTCATAGGCGTATCGCACCGCGATGCGGTTGCCGTCATGGGCCCAGAGCTCCTTGATCAGGCGATAGTCCAGTTCCTTGTTCCATTTGCGGGTCAGAAACGCCTCGATCTCGGCGCGGCCAACGGGGAATTCTGCCCGGTTGCGCCATTTGCTGTCCGGCGTGTAGGCCAGCGCGACCTTGGCCGGGTTGCGGCCATTCCAGCCGTCTTCGGCCAGACGGACCTTTTCAATCGCGGTTTCGCGGGTGAAGGGCGGCAGAGGTTGGCGAGGTTCTTCTTGTGTCATTGCAAGTCTCCGATGCGGTGTCTGGCGAGGACGTTCAGGCGACAAGGCCCGCGGCCGTGGCCGGCATCGGTTCGAACCCGTCCAGCGCCTCGAACCGGGCGATCCATGCCCGCACATTCGGATAGGGGTCGAGCGAGACATTCCCCTCGGGCGCATGGGCCGTGTAGGAGTAGGCAGCGACATCTGCGATGGTCGGTCGGTCGCCAACCAGCCAGTCGTGGCCTTCCAGTCCTTGTTCAAGCTTTTGCATCGCCTTGGCTGCGGTTGCGGCGGCGAAATCGACGTCCAGAGGTGCACCAAACACCGTGATCAACCGCGCCGCGGCGGATCCGAATGCGATCTCACCCGCGGCGAGAGTCAGCCAGCGCTGCACCGCCGCCTCGCCCACCGCGTCGGTCGGCATCCAGTCGGGCGCGTATTGCCGGGCGAGGTATACGAGAATCGCATTGGAATCCGAGACTACAACATCGCCATCCTCAAGCACGGGGACTTGCCCGTTGGGATTCATCTCCAGAAACTCGGGCGATTTATGAGCGCCTGCGGCCAGATCGACGAAAACGGCCTCGTGGGCGATACCGGCCAACTTGGCAAAGACCAGGGCGCGGTGCGCGTGGCCGGATTTCGGGAAGTGGTGGATACGTACTGCGTTCGACATTTGTCAGCTCCTGTCATGCGCGGAATTGCTTCTGCAGCTATATATACAGCTTGCCATCTCGGGAGATAATGGGCAGTTTTAGGGGATCATTAAGCCCTAGGAGGGCGTAAAATACATGGACAAGATCGACCGAATGCGCGCCTTTGCGCTGGTGGCACAGAATGCCTCGTTCACTTTGGCAGCCCAGCGGCTTGGGCGGTCGTCTCGTTTGGTCAGCAAATACGTGGCCGATCTGGAGGAGGCACTGGGCGTTCAGCTTCTGAACCGAACGACTCGCAGTGTATCCCTTACCGATGCGGGGGCGACCTACCTGGCGATGTGCGAACCGCTTCTGGACGGGTTTGACGAAATGGAGGAGGCGGTGCGCAATGCGCAGATCTCTTTGCGCGGTGTGATACGGATTTCTGCGCCGACAGGGTTCGGCTCACTACGGCTTGCCCCGTCGCTGGCGGCTTTTGTCGAACAGCACACTGAGGTCGAAATTGACCTCAACCTTTCAGACCGCCGGGTGTCGATAGTAGAAGAGGGTCTGGATTTGGCGATCCGGATCGGGCCGACACGAGACAGTTCCCTCAAGATGCGCCGGCTGGGGCCGATGCCGCTGATTGTGTGTGCGTCTCCTGACTATCTCGACCGTGCAGGTGTGCCCGCGCATCCAAGTGCCCTTGCCACGCATGAGTGCATTCTGGACGGCAACATGAGCGACCCTGCAGTCTGGCGGTTTGATGTCGATGGCAACGAGGTGGCGGTTCACGTCAATGGTCGCCTTCAGGCCAATGCGCCTGCGGCCTCGGCGCGGTTAGCCGCTGCAGGAGTGGCCGTTGCCAGATGCCCGGCCTACACGGTGGCCGATGCCCTTAGGTCCGGGGAATTGGTCGAGCTGTTCGCCGAACACCGTGTCATACCTTACGTTGTGGCCGCACTTTTCCCGCAGAACCGACGCCTGACCACGCGGGTCCGCGCGTTGATCGACCATCTGGCGAGCGATGACTTGATCTGCAACGCCGGGGCGTGACGGCTATGCCTTCAGGTGCCTAGACCCTTGACCTATCCCTGGCCCCTTGTTTTCGTAGGGTCGAGCGATGGGCAACTCTCACTGCATTCAGTTTTTGAGGGGACGCCCGCAGCCGTGGAAGGGATGTAATGGCCGAAATCGAACGTTGGCTGAACAAGCACGGACTGGCCAAATACGCCAGTGCCTTCGCCGACAATGAGATTGAGCTGGGCGACCTGACAGAGCTGACCGACGAAGACCTCGTGACCATTGGCCTGCCGCTGGGGCCTCGGCGGCGGTTCATGAAGGCGGTGCGCGCAACCACTGACGGCACCCCCCGACCTCAAAACACGGCACTGGGCGCGTCGATCGTGGCCGAACGCCGTCAGCTGACGGTCATGTTCATTGATCTGGTCGGCTCGACCGAGATATCGCAACGGGTCGATCCTGAGGATTTGGCCGAGGTTCTACGGCTGTTCAAAGAGACTTGCGCGGCTTCGGTCGCGGATTTCGATGGTCAGATTGCAAGCTATTACGGTGACGGGATCATGGTGTTCTTCGGGTTTCCGCTGGCCCATGAAGAAGACCCCGAGCGCGCCATTCGCGCCGGCTTGCGCATCATCCGAGAAGTGCCGGAAATCCGCACTCACGCGAAACTTCAGGTGCGTATCGGGATCGCCACCGGTCTGGTCGTGGTTGGCGATTTGCGCGGTGAGAAGATGTTCGAAGACGGAACCGCGATGGGTGAGACACCCAATCTGGCCGCCCGTCTTCAAGCGATGGCGGAACCCGGCACCATGATCGTGTCACCTCGGACGCATCAATTGGCGGGTGGGGCCTTCGACTATGTGCTGCAAGGGTCTTTCAAGCTGAAAGGGTTCACGAACGAAGTCGAGGCGTGGCAAGTAACCGGCGCGCGCGATACGGACAGCCGTTTCAGGCGCGTTGAGGGTGCCTCGCTCGGCCCTCTGATCGGTCGCATGACAGAATATGAGACGCTCAGCGACAAGTGGAAGCTGGCCAGTGAGGGCGAAGGTCAAATCGTTCTGGTGTCCGGAGAGCCGGGGATCGGGAAATCGCGCCTGATTGAGGAGTTGCGGCAGAAAGCCCCCCAAGGCGCGCATGAGCGAATTCGGCTGCAGTGTTCGCCGTATCATTTTGCCAGCTCGTTTTATCCGATCATCCGGCGGCTTCACCATGTCGCCGACCTGGGGTCTGAGGACTCGGATGAGGCAAAGCTGGAGAAGATTTCGTCGGTTTTGAAAGACCCCTCGGATCAGGTCCTGCGATTGGCCGCGTCGCTATTGTCGGTCCCGTTCGAGGATCGGCTGGGGCCGCTGACCCTGACACCGCAGCAGATCATGGATCAGACGCACGAGATGTTGTTGGACCATTTGCTGGCCCATGCGTCGGAAAAGCCGGTTTTGCTGTTGTTTGAGGATGCGCATTGGCTCGACCCGACGACAAAGGCGTTGATGGATCGGCTTGTTGACCGTCTCCGGGATCTTCCGGTGATGGTTGCAATGACTTTCCGGCCGGAATTTGATCCGGGTTGGGCGTTGCAATCCAATCTGACCAAAGTGGTGCTCAGGCAGCTTGATTTTCAAGACGTTAAACGCATCGCAAATGAGGTCGCGCAAGGGCAGGACATCCCCGACGCCATGTATGAACTGGTAGCGGCCCGATCCGATGGTGTGCCGCTCTACGTGGAAGAGGTGACGAAGGATCTACTGGAAGCAGGCGATATGCCCGATGCTCCAATTGCTCGCGCCAGCGGAGGGGCCTCTGCTGCAAGCTCAGTTCCCAGTGCATTGCATGATGCGTTGATGGCACGTTTGGATCGCCTGAGCTCGGCCAAAGAAGTGGCGCAGATCGGGGCTGTGATTGGGCCGCAATTCTCGTATCCGCTGATCTCGAAAGTGTCGCGATTCAGCGATACTGTGCTGCGGTCCGGCTTGGACCTGTTGGTTGAGGCTGGCATCGTCACGACCTCAGGAGATGACGAGTTGCAGACCTTCAACTATCGCCACGCCCTGATCCGCGACACCGCCTATAACAGTCTTCTGAAAACCGAACGCCGGGTTCTGCACGAACGGGTGGCCAAAACGCTGGACCAGAAAACCTCAGCGGTCGAGGATGCAGGCCCAGAAGTTCTGGCCCATCACTACACCCTTGCAGGTATGGTGGATGAGGCGATCGACTGTCGCTATCTGGCGGGTCAGCGCGCCGTCAAACGCTCGGCCAATACCGAGGCTAACACGCAGCTGTCCCTGGCGCTTGATCTGCTGGGCGATCAGACGACCAGTACTGAGCGTGACAAGAGAGAGATCGAGATACAGACTTTGCGCGCAGGGGTTCTGCGGTCGACGGCTGGTATCGCAGCGGATGAGACCGGTTCGACCTATGCCCGGATACGGGACTTGTGCGAACGCATGGATGAGACAGAGAACCTGTTCCCGGTCCTCAACGGCCTCTATTCCTTTCACTTAGTTCGGGGTGAGTATGATTTGGCGCGGGCCGTCGCGCGACAACTTCTCCACTTGGCGGAAACATCAGGCGAAACGCAACATCAGATGGTGGCCCATCGGGCGATGGGCGCGGTGCTGTTTCATATCGGAGAGCTGGACCCCGCCCACGCGCATCTCGAACAGGCGTTGGCGCTTTACCGCCCCGACCGCGATGCCCATCTGGCATATGTCTATGGATCCGACCACGCGGCCATAACCTCTTGCTTCCTGAGCCTTGCCACCTGGATGCGTGGTGAGCCGGACAAGGCGCTGGAAATACAGAATCGGGCGGTTGAGGCTGCCCGCGACCTCGAACATGCCCATAGCGTGGCGCAGGCTCTGACTTACCTGTGTATGCTGCATCTTCTGCGCCGCGATCCGGTCGCTGTGACCCGGGAGATGGAGCAACTGGAAGAGCTGTCGAACAAGCACGCGTTCACCTTCATGACCCTGACAGCCAATGTCTGGAGAAGCTGGGTCAAGGCCTACGCATCCCCTGGCCCGGAAACCATCAAGGACCTCAAAAGGGCGACGGATGCATGGTGGGCCAGCGGAGCGGGAAATCACAAACCGTTCTTCATGACACTGATTGCCGAAGTCACGCTTGCCATGGGCGACCACGAAGGTGCTCTGACCGCTTTGGCGGAAGCGCGTGAACATCAGCGTTTGACCAACGAGGGGTGGGCACAGGCAGAAACCGACCGGGTTTATGCGCTGGCGAAATCCTCAACCAGTCCAGCCGAGGCGGAATTCCGACAGGCTTTGTCCCGCGCAAAGGACCAGAAGGCGCGGATGTTTGCCCTCCATACGGCCATAAATTTCGCCCGAACCTGCGAGCGGTTTCACTGCTCGGCGATTGCAAACTCAGAGCTTCAGGCGGCGGCTGAAGCGATCTCGGGCGGGGACCAAACGGTTGAGATGCGCCTCGCTCGTGAATTGTTGGCTGGGGTGGAAACGGCCTAGGCGCGCATCCGTACGTGTTCAGGATCATAGGGTGAGGCAAGGATGACCTGCGCGTCGACTAGATCCCCATACATGTCAATCTGAACGTTGGTCCCTTCGCCCGCCAGCGCTGTATCAATGAACGCGTAGGCCAGGTTCCGCCCGACCCGATGACCCCAGTCGCCCGAGGTGACGGTGCCAACCACAGTGTCGCCATGCATCAACGAAGCCCCGCCATGAGCGGGTGCGTGGGTGGCGTCGATCTGCAGCGTCACGAGTTGCTTGCGCTTGCCGCTGGCGCGACGTTCCAACAGGGCCTCCTTGCCGATGAATTCGCCCTTATTCGGGTTTACGAACCGATCCAAACCGGTCTCATATGGGTCGAATTCCGTGAGGATGTCGGATTTCCAATGCAGAAATCCCTTCTCCATCCGCATGGAATCCACCGCGCGCGCGCCAAACAGCTTCATGCCATGGGCCTCACCCGCCGCGCGCAAGGCCAGATAGGCTGCATAGAGCGAGGCGTTGGGTACGTGGATTTCATAGGCCAACTCACCCGAGAAGCTGACACCCATGACCGTGGCCGGGGCGAACCCGACGAAACATTCGCGCACGGACAGCCAGGGGAAGGCCTCTTTCGACCAGTCGCCGCGCGCACAGGCCGACAGAACATTGCGGGCCTTGGGACCAGCCAGAACCAGAATGGTCTGGTCATTGGTCAGGGATCGGATCTGAACATCCTCATCCTTGCGAATGTGCTGGGTCAGCCAGTCCATGTCGTGATATTCGCTGGCCGCAGCCGAGCCGTACCAGACACGCTCTGGCCCCCGATCCGAGGCAGGCAGGTTTGCCACAGTGGCCTCAGCTTTGACCATGCCGTGGTGGTTCAGCAGGTAACCCAGGCCAACGCGGCCGTCGCGCTTGGTGACCGTGCCGCAGAACATCCGATCGAGGAAACTGTGGCGATCGGTGCCGGTGATCTCGAACCGATTGAAGCCGTTGACTTCGCACAGGCCAACATTCTCCTGCACGTTCTTCACGTCTTCGGTGACGATGTCGAACGACTCATCGAAGTTGAAGGTAAGTGTGGGGTGAAAATCGGGCGATGGCTTGATGTAGTCCACCCGCTCCCACCCGTTCACGACGGTAAACTCGGCCCCTTCTGCCGCCAGTACAGGCGTCAGCGGGGTTGTCTTGGCCGGTCGTCCGGCGGGCCGATGTTCATGCGGGAAGTGGAACCGGAATTCGTTCTGGTAGTCTTCGATAGCCTTCAGAGAGGTCAGTTCCACATTCGTATGACCAGTGAACCGGCGCGGATCGAGGCACCACGTGTCATAGCATGCCTCACCATGCACGATCTGTTGCGCCAACAGCCAGCCGTGGCCGCCGCCTTCACCCAACCCCGCGCGCAGGCCGATGATACAGAAGGCGTTGCGCTTGCCGGGGATCGGTCCGACCAGTGGCGCTCCGTCGATTGTATAGGTGATCGGCCCGTTCACGATGGACCGAATGCCGGTTTCTTCCAATGCTGGCATGCGTTCAAACGCTCCGGCAAGAACGTCCATGACACGTTCCAGATCATCGGGGCAGAGCGCGTTTACAAAGTTTGGATCAATCCCGTCCATGCCCCAGGTTTTGCAGTCCTGTTCATAGAACCCGACCAGTAGCCCGCCCTTTTCCTGCCGGCAGTAATAATCACTGATTGGGCAGCGCAGCAGAGGCATCCGGTGACCGGCTTCGGCAATACCAGGGATATCTTCGGTCAGGAAATACTGATGCTCCATCGAGGCGACGGGATGGTGAACCCCCATCATCGCGCCCACTTCGTTCACGCGGTAGCCACAGGCATTGACGACGATGTCACAATCGATGTCGCCATGTTCCGTATGCACGGTCCAAGTGTCATCCTTGTGCTGGGTCATCGCGATGACTGGGGTATTGCGGTACACCTCAGCCCCGGCCTTGCGGGCGTGATAGGCCAGCGCCTGACACAGCTGGGCCGGGTCGATGTCACCGTCCAGAGGGTCCCACAATCCACCCAACAGGTTGGTGGTCGAGATCAGCGGGTGACGGCGGGCGCATTCCTCGGCGTCGATCACCTCAAAATGCACGCCCATCCCGCGCGCCATCGAAGCAAAGTGGCGGTAGCCCTGCATCTGCGCTTCGGTATTGGCTAGCCGGATGCCGCCATCTGCGTGGTGGTAGTTGATCGGATATTCGGGGTTTTCGGAGAGTTCCTTGTACAGATTGATCGAATGCGTCTTCAGCCCGACCATGGTCTGGTTCATACCGAAATTCGTCACCTGCGCCGCCGAATGCCATGTGGTGCCGCTGGTCAGCTCGTTCCGCTCGACCAGAACCACGTCGCTCCAGCCTTCCTGTGTCAGGTGGTAGAGTGTCGAGCATCCGGCAATGCCGCCGCCGATGACAACAACTTTGGTACGGGATTTCATAGCGGGTGAGCCTCCGGAGTTCGCTTGCTCTGCATACGAAGTTCGTTTGTCACAGTGTGCAATTATAGAGTGATATAATGAGACGTTATCAAAATTAGAAATCTATTTTTTCGAAATAAAAGAGATGATCTTGCGCCACGCGCAACAATTCCTCTTGCTTGATGTCACGAACCCCCTGTTTCAAAGGACTGGGAATGGCTGGACAGCGTAGCAAGCGAGGTGGGCGCGAAGGGCGTCTGGCAAAACGAGCAGCCAAGCCCGCGTTTGATCCATGCCCGCCCGGTCAGATCGGCGGGATGTACAAGCCGCTCAGCGAAGCCGACCTGCGCCGCATCTATGACACTGCCCTCGACTTGCTTGAGAAACTGGGTATCGGTGAGGTGCCGGAGAGACTGCGCAACGATCTGTTGGCCGTGGGTGCCGTGGACAACGGCAAAGGACGGGTTCTGTTCCCGCCCGAGCTTGTCGAAGAGGCGATTGATCAAGCTGCAAAGACCTTCACCTTACATGGCCGCGATCCTAAGCGGTCGATCGAGGTTGGTGGCAACAAAGTGTATTTCGGAACCGGC
This sequence comes from Ruegeria sp. ABV3_008, assembly GCF_056161185.1. Taxonomy (NCBI): domain Bacteria; kingdom Pseudomonadati; phylum Pseudomonadota; class Alphaproteobacteria; order Rhodobacterales; family Roseobacteraceae; genus Ruegeria; species Ruegeria sp. ABV3_008. The sequence goes on along the minus strand of NZ_JBSWYP010000009.1, from coordinate 204,647 downwards.
GGCGCCGCTGTGCAGACGCTTGATATGGAAAGCGCGCTTTATCGGCCTTCGACCCTGAAGGACCTGCATGACTTTACGCGGCTACAGGACACGCTGGCCAATATCAGCTGGTTCACACGTTGCTGCGTGGCGACCGATGTGCCGGACAATTTCGATCTGGATGTGAACACCGTTTTCGCGCTGCTCAAGAACACCACCAAACCGACGGCAACGTCGTTCACGCTGGCCGAATATGTCGCTCCGATCGTCGAGATGCTTGACATTGCCGCAGGAGGGCCCGGAGAATTTGCCAAACGCCCGTTCATGAAGGCGCATATCAGTCCAATGATATCGCCCATGCGCTATGGCGAAGATGCGGTGGATGTCACTTACGCATGCATCAAACACAACATTCCGATCTCGTGCATCACGGCGGCGCAAGCCGGAGCAACGGCGCCTGCAACCTTGGCGGGGTTTCTGGCGCAATCTCTGGCGGAAACCTTGGCCGCCCTATTGTTGGTCCACGCGATCCAGCCCGGTTTTCCGATGGTGTTTTCCAACTGGCCTCTGGTTATCGACCTGCGCACCGGGGCATTTTCCGGCGGCAGCGGAGAGACCGCGGTGTTGAATGCCGCGTCCGCCCAGCTGTCCAATTGGCTTGGTTTGCCCTCGGGCGTGGCTTGTTCCATGACCGACGCCAAGGCCATAGACGCGCAATATGGGATGGAGAAAGGCATAACTTCCATGGCAGCGGCCTTGGCGGGTGGGAACTTGATCTACGAAAGTTCTGGCATGACCGCATCGTTGTTGGGGGCGAGTTTTGAGGCTTTCGTGCTGGATGATGAGATGCATTCCAACTCCTATCGCGCCTTACGCGGGGTCGAGGTGACGGATGAGAACCTCGGGTTCGATGCAATTTGTGATGCCGTTCTGGGCGATGGGCACTTCTTGGGTGGCCAGCATACGCATGCGGCGATGGAGCGGGATTACTTCTACCCCACGCTTGCTGACCGAGCCGAGCCGCGCACATGGGCCGAAAACGGTGCGCAAGACGCATGGGGCAGAGCAAGGGCCCGCGCGGATGAGATTCTTCGCGAGCACAAGCCTTCTTACCTGACCGATGAGCAAGAGGAGGCCATCAGGTCTCGGTTCAATATTCTGATCTGATCATTCCACCAGTTTGAAGCTGTCCGCCAGCCACGGTGTTTTCTCGTATTGCGCAGTCAAAGCATGATCTCGGATCAGTGCGCGCATCTTGCCGTCTATCAGGTCCAACACGGACCGCGAACAATCGGGTGTAGAGACAATCGCAAGCGTGCGCGCAAAGCTCTTGCCTGGAAACTTGTGCATGCTGAGATTTGGGTGAAACCTTTTGGCACGCGAGAACAGCAAAGGGGTGGTGATGGTCCAGCCCGCACCGGCGGCGACCATCGCCATCAAAGTCTGGTTGTTGCTGCATTCGAAATTGGACTGCGGTGAAAGCCCCAGCCGACGCATTTGGGACTCGATCTGCCGGGCGATGATCAAATTGCTGGAAAACCGCAAGAACGGCAGTTTGGTGCGCCCTTCGACTATATCCGGAAGGGATTTCTCGCTGAACCGAGGGAGGACGACCACAAACGGATCTCGTAGCAACGGGCGATCCTGCAGGTCCCGCAGCCGTTCCTCTGGGGTGGTCGTGATCCCCAGATCAAGATGCCGGTTGCGCAGCATCTCGACAATCGCGTGGCTGGAATCGGTGTGGTACATGAAATCGCAGCTCGGCATATGGCCCGAAAGAAAGACGGCGAGTTCTGGGATAATATCGCTGTCGAAATCTTCGATCGTGCCGATCCTGAGGTAACTCGCCTCGGCAATATTCCCAGCGGATGCTTCGGCCTTGGCCTTGCGGATGGCATAGAGCGCATCGCTGATATTGCGCAGAAAGACCTGCCCTTTGGGCGTCAGAACCATCGGCCTTCGCGCGTGGTTGAACAGCTCGACCCCGAGGTGGTCTTCGAGATTGCGCAAGTGATGCGAGACGGTGCTGATGGTCAGGCCGGTTTCCTCGGCTGCGGCCTGAAGCGATCCTTTCTGGGCGCAGATCTGAAACAACTCCAAGCCTTTTAGGTTCAGGTCCTTGTTGGCGGTAGGACGGGGCATGTTTCCTCGGCAAGAACTAGGTGTGAATTAGTTACAATGATTTGAAATTATTGTTGGTAAAAAATCAAATCAACGAAAAGCCGCACCTACCGACCGGAGCGCCACTATCTTCTCGTGTTGCAGATGACACAACAGCGTGAAGATGCGGTATTCCTTTTTTCTTTCACCGCTTCGTTCTTTAAGCGTACCCAAGTAAAACGGCACGATCTTGTCGATGTCGTGCAAACCGGTAGTGAGGCAACTCAGGTTGGAAAACGGCCTTCTCTTCTCAATTCTGCCCGATGCCACGGCATGTGAAAGCTGCGTCTTCGTGCCAATTGTCTGCAGCCCGGATGCCAACCATGCTTGATGCCCGCATCCGCCCACTGATCGATCCGCCGCTGAACGCGATTGGGCGGGGGTTGGCGGCGCGTGGTGTCTCGGCTGATCTTGTGACTCTGGTGGGTCTGGGGTTCGGCCTGATGGCGGCTGGCGCGATCGTTCTAGGTTTGCAGGTTCTGGCCGTCCTGTTCATCCTGTTGTCGCGTCTGGCGGATGGTCTGGATGGGGCAATCGCGCGCGCTGGGCGTAAGACCGACTTTGGCGGCTATCTCGATATCACTTGTGACTTTTTGTTCTACGGTGCGATCCCCATGGCGTTTGTCTGGGCGGACCCGTCGGCAAATGCCCTGGCCGGAGCGTGGTTGCTGGTCAGCTTCTACTTCAACGGCGCGACCTTCCTGGGCTATGCGATCCTCGCCGAAAAACGCGGGCTGGAGTCGCAGAAATATGGTGCCAAGTCACTGTATTTCACCGGCGGTCTTCTGGAAGGCACTGAAACCATTGCCTTCTTCATCGCAATTTGCCTGCTGCCTAAATGGTTCGACCCGATGGCATGGGCGTTTGGCGCGGTTTGCTTTGTCACCGCCATTTCGCGCATCCTGTTGGCGCGGCAGGTCTTCACTCACTCGGAATAAACGCAAGGAAAACCCATGAAACATCTATTTGCTGCCCTCTGCGCGGCGCTGGCCGGAACAGCATGGGCTGAACCTGATCCCGCGAACTGGCAGGACGTTCTGGATGAGGCCAACGGCCAGACCGTCTATTGGAACGCGTGGGGTGGCTCGACCACGATCAACGATTTTATCGAATGGGTCGGAACCCGCGTCGAAGAGGAGCATGGCGTCAAGCTTGAGCATGTGAAACTCACCGATACGGCCGATGCGGTCAGCCGGGTGATTGCCGAGAAGTCTGCGGGTCAGGACAAAGATGGAGCGATTGATCTGATCTGGATCAACGGTGCCAATTTCAGTGCCATGAAAGAGGCAGATCTTTTGTTCGGCCCCTTTGCTGAGGCTCTGCCCAACTGGCGGTTCGTAGACGTGGACGGTAAAACTGTCACCACCGATTTCACTGTCCCGACCGAAGGGTTTGAAAGCCCTTGGGCCATGGCGCAGGTCGTGTTCATCTATGACAGCGAGGTTCTGCCCGAACCCCCCAAATCCGCCGAGGCAATTCGCGAATGGGCGGCTGCGAACCCGGGTCAGTTCACGTTCCCTCAGCCCCCTGACTTTCTGGGAACGACGTTCCTGAAACAGATGCTGATTGAACTGGTCGAAGACCCGGCCATCCTGCAACAGCCCGCCGGGGACGACTATGCGCAGGTGACGGCGCCACTGTGGGACTGGTTGCAGGATGTAACACCGAACCTCTGGCGGGCAGGTCGCGCCTATCCGCAAACCGGTCCAAGCCAACTGCAGCTGATCAATGATGGAGAGGTCGACATGGCGATCAGCTTCTCTCCGGGTGAGGCGACAACGGCCATTGCCAACCAACAGCTGCCGGAAAGCGCACGGACTTTCGTTCTGGAGGATGGAACGCTGGGCAATGCCAGCTTTGTAGCGATCCCCTACAATGCCTCGGCCAAGGCGGGTGCCATGGTCGTTGCAGATTTCCTGATGAGCCCCGAGGCGCAGTTGCGCGCGCAGGACCCGGACGTATTGGGATTTAGCACTGTGCTGGACATGGCCGCTCTGCCCGCTGACGATCGCTCCGGGTTCGACGCGTTGGAGCTTGGCGTGGCAACCTTGTCGCCCGCCGAACTTGGCCAAGCCCTGCCCGAGCCGCATCCCAGCTGGATGACCCGGATCGAAGCGGATTGGGCCGAGCGTTACGGCGTTGGCAACTGAACTAAGCCCCGGCAAACCATGGGGGCTGGCACCGACGCTGACGATAGCGTTGCTGCTGGGTCCCATCGCTGCCGGGCTTTTGGGAACGATCCTACCGGCCTTCGGAGGCATGCGCCCGGACGGGCAAAACGGGTTTTCATTCGACCCGTGGACGCGCCTCTGGGCCGAGCCCGGCGTGGGTCAGGCCCTCTGGCTGTCGTTCAAAACCGGTTTCCTTTCGACGCTTGGGTCGCTGATCGGGTGTTTTCTGCTGATCGCAGGTTGGCAGGGCACGCGCGCGTTTTCGCGGCTTGAGGCGCTACTGTCTCCCCTTTTGTCAGTCCCCCATGCGGCGGCCGCGTTGGGGCTGGCGTTCCTGATTGCGCCGTCTGGCTGGATTGCGCGGCTCATCTCGCCCGGTCTGACGGGATGGACCCGCCCGCCGGACGTGTTGATCCTGCAAGACCCCGGCGGGTGGTCTTTGATTGCTGGGCTGATGACTAAAGAACTGCCATTTCTGCTGCTGATGTCGCTGGCCGCGCTGCCTCAGATCAAATCGGCCGAGCGGATGCGCGTGACGCAAGTGCTGGGCTACGGCAGGGTCCGAGGGTGGTTTCTGGCCGTGATGCCCGCGCTTTATGCGCAGATCCGGCTGCCCATCTATGCGGTCCTGGCCTATGCGATGTCGAATGTGGATGTCGCGATGGTTCTGGGGCCGTCGCGCCCGCAGACGCTGTCCATGTTCATCCTGCGCTGGATGACGGATCCTGATCTTGCTTTGCGCGCGCCCGCTGCTGCGGCTGCCTTGGTTCAGTTGGGGCTGGTGGCCGCAGCCATCATGGTCTGGCGAGGTGGTGAAAGGGCCGTGGCCGCGCTGATCAACCGTGGTGTGGAAAGCGGAACGCGCGGCATGGGCTTGCGCGACACCGCCCTTAGAACCCTTGGCCTCGTGGTGTCACTCACGGCGGGGATCGCGGTGTTCGGCGGGCTGATCGGCCAACTTTTCTGGTCTTTCGCCGGGCGTTGGAGGTTTCCCGACGCGCTACCGAGCAGCTTCAGTCTGATTTCCTGGGAGCGCCACGGCCCGGACGCAGTAGAGGTCACCTTGGTCACTTTGGCGCTGGCGTTTGCCACCGCAATTATCGCTTTGGTTCTGGTGATCGGCTGCCTGAACGCAGAACTCCGCACCCGGCGCAAGATGAACAAGACGGGTATGGTGATCCTTTACCTGCCACTCATCCTGCCTCAGATCGCTTTCCTGCCGGGCCTGCAGATTCTGATGATCCAGATCGGAGCGGCGCAGGGCATCCTTCCCGTGGTCCTGACCCACTTGGTCTTCGTTCTGCCCTATGTGTTTCTGGCATTGGCCGGCCCTTACCGCGCGCTCGACCGCCGCTATGCCACGATTGGCGCCGCCATGGGGCTGGGACCGGTTGGAGTGCTCTGGCGCATCCGACTGCCAATGTTGCTGGCTCCGATCTTGACCGCGCTTGCGGTGGGGATGGCGGTGTCAGTCGGCCAATATCTGGCCACTCTTCTGGCCTCGGGCGGGCGGCTGAACACGTTGACGACCGAGGCTCTGGCCCTGTTTTCAGGCGGTGATCGCCGTGCGATAGGGGTCTGGACCATCGCGCTGGCGTTCACGGCATGGCTGCCATTCCTGCTGGCCTTGATGATCCCCAGAATTGTCTATCGCAACAAAAGCGGACTGCGCCATGATTGAAAACGGCCTCTTTTTGGATCAGCTTTCGATCTCTCACGCCGATGGCAGAGGGCTGGCGCAGCTATCGGCTGACATTGCGCCCGGTGAGGTTCTGAGCCTGATGGGGCCGTCCGGGGTTGGGAAATCCACAATTCTTGCGGCAATCACCGGAACTTTGTCGCCTGCCTTTCGTCTTGAAGGGCGCATAGCGTTGAACGGGCGGGTTCTGAATGCCCTGCCGCCTCAGAAGCGGCGCGTTGGGATCCTGTTTCAGGACCATCTGTTGTTTCCACACCTGTCTGTTGGTCAGAATGTCGGCTTTGGCCTGCCGCCCCGTACCGCGGACCGGGCCGCGCGCATTCAGGCCGCCCTGTCCGAGATCGGGCTGGACGGGTTTGAAACCCGCGATCCCGAGACCCTGTCCGGAGGTCAGCGCGCCCGTGTGGCCCTGATGCGGATGCTTCTGGCGGAGCCCGATGCGTTGCTTTTGGATGAGCCTTTCTCGCGCCTCGATGTCGGTCTCCGGGACAAAATGCGGGACCTCGTCTTTGCCCGAGCCGGCGCGGCGCGGCTGCCAGTTTTGTTGGTGACCCATGACATCGCCGATGCCGATGCCGCAGGAGGCAGGGTTGTGACTCTGCCTCAATAGCGGTGTTGGTCGAGATGTTCGGCTTTATCTGGTTCCGGCTCGCCCTAGCCTAGTTCGTCAATCCGGACAGGTACTTGATCGCCGTCAGGCTGGGCAGGAACGTGTACGCGCCACCGCGCGTATGGATCAGGCGGGGAAAGCCGTGCAGGCGGATAGTGCCGCCATCGGGCAGGCTGAGGTCGAACCAGCTGGTTTCCGGCGTGTTCGCCCCCAGCAGAGGGTCATTGGCACCCGTGATCGTTGGGTCGTGCAGGCCAAGGTTGATCCAGTCGCACATTACCGCTTCGAACTGCGCGCCGATATTGGCGCCAATGAAGCTGCCCAGCAGGCCGCGCTCGGCCGTGTCGGGTTTTTGGGGGTCGAAATCCGGTCCATAGGACATGCCGCGCCGTACCAAACGTCGCGTGTAGTTGGCGATGCGTTGCACGATCCGACCGCCACGCGGGTTGCCTCGTCGTAAATGCGAGCCGGCGGGACAGCGGGAGTGGGCGTTGTAGTTGAAATTGGTCAGCGAGACCTCATGCTCGGGCCATTGCGCGTCTGGTGACAGCTCGTACGGAATGCCGTTGCGCCAGCGCCCGCACATCTGGGCCGCGACGACTTCGCGAAGGGCACCGTGGATGTCCAGGCCTTCGCCGATGCGATCCAGATTGTTCGGATCGACCAATTTGTCGCGATCCGGATGATTCATCAGATCATCGGCGGCTTTGTCCAGATAGGCCTCGAAACCGGCCGCATCCTGCGCCAGAACTCGGAACGCATTGAACGACCCGTTGAAACCAAGCGCATTGGGCGAGGGGACGCGGAACACCACCCCCTCCTGTCGTGTGGGATAGCCCAGAAGGGCGGTGCCCAGCGGGTCGATCGGTTCGTCGACACCGGCCTGTTCGGGGTCAAAAACCTGCTCGAACCGGGGCTGGGAAATGCCGTCGACATAGCCGAAAAACACCTTGCTATCGGCCAGATTGCGGCCGTCGCGTTTGCCCAGAATGGTGAAGGCCGCGCCAACCTGTTTCTCGACCAGGTCGAGGTGATCCTGAACGTCGGAATAGACCGACGCCATGATGTGAACCCGGTCAGGCTGATCAAACGGAGCAGGCCAGTGATCCGGCCCGCTGGCGCCGAAATCGCCCAGTTTCGTCGCGCGTTTCGTCATGCCCTGCACGAATTCGCTGGGGAAGGTTTTCAGATGCTCGGGCGCGGTGCCAAGGGCGCGCAGCCCGGCATAGGTGAGGCCGATGTTGAAGCAGAAGGGCGGTTTGACCTCCCACAACACACCTCGGGTGATTTCGGGGACGGTTTCACTGCCGCCATCGACGGCGGTTGCCAGAAACTGACGGGCCGCGGCGCGGTCGGTGACTTCAAGAAACAGATGGCGCACCAGATCGCGGCGATAACCGCGCAGGATGTTGCCCTGAATGTCGGCGAGATCGAGTTTTGCAGTCACCAGCCTTGTCCAAATTTTTGGCGCACTTGCGCGGCGGAAACGCCCGGATAGGCGCGATAACCGCCCCCCAGCGACAGGTTAGGGTTCGCGTAGAGTTGCAGAACAAACGCACGCGGTAGGGTCTCCAGCCGATGCGGCGGCTGGTTCGGAGGCAGCCCTTTGGCCTCATCCTGAAGGCCGAACAGGTCGGTCGGGAAATCGGGGGCCTGAAACAGGTCGTGCTCATGGACCCAGTCGATGAATTCTTCTACGTTGTGCTCGGTCGGGATCAGGTGCTCCGCCCCGTCCACAAGCGAGATGACATCGTTGAACACACTGCCGATGGTGGTGATGAAATCCCGAATGTAGTTGCTGAAATCGCCGTCATAGACCGAAATCATGCAGATCTTGTCGTCGATCAGCAGAAACCGGGCGAAATGCACCGTTCCGACATTGTCCAGCCCTGCAAAGATCTCTTCGACATTTTGGGCGATGGCCAGTGCAGCATGGGCCCGTCCGGCGGGCGAGGGGTCTTTCAACGGCATGATCAGGTTCATCATGCGCTGCACGTTCTCGCTGGGTTGCGGTGAGGGGCGCGGGCCGCCGGGCAGTTTCGGCTTGGGGTCGCGCCAATGCCAATAGGGCACAACGATGTAGCGTGACAGGAACTTGAACCATCCCCGATCCGGCAGGCTGTTGACGTAGCGATTGAACCAACTGTTCTGACGAGTCATGACCTTACCCCTTCGAAAACGGGCAAGGGGACCCGCCGCGCCAAGCGCTTGAGATTTTGTACGAGTCGATGCGCATTTTCAGCACCGGATCATCCGAGGCCTCGATCCCGGGGGTCAGCAAACCAGGATTGAAGCTGAGCTTCTCGGCCTGTTCTATCTGGTCCTCAGGCACAGCGTTTAGTGTCAGAACGCCCATCATGATCCGTTTGCGATGAGGTGGCCAGGGGCGCGAGGAGTTGTTGAAATCGTCTCCGACCTCACCGATTGTCATCATCAGAGAGAACCGCGCAGGTTCCTTGGCAAGACGCTCCCTGAGTTCGGCCTGCAGATAGTCATCCACCGGTGTTTCCTCCGGGTCGGTGTTCAGCACTCCTGCGATGGGTTGCCACGAAAACCGCACCCAGCGGCGTACGCCCTCCGCTCCGGTCACGATGAATGTATGGCAGGCGTGATAGGCCGCCCGCGCATAGCTGGTCGGCGCTCCGATCTGGGCGGCCTGCAACACACCAAGCTGAGAATAGGCGTTTCGGTCGGCAAACCCGATGGCGCCTTCGTCCGGGCTGATCGTCTCGCCCGGATAGGGGTCGCGTTCAGGCAGCATCAGTTGAAGGTAGCTCCAGATTTTCTGCCAAGGGGTCTGACCGTTGTAGAGCTTGGGCTTGGCGGCCTCGGCGAAATCCAGAAACGCCTCGGGCGTCGGGGTGAAGAACTCGGGCAGATTCATCGCGATCAGGTCGGTATCGGACCCGTCCGACAAGTGAAACCGAACCGCCAGACCCCGCACATCGGACCAGCCGTCATGCACCACAGCGCAGCCCGACCCGTTCGAGAATCGAACAATCACATCCGTCTTTTCCGTGGTGAAGTGATCCGCGGCGCAGAAATTCCGGGCGATGGGTGTGGGCTTGAAATAGCCGGTCGCACTGATCCCGATTGTGTGAACGGGGCGCAGGGCCAGATCACCATCAGGACGATGCAGAACTTCTACCAGCTTCTCGGCAAGGCCGGGATCGCTCATGACTTGACCACCTGTTAACTGAAGTTACCCCAAAAATGTGGCGTTAACCATAAACACTGGTCGGGCAAAGGCAACAGGAAGAATACATAAAACCCAGCGAAGCCACTGTTTGATCAAGCAAAACTGAGTTCGGCTACCATTTGTTCAGCATGTCTTTGGCATGGGTCCAGTATTCACTTTGCCGGCAGGTGTAGAATGCCTTCTCCATCAGATCGTAGGATTCAGGTCGGTGTGTTGCCAGCCCCACGACCTTGGGTAGCGGAGGGTTCAGACGTACCATCCGCTCTTTCAACACAAGATGGGCCATCCAATACTGGTTCTCAGCCGATGTGGTTAGCAGCAGTTCGATCAAAGCCCCCCGAGGCGCGCCCGAGGTGATCCCGAACCACTTCAACAGGCCCCAGTCGTCGGGGTTCTTGATCATCTCCTCCGAGATATCTGTGGGCTGTTGGCCAGTGCCGATCGACAGAGCCTCGATATACGCCAACCCTTCGGCGCGACCAGCCGCGATGGCCACGTTGATGCCGTTCATCACTGGATTGTTGGCAAAGGCCCCGCCATCAGCGAAATAGCCGTAGTCCACCCCGTCCGAGATGATCTGATGCGGCGGGAAATAGGATGGCGCGGCCGAGCTTGCCATGGCGACATCCAGCAGGCCGACATCGCTCATATCCAACCATTTCTCGTAGCCCAGCGTCTGGTTGGTGATGGTGAACGGGGACCACCCCACCTTGTCGCTGCGATGCAGGCACACGGTGTTGACCGCGAGAACCAGATCCGGGGACAGAGAGTTGACTTTGCGGTCTCCAACTAGACTGCGCCCGATCTCCTCGAGCCCGGTCGCATTGTATTGCGAGGCGGTGATGCCCGGGCCGCCGCCTAGTTTGAACCTCCGCAGCACCTCATCCAGTGCCTTGTCCAGAAAGCTGTGTTCGTTTTCGCGGAAGATCTTGTCGGCATCTTCGCGGTAATGCGCGGCGAGGTCGCCGATCAGCCGGCCCATATCCTTGCCCTGCGTCCGGCCATCCGCCAGCGCCACGGCGATCAGCCCACCGGTCGAGGTGCCGGCGAACCCGTCCGCCTTGTCCAGAACGCCGGTCTCCTCCTGCAGGCTTTGCAGGATCAGGCAGGTCAGGTAGCCCCTGATCCCCCCGCCATCGCAGGACACAAGTTTGAATACCATTCGATGCGCCTCATCGCTTTTTAGTTGTAAGGGGTTTTAGGATAACTGGGCTGGGAAAAGCCAGCCGTTTTGCGACCCGTTGAGGCTTATCCCGCATAGCAAATTGGAAAAAGCCTTGCGAAAACCTGTATTTGTCAGCACAGTTCGCCGCGAAAAGGACGGGCTTGGCCCGCAATCGCCGACCCCACCGGGGCCACGGCACAATCAGGGAGTTGAGGCTATGGCGTTGGAACTACATGAGATGTGCAGCGGGCTGGGCTTTCCAGAAGGTCCGGTTGCGATGAATGATGGCTCGGTCCTGTTCGTGGATATCAAAGAGCAGACCCTTGCGCGCTTGTCCGTCGATGGCACCGTCAGTGTGGTGGCCGAAATCCCCGGTGGCCCCAATGGCGTGGCGATCGGCCCGGATGGCGCTGCTTATGTCTGCAACAACGGCGGTGTCTACAGTTTCGTGCCCTACGGACCCGACGATATCACCGTTCCCGCACCCATTCGTCCGCACTACAAGGGTGGGTCCGTGCATCGGGTCGATCTTGAGACCGGAGAGGTCACGATGCTGTTTGATTCCTACGAGGGGAAACGGCTCATCGCGCCCGACGATCTGGTCTTCGACAAGGATGGCGGGTTCTGGTTCACGGACACCGGGATCGAGGACGCGGAATCTACGCGCTATGGCGGGCTGTACTATGCCACGATCGACGGCAAGACACTTATCAAGGCTGCTACGATCCCGATGCCCAACGGGGTCGGGCTGTCGCCAGATGGCGGCATCGTCTACGTCTCGGACACGGTATTTGGGCGGCTTTGGGCGATGAAGATCACCGGCAAGGGTCAGGTTGAACCCGGCCCAATTCCGGGGATGCCGGGGCAGGTGGTTCAGACCTTGCCGGGGTACCAATGGCTCGACAGTCTCAAGGTCGAGGCCGACGGACGGGTTTGTGTGGCGACGATTTTCAACGGTGGTATCACGGTGTTTAGTCCTGACGGGTCGACCGAACATGTCGCCATCCCCGACCTCTTCACGACCAATATGTGTTTTGGTGGCGAAGATATGCAGGATATCTGGATCACAGCCTCCAGCACGGGCAAGATCTACAAAGCCAGATGGCCTCGTCCGGGATTGAAATTAGAGTTCACAGCTTGATGCAAAGGCCGTCTGCCTTGCACGGGCGAGATCAGCAGATATTTGAGCGATAGCCAGTAGCGGAGCGAGATATCGGTGTTTCGCAGGTGTAACCCGGCGACACGGAACAAGAAGCACAAGGCCTTGGCCGGCCTGCTGAGGCTCAGTCTGCAGGCGCGGGTGTGACAAGCCAAGTAATAACGCTGCGGTCCAGTTGTCGGTAGCCAATGTCGAAGACCGCCCCTGCCGTGAACGTATTATTCAACGATTTGGTCAACCGCAGCTTCAGTAGGGTTTCACTAGGCGCGCCGTAGAGTTCGGCATGGTCAAAACCAAAGAACTGTTGAACCGCAGGGAACAGGGCCTTGTAGAGAGTTTCTTTGGCCGAGAATACAAGCGTTGCCTTCAACGCCTGCGCGTCGCTTTCCCGGATCAGCCGGGTTTCCTCGGGCTGCAAAGCGACCTTGAAAATCGCATCCAGTGAGGATCCTTCGGCGATGTCCTCTATATCGACGCCAACCAAGGTGCCGGGCTGATCGGTGACAATCGCCGCACAGCGCCCCTTTGAATGCGTGATCGAACCTGCGACGCCTGCGGGCCAGATCGGCTCACGGTTGGGACCTGTGGCGATCTGCGTCGATGCATGCCCCGTTGACGCCAAAGCGGCCATGGCTACGGCACGGCCTGCAAGGTACTCGGCCTTTCTCTTTTCAACGGCCCTGTCCAAACGATCCGGGCGGTCGACGCACAACGTCGTGAAAAGGTCATCTTTAAAACGAGATTGATCAAACCTCGCGATCACAGCAGTCGCTGTCGCAGACCCGATGTCCATGGCCCCCACGTCCGTCAGGAACCCATCGGAGCGCGTTTCAAGGGAAGAGAGGTGTTGGGCAGGCGGTGTCATGGCCCCCTTGGCTTCCCTCAAGCGTCGCGCCACGTCAATCCGGTTTTTCAAATCGTACGACGCCAGCATATTGGGGCAGCTTGAATTGTAGAGAGATGTGGGGAACCATCTGAGGCCGAAAGCTAGAACCTACGGCCCGCCCAGAGGGTTGGGCGGCTGAGTGCCCCTCATGTCCGCAGATCGCGTAGCCGCGTGCCAGACTGCGACCGGATTTGGATCATGCGTCTGAAAGTGCGGAGATATCGGCCTTTGTCCACACGCAGTCGTGGTCAGAAAGCGGTGTGCCGGTGGCTGAGATTGAACTCAACACGCCTTTGTCTACGGGCGTGAAACCCCGTCCGGCCAGCCAATCCAGTTTCATCTTTCGGTCCGGGTGTGGCGTGATCAGACTGGGGCGGGTCGTGTCGCCCTCGGCCGTAAACGCCCACGAATAGCCCTGATCTTCGGCCAGAGCGAACAAGGTTTCGCGGCGCCAGTCGAAATCGGGGGGAAGGTGGTTGCCGGTGTTCAGATCTCCGCCGATCAGAACGGGCATGTCGGGGGCGAAGGCATCGATCTCCTTTAGCAGAAGTTCGAACTGAACTTGCCGGTGTTCAGCGGCGGAATTACTTTCCAGATGGGTAGAGACTACGCAGACCGGCCCCTGATCGGTGGGCACCACGGCGGCAATGGCCATGCGCCCGCCGACCCGGGGTTGCTCGGGGTCGGCAGCGCCGCTTTCGGGGGTGAACCAGTGGCCGTGGTCGTCCAACCGGATCAACGTCGTGCGTTCAAACGGGACTGAGGACAGGACGGCATTGCCGTGCCAGCCGGTTGTGTTGAAATCATCGGTGCAAAAGGCGCGCTCGGTCGGGCCGCCCAGGTCAAGCTCGTGAAACTCGACGCCAAAGGCGTACGTCATGCCAAGGGCGCGAGCGACCTCTTCGGTGGTGTGGCGTTGCGCGGTGCGGGCCATGCCGCAATCGACCTCGGAGAGCAGAACGATATCTGGTGCAATCGGGTCCAGATGCGCGGCGGTTTCTTCCGGAAACAGGCAGCGTTCAACATTCCAGGCAGCGACGGTGATCTGCGCCGGCAGTTGGGCCGCTTTGGCCTCGCCGCCCAATTGCAGCGCGTTCATCGCCGGCAAGGATGCCATTAGCGAGCGATGCGCCTGCGTTGTGCGCGGGGCAGCCAGAATTTCAGCCCGCTGGTCAGATGTGACAGCGGGCAATGTCGCGACAGTATCAGTGATCAAAGGACTTTTCCCGTTTCCACGTCAAACAGACGCAGGGCGTCGTGTTTCAGGGTGATGCGGGTTTCGCCCGTGTGCACGCTATGGTCTTTGCCGACCATGACTGTAAATGGCTGGTCCGCAAGCGTTCCGTGCAGCAAACGATGCGCGCCAAGTTCTTCGAGGATGTCGACCTGGAACGAGACGGATCCGTTCTCATCCAGTTCGACATCCTCGGGACGTACACCCATGGTCACCGGGCCGCTGACGGCCTGTGGCGCGGGCATCAGCCCGTTGTAGCCGTTGAGGCGGACCTGCCCGTCTGACGCTTCGGCCTCGATCAGATTCATGGGTGGGGCACCCATGAACGAGGCGACGAAGGTGGAAGCCGGATTGTGGTAGATCTCGGAGGGGGTACCGATCTGCTCAATCCGGCCTGCGTTCAAAACGATGATCCTGTCGGCCATCGTCATTGCCTCGACCTGGTCATGGGTTACGTAAACTGCCGTCGTGCCAAGACGACGCTGCAGGGCTTTGATCTCGATCCGCATCTGGTTGCGCAGCTTTGCATCGAGGTTCGAAAGAGGTTCATCAAAGAGGAACAAGGCGGGGTCGCGCACCACCGCGCGCCCCATGGCGACGCGCTGGCGTTGACCACCGGACAATTGCGCCGGTTTGCGGTCCAGATATTCAGTCAGGTTCAGCATCTTGGCGGCGTCTTCGACCTTGGCTGCGATCTCGGACGCGGGCGTGCCGCGGTTCTTCAGGCCATACCCGATGTTCTTGCGCACCGTCATATGCGGGTAGAGCGCGTAGTTCTGGAACACCATCGCGATGTCCCGATCCGCAGGGTCCACATCGTTGACCACCCGGTCGCCGATTTTCAGCGTACCTTCGGTGATATCCTCAAGCCCCGCGATCATCCGCAACAAAGTGGATTTGCCGCATCCCGAAGGGCCGACCAGAACGACAAACTCGCCGTCCTGAATGGTGAAGCTAGTGGTCTGAACGGCCTTGAAGCCGTTAGGATAGACCTTGCGGATGCCCTCTAATGATACCTGAGCCATGCGCGTATTCCTTATTTGTCGGATTCTGTGAGGCCCTTGACGAACCAATTCTGGAAGAAGATGACGATCGCCACCGGTGGGATCATCGCAACAATGGCCAGCGCCAGCGCTTGTCCATGCTCGGGGATCTGACTGTCGGTGTAGGTCAGCACGATCTGTTTTATGCCCCGGACCAGCGTGAAGAAGCTTTCATCCGTTGTGATCAGCGTCGGCCACAGGTACTGGTTCCAGCCAAAGACGAACATGATGATGAAGATCGCGGCAATCATCGTGCGGCTGAGTGGGACGAGGATGTCGATGAAGAATTTCCACGGCCCTGCGCCGTCGATCCGGGCCGCCTCGGCCAGTTCTTCGGGGACGGACATGAAGAATTGCCGGAAGAAGAACGTGCCAGTGGCAGACGCGATCAGGGGAACGATCAGACCGGTATAGGTGTTGGTCAGGCCCAGTTTCTGGATCGCTTCGTAGGAGGGCAGGATGCGGACCTCGAGCGGCAGCAAAAGGGTGGTGAAGATCACCCAGAAAGCCAGCGTTGCAAAGCGCAAACGGAAATAGACGATAGCATAGGCGGCCATCATCGAGATGATGATCTTGCCCACGGCAAAGCCTATGCCCAGAATGAACGAGTTCATCAGCATCAAGGTGCCATCAACTGTCTGCGTGAACCCGCCTTTTTCAAACATGGCGGCGTTGAAGTTCTTGCCCAGGTCGTCGCCTAAGCCCAGTTGGATGCCTTCGCGGTGGATGGTGACCGCATCGTGGCTGGCTGTCGTCAGCGCCAGCAGAGGCGGCAGGATCATCAGCAAGGACCCAAGGATGAGGACAAAGTGATCTCCGATCGTTTCCCAGCGGATTCGGCGGGATTTGCGGGTCACGGCGGGTGTGTCGAGTGCGGTGTCGGCCATGATATCCTCCCTCAGGTATAGTGAATCCGGCGTTCCACCAGCCGGAACTGGAAGACGGTCAGGATCAGAACAAGGGCCATCAACACAACGGATTGCGCGGATGATCCGCCAAGGTCGTTGCCGCGGAAGCCATCCAGATACACCTTGTAGACAAGGGTCATCGGGTTGTTGCCCGGCTCACCCTTCATCAGTGCGTCGATGATGCCGAATGTGTCGAACAGGGCATAAGTGATGTTGATGATCAGCAAGAAAAACGCGGTTGGAGCCAGCAAAGGGAAAGTCACGTCCCAGAACCGCCGCGTGGACGAGCGGTTGTCGATCATGGCCGCCTCGCGGACTGAACGAGGGATGGATTGCAGGCCCGACAGGAAGAATATGAAATTGACCGGGATCTGTTTCCACACCGCGACGATGATCATTGCCGTTGCGGTGGCATTGTAGTCAACGCCCAGCTTGAACTCCCAGCCGAACAGTCCGAAGAACTTGGTCATGGGGCCGGTACTTTGATCAAAGAACAGAATGCCCAGAAAGCCCGCGACGGGTGGCGCAATTGCGTAGACCCACATCAGCAGGGTGCGATAAGATCTCGCCCCTCGGATCACCTTGTCAGCCTTGACCGCCAGCAACAGCGCGATGGCCAGCGAAAAGAAGGTAACCAGAATGGAGAAGACAACCGTAAACCACGCGATGCGTTTGTACTGATCATTGCCCAGTAATGAGGTGTAGTTGTCCGCCCCCACAAAGGTCGAGCCGAACCCGAACGGGTCCTGCAGAAAGAACGACGATTGCAGCGCCCATCCAGCGGGCCAGTAGAAGAAGATGGCGATGATCATGAGCTGCGGCAGCAGCAGCGCCACAGGAAGCCAGATAGTGTCGAAGCCCGCGCGTTTCATTGTTAGTCCAGTTGCAAAATGGGGGATGGCCGCGCCCAAAGGCGCGACCATCTTGGGGGTGATCCCAGAACCTTAGCCCTGAGTCTTTGCGAAGCGCGCCAGCAATTCGTTGGCTTCGGCTTCGATGTTCTGGAAGGCGCTTTCCACGTCGGTCTCACCGGTCAGGATACGGCCATACTCGCGGTTCATGATGTCGCGGATCTGAACGTAGAAGCCCATGCGGTAGCCTTTGGTGTTGTCACCGGCCTTGGCTTGCAGCTGGTTCACACCAACTTCGGCGGCAGGATAGCGGTCATAGTGACCGTCTGCCTTGGCGGCTTCATAAGCGGCCTCGGTGATCGGGACATAACCGGTTTCCTGGTGCCAGAAATACTGGGTCTCAGGCGCGGTCAGGAAGCGGAAGAACTCGGCAGTTGCCTTGTTTTCCTCGTCCGATTTACCCGACATCGCGAACAGCGCTGCGCCACCGATGAAGGTTTGGGTCGGCTCAGCTGTGACGGCTTCCCAATAGGGCAGCTCAACCGCGCTGAATTCAAAGCCCAGGTCTTTCTGCAGCAGGCCACCGAAGGAACCGGACGAACCCAGCCACATGGCAACTTTTCCTTCTTCGAACGGTTTTGCGTTGTCACCCCAACCGGTGCCATACCATTCGAACATACCGTTGTCTTTCCACTCAGTCACGGCGGTGAAGTGTGCCTTGATCGCGTCGTTGTTGACCAGGATCTCGGTGTCCATGCCGTCATAGCCGTTGTTGTTGGTCGCAAACGGCAGGTTGTGGCGCGACATGAAGTTCTCGGTGAAGATCCAGGGCAGGTGCGACTGGCTGAGCGGGATATAGCCTGCCTCTTTCAGCGCCGGAGCGGTGGTCGACTGGAACTCTTCCCAAGTCTTCGGGGGGGTCACGCCCGCAGCTTCTAGAGCGTCTACATTGTAGTACAAGATCGGGGTCGACGAGTTGAACGGCATCCCGATCATCTTGCCATCGCTGTCGGCATAGAAATAACGCACACCGGCAATGTAGTCGTTGATGTCGAATTCGACGCCGTTTTCAGCCAGCAGGTCCTGAACCGGAACGGTCGCGCCTTTGGCCGCGATCACGGTGGCGGCACCTGCGTCAAACACCTGCATGATGTTGGGCTGCTCGCCCGCGCGGAAGGCAGCGATCCCGGCGGTCAGCGTTTCTTCGTAGCTGCCCTTGTAGATCGGAGTGATTGTGTATTCGTCCTGCGACTCGTTGAATTTCTCGGCAACCTTGTTGACGGTTTCACCCAGCTGCCCGCCATGGGCATGCCACCAAGTGATTTCGGTTTCTGCAAAAGCTGCGGTCGCGGTTAACGCGAGCGCGGCAGCTGTTGCGCAAAACTTCAGATTGTTCATTTCGATCCTCCGGTTCGGTGTCGGCCCTTTGCAGCAAAAAGACCGTTGGCACTATGTGCCAGTTTTCATGCAGGCTCCCCTGCGGCGTTTTTCGCGCGCAGCCTCCGACCCGCATCAGTGGAATACGTCCGCAAACTGCACACGTGACCACATACTGTTAACGTATGACAGTTCGATGAAAGATTTCTAGCAATATTGACAAATTCGACAAAAAAGATGGACAGCTTAGGCGTGGTTGATGACAGCAAAAAACAACTGGACAGACCGCGCCGCGTTACGGCGCAGGCGGTTGCCGATGCGGCGGGCGTATCCCGTTCCGCCGTGTCCCGTGCGTTTACGCCCGGCGCTTACCTTGATGCGGAAAAACGTACAAAAATCATGCGGATGGCCGACCGTATGGGGTATCAACCGAATGCGTTGGCGGCGGGGTTGAAGGGGGGGCGATCGCACCTCGTAGCGGTCTTTGTGGGCAACAAACGGAGCACCTACGACTCAGAGTTTGTGAACCGGTTGGTCGGGCAGTTGAACGCTCTGAACAAGTGGCCGATTCTGATTGATGGCAGTGGAGAGAGCGCTGAATCAGCCATGGATCAGGTTTTGCGCTATCCGCTGGATGCTCTGATTCTGCGCGGAGGTAGCATGCCCGGCGCGCTTGTGGAGCAATGCAGCAAATTCGGGGTCCCCATGATCTCATCCGGGCGCATCGTGGATGCGGCGGGGATCGACAATGTGTGCTGCAAGAATGCCGACGGGATGACCATCGCGACCCGTGTTTTGTTGGACAAGGGCCGCACACGGTTCGGGTTCATTGCGGGCGCGGCCGAGTTCGGATCTTCAGATGATCGGAGGGCCGGGGTGGTCAACACTTTGGCGTCGGCAGGATTGTCCCTGATCGCGGAAGAGGTCGGAGATTTCACGGTTGGGGCTGGATACGACGCAGCGCAAAAACTACTGCGGGAAAACAGCCTTGATGCGCTGATCTGTGCCAATGATGCCAGCGCCATCGGAGCGTTGACCGCGGCACGGGAGTTGGACGTGGACGTGCCCGAAACACTCTCGATTGTGGGCTTTGATGATATTGAAATGGCCGGGTGGCCCGCGTTCAATCTCAGCACGATCAACAATCCGATCGACCTTTCGGTCGAACATGTGATCACCTTGCTGGAAAAACGTCTGGCTGAACCGGCAAAGGACAGTGAGACCCTTCTGATCGAGCCTTTCTTTGTCCCGCGCGGTACCCATTGACGCTGATACGGCCCGAGGTGCCTGAAACCGTGAAGGGTTTCTCGGCGCCGTGCTGGATGACAGTATTCTTCACACCGCCGGTTGCCTGCTCTTGCAGACAGAGAGAGGTCTCGACACCTAGGCAGGGCCCTGACTCAAACCTCTTGGATCGAAGTCTCTGACAGTCTTTCCACGAGGTTTTGCTCAATCTCTTCCAGAACGCCGCGTACTCGTTTTTGAAGGGCGTGTTCGACAGAACAGGTTGGCGCCTCATCTTCAAGGCCGCTGGCGACAAGGCGCTCGTCCAGCGCAAGGTAGACATCGGCCAGCGTGATTTCGCTCGGCTTGCGGGCCAGACGCCATCCGCCTGCATGACCTTTCTCGGACGTCAGTAGACCGGCGGCACGTAATTTCCCCAGAACGCGACGCACAACAACCGGGTTGGTTCCGGCATGGTCCGCAATTTCGGTTGAGGTGCGCACACGGACCGGTTCTCCGGCCATGTGGCTGAGCGTATGCAGGGCAAGTGACAGGCGGCTATTGCGCTTCATATGACGGGGTTCTCCAAACCTGCTGGCAACGTAACTTTGGCTGTTGCATTAATCTAGTAACTATGAAAGTTACAAGAACCGCATCCAGAGCTATGGAGACTCATATGTCAGATACGCGCCTTCCCGTCACGGTGCTTTCCGGATTTCTTGGGGCTGGCAAGACCACTTTGCTGAACCGGGTTCTCAACAACCGCGAAGGTCGCCGTGTCGCGGTGATCGTGAACGACATGTCCGAGGTGAATATCGACGCCGACCTTGTGCGCGCCGATACCGAGCTGAGCCGGACGGACGAGACGCTGGTTGAAATGTCGAATGGCTGTATCTGCTGCACCCTGCGCGATGACCTTCTGGATGAGGTCCGCCGACTGGCGGCCGAGGGGCGCTTTGACTATCTGCTCATTGAATCAACGGGTATTTCCGAGCCTCTGCCTGTGGCTGCGACCTTTGATTTCCGCGATGAGTATGGCGACAGCCTGTCCGATGTGGCGCGTCTGGATACGATGGTGACGGTTGTCGATGCGGTGAATCTGCTTGGGGATTTCTCCTCGCATGACTTCCTGCAGGATCGCGGTGAGACCATGGGCGAGGAAGACGAACGCACCCTCGTCCATTTGCTGACCGATCAGATCGAATTCGCCGATGTCGTGATCCTGAACAAGGTTGACGATGCCGGGCCGGAAAAGGTCGACGCGGCCCGCAAGATCATCCGCAGCCTTAATGCGGATGCCGAGATCGTCGAGGTCAATCACTCCGCTGTGGCGGCTGAGAAAATCTTCGATACCGGGCTGTTTGACTTCGAAAAAGCCCATGAGCATCCGATGTGGGCCAAAGAGCTGTATGGCTTTGCTGACCACGTGCCGGAGACTGAAGAATATGGTGTTGCGTCTTATGTCTACCGGGCGCGTCTACCCTTCGTGCCCGAGCGTATCCTTGAGCTTCTGAACGGCGATCTGCCGGGTGTGATCCGGGCCAAGGGGCATTTCTGGATTTCTACGCGTCCCGATTGGGTGGCTGAGTTTTCGCTGGCCGGAGCGCTCTCTAGCGTGCAGCCTTTGGGCACTTGGTGGGCTTCAGTTCCGGAAGAACGCCGACCGACCCATGACAGTGCCCGTGCCTATATGCAGGCCCATTGGCAAGAACCATGGGGAGACCGCCGGCAAGAGATCGTGTTCATCGGGGCGGGGATCGACTGGCCAACCCTTAGGGCGCGATTAGATGCCTGCCTCGTACCTGCCGTTGCTGCCTTGGGTCCCGACAATTTGCCCGACTATCCCGACCCGTTCCCGATCTGGCGTCGGGCTGAGGCGGCGGCATGAGCGTTGTACGCCAAACCGTAATCGGTGCGGCCGTTGGAGTTGGCGTTGCGGATACGCCCGAGGCGCTGAACGCCTTTCTCAACCCTGGCTGCGCCGCAGCACTTTGGCGGCGTCAAACTCCGCCCAGTGTTCAAAGCTGGCTGAATGATCTTGACCCCGAGGACCTGCCCAAGGGGCGGGTGATCCTTCCGTTGGGCAAGGTGGCCGAAACGGTCGGCCATCTCTGCGACATGTCCGGTTTGCCAGCATGCCCCGAGCGTGACTGGCTGGAGGCAGACATCGCCTTACTGGCAGAGGTGTTCTCAGATCTGGTCGCGGCTCGGTATTTGCGGTTGCGGCTGGATGTTGTCACGACCAATGCCTGCCGCAAGTTCCATATCGACGCCATCACCGCGCGACTGGTCTGCACCTATCGCGGCACCGGTACGCAGTACGGCATTTCGCGCGATGGCGCTGAGCCTCAACGTGTCTTTACGGTGCAAACCGGGTCTCCGATCCTGTTGCGCGGGACGCGTTGGCCGGAAACACCGCGGTCGGGCCTTTTGCACCGTTCCCCTCCGATCGAAGGCACCGGCGAGACCCGGCTTGTTCTGGTGCTGGATCCCATCACAGACCCGGACGAGGCTGCATGACCGGAAATCTGGGGCAAAGCAGCTTGCGGCGCAGGAAGCGCGCGGGCGATCCCATGGCCGTATTTGACAGCCTGCCCGCCCCGTTGCGGCAGTGGTTGTCCGAAGCGGCCCTGCCATGGTCGCCCGTCTCGGCGCGCCGGATTTGGGTCAAAGCACTGGCCAAAGGTCTTACGCCGGAAGAAACGTTGCTATCGCTGAATCGGGCCGAGGCGAGTACGCTGGCACGTGACAAGGTGATGGCCCTGCCGCGCGGTTAGTGCACCCAGGCTCTGGGGTCGCTTTGACTTGAAACTGTTACGCTCAGCCGTCACCATCCGATCATTGTTGATTGATGAATTACGGAGGGCGCAATGGCCTATAAGCTGATTAAGGGCGAGTTTCATATTTTCTATCCCGACATTCCAAAGCAGGGCCCGGAACCTGACGGTGATACTCTGAAATTCAAACCAGATGACCCGTCGCTTGTTCAGGACCTTTGGCGTTCGGGTCAGCCCCGGCCCGGCTTCAATGGGCGCGGGATGATCAATCTGCGCTTTGAAGGGCTGGATGCGCTCGAAACCCATTTCCGCAGCGCGCATCAGAACAAACGCCTCGCGGAGGCATCGCGCGATTTTCTGTTGGATTGGGCCGGGTTCGGGGACGTGGTGTTCTGGGAGGACAAGCCCAACAAGGTGAAACAGGTCGAGAATAACCCGGTTCGCGGTTACATCCTGACCAATGGTCTGGACGGCCACGGCCGGATTGTGGCCTTTGTTTACTCGGGTGATGCGCCAGAACCGGACGGTGAGGTATTCAAACTAATGCCAGAGCGCGTGGATCAAAGCTTCAACGCGCGCAGCCTGGAGGCGGGTCAGTCCTATCCGCTGTTCTACCTGACGCTGCCGATCTCACTTGCGCAGCATCTTGGAGGGATTGCGGATCAGGCCCGCGCGACTGGAAATGGCCTGTATCCCGACGATGCGTCTACTCCTGGGGAGCAGTTCGAAGTAACCCCTGCGAATTACCAGGATCTGGCAATCTGGCCCAAGCTCTTCCGGCGCCTGCATGACTATTTCGCGGATGAATTCGATGATTTGAGCGGGTTCGATACCTGGCTACGCGCGGACCCGAGGGATCGGGACGATCGCATGCTTCTGCCCGAAGACTATGACGCCCATTTCCACAATGTGGTCGAGGTGACCTCGCCCACGTCCATGAAGCTGACCGTCGACCCCAAGGATATCGTGATCCTGCCGGACGATTTCACCATGCCTGAAACCGGCCTGCCGTCGCTGTAAGGCTGTCGCTAAAGCTCTGCCGAAGGTGCCGGGCCGCGCCAGTCCAGGCTGAGATCATGGCGCAGACTATTTGGGAAGGGGATCATCCGATTGGCATCCTCGTCCCACAGCCTCCATTTCAGGCAGTTGAGCGCGGCGTGGAGGTCAATCGCGGCGTTATTCCAGTCCTGCGCGATTGAGGCATTGCAGCTCTTGAGGAGATAGCAAGGGATTTTGGCGTTCAGGTGATGCAGGTCATGGAAGCCGAAATTCAGCAGCACAAAATCCACAACCGGCCCCAGTCGGAGCGAACTCGCACCGTGCAGAGCCGCTGCATGGGCGGTTTTGTCGCCCGACTGCCGCCAATAGGTTTCTTCGAAATTGTGCCCGACATAGACGACAAATATCCCGAAACTGCCTGCTAGAAGGCTGCCAAGAAGAAGGGCGTAGAAGCTCCACCAGCCCAGAAGTGTGATGATCAGGCCCCAGAAGGCGAACATTGCGATATTCTGCAAAAGAACATCCCGGACGCTGACTTTCAGCGTGTTTCGGGGCCAGCGGTATTGGACGAAGTAGATCAGGACCGGACCTATCAGGAACAAGGTGATAGGGTGCCGGTAGGCGCGGTAGAACAGCTTCTTTGAGAGGGGCGCGGTCTCATATTCGCGCCGGGTCATCACATAAACCTCGTGAGCGTCCCGGTGATCCAGATTGCCCAAGTGTTGGTGATGCAGGTTATGATTATACCTCAGAACGCTATGGGCGATCCCGGAAAAGAGGCACAGGAGGTTTCCAAGCAGATCATTCCACTTGCGGTTCGTGAAAAAGCTGTAGTGCCCACAATCATGCTGGATGGAATAGAGCCGCAGGATTCCTGCCGCAAACAGGATCGAACCTAAGGTCAGGGAAAGCCATGCTCCGGGAAAAAGGGCAGGGATAGCAAGCCCCGCAGCGACGACGCCCGCGCTGATTGCCAGTGCTTTGCAAGCCTTCCTGTCGTCTGGTTTTGTGAATTCCCTCGGAACCTTGATCGAACTCATTACCGTCACTGAAAATGATTGAGACTATGAAACTGGTTGGCGTCCCCAACCGTTAGCACGGCTTTGGATTTCCGCCAAATTCATTGAGGTGCGCGGCTCAGGCGTTGGTTTGGGAAAGCTCCAGAAACAGATAGGGCTGTATGTTCTCGAATGGCCAAACGCGGACGATCTGCGTAAGGCCCAGTTTTTTAGCCCCGCGCCCGATCGCGTTGAACACGCCGATATGTTCCTGAAATACCGGATCATCGTTGAATCTGTCGACCATGCGGTCGGTGATCTCAGACCGCACGCGCAGGCGCAGGCTTGACCCTTTTAGGTGGCGTTTGATCTGGGCAAGACGAACGAAGTTGAGGCTGTTCCACAACCCATGAACTTCGTAGGTGTCCTCAACCCATGTAATCCGCTTTCGAAACAGTCGCCGTGTCAGGGTCTTTGAGCTAAGCGCGGGGATGTTGAAATGCGGCTCATACGGGAAGCCGTAGTTGGGGCAGAGGATCAGGCAGCGGCCCTGTGGGGCCAGAAAACGCGGCAGCGTATCCAGGAAATGCCGCCAATCCGGCAAATGCTCCAGCACGTTGACCATGTAGATCAGGTCATAGGGCTGCGGCGGAGTGAAGGCCTCATAGGTGCTGCGTTGAATGTCTCCGCCCTGCTTGGCAGCGTGATCTAGAACATGCTCCATCGGTGCGAAGCCTTCGGCGAAAGGCTCAATGGCGTCCAGCGTAATGTTAGGGTTCCGCCGGCGCAGCATGGTCAGTAGGATACCTGCCCCGCAGCCGATCTCCAGTGCCCGCGCGCCGGGGGGCAGGGCGCAGATTTCACGGTCGAGATTCTGGAAATGAAACCGCGCCGCGCTAAGCCATATGTCTTTCAGGGGAAAGTCGAACCGCGCGAAATCCTCAAGAATGTCGTCGACCGAAAAAAGGCTTTCTTGAGGGCTGACCGAATGCATACTGATCCCAAGACGAGTGGTTTGAAGGATTGATATAACAATGTGTTGGAGCGGGCCAGCGTCCTATACCATTGCTGCCGTCGGGGTGATCGCCACCGTCAAGGCCATACGCCAAGGCGATAGCCCGCTGCTCTGGTCTCCGCTGATGTATTTCACCGCGATCGAGGTGCTGCAGGGCTATTCCTATTCCGTCGAGGGACAATGCGCATTGCCCCAAAACCAGGTCGCCGCGTTGCTGGCCTATATACACATCGCCTTTCAGCCGCTGTTTACCGGCATTCTCGCGTTGTACTTCATCCCGAAAGATGTGCGCGGCATGATCGCGCCCGTGGTCTTCGGTCTTGGCGCATTGACCGGAGCATATTTGTTGCTGCAAATCTATCCATTCGACTGGGCAGGTCCGTGCCGCCCGGGTCGTCTTCTGTGCAGCGATCATCTGTGTGTGAAGGCGGAAAGCTGGCATATTGGCTGGCATCTACCGCTGAACGATCTGGGTGAAAGCCTGCCTGCCACGATTTTCGGGCAGCAATATGATCTGAACTTCCCGGTTTATTTCACGGTGATGTTCCTGCTGCCTGCCGCTTTAGGCGCATGGAAAGTCGCGGGATTTCAGCTGCTGATTGGTCCGACGCTGGCATGGGCCTCAACCGATAGCCCGACGGAAATGCCTGCGATCTGGTGTCTGTTCTCGCTGGGTATTGTCATGATGATCGTGTTTACACCGCTCAAGACGGCGCTGCAGGCAAGTTCATGGCCTTTATGGACTGTGCTGCGCTGGGTGAACGGGACCAATAAAAAACCACTCTAGTACCCTAACAAACCGTTCACCCGCGCATCACTTTCTTTACCTCGTGCCTAACCTGCGAACCGCAGCTCCGATCTGGTTGGAGACCCGGTTCCCCCTCAAGCCGGTGGGAGGCAAGAAACCCTATGGAGGCGGCGACTACGTCTCGGCGTCACCCTCCAGTTGATATAAAACCCAATCGTCACTCAGGCCTTTCAGCTGTTTGGGTCCAATTTCCTGAAACTCCAGCCCCAGACCCAAAACCAGATCGCGCACGGTGCTGGAAACCCATGTCTGCCCACCGGGTGTCAGGCTGAGAACACGGGCCGCGATTGCGATCGCGATACCGGTCACATCGTTGGTGGTGCGCAGACACTCTCCACAATGAATACCCGCCCGAAGCTTTAGGCCAAGCGCGTCTGCTGTGACCCGAAAGGCCTTGGCGCAGGCGATGGCGGCACTGGGGCGAGGAAAGATCGCCAGCATGCCGTCGCCCATCAGTTTCACAAGTGTGCCTTCGTGTTCTGCAACGGTTTCAAGCGCTGCCGAATCCAGAGCATCCATGACATCGCGCCACTCGGCATCGCCCAGACGCGCAACGATCTCGGTCGAGTTCACCACATCGGTCATCATGATCGTGACCAACAGGCTTTTGTTTTCACCATCGGCCGAGCACTCGGCGATATTGTCCTCGAACGTTTGGTCGATCAATGCGCTCGGCTGAGGGTGGATGATCGTCGGGCGAACCGGAAAGGTCTTCACGACCGCTGGTTCGTTACTCTCCATATCAACGACTGCCAGAGTGCTATGCTTGCTGCATGGCGCTGGAAGTTCAGACAGTTCGGGATCGTCGATGGGCTCAATAATTTCAAAAGACGTATTAAACATAACTGCACCAACAAATTGGGACGTTGAAACAGAGATTAAAATCAAATTGTCACCAAACCGCGATGCAGATGTTAACCAGATGTTAACAGGTCCGGTTGTTACGCACGCTAGGCTTGTGTCCGTGGCTGAACATATTCCAAAAAGAGTGTGGGGATGGTTTGGACGTAAACACTCACACGTGCCAAGCTGTGTTTAGAAACAGACAGGTAGGACCACAGAGTTGAAGAAGCTGAACGTATTGTTGGTAGAGGACGACCCGTCATTGCTTGCTCTGACGTCCGCGCTTCTTCGGCCGCACTACAATGTTCTTCAGGCGTCCAATGTTGCGGATGCACGCGCGACGCTTGCGTCCCAATCGGTGGATATCGCTTTGCTGGACCTCGGATTGCCGGATGAGGACGGTCTGGTGCTTGCGCGTTCGATGCGCGCGAAATCGGCTCATCCTCCGATTATCTTCGTGTCGTCCCGCAATACCGCGAGCGACAAGATCAGCGGGTTGGACATCGGGGGTGACGACTATCTGACCAAGCCGTTTGACCCGGATGAGCTTCTGTCCCGGATCAACGCAGTTCTCAGACGCACGAACCCCCAGGCGCAGATGCCGCGGCAGGATACCAGGGTCCGGCTGGGCGAGATCGAGATTGATCTGGACAGTCGACAGGTCTGGAATGCCCAGCACGAGGTCATACCCGTCACACGGGCCGAGTTCGACGTGCTGATGGCTATCGTAAACGCGAACGGTCGGGTGCTGTCCCGGTCGGTGTTGCTGGATGCGGTCGCCCTGTCGCCGGATCATGACGCCGGAGAGCGTACGATTGATGCTCTGGTTGCCAAGATCCGCAGGAAGCTGTCGGATGGCGGAGATGGTCCCAAGATCATAGTGACGGTCCACGGGGTCGGCTATCGCCTCGGGGTGACGCGACAGTGAAACCCCGCGCTTTCATATATGACGAACCGATCAACGCGGTCACCCAGAACTTTCTGGACAAGAAGTTTGAGGCTCAATACCTCGATTGGTACTTCGAATCCACACGTGGGCAATTCCGCACTGCGCTGCTCTTTGGAGCGTCTTTCTACGTCGTCTTTGCTTTTCTTGAAGTTTTTGTTCTCCATTCCCGCAGCTTCTCGGGTCAGGATCTGGCCGTTTGGGGTGCGCGGCTGTTCATCATCTCGTTTATCTTTGGGCTGTTCTTTTTCTCTCACAAACTTCCCGCGCGTACTTTGCCCGTGATCATCTCGACCGGCTGGTCGATGATGTATCTGGCCATCTGGGCCGCCTTCGCCTTTTCCGGGGACCATGAATCCAAGGATTTTCTGTATCGCTTTGCGCTGATCAGCCTTGCGGGCACCGTGTTTCTGCCCTTTGTCTTTTCCCACTCGGCAGCGTTGCAACTTTTGCTGTTCGTGCCGGTCTCATACTATCTGGTGTTCGACAAAACGAGCCTGAGCAGCGGGATGGACACCTGGATCGGCCCCTCCTTCGTTCTGGCTTCCACTGTTTTGATTGGTCTTTATGCCAAGTTCTTTTCCGAACGCACGCTGCGGGCCAATTTCGTGCAGAGCGTCTATCTGGAAAAGGCGCGCAACGATGCGGAAAAGGCGAATGAGGCGAAATCCCAGTTTCTGGCAACCGCAAGTCATGAGCTGCGCACGCCGCTGAATGGCATCGTCGGCAATATCCGCCTGATCAAATTGACCCCGCAGGACCCTGAGTCTCTGGACCAGAGACTGGATGAGATTGAACGCTCCAGCCTTGCGATGCGCAATCTCATCGACGATGTCCTCAACATCGCGCGTCTTGATGAAAAGCCCGAAGATCGCGAGTTCCGCACCTTCAACCTGTCCGAGGTTCTGCAAGACCTCGAGGCCGTCTTGCGCCCACTGGCACGGTCGAAGAACGTACAGTTGATCATCCCGCAGTTTGACGATGGCGTTTATCTCAGTGGCAACAGTGGCCACCTGAGGCACATCCTGCTGAACCTTCTGGGCAATGCGGTGAAGTTCACCAATGAAGGCTCGGTCACGTTGTCATTTGAGCAATCAAAGCAGTCGGTGGCCTTTACAGTCAGCGATACCGGGATCGGTGTGCCCGAGGACCAAGTCAAGGATATCTTTGAACCCTTCACGCAGGCCTCGAACATCGACTCGCGCAAAACAGGCGGAACCGGGCTGGGGCTTTCGATTGTGCGCGGGCTTGTCTCAACGCTGAATGGGCAGGTGTCAGTCAAAAGCAACCTGGGCGAGGGGACAGTGTTCCGGGTCGAAGTGCCTTTCCACGCGGCCCCGGCCCCGAGCCCGCAATCCGAAATGGCGGGTTTTGCAGCCACGGTCGGGACGAAGCAAAACGTTCTGATCATCGAGGACGACCCGACCAGCATGGAGATCCTCAAAAGCCTGTTGGAGAGAGATGGTCACACGGTCACAGCAGCGGCCAACGGCAAAGAGGCGATTGCCCGCTTCCGTCCAGATGACACAGATTGCATTCTGACCGATATCCGCCTGCCCGACACGACCGGCGTTCAATTGGCACGTAACCTGAAACAGATTGCCAAGGAAGCGGGACTAGACAAATCGATCACGACCATCGCCGTGACGGCCAACGTGATGCCCGAAGATCTGGATGAATACACAAATGCTGGCTTTGACGCGGTGGTCTCCAAACCTCTGGATGAGCGGGTGCTATATGGTGCCATGCGGGCCTCACTCGGGCTGCCGTCGTCCGAGATATCCTATATTCCAAACACCGATGACACCAAAGAACGCCTGAGGAAATTCCTGAGCAATGAAGAGTTGGAGCAGGTTTTCCTGACATTCCGAGAATCGCTCGAAGACTGCTATGTCGAGCTTAAGAAAGCCCAAGGCCAAGGCGACAGGGACCGGATCGAGTTCCTCGTTCACCGGGTCTATGGCAGTGTGTCCAGTTTTGGTGAAACGGAATTGGCCGCCAAGGCACAATCGGTCGAGGGGCTTTTGCGAAGCGGCGCCGAGAATTATAGCGCTGAGTTGGACAAGCTAATTCAATCCTGCGGGCTCTTCATTCAGGATCTGAAACGACAGGCCTCGTGATGTGGCCTGTCAAAGCGCGGCCTGCGCCCGTTCGATCATCACCACTGATGCCGGGTCGCCACCGCGTAGGGTGTCTGCAGATTTGAACGCGTCGATGGCCTGGGCAAAACGCCCGGCCCTGAAATGGGTCAGGCCAGATTCGTAGGCCGCGATCCAAGCCGGCGGTTCAGGCGTGTCAGCAGTCATCGCGATCAGTTCAAACACGACCAATTCCTCGGACCGGCCCGCGATCTCCATCGTGTCCAGTTCGCGGGCGATGATCGCGTTGCCCGCTTCGCGCCGGGTTTCGGGGCCGATCAGGATTGCGGTGCCATAGGCTTTGTTGACTCCCTCCAAACGGCTGGCCACGTTCACCACGTCGCCTATGGCGGTGTAGTTCAAGCGATGCTCGGACCCGATATTGCCAACCAGAGCTTCTCCGCTATTTAGCCCGATCCGCACATGTAGTGCCTCGTCCGACTGGCTTTGCAGGGCCGAGTTTTCAATGTCTTCCACTAACTCTAAGGCGGCGCGGCAGGCGTGTTCCGCGTGGTTCGGATTCTGCCTCGGTGCGCCCCAGAAGGCCATCACCGCGTCGCCGATGAACTTGTCGAGCGTCCCGTCATGGCGTTCGATCGTTGAAGAGGCAGCATTGAAAAACGGCTCCATCAGTTCCACGACCTTTGGGCCGTGTTTCTCGGCCAGACCGGTGAAGCCAGACACGTCGCAGAACAGGACCGAGATTTGTTTGGTCTCGCCGCCGGGTTGCGATTTCACACCTGCGGCGACCAGCATTTTTACCAGATCGGTCGGCACATATTTCCGAAACGCCGAAAGCCCTGCCGCCATGCTCGCTGTCGCAGCCGAGAGGTTTTCAAGCTCTATTAGCCGCGAAGGGCGGCGTGAAACCTGCTCGACATCAAAGCTCTCAATCCGGCTGAGGTCTTCAGCGACGCGCGACAGCGGGTTGGCAACGACCCGGCGCACCAGCCAGATTGCAGCCATGGTCGCCAAGGCCACCACACCCAGAAGGATGTAAACCAGATTTATCAGCGTCCGGTCGATACCTGACAGAAAGGCCGATTCCGGGATGACTGTCGCCACACGCCAGCCATAGAACCCCAGCGGTGTCAAAGCGACTGCATAAGCCACGTCTTCGTACACGACCCGTTTTGTCAGGGTGCCCGCAACGACCTCGTCTGCTTCGGCCAGCAGCTTCTGGCCCGAGAGTTTCGCTACTTCGTACAGCTCTCCCTCACCCATGCGGGCGGGGGTGATTTCGTCCGCGTTGGGATCGGGCACGGCAATGACCTTGCCATCGGCGCTTAGGATAAAGGCCGCGCCGAACTCGCCGGGGCGCAGGGACCCCAGAAAGCGGGACAGGCGGTCGGTATCAATGGCAACCGACAGCACGCCTTGCCGCTGGCGGCGTACGTCGATTGGGCCGGAATAGGCAAACACCGTCTTGTCGCTGTTTGGCAGATCACGCACTTCGATCCAATCCGGTGTGTCGCGGTCGATGAAGTTGTCATACCAGGGGTGTTCGCGGGGGTCGTATTCCGTTTCGGCAAAGCTGCGTTCTTCGAACTGGATGTCGCCGGGGATGAAGATATAGCGGTCCCGGCGCAGCTTTCTGTCGTGTATGTTCTCGTCAATCTCGATCATCTCAAGCCCGCTATCCCCCAGCCGATGGGCTGCAAAGAAATTACCGTCGGGCCAGCCAAATGTGATCCACGAGATATTTGGCTGAGATTGCAGCTGAGACAGAAACACAAATTCCCGCTTGTCGGCCTGACGTGTCTCGATCACGTTCTGAATGAAGATCGTCCGGACAGCTGCCCAGGCAGCTTCGGCGGATCTGAGGGTCAGACCAACCTCGATCCGGACCGTGTTCGATATCTGGCTGTTGATCTCGGCGGCCAGCATCTGACTGTTGTCCCGCGCCGTAGTCCACCACAGGGAGTGCACGATGAAGGTCGACACGCCGATGGACAAAGCGACGAGCATTGACACAGCGATCCCAACGGTGACACGCATTGAAGCTCCACGGCGGCCTATAGTGACTGGCGCTGCAATGCGGACAGTCAGGTTCGAGGCCAAGTCTAGGGGCTGCAACCGTCAGTTGCCAGTTGGTTTCAAACTGCGCGCTAACTTGTGTAGTTGGCGAGAGGAGCGGTTGGACAAAAAAAACCGGCAGATCGACGAGCGGGTCAATCTGCCGGTGTTTTTGGTATATTAGGTCAGCTACGACCCTTCCATGGGACCAGCACGTTCTCGGCCTTGCGCATCAGGATATCGATGCCGTAGCCGATGATGCCGATCAGCACGATGCCCATGATCACGATGTCGGTCAGCTGGAATTTCGAGGCCGCGATGATCATCATACCAGCCCCTTTCTGCGCTGCGACCAGTTCCGCCGCAACAACCGTGCCCCAGCAGACGCCCATCGCGACCCGCGCACCCGTGAAGATCTCGGGCAGAGAGTTAGGGACGATCACATGACGCATGATCTGCCATTTGGATGCACCCAGCGAATAGGCCGCGTGGATCTTGGAGATGTTCACCCCCGAAACCCCCGCACGGGCCGCAATGGTCATGATCCAAAGGGCAGCAAGGAACAGCAGAACGATCTTGCCGGTCTCCCAGATTCCGAACCAGATGATGACCAGCGGGATCAGCGCCAGCGGAGGGACAGGTCGCATGAACTCGACAATCGGGTCGAACCAACCGCGAAACCAGCCCGACAAGCCCATCGCATAGCCTAGCGGAATGCCCACGATAGCCCCGGCGATGAAACCTGCGATGACGCGCAGCAACGACCAACCCAAGTGCTGCCAGAGCGAGAAGTTCTGATAGCCTTCATTGGCGATCTCGAAGAAACGCGCGACGACCGTTTCAGGCGCAGGCAGCCAGATCGGGTTCATTTGCAGACCCTGTGCCGGAGTAAAGCTGATGGCGCCCTTGCCGGTCAGCGATACAGTGCCGTCGCCAACATTGACTTTTGCGTCAGGACCGATCGGATTGCCATTGATCGCGATGATCTTTGCGCCATCTGCGCGTTTGGCGTCGTCGTTCTTGTCAAACAAGATGGTCGAGGACCGCCCTGTTGGCGCAGCAAATGCATCGTCTTTGGCGAAGCCCGTACCGGGGTCAACCTCGAAATCTTCGGCGTCTTCTCCGAACGGAGGGACGCGGATGAAGACTGTTGCGTCATCGGTCGTGCCGTCCGCATTCTCGACCGTGTAGGTGAATTGGGTTTCCCCCACAAACGGGCCTGGAACGTGCAGCGGGATCAGTTTTGATCCTGTGAATGCCGCCCAGATCACGAAGATAACCAGAATCGAGATGATCGAGGCTGCGCGATCCGCCCGCACAGCACTTTCATCGCCAAAGGTCACAGTTTTCAGGCTGGTAAAGTCCTGACGGCTTTGCAGGCCCTTGCGCAGCAGGTGAACGATCAGAAACGCGCCGCCGAACAGGCCGATATAAAACAGAAGTACGATCATGATGCTTGCTCCGTCCGGCCCATGATTTCTTCTTCCATTTCCCAGATCATCGACAGGATTTCATCTCGGGTTTCGGCGAAACCTTCGGACTTTTTGACATCGCGAAGGTCGGCGTTCACGCCGCGTTCCGCGAAAGGCAGGTTGTATTCCTTGTGAATGCGGCCCGGACGCGGGGCCATCACGATCAGGCGTTCACCCAGCAACAGGGCCTCCTCGACCGAGTGGGTGATCAGGATGATGGTCTTGCCCGTCTCTTTCCAGAGTTTCAGGACCAGGCCCTGCATTTTTTCCCGGGTCAGCGCGTCCAGCGCGCCCAAAGGTTCATCCATCAGGATCACGTCTGGCTCATTGGCCAGACAACGGGCCAGGGCCACGCGCTGCTGCATCCCGCCCGACAGCTCATAGACGGCCTTTTCCTTGAAGTCCTGAAGGCCGACGACCTCAAGAAGATGGTCCGAGATCTTATCGCGCTCTTCCTTGGGCATGCCCTTCATGCGCGGGCCGAATTCCACATTTTCGCGCACGTTCATCCATTCGAACAAGGCGCCTTTCTGAAACACCATGCCACGTTCCGCGTCTGGCCCTTCGACCACGTGGCCATTTAGCTCGACCCGGCCCGAGGTGGGCGCAAGGAAGCCCGCGACGATGTTCAGCAACGTTGTCTTGCCGCATCCCGAGGGCCCGAGGACCGAGACCAACTCACCTTCTTTTAGGCTGAGCGTGACGTCCTGAAGGGCTTGCACAGAGGTACCGTTGGGCAAGTCAAAGCGCATGGACAAATCAATGATGTCCAGTTCAGGCATTCCGTTTCCTTCCTGCTGTTGTTTCCGAAGGCCAGCCGGATGACCGGCCCCCGGAATATGTATGTTGTATTAGTTGGACGCGGCCGCCAGCGGCGCGCTGTTTACAGCGCCCTCATAGGAGTCCAGCGCCGAGTCGATGCTGCCCGCATCCACAAAGACGTTGGCAACGCCGCCCATGAACTCATGCGCGCCACCACCCAGCCATTTGTCAGACAGCTGCTCTTCGGCAGACGGGAAGGTGAAGGTCGCGATGGTCGCCTCGGCATCGGCCAGGTCCATACCTGCATCCTTTGCGATCACGGCCAGCATCTCGTCCTTGGACTCACCTGCGTTCCACTGCGCGTTTGCGTCAGCAGTCACTTTGAGGAACTTGGACAGCAGTTCCGGCTCTTCTTCAATGAACGCAGTCGGTGCGCTTGTGACGTCGAACACCAGAATGCCAAGCTCTTCCTTCTCAGCTCCGGTCAGCAATACGTTGCCATGTTCAGTCATACGACGTAGCGCGCCGCCCCAGCCGCAGACCATGTCCAGGTTGCCCTGAGCAAAGGCTGCCGCGCCATCGGCGGGTGCCATGTCGACGATCTCGAGCGAGCTGGTATCCACACCGAAATGAGCCATCTGGGACAGGAATCCGTAGTGCGCGGCTGTGCCAATCGGAACACCGACTTTCTTGCCGTTCAACTCGCCGGCGTTGGTCTTGTCGATTTCCAGCGCTTCGGCCACGACGCAGTTGTCGTTGTCCGAATAGCTAACCGCAACATCGACGGCCTGCAGGTCCTGACCAGCTGATGTGGCCACAACGAACGGCGGAACGCCTTGGCTTACAGCGATCTGAACGTCGCCGGATGCCATAGCAGCCGACATCGCAGTCCCGGTGTCGAAGGACACCCAGTTGATCTTGACGCCCATCTCTTCTTCATAGGTGCCATTGGCCTTGGCGTATTGGAACGGCATCGGCCATTCGAGGAAATAGGCGACGGTGATTTCATCCGCAGCCGCTGCTTGTGATGCCGAAAACGCGGCAAGACCTGCGCAGGCCGTTGAGAGCAGATACTTTTTGATCATTGGTTTATGTTCTCCCTGTTGTGATGATCATTTTTTTATATGGCCCGACTTTTTGTCGGACCGATACCTGAGACAATAGACCCAAGATGGTGAAACAGCGAAACAAATTGTGCTGCAGCGCTGTAAATACCGGGGGCAGAGCTGCGAAATTGGGCGCGAAGGCGCGCAAAATCCATTTGGCGGCTCTGCCGGGAATTGCTGTTTGTTTTCAACGTTGTCTCATGTTGAACCGTCCCCGTACGCGGTTGTGCCAAAGACGTCTGGTCGAGCGGGATTGCTCTGGTGCCTGTTGCGGGAATCGACACCTCTGATCGCTGTTTCAAAGCGGGCTTCATAGTAGATCCCGTTCCTCCAGCACCTTGCGCGCCACGCGGAAACACTCCAGCGATTGAGGAACACCGCAATAGATTCCGACCACGTGAATGATCGACTGAATTTCCTCTTTGGTGACGCCATTGTTCAGGGCACCGTTACAGTGGATTTCCCATTCGTGCATCTTGCCCAACGCACCCAGCATGGCGAGGTTCATCATCGAGCGCGTCTTGGCGTCAATTGTGTCGTCACCCCAGCCAAAGCCCCAGCACCAGGCGGTCATCGCCTCCTGAAAAGGGCGGGTGAAGTCATCCGCCGCCGCAAGGTTCTTTTCCACATATTCTGCGCCCAGGGTCGATTTGCGTTGCTTTAGCCCGGTTTCGAACAGGGTGTCATCCATAGGTCTTCCTCGTGATTATGCGACCCGTTGACTATTGGTCAGCCAATCCGGCAGACGGGTCTCCTGCCAGATGGGACTTGCCTTTATATCCAAATTCAAAAGCAATGAGTCGCACGTCAACCTGCACAGTGGCAGGTTCTACCGTACGGAATCCAAAAGAGTTTAAGGTCAGGCGGGTGTGTCCACGCCGTCCCGCATCCATTGTTGCAGCCGGGCGATGGAATGTTCGCTCATCACGCCGCATTTGGGGTCCAGAACCAGTGGGCCGGGCACATAGCCCTTTGACTTGAGGCCGCGATACACGGATTCGACCAAGCGAATATCCTCGGCCACTGTGGTTTCGCGATCCTGTACGGCCAGCCCGCGGATCACATCGCTTTCATGGCCGCCCTCCGTGTACCAGCCCCGCCAGACGGTGCACGTGTCCACGGTTTCCGCGCGCCAGTGATAGGTATTTAGCACATTCCCAGGATAACACTGAAATGAAAACATGGGCCACAGGAACCACGACTGATAGTCGCCGGCATGGGGCACCGACAGGTCGATCGGATAGGTCATTTTGTCTAGCGCTTGACACTCGGTCGTATGGCGCAGCACGTAGCCCCCTTGTTCGTCAGGCCGGATGTCATAGGTTTCCGGCTTCACCACGCCCTCCGCAAAGGTGGGGTGGTTCGATGGGCAGTGGTAGCACTCCGAGTAATTCTCGACGGAGACCTTCCAGTTGCAATCCTCCGGAATCTCGACCCATTCCAGCGGCGCGAGGTCATCTATATGGGGTACGAATTCGGCGATCTCTTCGCGCACGCCGGGATACCAGTCGTCCATCGGGGCGGCATCTTTGTCGAGATTGACGAAGACGAAGCCCAGAAAAATCTCGGTACGAACCTCGGTCAGACAGATTTTTTCCCGTTCAAAGCCGGGGACCGATTTGATGTTAGGCCCTGCGCGCAGCCCGCCAGTCAGTTCATACGTCCATTGGTGATAGGGGCAGACCACAACCCGAGTATTGCCGGTTCCGGTCACCATCTCATGCGCGCGGTGTTGGCACACATTGTAGAAGGTGCGGACCACCTCATCCCTGCCGCGAATGGCAAACAGGTTCTGCCCGGCAATCTGAAAGGCGAAGTAGTCGCCCACATTTGGGATATCGGCCGCGTGTCCTGCGAATTGCCATGTCCGCGCCAGCAGCCTGTTCATCTCATCTTCGAAGACAGCGGGATCGGTGTAGTAGCGGGCCTCGAGCGAGTGGGTGAGCGGCTTGGTCATGATGGATCCTCAACTTGGAAACCGAGGGGCTTGCCTTGGGTAGCGTTCATTTGTGTCGTTATGTGTTGACCGTGGTACATTTGTTTGATTATCAAATCCACAGAAATCTGCGACTCTGGAACAGGAATCCTGCGATGTCCAAGAAAGAACTGCCCGAACGCGCAAAGGTCGTCATTGTTGGCGGCGGGGTCATGGGCTGTGGCCTCGCCTACCACCTTGGCCACGAAGGATGGGGGGAGGAGACCATCCTGCTGGAAAAGGCCGAGCTGACCAGCGGCTCGACCTGGCACGCGGCGGGTCAGATCACTCATTCCACAAGCTCTTATGGGCTGGGCAAGATGGTCGACTACAATATCGGCCTCTATTCGAAAATGCTGGAAGAAGAGACCGGTCAGGCCGTCACGTGGCACGGTTGCGGCTCGTTCCGGCTGGCCTACACCGAGGATGAGATGGACTGGCTGCGCCACACGCTGTCCGTCGGTCGCGCCCTTGGCTTCAATATCGAGCTGGTGGGCCCCGAGTTCATTGCTGAAAAGCACCCGTTCTACAATCTCGACGGTGTTCTGGGCGCGCTGTACACGCCCGATGATGGCCATGTTGACCCTTCGAATGTGACCATGGCCATGGCAGCGGGGGCACGGCAGAAAGGCGTAAAGATCTTCCGACACTGCCGCGCCACCAACATCACGCAGAACGATGCAGGCGAATGGGTGGTCGAGACCGAACAGGGCACGATCATCTGCGAACATGTCGTCAACGCAGGCGGCACCTATGCGCGGCAGATGGGCGAATGGTCCGATCTGCAGCTGCCCATGACCTCAATGACGCACCACTATTTTGTCACCGAGAACGTGCCGGAATTTCAGGATCTGGACACGGAACTGCCGGTGATCCGCGATGACAAGATGGTCTCGGGCTATATCCGGATGGAGCAGAAGAAGGGCCTGATCGGGATTTATGAGAAAGAGAACTCGAACTCTGTCTGGCATGATGAATGCCCTTGGGAATACGAGAACTGGCTGTTTGAGGCCGATTATGACCGCGTTATGCCCTGGCTTGAGAATTCGCTGGAGCGGATGCCAATCTTTGCCGAACTGGGCATCACCCGCGAAGTGCACGGCGCGATCAGCCATCCGCCCGATGGCAACCCGATGGTTGGTCCCGCACCGGGCGTTAAGAATTACTGGTGCTGCTGCGGCACGCAGATCGGCATTGGCTGGGGTCCGGGTCTGACCCGCGAACTGGCGAAATGGATGGTTCACGGGGCCGCCGATATCAACATGCGCGATTATGACCCGCGCCGCTTTGGCAACTACGCCAAGAAAGACTGGCAGGTCGTCAAGGCGCATGAGGACTACAAACTGCGCCATGAGATCCCCTTTCCGCATTTCAATCGTCTTGAGGGGCGTCCGATCAAACCGTCTCCGCTCTATGAGATCCTCAAGGACAAAGGCGCGGTTTATGAGGAGGTCTTCGGCCACGAACGCCCCCGCTGGTTTGCCCGAAATGGCGTGGAACAGCGCGACCACTACTCGTTCCGCCGCAACGAGGTCTTCGATATGGTTGCGCTGGAATGTCAGGCCGTGCGCAAGCGCGTGGGGATCATGGACGTGACCGCCTTCACCAAGGTTGAGGTCTCGGGGCCGGATGCCCATGCGCTGCTGGATCGCCTGACCGCGAACAAGATGCCGCAAAAAGATGGCTCAATCACGCTGACGCACTTCTTGAACCGAAGGGGGCGGATCGAGCTCGAAGCCACGATCGTGCGCATGGCCGAAGATCGCTACTATCTGGTCTGCGCGGCCTTCTTCGAGCAACGCCTTGTGGATCACCTGAACCAGAACCTCGCGGGAGAGACCGTCTTTGTCAAAACGCTCTCCGAAGATTGGTCGGCTTTGTCCCTGAACGGGCCAAAATCCCGCGAGGTGCTGGCCAAATGCACCGATGCTGACTTGTCCAACGCCGGTTTCCGGTGGTTGTCGGCGCGGGAAATCACCATCGCCGGGCACAAGGTCTGGGCCTTCCGCATGTCCTATGCGGGTGAATTGGGCTGGGAATTCCACATGCCGGATGGAGCTTGCGTTGACGTTTACAACGCGCTCTGGACCGCGGGAGAGGCATTCGGGATCGAGAACTACGGCTCGTTCGCGATGAACAGCTTGCGGATGGAAAAAGCCTTCCCTGGCGCTGGTGAGCTTACAAATGAGGTCACTTTGCCCGAGGCGAATGTGGGCCGATTCTTCAAGCTGGACAAAGAGTATCTGGGGGTTGAAGCCACTCGCGCCAGCGCCGCGCAGGCCCAAGCCGGTCAAATGCCCTGGATCTGCGCCTATCTTGAAAT
Organism: Ruegeria sp. ABV3_008; assembly: GCF_056161185.1. Classification (NCBI taxonomy): domain Bacteria; kingdom Pseudomonadati; phylum Pseudomonadota; class Alphaproteobacteria; order Rhodobacterales; family Roseobacteraceae; genus Ruegeria; species Ruegeria sp. ABV3_008. Next base: position 164,804 of record NZ_JBSWYP010000009.1, on the reverse strand, counting down.
CGAGCCGGACGGTATCGAAGACGGTCATGGGGGCGAGGCGATCCGCATCGACGGCAAGGTCGTAGGTGCAACGGCTTCGGTTGCCTATGGTCATAGCGTCGGCAAGATCCTTGCCTTTGCCTTCGTCAAGCCACATGTGAATGTTCCCGGCACTGAGGTCGAGGTCGTGATCGCCGGCTGCCCGCGCAAGGGGCGTATCCTTGGCGAAGCGGCCTATGATCCAAAGTCCGAGCGTCCCAGAACGGATGCTCCAGCCGCAGTTCCGGCATAAATACGAAGGGGGCAGGGCGCGCGTTTCTGCCCCCCTCAACACGCTCTGCGCCAAAAGGAAGTCTAAGTTGAAGATCACCCGTATTGCCGTTTGGGAAGTCCCTCTGACCAGCCATGAAACCTACTACATGGCGGATGGGAAAACCTGCGATACAACGACATCCGTGGTTCTGCGGCTTGATACGGATACAGGCTTGCAGGGCTGGGGGGAGGTCTGCCCGATCCCTCATTATCTGCCGGCCTATGCCAAGGGTGTCGTTCCGGCCGTGACCGAGTTGGCCCCGGTCTTGATCGGGGCCGATCCTGTTGGACCCGAGGCTTTGATGGAGAAACTGAACGCATACCTTCCGGGCCACGGCTATGCGAAATCGGCCATTGATACTGCGCTTTGGGATCTGACCGCGCAGGCCGCCGATCTGCCTTTGCACAAGCTTTTGGGCGGCCGTCAGGTCAAGGATATGCCGCTCTATCACTCGATCACGTGCGTTGCCCCGGATGAGATGGCCCGGATGGCGCGCGACGCTTTTGACAAAGGTATGCGCCAGTTTCAGGTCAAACTGGGTGCAGATGCAGATTGGCAAACCGATGTCGAGCGCCTGGCCAAAGTGCGTGAGGCTGTTGGCCCCGGCCCGCTGGTCTATGGCGATTGGAACTGCGGCAGCGATGCGTTGACAGCGATCCGCGTGGGGCGTGCGGCGTCCCATCTGGATGTGATGCTGGAACAACCCTGCGCGACGCTGGAAGAATGTGCGCATGTTCAGCGCTCAACCGCTCTGCCGATGAAGATCGACGAAAACGCCTTAGATATAGACTCGGTCCTTCAGGCGCATCAGTTGGGCTGTATGCAGGCCGTTGCGTTGAAACTATCCAAGATGAGCGGCCTGTCCGCGATGCGTCAGATCCGCGATCTGTGTCTGACCCTGGGCACGCAGATGTGTATCGAGGATACGTGGGGCAGCGACATCACCACGGCTGCGCTGTTGCATCTGGCTGCCTCGACCCCTTCGCGCGGGATCATGAATACCTGTGACCTCAGCCACTATGTCGGCCCCCGGCTTGCGCCGGATGGGCGAGTGCGCGAAAATGGCCGTATCGCCCCACCCGAAGGGGTTGGGCTTGGGGTGACCCCCGATACCGAGGTCTTGGGTCAGCCCGTTGCGATCCTTGACTAAGCTGTCTACGCCAGTTGTCCGGTTTCTATCTGCAAGGCGCTTGAGATTGCAATGTCCTGAGCCGCCAGCCCGGTCAGATCCGTGATGGTGATCTGATCAGCCGATTGTCGACCCGGATACGCGCCGGACAGGATGTTCCCAAGTGTGGCGACATCGGCCTCGGTCAGGTGACCGGACTTAGCAAGGGTCTGGAACTCTCCGTGATCCAAACACTGCTCGGGTGAGGCGCAGACCAGCAGATCGGCGCGGGCGACCAGATCGGTCTCAAGCTCCTGTTTGCCCGGGCAGTCGGCTCCGGTGGCTGAGATATGAGTGCCCGGTTGCACCCAGTCGTTTGCGATCAGAAAGCTCTGAGCAGGCGTTGTCGTGATGATGGCTTGCGCCGTCTTGCAGGCCGAGGGCAGGTCATCGGCGCGTTCAGCCTTTATCCCCATTGAGATCAGGTCTTCGGCTGTCGCCTTGGCCTGATCCGGGGACCGCCCCCAGATTTGGAAAGACAGACGGCGATCCGGGATCAACTGTTGCAGACATTTCGCCTGATGGCGGGCCTGCAAGCCGGTGCCGACGATCAGCACTTTCTCAAACCCCTCAACCGCAAGCGCCTGCGTCGCCAATGCCCCGCCGATACCGGTGCGGATATCGGTCAGCCAGCCTTCGTCCTGCAAAAAGGCCACCGGCGCGCCAGTTTTGGCCGAAAAGACAATGTTCATGCCGTTCGAGCTGGGCAAGCCTTTGGAGGGATTGTCGTAAAACCCGGTCGCGATCTTGATGACGAAGATATCGTCATCTTCGATATGGCCGGATTTGACGTGACAATCCCCTGCGGCCTCGGGGAAGCCCAGATAGGTGACGGGCGGGGTCTGAACCCGTCCCTGCGCCACGGCGGTATAGGCCGCGCGGATCGCATCGACGGCCTTGGGGAAGTCGAAACGATCCTGAATCTGCGCCTTGTCCAGCTGGATCATCCATGTCCCTCTCAGGTGGCGCTGTGACGGACCAGAAAGCCCGAGAATTTCTCAAGACCCGCTACCAGATCCGCCGTGGGATTGGTGTAACCCAGACGCAGCCAGCCCTCCATGTCCATGGCGCTGCCGGGGGTCAGCATCACGCCGTCCTCTTTTAGCAAGGTCACGCACAGTTCACGCGAGGACATGGGCAGATCGTATTTAAGCAGCGCGGTGGTGCCTGATTTCGGCTTGACCCATGAGATCAGAGGCTCCTGCGCGATCCAGTCTTCGACGATCTGCAGGTTCTCACGGGTGATTCGCTGGGCGCGATCCAGAATTTTGTCGCGATTTTCCAGCGCCATGGCGGCCAGCAGCTCATCGACCTGACCGACCGAGATGGTGTTGTAATCACGGTGGATCATCACGTCATGCAGCATATCCTTGGGCCCCGCGATCCAGCCAACGCGCAGTCCGGCCAGAGAATAGGCTTTGGACATCCCCGCTGTGCTGATCCCCTTTTCGTAGAGATCAGCGACCGCCGCCGTGAAGCCATCCTCTGTCTGATCGGTACCGCGATAGACCTCATCACACAGTAGCCATGCACCGACGCTGCGCGCGATCTCGACGATTTGTTCCAGCATCTCGCGATCCATCAGCGCGCCCGTTGGATTGTTGGGGTTGTTGATCGCGATCAGGCGCGTGTCGGGGCGGACCATGGCGCGCAATTCATCCAGATCGGGCAGGAACGCGTTTTCGGGCTTCAGGTGCAGTAACTCGATCTCGGCCCCAATGCTTTCGGGGATCGAGTAGTGCTGCTGATAGGTCGGGATCACCGAAATCACGTGATCCCCGCGCGCCACGAGGGTCTGATGCACCAGCGAGTTCGCCCCGATAGTGCCATGCGTGGTCAGGATGTTTTCGCGTGTCTGGCTTTCGTATAGGCTGCAAATCGCGTCGCGCAACCGGTCCGAGCCTTCGATCGCGCCATAGGTCATCTTCATCGCTGACAGGTCGTTCAGGATGCTGTTGTGCTGCCCGGCCATCTCGAACAGTTCACCCAGAGTTATGGATTCCACGCAGGTTTCCGCGAGGTTGAGGTCGCATTTCGTCTCGAACTCATTCATCCACATTTCGACGCCGAAAGGTCTGATATCCATGGGTGTTTCCTTCTGCTCTCAGTTACGCCGAAGCCGCGTCATAGACGGCGCGGGCCATGAAGATGTCCTCTAGCCCCAACCCGATTGAGCGGAAGAAGACGGGTTTGTCGCCTGACGGGGTCTCGCAGGCCTCAACCTGCAATTCGGCCAGATCACCGCGAATGCTGCCCGGTTGCCATCCGGCCTCGGCCGCCAGTTTCATTTCTCCGGCCGAACCGGGCGTGGTGGCGCGATAGTCGCAATAGACCTCGGCCGTTGTCAGGAACGCCGGGTCGACCTCATGCGCGTTGGCGACATTGGTGCTGATTGAGGTGACCAACGCCCCCGCAGACACCGACGCCGTGTCGAACACAGGCGTACCGGACGAGGTGCAGAGCATGACGACATCCGCGCCCTGACCGGCGGCATCGGCGCTGTCGGCCAGTTGGACCCGGCTATCTGTAGCGTGCGACTGCGCTGCCAGCTCGGTGTTTTGCGCAACGTTGGGGGAATAGACGCGAATATCGCTCCAGTCGCGCAGGGCCAGCACATGTTTCAGATGCGCTTGCGCCACCTTGCCAGAGCCGATGATCGACAGGACCTTTGCCTCAGGACGGGCGAGGTGGTCGACGGCCAAAGCGGTCGTGGCGGCGGTGCGTTCCGTCGTCAGCTCACCGGAATCGCACAGCATCAGGGGCTGGCCGGTTTCCATCGACATGAGAACCGTCCACGCCGTGATCACGGGCTTCCCGGGACGCACCAGATAGGGCGAGAGCTTGGCACCAAAAAGATCGGCCCCGGTGCTTGCCCCCAGATAGGTGACGAAATCGCCCTTGTCTTCAGGGAGCAGGGTCAGGGTTTGTGACGGCTGCACAGCTTGCCCGCGCCCAAGCTCGGTAAACAGAGCGCGCATCGCGGCCAGCGCGTCAACTGAGGGCAAAAGCGCGGCAACGTCTGAGGCGTTCAACACGATTGCGGATTTTGAGGTGTCGGTCATGACGGAGTCCTTGGTCTTTCGGTGCGGGGTAATCCCCGATGTGTCTTGACGGGCGGGATGCGGGCAGGAAATGCCCTTTCATCCACGTGGGGATCAGACCCCTGCGTCCTTGATCACCGACAGAAACGTCGGCAGGCCGATGTTGCGGCCACTCATGACCACGATTGCCCGTTTCGGGGCCATTTCGCGGACTTCAGGGCTGAGCGCTGCAATGACCGATGTGATCGAGCCGCCCTCGACGATCATCCCTTCGCTATCGGCAAACCGGGCCATTTCCGGCACCAGCGCGTCCTCGGGGATCAAAACGGCGCGATCCATGAAGTCGCGAATGATCGGGAAGGTATAGCGATTGCGCAGGCCGATGGCCCCGGTGATGCTGCTGGCAAGGCTTGGGAATTCCTCGACATGAACCGGTTTGCCCGCCTCAAGACTGCGCACCATGCCCGGTTCGACCTCCATCGAAGACCCGACAACGGAGATCCCGGGCGAGATCGACTTGGTGGCCAGTGCAATGCCGGACAAAAGACCGCCCCCGGACAAGGGCGCGATGATCATGTCCGCATCGGGCAAGTCGGTCAGCGCCTCGAGTGCGATCGTGCCTTGCCCCGCGATCACATTCAGATCGTCAAACGGATCTGCCCAGGTATAGCCGTGCTGCTCCATCAGCCGATCCGCGTGATCCTGCGCCTCGTCCTGCGTGTCGCCATGCACAATTACCTCGGCCCCGAGGTCGCGCATCGCCTGACGCTTGTTTTCCGGACAGAGCGAGCAGACAACCACACGAGCCGTGATCCCCAGACGTTTGGACAGATAGGCGACGGCCCTGCCGTGATTGCCGCTGGACACGGCAATGATCCCACGCGCGCGTTCCTCGGCGGTCAGTTGCAGAATGCGGTTTGAGGCTCCCCTTAGTTTGAAGCTGCCTGTGGTTTGCAGGTTCTCCAGCTTCAGCCAGATTTCAAAACCCGCGCGCTCCGACAGGGTCTCAGAAAACACCAGGGGTGTCTTGCGCACGATGGGCGCGATCCGCTGCGCGGTGCTCATGATCTCTTGCAGCGAGACATAGCTGTCGGGGGTCGTCATGTCAGGGGTCCTGCCGTTGCGTTCGATGCCATCGGGACACCATGTCAGAAACCGGGCGCGAGAAAATCCATTTTTTCTGAAGTGAACTTATGGCGGTGCAAAAGTGACGGCGCTCAGCTTTGAGTTTCAGCCAGCGCTGTCAGGAACAAATCGACACGTTTGTCCCCGTGGGCTTTGCGGGAGACCAACTGAATTTCGGTGTCATAGGCAAAGACCTGCGGTAGAACTGATTTCAGCTCACCCCGCTCTATCCATGGCTCGCAGGCGTGACGGGGTAGGTAGCCGAGGTAAAGGCCGCTGAGGACCATAGCCAGCATCGCCTCCATCGTGGCGGCTGTTGCGGCGCTGGTAAAAGGCCCAGGCGCCTGATGCCTGTCGCGATCATCAAAGCTGCGTTTGGAATACTGCGCTTTGGTCACTGCCTTTTCGATTTCGTCGGGGTCATACAGATCATAAATCGGATTAAACCGGCCGCAGCACAACAGCTGCTGTTCGACATAGACTGTTTCGCCGCGAAGCGAGGGGGACAATTCCTGAAACGGCCCGACGGCGATGTTGAGTTCATTGTTCAGCAAGGCGCGCTCCATTTGAGGGGCGCTCATTATGGTGATGTTCAGCGAAATCTCCGGCGCTTGCGCGGCAAACCTCTGGATCACCTTGTAGATCGGACACGAGAGATTGGTCAGAATCGCATCGTCTATCGCGATGTTGAATTGACCCTGCATGTCGCTCGTATAGGCCTGAACCGACCTGTTGAAGGACCCGATCGCAACGCTGAGCGAGCGGAGTTCCTGATACACAAGATGCCCCCCTTCGGTCAGCTGAAACCCACCGCGTCCGCGGTCACAAAGCCGAAAGCCAAGCCGGGTTTCCAGGTTTGAGATTGCGGCACTTACGGCAGACAAGCTCATGTTCAGCCCATATTGCGCGGGGGATAGCCCTCCGGCTTCGGCGACATGGGCAAACACCTGCAAAAGCTTCATGTCCGCATCTTGCAAACGCAGTTGAACAGAGGACGCTCCACCCTGATCAGCAGTGCGCAAGTCTTGGGTCTTGTCTTTCAATTGTTCCGCCAGTCGCTGATCCGGTTTCACCACTATCTTTAAGATAGGACGAACAAGAGGTGCAACTCTCAGAGCGTGTAGAAGCCGGAATAGCTGAAACGCCAAAACCCTAAGGTCCGCAAGGCGGTCTTTCGCTTAAAGTACTTGGCGTAGAATGAGCATCACAACCTGTGACCCAACACCTAGGGTCAGGATGCAAGTCCAAAAAATGACCGTCGCTACGAGGGCGATTGCAGAAAGGAAGACTTTGGCGGCGATCATAACGTGTCGCCACGCGCGTCCAATCCCAGAACCTACCAAACAGGATCTCAAATCTCTGCCTGGCGGTGCATTGTGCAGCGATGTCCCGAAAGGGGATCACCATTGTCTATTCCTCGCCATGTTCGGCAGCTGGGGCGACCATCATTTAAGTAAAGTGTTTTTCTCGATCCTACGTTTCCATCGACTGTAGAGTGTCTTGTGCGGCCCATAGACCTCGAGCGCGTCTCGGGTGAGTGTTCCACTACGATTGATGAAGAAAAGCTCGCTAAGCACTCGTCCATCATCAACCCATGGCCCGCCGTTCGACTTCGGGAAGAAAGGGGAATGCTTGGCCATCTGCACGTCGCTCCGCCGGATCAGATCGCTCATGCCATCGCTCCGTGTTCCAAGACGTGCATGATTCAACGCATCGAAAATCAATGCATCCTGACTCTATGGCCTGACTTGCGTTCCTTTTATTCGGATAAGGCTCCCTAGACCGCCCGCACACACGCCAACCAGAATAGCAATCACGAGCTCAAGAGCTTCGATTTGCGCAAATTGAAAACCGGCAAAGACCAGTGTTTCAAACACGCCGACAAGCCCGCCCATCGCCGCGCCCAGCCATATTCGTCTGGTCATCATCCCCAGCGCCAGCCCAAGAATGCCGGGCAGGCTGAGGATGTTTCCACCGATTGTCCCAAGTATATCTAACATCTCTGCCCCCTTCTTAATCGGCGCTGGTGTTGAGGAAGGACCGGATGTCATTGCCAGACACCGCCGCTTGTTTGTGCAGCGGCTTGCCGTCAACCGCTTCGGCTATGTCCTGATAGGTCTCAAGATATCCCGGCGGCAGGCTGTGAGCGATACCCTGGTGGCAGTCGATACAGGTCATCCCTGTGTCAATCGCACGCTGATGCTCGCTAGCGGCGCGTGTTTCCTGCAAGGTAAAGTCCATATAGTCGAAGTTGTGACAGTTCCGGCATTCGCGGCTGTCGGATTCTTTCATCTTCTTCCAAACGGCCGAGGCCATCGCCAGACGGTGATCCTCGTATTTCTCGGGTGTGCTGATTGTGCCTGCGAGTTCGTGATAGACATCTTTTACGGCCATGATCTTGGCTTTGATCTTGTGGTTCCACTCATCCGGCACGTGGCAATCTGAACAGATCGCGCGCACGCCCGAATGGTTGTTGTAGTGGATCGTCTCGCGGTACTCACCCAAGTTGGTTTCCATCGTATGGCAAGACACGCAGAACTCTTCGGTATTGGTCAGTTCAAGAGTCCAGTGAAAGCCGCCCCAGAATAGGATACCCCCCAGAAAGCCGGCCAAGATCAAAAACCCCGAACTGAACAAAACAGCCGGTGTCCAGAACGCGTTCCACAAGCGACCGATCCAGCCGCGTTTTTCAGGAGAGTCTGCCATCTTGGTGCTCCTTTCAGTCATACGTTGGATTAGTTGCTGTGGGATGGTTCAAACAGGTTATCGACCAAGGTAGGCGCATTTACCTGCGGCACGTGGCATTGGTTGCAGAAATACCGGGTCCCTGCGATGTGATCCAACTCATTGCCGTCGCGATCGAGATAGTGGGTCATCGACAAGGTGGGCGCGTTGCGTTCGCCCGCAACGGTCCAGTCATGGCAGGAAAGGCACTGGTTGGTTCGCGTGTCGATCTGGTATTGTTTGATCGAGTGTGGGATCAGCGGCGGCTGTTGCCGGTAGTTCCGCGCAATACGTCCTTCCATCGTTTTGTGGACTTGATCCAGCGGGACCGTTTCATCCACTTCGCCGCCTCGCAGGGTCTCAACCTGGGCGGATTGCGCAAGGGCGAACCCGCTGAGGAGTACGACTGGGATCAGGGCGGCGACGCCTGTCAGGATTGGCTTGTTCATCTGTGCACTCCCTTAGATAGGTCTGGCCGTGCGCGCATCGGGCGCGGGAACGGGATCGAAAGGCGCGACGACCTTGTCGTCGAACCGGTGAGTAAACTTGAAGACATCCACCGCACATACATCGATGCAGCGGCCGCAATTTGAGCAATCGGGCGACAGGATCAGCGGCGTCGCATCCGGTTTGCCTTTCAGAGCTGGCGAGATGACCTGGTTCTCCGGGCAGACGGCATAGCAATCCATGCAGTCATTGCAGGCGGTCCGGTTGGCGGCGCTGACACGAAGCAGGCTTTTGCTGCCGATCAAGCCATAGAAGGCGCCGACGGGGCAGATATGGCCACACCAACCGTGACGGGCGACGACCAGATCAAAGATGAAGATCGCAGCGATCAGCACCCAGACAAAGCCTGTGCCGAAAATCAGCCCGCGATGCAGCATGGTGATTGGATTGACCAACTCCCACGCGATGACGCCAGACAGGCCCGAGACGATCAGGACCGTCGCCAGTATCCACAGGCGGGTGCTGCGTTTGGGTTGCCAGCCTTTGGGCAGGTCCAGCTTGCGGTGCAACCAGTTGGCGGCATCAGTCACCGGGTTGATCGGACAGACCCACGAACAATAGACGCGCCCGCCGATCAGCGCATAAGCGACCAGAACGATGATCCCGCCGATCAAGGCGGTCAGTTCCGGCCAATGCCCGGCCACAAAGCTTTGCAGCAGCACAAACGGATCGGTCAGGGGCAGAATGCCAAGGGTCAGCGACCCCGCCAACGTTCCCTGCACGATCCAGAGACCGAACCATGGCCCCAGCAGAAACAACGCTAAAAAGAACAGTTGGCTTGTCCGACGCAGCAGCAGGAACTTGTGCGCACCGACCCAGCCTTTGGCCTCAATAGCCTCCTGACCAACCGGAACATGAGTGTGCGCGCTCATTGGCCTGCCCCCGGTAGGTTATAGGAGGGCGCAAAGCCGCCCGGCGCGGCCAGATTGTCTGTGCCAGGCCCCGGCAGGCGGTCGGGTAGGTCGATCAATCCGTCCACAAGCGGACCGCCGTGGCTTTCTTTTTCTTCCCAGCCCTTGCGATAGTGGTCCGCGCTGCTGCCGCGCGCCAATCGGGCGGGCAGTACTTTGATCGCAGCTTCGGGTAGAACACAGCTTTTCTCGCACATACCGCAGCCGGTGCAGCGGTCGGCATGGACGGTAGGAATGAACATCGCATGGTGGCCTGAACGCGCGTTGTGCGCGGTTTCCAGCGTGATTGCCTCGTCAATAACGGGGCAGACGCGGTAACAGACATCGCAGCGCAGGCCAAGGAAGTTCAGGCAGTTTTCCTGATCGACCAGAACAGCAACGCCCATTTTGGCGTCGTCGATATTGTCCAAACCCGGGTCCAGCGCGCCGGTGGGACAAGCGGCGACACAGGGGATGTCATCGCACATCTCGCAGGGTACATCGCGAGCGGTGAAATAGGGCGTGCCGGTTGCAACGGCATCGACCCCAAGCTCAGCCAGTTTCAGGGTGTCGTAAGGACAGTCCCGCACGCAGAGCCCGCAGCGAATACAGGCTGACAGGAACTCTTTCTCCGACAATGCGCCAGGCGGGCGCAAGGCTTCCGCCGGAAGCGCGCGGGCATCGCGCGCCAACCAGGCCAGCAATGACCCGGCGACTACGCATCCACCTGCCGCGCGCGCCGAATCCTGCAGGAAGCGACGCCGTTGCGGCGAAAGAGGAGTACCGGTCAGGGACATGGGGACAACCTTTGCGATCCTTCCCGGTTAAGCGCGCTCGACCTTGCAGGCGCATTTCTTGAAGTCTGTCTCTTTCGAAAGCGGGCAGGTTGCGTCCAGCGTCAACTTGTTGGTCAGCTGATGCTCATCGAACCAGGGCATGAAAACGAGACCGCGCGGCACCTTGTTGCGTCCGCGGGTCTCGACCCGGCTTGTGACCTCACCGCGGCGGGTGGACAGAACGATCTCTTGCCCACGGCGCAGACCCCGATCTTCGGCATCCTGCGGGTGCATGTAGACAACCGCGTTCGGATAGGCGCGGTGTAGTTCAGGCACCCGGCGGGTCATCGAGCCCGAGTGCCAGTGCTCCAGCACGCGGCCCGTGGACAGCCACAGATCAAATTCTTCATCGGGCTCTTCGGCGGCGGGTTCGTAGGGCGCAAAGATAATACTCGCTTTGCCATCGGGCTTGCCATAGAACTTCACGCCCGCGCCTTCGGGCACGTAGGGGTCATAGCCTTCGCGGAAGCGATAGAGCGTTTCCTTGCCGTCCACGACCGGCCAGCGCATACCGCGCGCCTCGTGGTACATTTCGAACGGTGCCAGATCGTGCGCATGGCCCCGCCCGAAATCGGCATATTCTTCGAACAGACCTTTCTGGACATAGTAGCCGAAATGTTCCGCATCGTCGTTGTGGAAGCCTTCGGCCGTCTCGGACAGCGGGAACTGGTCGATCTTGCCGTTGGCATATAGCACGTCATACATCGTCTTGCCGCGATGCTCGGGCATGGTGGCCAGCAGCTCTTCGCCCCAAACCTCTTCGACGGTGAAGCGTTTGGAAAACTCCATGAGCTGCCAGAGGTCCGATTTCGCCTCTCCCGGCGCTTGCACCTGTTGCCGCCAGAACTGAGTGCGGCGCTCGGCATTGCCATAGGCGCCTTCTTTTTCGACCCACATGGCGGTGGGCAGGATCAGATCGGCAGACACGGCTGTGACCGTCGGATAGGGGTCGGACACGGTGATGAAGTTTTCCGGGTTGCGATAGCCGGGAAAGCCTTCTTCGTTGATATTGGGCGCGGCCTGCATGTTATTGTTGCACTGCACCCAATAGGCGTTCAGGTCACCATCTTTCAGCTTGCGGTGCTGCAGAACAGCGTGGAATCCGGGTTTGTCCGGGATGGTGCCAGCAGGAATGTTCCACGCGGTCTCACAGATCTCACGGTGCTTATCGTTCGTAACCACCATGTCGGCGGGCAGACGGTGGGCAAAGGTGCCAACCTCCCGTGCGGTGCCACAGGCCGACGGCTGACCGGTCAGCGAGAACGGCGAGTTGCCCGGTTCGGAAATCTTCCCGACCAGCAGGTGCACGTTATACATCAGTGAATTCACCCACGACCCGCGTGTGTGCTGGTTGAAGCCCATGGTCCACAGGCTCATGACCTTGCGGTTGGGGTCGGCATATTGCTGGGCCAGACGCTCAAGCTGTTCGGCGGGCACACCCGACAGCTCGGACGTGTATTCCAGCGTGTATTTCGAAACCGCCTCGGCATATTCCTCAAAGCTGATCGGTTCCATCTTGCCGCCATTTGGGTTCTCGGCCGCTTCCTGCAGTGGATGGTTGTCGCGTAGGCCATACCCGATATCGGTGACGGTTTTGGTGATGTTGACGTGGTTTTGGACGAAGTCCTCGTTCACCGCGCCATTCTGAATGATGTAATTGGCGATATAGTTCAGGATCGCCAGATCGGTCTGAGGTGCGAACACCATCCCATTGTCAGCCAGCTCGAACGAGCGATGTTCGAAAGTGGAGAGCACATGCACCTCGGAACCCGGTTTGGTCAGGCGCGTGTCGGTGAGGCGCGACCACAGGATCGGGTGCATCTCCGCCATGTTCGAGCCCCACAAAACGAAGGTGTCAGCGTGCTCAAAGTCGTCATAGCAACCCATCGGCTCATCAATGCCGAAGGTCCGCATAAAGCCTACAACCGCTGATGCCATGCAATGACGCGCGTTGGGGTCAATGTTGTTCGAGCGGAACCCGGCCTTCATCATCTTGGCAGCCGCATAGCCTTCCCAGACGGTCCACTGGCCAGAGCCAAACATGCCAACGCTGGTCGGGCCTTTCTTGGCCAAAGCCTCTTTCCATTTCTCGGCCATGACGTCAAAGGCTTCGTCCCAACTGACCGGTTCGAATTCACCGTTCTTGTCGTATTCGCCATTGGTCTTGCGCAGCAAGGGTGTGGTCAGACGGTCCTTGCCGTACATGATCTTGGACAGGAAATAGCCTTTGATACAGTTCAGGCCCCGGTTTACAGGCGCGTCCGGGTCACCCTGGGTGGCCACCACACGCCCTTCCTTGGTGCCGACCAGAACAGAGCAACCCGTGCCGCAGAACCGGCACGCCGCCTTGTCCCAACGAATGTCAGACGTGCCGACTTGCGCCTGCGCTGCGCCGGTGGCCAGCGGAAGACCAGCCGCCGAAGCGGTCGCGGCGGCAGCAGTCGATTTCAGGAAGGTCCGGCGGGATTCAGAGATGGTCATAGCATGGGTCTCCGGTTTCAGGTCTGGCAGGAAGCGTTAAGATGCGGACGGGTCTCCGCGAGGTCTTCGAAATGGTGATAGGTCAGGGTCAGAGAGATCACGCCCGGGATCTGATGCAGATCCATGATCGTCTCGGAGGCCAGCTTTTCGGGCGTGTCCTCAACCACGACGACAACACGGCCATCTTCGGCGGCGGCATGGATTTCGACACCGTCAAACCCTAGCATCGCCTCCTGGGCGGTCTGGACTGCGTCGGGGGCGACGTGGACAAGGCATCCGCAGATGTTCATTGCAAGCTCTCCTGGGGGAGTATTTCGTAGTGCACAAATCGGATTGTATTCGCTGGGCAAGCGCTGGCGCAGGCACCGCACCCTGTACAGGCCTCTTGGTTGACGGCGGGCTCCGACCGCCCCCCAAGTAACAGCTTGAACCCAATCGCGTTGCTGTCGCAGACGTCCTGACACACACGGCAGCTCACGCCATTCATCGAAAGACATCCTGCTGTGACATGGGCACGCCACGGCCAAACACTCAGGTTTTCAGGTTTCAAAGCACCGGTCGTACAGGCCTCGGCGCAGGCGCCGCAGAATGTGCAGGGCGAGGCTTCAAGGCTGACAACTGGCCAGCCCTGCCGATCAAAGGTGATGATGTGTTCGGGGCAAGCCGAGACGCAATCGTCGCATTGGACGCACAATTCGAAAAAGTGGTCCTGATCCGCGCCGGGCGGAATGATTGCTGTCCGGTCTTCGCGCAGCGGAGCGCCACGCAGAAAGGCACGGCGGCTGGCTAGCTTATTCATAGGCTTGCGGTCCGCTGTTGATCTCGAGACTTACCAAACTCATTATCGAACTGTCGCAGGCCAAAAATTGACCTATGTCATGTTCAATTTGATTAATTCTTGATCGTTCTTAAAACTATGCACATTTCACGCATAAGAAGAAGAGAATTTGTTTCTACCCCCGTATTTCACCGGTGCATCTCAATCCAGGCCAATCATCGAGTCTCTTCGATGGACGCCTCTGTTCAGATTGTTTGAAAGTCCGCAATGCCACATTGAGGTCAGCGAACGTCTCTGAACTTTCAAAACCCCGCCTTGGTTTTCTTTTCACAATTCAACGTTGATACCGGCCTCTGCGGTCAAAATTTTGAACCCCTCGGTTTCTGGGTAAAGCAGGGAGAATTGAAAAATTGAGTTGGCTGAGCGATAGGAAAAACGTGCAGAAAACACCTGCCACTCACAGCTATCATGCGTTTCTGCAGCTGGAGAATTCACAAGATTTCTAGCAAAATTTGTTCATATGAAAGAAGCCACGCGAAAAGACCCGCTGCTTGCAAACTACCGAACACTCGTAACAGCCGCCGATTGGTCTTTTGTCAGTTTTTAGGCGTTGGAGCGGACGCGATCAGGGCGGCACCAAGCGCCGCATCTGGCGCAAGATACGTGTAGGGATCCACGAGGAAACGCTTGTAGTACGGGCGGTTGAGGTCACGTTGAGCAATGCGGTACCCTCTCGATAGCATCCTGTGGATGCGGCTGCTGGGCAATGGATGCCGATATGGTGCCGGAGATGATTGATCAAATCCCGGCCGATCAGAACATCGGATCTGTGACCGCCAAAACTATGCGCCACCCTGCCGCATGACCGGCTGTCGCACATCCCTTAACGCCAAAACGGCCACACCTATGTGAAGTTCGAACACGACTTCTAAAGGTGAACAATGGACGCGCTTCTGCTGTCCCGCATTCAATTTGGGGCAAACATATCTTTCCACATCCTCTTCCCGACGATCACGATCGCATTGGGATGGGTGCTGCTGTTTTTCAAACTGCGCTTCAACGCAACCAAAGACACCAAATGGATGGATGCCTACCGCTTTTGAGTAAAGGTCTTCGCCCTGTCCTTTGCGATGGGTGTGGTCTCGGGCATCACCATGTCCTTTCAGTTTGGCACCAACTGGCCGGGTTTCATGGAGACCGTGGGCAATATCGCCGGGCCGTTGTTGGCCTATGAGATCCTGACAGCGTTCTTCTTGGAAGCAGTTTTCCTAGGCATCATGCTGTTCGGCTTTTCACGCGTTCCCAACTGGTTACACACAACCGCGACTTTCCTCGTGGCGTTCGGAACAACTATGTCGGCCTTCTGGATTTTGGTTCTGAACAGCTGGATGCATACGCCTGCTGGGTTCGAGCTGCGGGACGGTGTAGCTTTTGCAACCGATTGGTGGGCAATCATCTTCAACCCATCAATGCCTTACCGACTGACCCACATGCTGCTGGCCAGCGGCCTGACGGTAGCATTCCTGGTGCTTGGCTTCTCGTCCTTCCGCTGGCTGCTCGGAGATCGCGGGCAAGACGTGCGGGCAACTTTCAAGACCGGCGCGTGGCTGGGCGCATTGTTGATCCCGGCCCAAGTCTTCATGGGAGACATGCACGGGCTGAACACGCTTGAATATCAGCCGCAGAAGGTCGCCGCGATGGAGGGCAATTGGGAGACCAAATCAAACGTACCGCTGCTGCTGTTTGCCATCCCCGACGAAGCCGCGCGTGAAAACCACTATGAGGTCAGCATTTCCAACCTCGCTTCGATCATTCTGACGCATAAGGCAGATGGCGTGGTACCCGGCCTGAATGATTTTGTTGCCGAGGACGGCACCGTGCTGCACCCGCCCGTTGCGCCTGTCTTCTGGTCGTTCCGCATCATGGTCGGTACCGGTATGGTCATGCTGCTCAGCTGGGCGACACTGCTGTTCATGCGGCGCGGACGGGGACCTGCCGGAGTGCCCAAACTCATGCAAATCGCATTGGTCCCGATGGCCTTTTCGGGTTGGGTCGCAACGCTGGCCGGGTGGTACACAACCGAGATTGGCCGTCAGCCATGGCTGGTTCATGGTGTGCTGACAACTGAACAAGCCGTGGCTGATGTCCCCGCGCCGATGGTGGGAACGACACTGGCGGCCTACCTGCTGATCTACGCCCTGCTTCTGACCGCCTATATCGGCGTGCTGTTCTATCTGGCGCGGAAGGCGGCGCAGGGCGACCAACCCTCCCGTCCAGATCCGAAATACCCCAAAGCAGTTCCAGCGGAGTAAACAACCATGACTTATTTTGGTGATCCGACACAGTGGCTGCCCCTGACCTTTGCGGCGCTTATGGGGCTCTCAATCCTTGTCTACGTGGTTCTGGACGGCTTTGATCTGGGCGTTGGGATCCTGTTCCCTTTTGCCGATGAGGCCGAAAAGGACCGAATGATTGCCTCGATCGGGCCGTTCTGGGACGCGAACGAGACGTGGTTGGTGCTTGCCATCGGCATCCTTCTGGTGGCCTTCCCAACCGCACATGGGGTTATCCTGACCTCGCTGTATTTGCCGGTGGCGATCATGCTGATTGGCCTGATCCTGCGCGGTGTCGCGTTCGAGTTCCGGGTCAAAGCCCCGGCGCACCACAAAAATGGTTGGGACACGGCTTTCTTTACGGGTTCGTTGATGACCGCTTTGGCTCAAGGCTTCATGCTGGGCAAATACGTCATGGGGCTGGAAAGCACTTTCGGCACCTGGATCTTCGCCGCCATCTCGGCCGTGTTTCTGGCCGTAGGATATTGGTTCATAGGAGCCTGCTGGGTCATTCTCAAAACCGACGGGGCGCTGCAGCAAAAAGCCGTTGATTGGGCTAAAGGTGGAATCTGGGGGCTGATCATCGGCATCGCTTCGGTGTCATTGGCGACCCCTTGGGTCAGTCCGCGCATCTTTGACAAATGGTTCACCTTCCCCGAGTTCTTCCTGCTGCTGCCTCTGCCACTTATGTCGGGCATTCTGATCGCTTTGCTATGGTATGCCTTGCGTCACTTGCCAACCCGCAACGACAGTTGGGCCTGGTTCCCCTTCGCGGCGTCTATCGTTTTGTTCACACTGGCATTTTTCGGGATGGCCTACAGCTTCTACCCCTATGTGGTGCCCGAACAGCTGACGATCTACGAGGCCGCAAGCGCTCCGGAAAGCCTGTTTATCATTCTGATAGGGACAGTCTTTGTTCTGCCGGTGATCGCCGGATACACGGTGATGGCCTACACGATCTTTCGGGGCAAGGCGACTGAGTTGCGATACGACTGAGCCGCGACAATCTTTGAATGACCCGTGGACCTGGAAAACGGGTTTTTTCGCAAAGCCTGAAGCGGCCGAGATCATCCATTTCTTAGACCCGAACCACAAGAAACTCGAGTAGCTGGTTGTGTTATGATCTGAAACTCCTGGAAACACGACAATAGGCCATTCTCAAAACCATTTAAAAACAGAACATTAAGCCGAAATCCATGGTGTCTGTTCAGACTCCGAGCTCCAGCTGCAACTCATCTCGCAACCCGCAAAAAAAATGTACTCTTGGCACTCTCAGCCGTTCGGCGCGGGGTTATCGTTGGGCGGTACTTTGGCACATCTGATTTCTAAGGGAACGATTTATGGTTCCGACCGTCTCTTCAGTGTCTCTCGGATCTAGGTGTTCGAACACCCCGGTGTGAAGCTGCAAATCTTCCATCGCGTGTTCAACCACGGGCCGTGGAACCTCGTTCAGGCACGGACGCGCACCCGTCTTGATGTTTGGCAACTCTCGTAGGATCGTGCGGCACATGATCCCGGGCACAAACGGACCGTGACCTTCTTCGGCGATCAGCCTCCACTTGCGGGTTACGCCTCGTCCGTTGCATTTGCCAGAAACACTCACTTCCATACCTCCACGGTTGCTCCCAAAGGGATAGAGCGCCTGTGAAATCATGTAGAGTGCGAAATAGGCCCATTCCGGTAATTCGAGCCTCGCGTGTTGCCTGAGCTGCGACAGTAGACGGAGAGCCCAGTTCATCACCGGCAGTTCAAGGCCAGCGCGGAAGGTTACGGTCCGAGCGTAGGTCAGGGCTGGAAGAAGCGCGATGTCGGGAACGTTAACGCTGTATCCAGCGCGGATCATACCCGGCTCCAGTTCATACAGTATGCGATCCGTCCATCCGAGGGTCGTCCGCCAGGCACCATCACGCCATTGTTGATATGGACGCCCGACGCCGCTCACGATGCTCTTGATAACGGACATGCCACGCGGTGCCCGGTTGCCGGGTAGGATTGCAATGTCGATCGTGTCAACGTCTTCTAGACCTTTGATCAGGTCTGCGACGATACACGAGGACAGACCGGGCACGCTGGACGCGCCGGATAACACAAAAACACCAGCCTCCTTGGCATCGGAGTTCAAGGCTGCGATGCCTTGTGTGAAGGTCGCACTATCCGACAGGTCAAGGTAGTGGCAGCGATTGGCGATGCAAAGCCTTGGGATCGCATAAGGGTCGCCGCGATAGTGCTGGAACGGTCCTGCGGCATCAATAACAACGTCCGGTTTCTGATCAAACAGCGCCTCGGGTGCTGCGCTGACATCCAGTTTTAAGGTTTGCGCATTCAGTTCCTGAGCTAGAGCACGACCCTTTTCGGGATGCCGTCCAACCAACCAGAGCTGGTGTCCGTCCCGCGCCAATAAGCGGGCAGTCAGAGATCCGAAAACGCCGTACCCCCCTATGATCACGACCTTCATGACCTGATGCTCCGAACTATTTCCGCATCGCGGAAGTTGGCGTCCTGCCAGATCAACGCGCCAAACAACGGATGTGTCAGTTCCAAGGTGAATCGGAAATATCCACCACCAAGCTCTTCGTGGCCGACCACCAGACGCCCTGGGCATGCCCATCGCGGAAAAGACAGCCGTCTTTGTCCCAGTTTCAGAAAATACCGGTCACTGACGAAGTAGAGGCCGGTCCGTGTGCTTTTGAGTCTGAGCGAGATGCCGATCCCAAAGCCTATATATTCCTCCAACCCGGTTGGTCCGGCAAAGCGTTTGGAACTGCCAACCATCTGCGGAAACCCTTTGGCCCGGCCATATTGCCGGATCCAAAATTGACCGTCCGCTGCCGCATCTTCTGTGACTGTCACCACAGCGGAGCGACCGACAGAGGTGTGATCGAAAGGCAGCGGTGCTCCGATAACTCGCAGGACAATGGCCAAAGCGCGTCCAATGAAGTTCATCTGCATGTGGATCACGCGCCCCTGATAGGCAAGGCTGGCATCACCCAGCAACCGTTTGCTGAATCTGCGCCGAATTGCTTTGGGCAAACGGGCCCATGCCGCAGCCCCCAGTAGGTTTTTGAACCGGTCGTCCTGGTCGCAGGCGGTATTGAATTGCGGTTGAATTGGTTCTGTTCGAGGTTCGGTTGAGGTTTCGTTCATTTCGAGCATTCTGTTGTTTCCGTCATAAGAGAAATTGAGGGATAAATTTTTTAGCGGCTCTTTTTGCCTCCGGTAAGGCTGAGCAGGGAAACAACCTTGGTTCCCATTTTCATCAACATCATCAGCTTCGGACGGGGCACTGTCAGCATGTCGCGGAACCATGTGTCGGCCGTTGTCAGGAACTCTTGCATATCCTGCATCCGCTGCAGCGTGATTGGGTCCAACCCGCTTTCGGTTTCAGCTTGGGCAACGCATGCGCGCAGAGCCTGTGTTGCGGGATCAATCTCGCGCTCTTTGCGCCCCTGAGCGATACGTATTCCCATCTCCCAAACATCTACCTCCGCCACGTAATGTTCGCGCCGATCCCCCGGTACAGGAACGCGACGGATGAGCCGCCAGCTCACCAATTCCTTTAGAGAGTTGGACACATTGGATCGGGCAATGCCCAGAGATTCAGCAATCTGTTCCGCGTTAAGGGGTCGGGAGCTGAGGTACAAAAGCGCGTGTATTTGTGCCACGGAACGATTGACACCCCACTGGTTCCCCATGTCGCCCCAATACAGGATGAACTGGCTTGCAGCATTTGATTTCGTCATGTCGATAATTTCTGTCATGACAGAAATATCAGGTATAAAGCACTGAAAATCAAGAGCACGATTGGAACTTCAAACAACAAAGCTATGTGGAGTGGGAGATGAAACGTCAAATATGAGATAAAATACTGGCTGAAAACGGTTTTTCTAGAGCGCTTCGATTTGGGCCGTCCGCTTGATCTCAACGATAACTTTACATGCGCCCAGATCGGTGCGTTGCCCTTTTCGGCTTTACGTCAAGTCGCGCGCAAAAAGAAAGCGTAATAAGGGGATAAGTTGGGGGGTCGGAAAGAGGGTTTTTTAGAATAAGCTGAGAACAGAAACACTGCCAACTGTTCTCCGATTGGAGAGCTTACGCGTATTCAAAATTTTTGAGTGCGGATAGTGCTTGCAAATTTCGGCGTGCCCGCAGCATTGGTTTTCACTTGAAGTGTCAGATTCGGGCCGTGAGCAACGGCTTGGTGACACGCATCTGGTGAAAGCTTAACCCTTTGTGACGTGGCTATGGTCATCGACTACGTCAGCAGAATACAGTGCGTCAATGGAATGAACTGAGGAACTTGCCGATGAAAATGCTCACTATAGTTGCATTGATTTCCGCGCTTGCCACAAACGCTTTTGCCCATTCGAAAGTGGACACCACCACACCCGAAGACGGCGCGACAGTTACTGAGGTGCCCTCTGAGATCAGCTTTAATTTCACGGATGATATTCGCCTGACAAAGGTTAACATGATCCATCAGGATGCGCATACAGTCACGCTCGACTTGGGAGACCAGACAAGTTTTGGCCGCGCGTTCGCGCTCCCGCTTCAAGGCATGGGTGAAGGTATCTATCGAATTGAATGGCGGGGCTTGGGTGTGGACGGACACGCAATGCAGGGTGAATTCACATTTACAGTGGACTGAGTATGCCCGATATCTGGGGAATAGGCGCAATACTGTCCAAGCTGATACTCTATGTCGGTATTGGCGGTTCGACTGGGCTTTTGATCACTCAGATTGCTTTCACCGACCTTGTGTCGCCTCTCAGCGAAAGGATGCGTCTTCAGGTTGCGCTGTTGGCGGTGCTTGCGCTTGTTGCCTGTGTCCTCGGCTTCATGCTGCGCGGCGCTGCCCTGACGGGCGGAGCCGATGGGATGACCGATCCTGAAATGCTCGGTCTGTTGTGGCAGACCTCGGTTGGCGAAGTTCTTGTTTATCGGATCACTGGATCCATACTAATCATCGCCGGAGTGTTTATTCCACTTGTTGGGCAATGGATCGCCCTCGCAGGTGGATTGCTCGCTCTGTGGTCCTTTGCTCAGATCGGGCATATTCCTGAACTGGAATCAACAGGCGTTCGCTTGCTCTTGCTCTTGCACCTTTTAGGGGTCGCGTTTTGGATCGGCATCCTTGGACCGTTGCGCGCCCTGTCGAAACGGCCAGAATATCTGAGCAACGCAGCAAAGTTGGGCCATCGATTTGGCCAGGCGGCTTCGATTGTTGTCCCTGTTATGATTTTGGCGGGACTAATAGTGGCTTGGATGCTGTTGGGCGATGTGAGGGCGCTGACGACTACCGGGTACGGGCAAACCCTTCTGATCAAAATCGCACTTGTAGGCGTGGTCCTGACGTTGGCGGCCGCAAACAAACTCCGCTTCGTTCCAGCTATGCAAGCAGGGCACGATAAGGCGGCGCGTCATCTGGCGCGCTCGATTGAAATCGAAACTACGGTCATACTGATGGTGCTTGTCGCCACTGCGACGCTCACTAGCGTTCTGACCCTACCGAATTGAGGCATTCTATGAAAAGGCGAGACTTCCTGTTCACAACATGCGCGGCGGCACTGGCACCGCGCATCGCTCTTGCATCAGCGCCCTTTGAACTGGTCGCACAGCCGGTCAATGCGCAAATTCTGCCCGAAGGTGATCCGGCAACTCCGATGCTTGGCTTTAATGGCAGTACGCCCGGTCCGGTGCTTCGCGCCCGTCAGGGTGATACATTTGATATTCGGTTCCTGAACCAGATTGGTGAAGGCTCGGCGGTGCATTGGCACGGGCTGCGCATCGAAAATGCGATGGATGGCGTGCCGGGGATGACCCAACACATAGTAGAGAAGGGTGCTGAGTTCGAATACAGCTTTCGAGCACCCGATGCTGGCACGTTCTGGTATCACTCCCACAACCGATCCTGGGAACAGGTCGCCAGAGGTCTCTACGGGCCGCTGATCGTTGAGGAGCTAACCCCACCCGATGTGGATCACGATCTGATTGTGATGATTGACGACTGGCGCATCACCGAAGGCGGAGCGCTCGTCGACGGCTTTGAGAACAGGCACGATCAGGCGCATCAAGGGCGGTTGGGGAACTACGCCCGCGCGCTTGTAGAACCAAATACGCCGGTCCGGCGCGGTGATCGCGTGCGCTTGCGGTTGATCAATGTCGCAACAGACCGGATATTCCCGATTGAACTTGAAGGCATCGACGGCAAAATCGTTGCGTTCGACGGTATGCCACTGCCGGACCCGCAAGAGGTTTCAAACCTTATTCTCTCACCGGCTCAACGCTTAGATATCATTGCTGACGTAACATCAGCTGATCACATTGCCTTTGTTTTCCCAACGCGCGACGATCCTTACCTGTTGGGTGAAATTCCGGTCGAAGGGGTAAACAGCACGCGGCAACCGTCCGCTATTCCCACACTGCCACCCAACGAGCGCAAGGAGCCAGATTTGGACAATGCGGTGGACCTGTCGCTCACCATGCAAGGCGGGGCGATGAGCCGTCCGGTAAGCACGCAAACTGACATTTGGGCGTTCAACGGACAATCTGGCCTATCGGATACGCCGCTCCACAAGTTTGAACGTGGCCAAACGGCGCGCATCCGTCTGGTGAACGACACCCGTTTCCCTCATGGCATCCATCTGCACGGGCATCATTTCTTTGAAGTCGGGGCGGACAGCAGCTTAGGCGCTTTCCGGGATACGGCGCTGATCAATCCTGGTGAGACCCGCGAAATCGTTTGCGTGTTCGACAATCCCGGTAAATGGCTGTTGCACTGTCACATGCTAGGGCATCAGGCAGCTGGCATGAAAACATGGGTGGAAGTCGTTTGAAACGCTTGCTGGTACTGGCTCTATGTGGCGTTGCGAGCGAGGCAATTGCCAGCCACGAAATGGAAGACCGAGATTTGACTAATGGGCGTGTTCTTTACGGCGAACACTGCGCGTCCTGCCATGGCATCAATCTGGAAGGACAGCCAAATTGGCAGACACCTGATGACAATGGTGTTCTGCCTGCACCACCGCATGATGAGACAGGGCACACTTGGCACCATGATAATCAGCTTCTCTTTGAGTACACACGACTTGGTGGCGAAGCAGCGTTAGCCGCACGTGGGGTCATTGGCTTTGCAAGCGCCATGCCGGGATTTAGGGATGAACTCACCAACAATGAGATTTGGGATATTCTGGCTTATATCAGGTCAAGTTGGCCCGATCGCGTTCAAGAAATGCAAGCGAGTCGAAATCCGCCGCACAATTGAGGAAGACGGTCTTCTGTGCGCTGCCTGGTAGTAGGGCCGTCCACATCCAAGACTGGTCCGTTTGCTGCCAAGACGCCACAGGGTTACGGCTTCGTTTCGAAGGTTTTCCGTCACTCAAAATTCGGGTCCAACGGATTGTTTTGACCTCTGGCCAGAGCGGGCACTTTGTCCATTCTAGACTTTGAAGACGGCTTGTTCGTCCAGAAATCAAGCAACGTTTTCGCTATCTCGGTCTGGTGGTGGGCATAGACCACCACGTCGAGCTTTTCCTGACCCAATTGATTGCGTAGGGAGATCAGCTCGCCGCTTTCAATTTCCTTGTGCACCATGCTTAACGGCAGCCAACCAACACCGAGACCGTTCAGGATCATTTCCTTTGCCCCACTTGAAAAAGCCGTCTGGCAAACGGGGTTTTTGCTGAAATCGGCGGTTCCGAAGGGAAGTTTGCTCTTGTTCAACGCTTCGCCGAAATAGCTGTTTTCGGGATAGACGATGGCAGGCGTATCCAAAGGCACGTCACCGTTTCCGCGCACGGCATAGCGCAATCCGCCACCGATGACCGGAATGAGGTAGTCGTGCCCCCATGTGCCGCGGTGAATGCCTGCTCCGAACGGCATTGGGGCGACGGTTTGCGCCTCGTAGCATAGCAGCATGTTGGTATCGCCGCGCAGGAACAGAGTGACACAATCGTTCAGATTGGCCGTTCTCAGGCGAAACCGGAGCCCCTTGAACGTTGCACGTGCACGCAATGCCATATCAGGGAAGGTCGAGACGACCGATGCATGTGTTGCGGCGATCGTCACAATCGAAACGGTGGGGCCATGTTGCGCAATTTTTGTGCGCAGATCATTTAATCTTGCGATCAAAGAGCGGATTTCGGCTTCATTCGAGGCCAGTGCGGGACTGATCTCGACCCGGTTCGATTTGCGATCGAGAACTTCAATCCCTAGCCACTCCTCAAAACTGCGAATACGCCTTGAGAATGCGGGTTGTGTGATGTTTCTGCGGGCCGCGGCCCGCGTCATGTTCCGCTCTTCTAGAAGGGTCAGAACATCGTCAAACCACAGCATATTCATCCGCATCTCCGTTATACCCAAAGAAAATGTATGGGCAGCCTGCGAAATATGCACTGTTTTTATTCTTTTTCTTTTGAAACTGTTTGGCTGTGGGCAAAAGCAGGGAGAGTGTGGTGGCTGAGACAATTCAGATGACCGGCGGTGACACGATGGTCGCGCCGGAGATGGTTTTGAGCTTGTGCAAGGAGCTATCGCTGACGCTGGCGAAATTTCCCCGGGTATCGCTTGGTCATCTTCCTACGCCTTTGGAGCCGATGGATCGCCTGAGTGAGGTTTTGGGTGGTCCGCGTCTTTGGGTCAAACGGGATGATTGCACCGGCCTCTCATCGGGTGGGAACAAGACCCGTAAGCTGGAATTTCTGATGGCTGACGCTGTCCAGAAAGGTGCAGATACCATCATCACGCAAGGGGCGACGCAATCCAATCACGCGCGTCAAACAGCAGCGGCGGCCGCAAAACTTGGCCTTGCGTGTCACATCCTGCTTGAGGATCGCACGGGTTCCAATGACCCGAACTATATTCTGAATGGAAACGTCCTGTTAGATCGTTTGCATGGCGCCAGTGTCTCCAAGCGTCCCGGTGGTGCGGACATGAATGCCGAGATGGAAGCCTGCGCCGCGCGGATGCAGGCAGAAGGCAAAAACCCCTACATCATTCCGGGCGGTGGGTCGAACCCGATCGGGGCTTTGGGCTACGTAAATTGCGCGCGTGAGCTAAGCGAACAGGCCGCCAATGCCGGGTTGAAAATTGATGCGCTGGTCCATGCGACCGGCAGCTCTGGCACGCAAGCCGGATTGGTCGCCGGTCTTGCCGCACTTGAAAGCGACATTCACCTTCTGGGCATCGGCGTACGCGCCCCACAAGACAAACAGGAAGGCATGGTCCATGATCTGGCTATGCGCACTGTCGAATATATGGAGACGGGTACACCTATTGCGCGAGAAAATGTACGTGCAAACTGCGACTACGTCGGAGCAGGATATGGTCTTCCGACCAAGGGGATGATTGACGCGCTCAAGCTGTTGGCCCGCACCGAAGGGCTTTTGTTCGACCCGGTCTATTCGGGTAAAGGGTTGGATGGTCTCATCGACCAAAACCGCAAAGGCTATTTCGACGGCATGGACAATGTCGTCTTTCTGCACACCGGCGGAAGCGCAGCCCTTTTTGGCTATCCCGAAACTTTCGAACTTCCTGGCTACGTGGCCTGAAAATACACAACAAACCAACAAGGAGATATCAAATGAAACTAAAAAAATACTTGATCAGCGCGGCTTTGGTTTCAGCTCTCGGCGCACCACTCGCCGCTGAAGAGGTTAAGATTGGCGTTCCCACTTGGACAGGCGCACAGGCCATTGCCCATGTCTTGGGTGAGATCGTGACCACCCGCATTGGCGGCACGGTGGAGTACGTGCCCGGTAACAACGCCACAATCTTTCAAGCGATGGATCAGGGTAAGGGTGATATCGATGTGCACCCTGATGTATGGCTGCCTAATCAAGAGGCCTTCACAAAGCAATATGTTGATGGTGCTGGCACCGTAACGTTGTCATCGAACCCCTATCAGGGCAATCAGGGTTTCTGCGTCTCCAAAGACTTTGCCGCAGAGATGAATATCACCGACATCGCGGATCTTGGACGCCCCGATGTGGCGGCCGCGATGGACAGCGATGGCAACGGTAAGGGTGAGATGTGGATCGGTGCACCCGGCTGGGCCTCGGCCAATGTGAACGAGGTGAAGGTGCGCGACTATGGCCTGTTGGACTTCATCGATCCGATCCGCGCCGAGGAAGCTGTTAAGACCGCGCGCATCAAGGACAGTATCGCCAAAAAAGAAGGATATGCCTTCTACTGCTATGAGCCGCATGCCGTCTGGTACATGTTTGACGTGGTGATGCTGACCGAACCGACTTATGACCCTGAAAAATACGTGATGGTGCAGCCCTCCGACGACCCTGACTGGTACAACAAGTCGATGGTAGCCAGCAAGGACGCTCTGAAGGAAGTTCAGATCGCCTGGTCCAACTCGCTTGGGGATCGCTCGCCGGCGATTGCAGAGTTCTTCGCGAACTTCTCCCTTACCGCCGATGACGTGAGCTCGCTGGCCTTCGAGATCAGTGCCAATGGGCGCGATGCTGAGGAAGTTGCGGCCGAGTGGGTTAACGCCAATTCCGAGCGCGTAGATGCGATGCTGGGTCTCTGAGCCAGACCAAAAAACAACGGGCAGCACCTAGCGGTGCCGCCCCATTTGAAGGCACGTACGGGTGGGCGGATGAGCGACGAGACTGTAATCGAAATTTCCAATATCTGGAAAATCTTTGGCGCTAAGCCCGAAGCTGCTCTGGAAGCCATTCGTGCGCGGGGGCTGACCAAGGCTGAAGTCCTTGCCGAATTCAATGCGGTGGTGGGCGTGGCCGATGTCAGCCTCAACGTAAACCGCGGTGAGATCTTCTGCATCATGGGGCTGTCAGGGAGCGGCAAATCCACACTCGTGCGCCATTTCAATCGCCTGCTCGAACCAACGGCCGGCAAAATCGAAATCGAGGGCACGGACGTCATGGCGCTCGGCACAAAGGAGCTTCAGGCTTTCCGCAACCGGAAAATCGGGATGGTGTTCCAGAATTTTGCGCTGATGCCTCACCGCTCGGTCCTTGATAATGTAGCAATGCCGCTGGAAATCCGACAGGTCGCCAAGAACGAGCGTATGCGGCAGGCGGCCGCCATTCTCGACATTGTCGAATTGGGGGCGTGGGGGTCGAAATTCGCTCACGAACTCTCTGGGGGCATGCAGCAACGTGTGGGGCTTGCCCGTGCGCTCGCGGCCAATCCTGATGTTCTGTTGATGGATGAGCCATTCTCCGCACTTGATCCCCTGATCCGACGGCAGTTGCAGGATGAGTTCATCCGGTTGTCCAAAATCCTCAAGAAAACAACGATCTTCATCACCCATGACCTTGATGAGGCTGTCCGCATCGGAGACAGGATTGCGATCATGCGTGACGGCAAGATGGTGCAGATCGGCTCGGCTGAGGACATTGTGATGCATCCCGCTGATGACTACGTCGCTGATTTCGTGGCCGGGATCTCGCGCCTGAAGGTGGTGCATGCTCATGCGGCGATGCAGCCCTTGGACAGCTACCTCGCCACGCACGGCCCACTGCCGGCTGACATCGACCGGGTGGACCACAATGAGACGCTCTCCGCATTAATTACACGAGCCATTGACGACGAACGGCCGGTTTTGGTGTCCGCAGGTGGTGAGGACAGAGGTGTCATCACTCGCGCAGATCTGTTGCGCACCGTGATTGAAGGGACGGAAATGTCATGAGCGAAGATCTCGGTGTGAACCCCCTTGAAGACACAGAAAGCGAAGCCGCGAAGGCCTACGCCGAGGAACGCCGCGAGAATATCCGCACTTTTGTGCGCACAAGCCACGATTACTACATCCGCAATTTCGACAAGATCGGGGCGTCCGCACGCTTTACGGCAACCTTCAATGTGATGGCCGGGCTCTTTGGTCCAATCTGGTTCGGCGCACGCGGGCTTTGGTCATGGGCATTGGCCTTTCTTGTTGTCGAGGCGATCGGCTTTGTGCAGATCGCGCGGGGCCTGTTCGGAGATCTGGGCGCAGACGCGTTGGCCCGTGTGACCTCGATCGAAGGTACGCTCGATTTGCGCTACCAGCAGCTTGCGGCCGCGCAAGAGAGCGGCTCGGATCGAGCCGCAGCGATCCAGCGTCAGATCGAAGGGCTGGAGGCCAACATAGAAGGCTTCCGCGCCGAGGCAGAGTTGCTCGCCGCGCAAGGCCCGTCGATTGCCCTCACCGGTGTTGTAGTCTTGCTTGTAGCCAAGCTCATACAGGCTGTGGCCGCCAACTGGGCGCTGGAGGCCCGGTTTTCTGACTGGCTCTCAGATCGCACAATTCGCTCTGGCATGCCGGTCAGCCAGATAGTCTTCAGCGCGGGTTTCATGATCCTGTTGGTCGCGACCGCAATGATCCACTACAGTTTCCCGGGTCGTTTTTCGTTTCTTAGTGAATTCCCGACAGATAACTCAATTCGCCTAGCCAGTATTGACAGCGTAGAGGCATTTATCGCCTGGTGCGTCGCCAACAGTGTGGCGTTCTTTGACGGGCTCACCGCGGCTATTCGCTGGTTGCTGGATGCCATGGAGGTTGCGTTGGTTCAGACCCCTTGGATCGTGGTTGCCGCGCTGATCGTTCTGTTGACCTGGCTCACGGCTGGCTTGCGCATGGCTATCTGGTCTGGTGCTTTTTTGGCCTATATGGGCCTTCTCGGCTTCTGGGAAAAAGCTATGACCACTTTGGCGCTTCTCGGCACTGCGGCGCTGCTTTCCATCGTGATTGGCATTCCTTTGGGTATGTTCTCTGCGCGTCGACCGCGCTTCTACGCGGTCATCCAACCGATCATGGATTTCATGCAGACCATGCCTGCTTTTGTCTTCATGGTGCCTGTGATTGCCTTCTTCGGGGTTGGTAAACCAGCGGCAGTCATTGTCACTATGATCTTCGGTGGGACACCCGTGGTACGCCTTACCGTTTTGGGCCTGCGTGGTGTGCCCGAAAGCGTACGTGAAGCCGCGATTAGCTTTGGCGCCAACAAGTGGTACCTTCTCACCAAGGTCGATCTTCCGCTTGCCAGCCCCTCCATTCGCGCGGGTATCAACCAAACAATCATGCTGTCACTGGCCATGGTCGTGGTGGCCTCGCTTATTGGTGCGAAAGGGCTGGGCGAAGACGTCCTCGAGGCGCTGCAATACGCCAATGTAGGCCAGGGTATCCTCGCAGGCTTTGCCATTCTCTTCTGCGCGATGATCCTTGATCGGATCGTTCAAGGTCAGCGAAAGTGACCCCCTTTGTCCTGGTTCATGGTTTCATGGGGGGCAGCGCACAATGGGATGAGTGTCGCGATACCCTGCAGCAACATGCTGATGTGATTGCAGTCGACCTGCCCGGTTTCGGCGCAAATGCCCATCTGCCGCCAATCGACAGTATTGGCGGATATGCGGATTGGGTCATCCAGCACCTCCGCGGCCTTGGAGTGGAGGAGTATCATCTGCTGGGTCACTCCATGGGCGGCATGATCGCTCAGGAAATTGTCTTGCGCGATGGTGCAAGGATTGACCGTCTTGTGCTCTACGCAACTGGTGCCATCGGTATTTTGCCGGGGCGGTTCGAGACCATTGAACAGAGTAAAAAACGCGCCGCGGAAGATGGCCCGGCGGCCACCGCGCGTCGGATCGCAGCAACTTGGTTTTTGGATCGCGAAGCTGCACCCGGATATGAACACTGCGCCGCGATTGCCACTCAAGCCAAGCTGCCGGCCCTGGAGGCCGGCCTGGACGCGATGCAAGCTTGGTCAGGGGAACAGAACCTGTCCCAAATCCAACAGGAAACTCTCGTCCTTTGGGGCGATCGAGATCGGACATATCCGTGGAGCCAAATTCAAATGCTTTGGGAGGCGATCCCCAGTACATCGCTTGCAGTGGTACCGGCCTGCGCCCACGCGCTCCATGCGGAGAAATCTGATCTGTTTCAACGCCTTATATCCAACTTTTTGGATCACTGAAGTATGCATACGACTTTGACTTTTTCATGGTCGCAGCCAGCTTTGTCCACGATCCGGAAGTTCTTTGCCGGCTCGAGTTAGC
Source organism: Ruegeria sp. ABV3_008 (assembly GCF_056161185.1). NCBI lineage: Bacteria > Pseudomonadati > Pseudomonadota > Alphaproteobacteria > Rhodobacterales > Roseobacteraceae > Ruegeria > Ruegeria sp. ABV3_008. Next base: position 134,625 of record NZ_JBSWYP010000009.1, on the reverse strand, counting down.
GGTCGCAGCGATTGTCTGGTGCGGTCAGCCACGCCGCAGCGAATACCGGAATCGATGAACGGCTGGAATAGGCCGCCAGTTCAAAATTACGACTTGAACTAGCAACGCTTCAGGCTGAAGGAGGAAACTTTAGTCGGCGGAAAGGTAAGTTCATTGGTCGGAGTGAGAGGATTCGAACCTCCGACCCCTGCCTCCCGAAGACAGTGCTCGGTCGGCATATCGTCTGACGCTGACATGCACTGCACGACATTTGAAAACATCTGGCTGCTCAAGAACGTCCGTGTTGTCAGTACCTTAGTGTCGCACGCACGGATGCGCAGTTCAATAAGCATCGTGGTGCTTGCTCACCTGCGTAGAGCGCAACGCTGCAGCGCATCTCTCCGGAACTGCAGCGGAGGTGCAGCGCTGAATCGCGTAGCCAAGTGAGCCACCATCTCATCTTCTTCAGTCTCTCCCCCGCCCAGATCCAAAACCCCGTTCCCTGTGCGGCGGCCCTGTTGTGGCGATGTCAAGCGCACCGCTTTTTGGCTCATGGCCAATCCAACTTATCCTACTTATCCAACATTTCAGTTCAGTTTGTTTGGAAGTCGCATCGGCAGGTGAACACCCAAAGACCTGCCGTCTTAGCAGATGTCCAAACTAGGTTTTAGAAGTTGGATAGGTTGGATTGGCCTGGCTTGCGGATGGTCCAGCAGGCCGCTCACGCTAAGGTGTATTCTTGAGATCCGGATGAATCTGGTTCGGCTTTGATCCCAAACGAACGAAGCAACTCTTTCGCAACGGCTAAAGCCAGAAGTGGAGGTACGGCGTTTCCAACCAGTGCATTTCGATCATCTTGTGCGCCGATACGAGGAATATCAAATCGGTCGGGCAAGGATTGCAGACGCATTGCTTCGCGGATGCTAATCAGCCTTTCATCAACTGGATGAAAATTCGCACCCACATTTGGGCGCCTGAAATAGGTGTTTATTGTATAGGCTGGTCTGTCTGGATGTAACCTTCCGTAGGTTGTGGTTCTTCCTCCAGATTTCTTGAAGTTCAGAATACGCTGTGTCGCGTATTCGTCAGGAACATCCATATAGTTTCCACCTGGAGGTATGAAGCTGACGAGCAATTTGTCCGTATCAGACATGCGAGGCATTTCGTGAAGTGTGAAATCGATGCTTGAACCGCGCATTTTCGCAGCAAATTTTGAGGCAGCATTTCCAGAGTATTTGGCCCTTTCGCCTCTGCCGACTGGAGAGCCAAGATCCATCAGAGCAGAAGCGCTGCCAAGACTAAAGTCTGAACTCGGACCGCCAAAGACATCTAGTGCAAATTCATTCCGGTCTGGAGTTTTTACCGGTGCATCCAGCGAACCAACTATAAAGACACGCTTCCTCAGCTGAGGGACCAGATAATCTGCGGCATTAAGCTTCATCACAGAAACGAAATAGCCGAGATCTTGGAATTTTCTCGCAAGATAATCCGTCAGGCGTTCCTCGTTTACCCGAGCGGCTGATAGACCTGGAACGTTTTCCATAACGAACCCAGTAGGGCGCTTTGCTTTAACGACTTCAAAAAACCGGAAAACAAGCTTTCCTCTTTCGTCATCGGCTTGCCTCAAACCCACAAGAGAGAACGATTGACAAGGAGGCCCACCAATTATGATATCCGTCTCTGGAATGTCAGAGAACTCTAAGTCTTCAATATCAATCCGATTTAATGACCGACCGAAATTTAAAGGGTACGCCTTCTCTGCAATTGGCGATATGTCGGTTGCCCAGGTGATTGAAGCTCCAGCCCAATCGAAACCCAAATCCAGCCCACCAATACCTGTGAAAAACGAAGCAACGGTTGGAGACATTAGTGATTCCTCGCTTCTTGTAGTTCATGCAAGCGGTCCCAAACTTCGGTGAGTAACCCATGCACACTTAGGCCTGGAATAAGCCTTGCCAGCTCAACTGCAAACAATTGATCAAGATGCATCAGCTCAGGCTGCAGTTCCACACGTACGTCGGTTCTCACTGGGAATGGAATATTGGTTAGACTCGCTAGGATTTCACTTCGCTGATTTGCTCCGATAGTTCGCGGATCTATAACCCAAATCTTATCTGTATGACGTTGCTCGACTGACCTTGCCCCTTCACGGTTGTTGGATTCGAGCTCGAACTGGAGGTTTCCAAAGCTAGATATTAGCCAAGCGCCAATGATCCGCGTAGCGTCCTGTTGCGACAGACCATTGCTCGGATCTGTCGCGACGCAATCACCATAGCTGAGAAAATTACTGGATAGTCGAACTTGGCGGCCATTTTGACTGAACGCATAGTTGTTTATATGAACCCTATGACCAACCCTTTGTTTGCGAGGAATAATGAGCTCCCCAGCATAAGGTTCCCGAAGAACATTCCACAACTGAGGTCTAGGTAAAACACTTTCGTCTAGACCTACAATTTGTTCTATCCGCTCAATGTAAGATTGCGTTTCAGCATTTGATCTCAGCGAGCTTACTGCTTGATCAAGCGATACATCCCAGCTTTTGCGTCTATCGCCTCGATAACTTGCAGTAATCACCGAGCTTCTCTGCAGTGGGGTCTCCAATGTCCAGTCGCGGGCTACGTCTTCATAGGATATTTCGAAGCCAGCAATTCGGTCCGCTTTGTTGATCGCATATCCTCGAAAACTACTTGGAATTTGTTGGGCCAAAGTATGAAGTTCTGCGTTCTCGGTTCGTGTCAGCGCGCCGTTCGAGATTGTCTGGAAGGGTCTGCCATCAGTTTTGTGGCTGCGCTTAGGACCGTATTGAGTTCTCTCCGGAAACTCATAAACCGCGATACCGCCACCTTCCTTTGCCAGACTGCCTCTTCTGCCCCATGAAAAGAGTTCAGGGAGCAACTGAAGTGGAAGCTTTCTGAAGTCGCTAACCAGTTGTACCGAGAGATACGGCTTCCAAGTACCCGAAGTTAGATCCGCTTGCCTTACTTTACGCACGCTCCAACGATCCGGAATTGGCCCTCCACGAATGGCCGCCGCCGCTTCTTCAGCCCCAGTTCTACCTGGCTCTTCAACGCGTACAAAGCTTACTTCATGGGCCTCACTTGGTGTCGACTTTTTGAGGATCAGCATTGAAGTTGCAATCATGAGCTGCTCGAAGAATTGGCTGTGTGGATAAGTCACCACGGCCAGGACTTCACAATGCTGCAGGATCAAATCTCGAAGCGCACGTGCCGTTTCGTTGTCAAACCACTTATTGTCGAGAATAACTCCAATAGTTGCGCCTGATTGGGCGGACTTAATAACAAATTCAACATATAGCGCGAAAATATTGGCCTGCCCTCGATCTGCATCAACGCTGCCACCAACCCTGGCGATTGCGTCGCGGAAATGCGCGCGTAGTTCGACAGGTATTGGCGCCTCATCCTGAGATTCGTACCGTTTGAATGGCGGATTCATCAAAACTATATCCGCAGCTGCCACTTGGTCAGGCGAACTGAACATGTCCGCGACGGAGATCCGGCACCGTGCCGTTGGATCAGCAAGCCGCGGTTCCTTAATTGCTAATCGTAGCGCCGCAATTTTTGCTATAAGTGAGTCCGCTTCTAATCCTACGACCTGAGACAGTACTTGTTCGTGTGGAACTCCCAATGACCTAAGTCGATCATAGGCCGCCGATATCAAGTTCCCTTCACCGCAACCAGGGTCCAAAATACGTGCACCTGGATCAGTAATCGTTAGTGCCGCGAGAAGACCAGCAAGCTCTGCGTCTGTGGCGGCTTTTCCGTGTGAGTCTCTTACAGATGGGGCCGCCGTCTCTTGAACCAGTGTTTCCGGAAATGCATAGCTGTCAGCTCGGTTAGCGGCCATTGAACTAACATCTGCAGAAGTCAGTGAGGCAAGATAGTTTTCGATGCTTGATTGAACTACTGGGTTACTCTCGAATCCGAGGTACAAGGGTGCGCAACTGTCCTCGAAGACGCCTGCAAAATCGATCGACCTTAGGACCACCAGTGCATTCGCGACACCAGCGAGAGTATTTCCTACAGCTCCGACGGAGTTTTTGCGTGGATGATCATGTCGACGAAGCAATCCACGTAAATACTCAGCCAAAAGACACCTGACCATCATCTCACGCCGCGCATTCAGCCTGTAGTCTATTGAGAAGTATTCCCGCACTACTTCAGGCAACATGCCAGCGCTTGTGTCCATCGCTGCGTCATATGGTAGGCCCTCCGAATGATCGTACGCACTTTGGGCTATACCGGGCCAAATCGAGGTGAACTCTGGGGTCGTCGTGCTTAGCGCACTTGAAACTAAGTCTTTTAGATGCTGACAAAATTGGAGTCTGTGCTCGCTTCGAGTTGTCGATGCGAAGCGCCCGGAGTCGTATGACATGCCATTTAATCGACAATCTTTAGGCGGCGAACTTCCTCGCAGGGCAAAACCCAGCGTAATTTCCATATTCGAGATCGCAAAGAATCTTGGGCGGCCTATCGAGTAGAGACTATCGTTTGCCTCAGCGTACCCTTTTGCCTGTATCTGATTGCGCTCTGAATTTACGGTGTCTGGCCTTCGCTTAATTTCGAATACCAATATCCAGCGCCCAGAAGCTCTTTCCACTAAAACGAAGTCTGGAACAACTCCAACTCCAGTGCTCACTGGGTGATGAAGCCATTCATACGTCGCGTGGAGCCCCATTTGGTCTAGCGCTTCGCGAGCAACAGACTCAAACTCTGGATGAAAGACGCCGACCTCATCATCAGAATACGATAGCCAACTCATTTCTGCCTCCCGGTGGGCTTTTTGGCACGTTCGCTGGCGTCGCGATACTCTTCCCTGATCTTGTCGGGTTCAAGATCTGAAAGTCCGAGAACAGAATAGACTAGATCATCGATTTCTCGCAGGAGAGCTTCAGTTTCTTGTGGGCTAGCTGCCAAATTCCGGCCGATATTTTTCAACTTCAAACGATCAGCTTCTTCCCACTTGCGAACGTCCAACACTTCTGCTTCGCGATACTCGTACAATTGCAACTTCGCCAACCCCGCACCCTGATTGCGAGCATTCCTCATGATCCCTGTAACACTGGCAGTGGCATTTAGTGCCGCAAGCCACATGTGGCCCTCGCCATCATTTGGTGTGAGACCGTAGAAGTTGTCGGAATAGGCGCGCCGGTTCGGGTTTAAGATATGACGTGGCCGATGACGCAGATAGTAGTTGAAAAGCAACAAGTCCGAGGGAGCGGCGCTATGGCGGTACCACCTTTCAGGTCTTTCCCGGTACCAAGTGAGAATTGAAACGTTTTTGTCTGGATGCTTAAGAGCCTCGGGCAGCCGCTCCTCGAGAACACGGATTGTCTTCTGTGTGCCCTCCGCTTCAGAAACGAGCAATGCTGCTTCTGGGTGATGAGAAGGAACCACAAAGCCTTCGATCTTTGAGATCTTTTTCACAAATGGTGTTGAGTCTTCTGCTTTAGCGCGCTCCAGTTCGGTCAGGAAAAACTTCGATTGCTTTAAACGAAGACCGCGACGCGTGTCGAAGAGCTCGCCAATTGAGGACATGCCAAACCGACTGACTGATTGCGTGCGACGGCTTTCCATTTTGCGCTTCTGAGGCCCCTTCTCCGCAAAGATGATAGTTGCGTCGATAAGTCTCCCTTCAAACGGAAGAGGAGGGACTGTTTCGGCTCTCCAGCTAGAGCAAGTTTCATCCAATTGCCGCTGCAACCATCTCCCATATTTTGTGGATTGCCAGGAGTCATAAACAATACACGCGAGCTTGCCGCCCTGTTTTAGGTCGGCGAGTGCTTTGATGATGAAATAAACGTACAGGTTCGCTGTGCCTGGTACGTCAACATTGAGGGCTCTCAGTAGTTCTGACCGATACCTCGTCTTCTCTCCAATCCATTCTTGTCGAACATATGGAGGGTTCATAACCGCAAAATCGAAGTTCCCTTTTATGGTTTGCAGCAAATAATCAGCACATTTCACTTCATACTTTTCATCCGATACTTGATCGCTGATCTCGCACATCTCGGGATCTATATCATAGGCTTTGAGATGAACGACTTGATTGCAAATATTCCTTATAGCATTTGGAAATGTGCTTGGGCCCACACACGGGTCCAACACAAGACTCGCCGAGTGCGCGCAGTCTAGGCCAATGCCCCGGACCATTTTTGTTGCCAGAGCCTTGCTAGTGAACACTTGACCCAGCGCTTGCGATTTCGATGTTGGCTTTTTTGCAACGCTAGGGGGGTCGCCAGATTTTGTTACTGCGCGTGTCATCGACTGGACTTCATACTTCGTCATAAAGGCGCTTCATTTGTTGAACGGATAGTACAGCACCAACTTTTACCGGCCTTGCAACATCGGTTATTCCCAGAACTTTGTTTTCCAACAAACACAGCTTAAATTCTCCGAAATCCGGCATTGGTGCACACGGGTCTGCATGCTCCGCACAATAGAACGCACATCTGCATTTGACCACAGATGTTGGGTATAAGATTCAAAAAGCTACTAGGATTTGGTATCTTTGGGGATTATGGGCGCTATGTGACTGCCGAACCATTGCTACAAGTTCAGTTAAGCTAGGTGGTTACAGAGCGACACGAAGCCACCAAGAATTTGCGTTTCAGGTGCGAATTCACACCAGGTATCATGTGAAAAGATCTCTTTTCAATCGGAGTGCGGCGTGGCCCAGTGAACTGCAGGCAAATCGACTCGTCTATATGCTCGTTCGGCTTCTCGCCACCGTTGATCCAACCATTCTGCAAGACGTAGGGCTTCACCGTAACGTCCGGTCGCCTGCAACCACGCCGCAGCGTCTCTTAAGGATACAACGACTCGGTTATTTGAGACACGCTGCGCTGGCGGTCCCTTGCCTCTCGCTCGAGACATTCGAAGTGTGTTTGGTTTAATCCCAGTAACCCGGCAGAATTCGTGGGCGTAGATTGTACCGTCATATCGGATCATCTGGGTAAGTGTTGGGGCAGAAGTGATTGAAGCACCCGAGTGCCCGACTGAACCCGACGTATGGCCGGTCGCTTCATCACAAACACTCTCTGTTCTTGGCATTTTACCCTCCTGCCAACGAAGGTTCTGGCTGGATCCTGACAACTGGATTTTTTGATACCATCTGAAGGCTGGATTGCCATGCTGGGCTAGCTTTGATCCGACATATCCAACCTTCCAACTTTTATTTTTTTGCTAACGACCTGGGCTAGGCTCTTTGAAGGCTCACACAGCACACGCAGCATCCTAATCAGGTCGGAGATGTTGGATATGATGGATCGACATGAGGGGCCATTTGCATGCAACTGCAGAGCACTGCGCGCAGTGTAAGCCATTGTACCACAATACTTTTTCACTTGACTTAAGGTGGGTCATCATGGATCATCATGATATCTCGATCTATTGAGTTGCCCTGACCGCGCGGGCTGAGCGCGAGACGCCTCCCGGGCTTTGCTTGGAGGCCATGACCGCAGAAAACTGCGAGACCAGCATGTGACGATTTCGATCACAGCGGTACCCAAACATCAATGAAACTAAAGCCAGAAGCACTCGCTTCTTGGTTCCAGGAGGAATCTCGCCATGAAAGCGAAGACCTACTCTATTGATGAGTTCTGCGACGCCTACGGCGTAAGCCGCTCATCGTACTACCGACTGCGAAGAGCCGGAAATGGGCCCCGCGTCGCGAGAATCGGTGGCAGGGTCGTGGTGCCCGCTGTTGCTGCAGAAGTTTGGTTGGCCAAGCTAACCGAAGCTACAGCCTAAAACGAACCCGCCAACTCGGAGCGAGCAGCGGGCGAGGCAGTACACGACTGAAATATATGCCAAAAATTAACGCTGTTCAACTTCGAAGGCAACTCGAAGGGAACATGAAATGTCCAAGAAAAGGAAGAGCCGGGCTTGGGTCATCGGCTACATGAATAGCAAGTATGCGATCGTGCCTATTGGCGGAAAGGTCCGCATCGTGGAAGCAATCAAAGACCCCGTTTTGAAGCGAACCCTGTTTCGTTTCTACAGTGAGACGGACCTCAAGCTAAAGCACTCTAATTGCTTCGTCGAGGTACACAAGGAAGGCAAAACCGAACCGGACCTTGTTCCTTGGGTTCAGATTTGGCTGAGCAGTGATGAGAGACGTCAGTACCGTGGACTGGTGTTTGACCCTGCGGACGATCATCCAGAATTTCTGAACCTCTGGTGCGGCTACTCAGTTGTGGCGAAGGCGGGCGACGTTTCGATGTTCTTGGACTTCGTCAGAGACATCATCTGCGGAGGTGACCGCGAAGCTTACCAGTATCTGATGTCGTACTTCGCGCATATGGTTCAGCGACCACGTGAGTTGCCAGGAACTGCTCTTGTGCTTCTTGGCCGTCAGGGTGTCGGCAAAGGGTTCTTCATGCAGCAGGTGGGCGCATTGATCAAAGATCATTACGTTCAACTAACGCAGGCAAAACACTTGACCGGCAACTTCAGCGGTCACTTGGCGCATGCGTTGCTCGTATTCGCTGACGAAGGGTCGTTCACCCGCCAGTACTCCGCCAACATACTGAAGTCGCGCATCTCGGAGCCGACGTTCTTGATGGAGCAAAAGGGCATTGACGCGATCCCGGTTGCGAACTTCATGCGACTTGTAATCGCGAGTAACGAGGAACACGTGATCCGCGCCCAGTTCGACGAACGCAGATATGCTGTTCTGAGCGTGTCAGATGCCAAGCAAGGTGACGTGCCTTACTTTGCAGAACTCGCGCGATTTATGAGCGATGGTGGCCGCGCTGCCTTAATGCAGGTCTTGTTGGATTGGGACTTGTCAGACGTGAACATCAGGTCGGTACCGAAGACGCGCGCTTTGGTCGAGCAGAAGATGCTGTCGATGACAGAAATGGAACGCTGGTGGTACGAGCGCCTCCAAGCCGGGATCTTGCCGCAAAACTCCACCGGTTGGCCACATCAGTTGGCGGTGCGCGAAGTGATGCGGGATTTCGAGGACTTCTGTTATGGATTAGGCGCACGCGGTCGAAGCCTTGAGACACAGGTCGGCAAGTTCTTAAGGCGAATGGTGCCAGGTATCCAAAACACACGACCCGGCGGAACGCGCAGCTACGTCTTCCCATCGTTGGCCGAGTGCGGTGCTGCTTTTGACCGAGAGACAGGTGTATCGTGGGAGTGGCCGAGCGACGAAGACGTCGCGTAACGGCTAACAACCATCTGGGGCGGCGCGTCTGCGTCACCCCAGATCGACAACTAAAACTCACGTTCCTGCGTGTAGTTTTGCAACGAGATCAGTCGCACGAAGTCTTGCGTACCGATCAAGCAGAACACCCGCATCACGATGACCAGTCAACACTTGCACCTCTGCCACCGACCATCCTTCGAGCACCTTGTCTGTCGCTGCCTGCGCTCGCAGATCATGCAACCTGATGTCACTTATACCGGCGCGCGCACGCAAACGTTGCCAAGCCAGTCGCACGGCGTTCGTGCTGATGGGCAACACGCGGTCATCGGTGCGTGCCAACTCTCGCAACACGTCCAAGGCACGCGGTGACAACGGCACCAGCCTTGCGTGTCTGTTCTTCGTCTTGGGCAGCAACACAGTGCACGCGTCGAAGTCCACGTGCTGCCAGAGCATCGACAGCAGTTCGCCACGACGACAAGCAGTCGCGCGCGCCAACACCAACAGCGGATGCATCAACTGGTTCTTGCACTGCCCCGCCGCATCGAGCAGCGTTTGCCACTCACCGTCCTTTAGCCTCCGTTCGCGCCGGTCGCTGATGCGTGGTCGCTTCACGTGCCGCACCGGGTTCGCATTGCTCGCTGCGCTGTCATCAAGCTGACGTTCGATGGCTGTCTGCATCAACGACAACTCGCGTGCCACAGTTGCTGGCTTGGCATTTCGGCCGCGTTGGTCACGCCACCGCGCAACATCGGCACTGGTCAACACGTTGATGCGCATCTCTGCCAGCTTCGTTCGGCCGAGTGAGTAAAGCCGCCACCGTTCGTTCGGCATCTCGTCTGCCAACTGATGCAGCGCGTCTGATAGCGTCAGTATCTTTGGCTTCGGTTGGTTCAAATCACCACGTTCTGCGCGCATCTCCGCATCGCGTGCCCACATCACTGCGTCGGCTCGCTTCGTAAACGTCTTGCTCGCTGATCGGCCCGCACGTCGCACCGTCGCTTGCCACTTGCCACTCGGTCGCTTGTTGATCGTCGCCATCTCGCATCTCTCCTCGTGCGATGATGGACGTTTTGAGCTGCGTTTTTTTGCTTGGTGCAGCGGAAGTGCAGCGATCAGACAACCGACACGGTGTCGGTGCGTGCAACTGCATCCAGATGTATCAACAACATCAAGCAGTTGATCTGGTCGGAGTGAGAGGATTCGAACCTCCGACCCCTGCCTCCCGAAGACAGTGCTCTACCAGGCTGAGCTACACTCCGACCGTGGCGGCGGGTCTATACGCGTGGGTTGGGATGCGCAAGGGGGTTCTTGCGCGCGAAATTGGAAAAGTCTTGGCGCGCTCAGCCGGGTTGCGCTGAATGCACTATTGTAGAATCTCGGTTCTATACAGACGAATTTTCGTGCCGCCGTGATCGACGAACGGACCAGTGGGCAGAAAAGGCAGGCGCGTCGCGCGGGCGAGGGCTGGGGCGCTGGTGATAACGCCGACGCGCCACCCCTGGAAGCGGGCCATCAGCGTTTTGCCAAGGCTGCCATAAAGCGAACGCAGACGTTTTTCATCACCGAGCCGTGCGCCGTATGGGGGGTTCACGATGACTAGACCAGCGGGCCCAGGGGGTGGTTTGATGTCGCTTACGGCGCGATGCTGAAAACGGGTATGCTCCGCCACACCAGCCTGTTCGGCGTTGGTAGAGGCGGCCTCGACAGCGCCTGTGTTTCGGTCGGAGCCGTAGAACTGAAGGGGGCTCTCGGATGGGTGGCACGCGCTCCGCATTGCCTGCCATGCCGCTTTGTCGAACTCGGACAGCTGCTCGAAAGCGAAGGATCGCGAACGTCCCGGCGCCAGCCCAAGGGCGATCTCGGCGGCTTCAATGACAAAGGTGCCCGAGCCGCACATAGGGTCGACAGCCGGCTCTGTCCCCTCGAACCCGCATTCGCGCAGGAACATCGCGGCCATGGTCTCGCGCATGGGGGCCTTGGCGACAGCGGTTTTGTGACCGCGCTTGTGCAGCGGCTCACCCGAGCTGTCGATCGACAGCGTGCAGAGATCCCTTTCGATGCGCAGTAGAACACGCAGATCGGCCTCGGGAGTAATCGCTGCGCCCAAGGTGTCAGAGATTGCGCCCTCAATGCGCTGGCGCGCAGCCCCGGCATGGTAAATGCGAGACTTGCGACTGGTGGCTTCGACCTTGACGGGAACGTCGGGGCGAAGAAAGTCCGACCAGGGAAACTTGCGCGCGCGTTTATCCAGTTGGGCCAGATGGACGGCAGGAAAGCTGCCGATGCGCACCAGAACCTTGTTGGCACCGCGTAGGACAAGATTGGCCCGCCAGACCTCTGACCAATCACCCGTACAGCTGACGCCGCCGGGCACGACGCGTGCGCCTGCGAATCCGTGCTGCGTGGCCTCGGCGCAGAGCGGGGTTTCGAGGCCCGGTGTTGCCACCAAGAAGATATCAAACTCGTGGGTCATGCTCATTTTTGTTGCTTACACCGGATGCGGCAGAGGTGCGACCGGCAAAATATCGGTGTGTTAGCGCCAATATGAACGTTCGATTAAGACAAAGTGACAAACAATAGATAATTTCGAGCCTAACGGGTTTGCGTTTCTGGTCGTCGGCGCGTAAAGGACCGACATCAGACACACGCCTGCGGATTCCGACCAGCAAATAGCTCTTTGCGAGCCGGTCGGTTTATCATCCGCGCTATCAGATGCCTCTTCTAATTGGGCGATGATAGCTGGCGCAGGAGAGAGGCTTGGAAGACAGTAGCGAGATGCAAACTTTCAAACTGAAAAAAGGGCTGGAATTGCCGATCGAGGGTGCCCCGGATCAAACGATCCAGCCAGGGCCGGAATTCAGCCAGGTTGCGGCTTTGGGCGGCGACTATTTGGGGTTGAAACCCCGTATGCTGGTTCAGGAAGGCGATGAGGTGCAGCGTGGCGCTCCGCTGTTCTGCCACAAGGACGTCCCCGAGGCGATGATGGTTGCCCCGATGAGCGGCAAGGTCATTCAAATCAACCGGGGTGCGCGCCGCGTTTTGCAGAGCGTTGTGATCGAAATCTCCGACCCGAATGACGCGGGCGTTGATTTCTCGGGCGTGGGCAATGGCGACACGGCCGAGGGCGTGGCAGAGAAACTCTGCGCGGCGGGTCTTTGGACTGCGTTCCGCACACGGCCCTATTCGAAAATGCCGTCCCCAGGCACCAAACCGGCAGCAATTTTTGTTACCGCGATGGACAGCGAGCCGCTGGCCGCTGATGCCGCCGTGATCATCGCCGATGCAGGGGAAGCTTTTGCCGCCGGTCTGGCGGCGGTTGCCAAGCTGTCGGATGGCAAGACCTACCTGTGCCACAAGGACGGCGAGGCAATCCCCGGCGCAGACGTAGCCGGAGTGGAAGCCGCGGCCTTCGCAGGTCCACACCCTGCCGGTCTGGCGGGTACTCACATCCACTTCCTGGAGCCGCTCGCCGGCGACAAACAGGTTTGGACCATCGGATATCAGGATGTTATCGCAATTGGCCGCCTGATGCAGTCCGGCCATCTGGACCCGAATATCGTGATCGCTTTGTCCGGGCCTGGCGCACGTCAGCCGCGTTTGATCCGCACCGCAATGGGTGCCTCGATCGATGAATTGACCAAGGATGAGATCAACGTGGACGGGACACCCCGGATTATTTCGGGCTCGGTTCTGTCGGGTACTCAGGCCGAGGGGCCGACGGCCTATCTGGGCCGGTTCGCGCGTCAGATCACCATCATCCGGGAAGACCACGATCAGATTCCGATGGGCTGGATCCGCCCGATGCCCTCGAAATACTCGTTCCAACCGGTTCTGGGTTCGGCCTTGTCCAACAAACTGTTTAATCTGACCAGCAACCTCAACGGTGGCCGTCGCGCGATGGTGCCGACAGGTGTGTTCGAACGGCTAATGCCGCAGGATTACCTGCCCACGCAGCTGCTGCGGGCCTTGCTGGTGATGGACACCGATACCGCTCAGGCACTGGGTGCACTGGAGCTGGACGAAGAGGATCTGGGCCTTGTCGGCTTTGCCTGTCCGGCGAAATATGAATATGGGCTGGCGCTTCGCGACTGCCTCGCCAAGATTGAAAAGGAGGGCTGATCCAAATGGGTTTGCGCAGCTTCTTTGATCGGATCGAGCCAAACTTTACTAAGGGTGGCAAGTACGAGAAGTACTTCCCCATCTACGAGATGGTGGAAAGCTTCATCTACACTCCGAAAACTGTAACCACCGCCGCGCCGCATGCGCGGTCGTATATCGACATGAAGCGGATCATGACCTACGTCGTGATCGCGACGATCCCCTGTATCCTGTGGGGGATGTACAATACCGGCTATCAGGCGAACTCGGCCATTGCGCTGCTGGGGCCTGAATCGGCGACCGGATGGCGGATTGCTCTGCTGCAGATGTTTGGTATCTCGCTGGACCCCTCCAGCGTCTTTGCCAACGTGATGCACGGGCTCACTTATTTCCTTCCGATCTACATCGTGACGCTTGTCGCGGGTGGTATCTTTGAGGTCATTTTTGCCACCGTGCGGGGCCACGAAGTAAACGAAGGTTTCCTCGTTACTTCAATGCTTTACACGCTGATTATGCCTGCAACCGCGCCTCTTTGGCAGGTAGCGTTGGGCATCATCTTCGGCGTTGTAATCGGGAAAGAAGTCTTCGGCGGCACCGGCAAGAACTTCCTGAACCCGGCTCTGGTCGGTCGTGCGTTTCTGTACTTTGCATACCCGGCGAGCATGTCCGGTGACACAGTCTGGACGCCGGTTGACGGCTTCTCGGGCGCAACCGCGCTGTCCGTCTCGGCGTCGCAGGGCTTTCAGGCTCTGGCCGCTGACGGCATCACCTGGTGGAACGCGTTCTTCGGCTCGATCCAAGGCAGTTTCGGTGAGACTTCGACCCTTGCCTGTATGATCGGTCTGGCCTTCCTGCTGGCCACTCGGATCGCCAACTACCGCCTGATTGTAGGCTGTTTGGCTGGCACGATTGGCTTTACCCTGCTGCTAAACCTGATCGGTTCGGACACAAACCCAATGTTCGCGATGCCTTGGTACTGGCATGTGGTCATTGGTGGGTATGCCTTCGGTCTGGCCTTCATGGTGACCGAGCCTGTTTCGGCCAGCCACACCAACATGGGTCGCTACATCTATGGCGCGCTGATCGGTATCATGGTTGTGATGATCCGTGTCATCAACCCGGCTTTCCCCGAAGGCATGATGCTGGCCATTCTGTTCGGCAACGTCTTTGCTCCGCTGATCGACTACTTCGTCGTCCAAGCCAACATCAAACGGAGGGCGCGTCGCCATGTCTGATACGCAATCCCCAGATCAAAACGAGGCACCTAAAGGCGCAATTGCCAAGTTTCTGGCAGCCTCGCCGGACTCTGTCGGCAAGACGATCATCATCGCGGTTGCTGTCTGTCTGGTCGCCTCGATGGTCGTGTCCGCGGCCGCTGTTAGCTTGCGCCCGGTGCAGGAGACCAACCGCCTGAAGGACAAGCAGGTCAACGTTTTGCAGGTGGCGGGCGTTTATGAGCCCGGCATCGACGTGACCGAAGCCTTCGCCGCGTTTGAACCTCATGTGCTTGAACTGGCGACAGGCGAGTTTGTCGATGATCAGTTTGATCCGGCCACGTTCGACGATATCGCAGCCGCCAGCGACCCTGAACTGAGCGTCGCGCTGGATGATGACCCGGCGGGCATTGGCCGCAAGTCGAACTATCGCGTGATCTACCTGCTGCGCGATGATGCAGGTGCCTTGGATAAGGTTATCCTACCGCTGCATGGCTACGGTCTTTGGTCTACACTCTATGGCTTTATCGCTTTGGAGAACAACGGCAACGACATTTATGGCCTGCAGTTCTATCAGCACGGTGAAACCCCCGGCCTTGGGGCTGAGGTGGACAACCCACGCTGGAAGGCGCTGTGGAATGGCAAGAAGCTGCGTGACGATAATGGTGATCTGCAAATCACCGTGTCGAAATCCCAGCCCGCCGCCGGACCCGACTTCTATATCGACGCGCTCGCGGGGGCGACCCTGACCTCGGTGGGTGTCGATAACCTGGTGAAATTCTGGATGGGCGATGCGGGCTACGCACCGTTTCTGGCCAAACTGCAAGCAGGAGAGCTCTGATGTCCCAGACCAAGAAAGAGATGCTGGTCGACCCGCTTGTCGACAACAACCCGATTACCTTGCAGGTGCTGGGCATCTGTTCGGCGCTGGCGGTGACCTCGTCGCTGCAGGTGTCGATGGTGATGGCGTTGGCGGTGATCTTCGTGACCTCGTTCTCGTCCTTCTTCATCTCTTGCCTGCGCAACCAAATCCCCGGCTCGATCCGGATCATCGTGCAGATGGTGATCATCGCTTCGCTGGTGATCCTGGTGGACCAGATCCTCAAGGCTTATGCGTTTGAGATCTCGAAAACTCTGTCGGTTTTCGTCGGCCTGATCATCACCAACTGTATCGTGATGGGCCGCGCCGAGGCTTTTGCGATGAAGAACCCTCCGGTTGCGTCCTTTATCGACGGCATGGGCAACGGCATGGGCTACGGCCTGATCCTGCTGCTGGTCGGCTTCATTCGTGAGCTGTTCGGTGCCGGGTCGCTGTTCGGTGTCACCATTCTGGAGACCGTCAACAACGGCGGCTGGTACGTGCCCAACGGCATGCTGCTGCTGCCCCCGTCGGCGTTCTTCATCATCGGTCTGATCATCTGGGCCTTCCGCACATGGAAGCCGAACCAGGTGGAAGAGCGTGAATACAAAATTCAGCAGGTAGAGGCCCACTGATGGAAGGTCTGATCTCACTGGCCGTAAAGGCCATCTTTGTCGAAAACCTTGCGCTCAGCTTCTTTCTGGGGATGTGTACCTTCATCGCCGTGTCGAAGAAGATCTCAACCGCGCTGGGTCTGGGGATTTCGGTCATGGTCGTGCAGGCCATCACTGTTCCTGCCAACAACCTGCTGCTGAACTACCTGCTGAAACCGGGTGCGTTGTCCTGGGCCGGGTTCCCCAATGTTGACCTGACCTTCCTTGGCCTGATCTCGTATATCGGCGTGATCGCGGCGATGGTTCAGATCCTCGAGATGGTTTTGGACAAGTACTTCCCGCCGCTCTACAACGCGCTGGGGATCTTCCTGCCGCTGATCACGGTGAACTGCGCCATCCTGGGTGGTTCGCTGTTCATGGTTGAGCGGGACTACAACTTTGCCGAGGCGACCACTTATGGCCTTTCTTCGGGCTTTGGTTGGGCACTGGCCATCACCGCAATGGCGGGCGTTCGTGAAAAGCTGAAATACTCGGACATTCCCGACGGCCTGCAAGGTCTGGGGATCACCTTCATCACCGCGGGTCTGATGGCGATGGCCTTCATGTCCTTCTCGGGCGTGAAACTGTAAGGAGGGCAGAATGGAAACTTTTGGTTTAGGCGTTGCCCTTTTCACAGTAATCGTCATCGCGCTGGTGACGATCATTCTGGCGGCCCGTTCGAAACTGGTCTCGACCGGTGATGTGAACATTACCATCAACGGCGAAAAGACCATCTCGGTCCCCGCGGGTGGCAAACTGCTGCAGACTTTGGCGGCCGAGAAGCTCTTCGTTCCGTCTGCCTGTGGTGGCGGTGGTACCTGCGCGCAGTGTCGGGTGAAAGTGCATTCCGGTGGCGGGTCGATCCTGCCGACCGAGGAAAGCCACATCACCAAGCGTGAAGCGGCCTGTGGCGACCGTCTGTCCTGTCAGGTTGCGGTCAAGCAGGACATGGACATCGAAGTCCCCGAGGAAGTCTTTGGCGTCAAGAAATGGGAATGCACCGTTCGCTCGAACGAGAACGTGGCGACTTTCATCAAGGCTCTGACCCTGGACCTGCCCGAAGGCGAGGACGTGAACTTCCGCGCTGGTGGCTACATCCAGATTGAAGCTCCCGCGCACCAGTTGAAATACACCGATTTCGACGTAGAAGAGGAATATCGCGAGGACTGGGATCGCTTCAATCTGTGGCAGTACGAGTCTATCGTCGCAGAACCGATTGAGCGTGCGTATTCCATGGCGAACTATCCGGACGAAAAGGGCATGATCATGCTGAACGTCCGTGTTGCCTCGCCTCCTCCGGGTTCCGATGGCATCCCTCCGGGTCAAATGTCGTCATACATCTTCAACCTGAAACCGGGTGATAAGGTCACCATCTCGGGTCCGTTCGGTGAGTTCTTCGCCCGCGAAACCCAAAAAGAGATGGTCTTCATCGGCGGTGGCGCGGGCATGGCCCCCATGCGCAGCCACATCTTCGACCAGCTCAAGCGTCTTGAGAACCGTGATCGCAAGATCAGCTTCTGGTACGGTGCGCGGTCGAAGAAAGAGATGTTCTTTGTCGAGGATTTCGACCAATTGGCCGAAGAGTTCGACAATTTCGATTGGCACGTCGCCTTGTCGGATGCGCAGCCCGAGGACGATTGGAAGGGCTATACCGGCTTCATCCACAACGTTCTGTTCGAGGAATACCTCAAGAACCACCCCGCGCCTGAAGATTGCGAGTTCTACATGTGTGGTCCTCCAATCATGAACCAGTCGGTCATCAACATGCTGCTGGATTTGGGTGTGGACCGCGAAGACATCATGCTCGACGATTTCGGCGGGTAAGAGACAAAAAAGCCGGCGCAACATGCGCCGGCTTTTTTTGGTGGTCTCCAGACCGCATCAGAGCCTCAAGTCACTCGCGTCCCTTGGCAGGCAGGACTTGATGTCGAATACCACGCTGGTGGGTTTGCCGTAAGCTCGGAACGTTGACGGATCAGCGTCTTTGTATTCCCGATGCGCGACGGCCAGAACGACTGCATCATAAGTTCCGTCCTGAGGGGAACTTGAAAGCGAGAGGCCGTATTCAGCCTCGGCTGCGGCGGGATCGGCATGGGGATCGTGGACGTCGACGCTGATGCCATAGCTCTGCAATTCCTCAATGATATCAACGACGCGTGTGTTCCGCAGGTCGGGGCAGTTTTCCTTGAAGGTCAGGCCGAGAACCAGAACGCGTGCTGCACCGACATTGATGCCGTTGCGGGTCATGCGTTTGACCAGTTGAGACACAACATAACTGCCCATCCGATCGTTCAGCCGCCGCCCGGCCAGAATGATCTGAGGGTGATGGCCCACGGCTTCGGCTTTGTGGGTCAGATAGTAGGGGTCCACGCCTATGCAGTGCCCCCCTACCAGACCGGGGCGGAAGGGTAGGAAGTTCCACTTGGTCCCCGCGGCGCGCAAGACGGCCTCGGTGTCGATCTCCATCCGCCCGAAGATCATCGCCAGTTCATTCACCAGCGCGATGTTCAGGTCGCGCTGGGTGTTTTCGATCACCTTTGCAGCCTCAGCCACGCGGATACTTTCAGCTTTGTGCGTTCCCGCTGTGATGATCCGCGCATAAAGCGCATCGACGAGATCCGCCACCTGCGGGGTCGAGCCCGAGGTCACCTTGCAGATATCCGCGATCCGATGGGTCTTGTCGCCGGGATTGATCCGTTCCGGGCTGTAGCCGGCAAAGAAATCAGTGTTGAAACTCAAGCCAGACGTGCGTTCCAGCACTGGCACGCAGTCTTCCTCAGTCGCGCCGGGATAGACGGTGGATTCGTAGATTACCAGATCGCCGGGTTTGAGGACCATTCCCACGGTTTCCGAGGCCGCAAGCAGAGGCGACAAATCAGGTTGTTTGCCTTCGGTGATTGGGGTGGGCACCGTGACGATGAAGGTGTCGCACGCCGCAAGGTCGGACGCTTGCGTGGTGAAACTCAGACCCGATGCGGTGGCAAGGTCTTCGGGCTCGACCTCTTGCGTTGCGTCCTTGCCATTGCGCAAGGCGTCGATACGTGCGGCATTGATATCAAACCCGATCACGGGGCCGATTTTGCCAAAGGCAACTGCCAGCGGCAGGCCGACATAGCCCAACCCAATCACGGCGATTTTGCGGGCGTCAGGATTGGTTTCCAGCATTCCGGTCTAAGCCCTTTACTTGCCGTGATAGTCGCGGAACCACGCGACAAACTGCGCGATCCCGTCTTTGAAATTAGTTTCCGGGCGGTATCCTGTCAGGCGTTGCAACAGGTCAGTATTGGCCCATGTGGCTGGGACGTCGCCCATTTGCATGGGCATGTAGTTGCGGATGGCCTTTTTCCCGACTGCCGCTTCGATGGCCTCGATGAAATCCATCAGGCGCACCTTGTCACCATTGCCGATATTGACGACGCGGTACGGCGCGACGGGGGACAGGCTGTCGCCGTCCTCGACCTCATCCGCGCTGGCGGGCCGCACCGGAGGCACGTCGATCAGCAAACGGATGCCTCGGACCAGATCCTCGACATTGGTAAAGTCGCGATACATGTCGCCGTGGTTGTAGATATCAATCGGGCGGTCTTCGAGGATCGCGTCTACGAACTTGTACAGAGCCAAATCGGGCCGTCCCCAGGTGCCATAGACCGTAAAGAACCGGAACATGGTGGTCGGCAGGTCCCAAAGATGGGCATAGGAGTGCGCCATCGCCTCATTGGCTTTCTTGGTGGCCGAATAGATCGTCAGCTGCGTGTCGGCTTTTTCGACCTCGGTAAAGGGCATGTCCTCATTGGCGCCATAGACCGAAGAGGTCGATGCCATCAGAAGGTGCTGAACCTTGTGCTGACGCGCGACCTCCATCACGTTGAACGTGCCGACAACGTTCGAGTTGATGTAGCTGCGCGGCTCTTCAAGGCTGTAGCGCACACCGGCCTGTGCGGCGAGATGGATGATCACCTCGGGCTGAAACTCATCCGCGACCTGCATCAGCCGTTCATGGTTTTCCAGCATGTCTTCAGTGGTGGTAAAGCCGGGATTTTGCAGCAACATCTGATGGCGGCGTTGCTTGAGGGCGACGTCGTAATAGTCGGTCATCCCGTCATAGCCATGCACACGGAACCCTTCGGACAGCAACAGCTTCGCCAGGTGAAAGCCGATAAATCCGGCCGTGCCCGTGATCAAAACCCGCTTCATACATCCCTCACGCTTCGGCGACCCCTTTGCAATGTCTATCAAGGTTGCGCGCCCATTGGTCAACCGCCCGTTTCCGGACCGATTGCCGATTGTCCGTCGCAGCCGGTCAGAGTAGAGGTCTTTGCATGGTGACGGGCTGGATAAAAGGGCTACTTGGACCGGGCGGAATGCGCGGCGCGGATGTGTCGGGCATTAGGCCCGATGCGCGTTTCGTTGCGGTCGGAGATATTCACGGGCGTTTGGACCTGTTGCAAGCCCTGCTGCCGAAGCTCGACGAGAGCCTGCCCTGGGTGTTTGTCGGCGACTATGTCGACCGGGGAGACTACAGCGCGCAGGTATTGCGGCAGTTGAAACATCTGAGTTTGACCTCGAACGGGCGCGTAACCTGCCTGCTGGGCAATCACGAAGAGATGTTACTGCGGTTTCTTGAGGACCCGTTCGGCATTGGCCCGCTGTGGATGAACAACGGGGGCGTCCAGACGCTGGCCTCCTTTGGCATTAAGGATGTCGACGCCGATAGGGGCGATCTGGCAGAGCGTTTGCGCATTGCCATGGGGCATGAGCTTGTGGACTGGCTGTCGGAGCGCCCGTTGATGTGGACCAGCGGCAATGTCTCGGTCGTTCATGCCGCTCTGGACCCTCGGGCATCAGCGGAAAAACAGGACCGGAAAACCTGTCTTTGGGGCCATCCCAAGTTCCGACAGCAGCCGCGTCGGGATGGTCAATGGGTGGTGCATGGACACACGATCATGGATCAGGCCGAGGTTCGGGACGGGGTCATTTCGATCGACACCGGCGCTTTCGCGACCAACTGCCTGACCGCTGCTGAGTTGTACCCCGGAGGGGTGTCGTTTACGGCAACAGCTTAGGTCGCCTGGCCCGAGGCGAAAGACCGCCGCGGGCCGGGTTGCTTTAGCCAACGATCATCTGCTTCATGCGAAGCGCTTCGTATTCCAGTTCTTTCAAACGGAAATGCACGACGTCACCGATGGTGATCATACCGCACAAAAGTCCATCACGGACAACTGGCATGTGGCGGAACCGGCCTTCGGTCATGGTTTTCAAAACCGCATTCAGCGTATCGTCGGGCGAGCAGCTCTGAACCTCTTTGGTCATCAGATCCTCGACCGATTGCGGCAGGGTCTGGCCGGGAGTGTCAGCCATACGGCGCACGATGTCACGCTCGGACAGGATGCCCTGAAGCGCTCCGTTCTGATCGGTCACCAGAACGGCACCGATGTGTTTTTCCTTGAGAATATTCACCACCGTGTGGATCGTCTCGTTCGGACGTACCGAGAACACCGCGTCGCCTTTCCCCTCAAGCAGTTTCGCCACGGTCGTCTGCGACTGCGACAGGTTCGATCCTGTCGACTGGCTGTAGGTGGACTTGTCCTGCTTGTCGCCGCGTGTGGGGGCCTGGTATGAGGTTGGGGCCATGGGCAATCTCCTTTTTGG
This sequence comes from Ruegeria sp. ABV3_008, assembly GCF_056161185.1. NCBI lineage: Bacteria > Pseudomonadati > Pseudomonadota > Alphaproteobacteria > Rhodobacterales > Roseobacteraceae > Ruegeria > Ruegeria sp. ABV3_008. The sequence goes on along the minus strand of NZ_JBSWYP010000009.1, from coordinate 112,999 downwards.
TTCTTGCAAAGTCTTTCCCTTTCACCTTAGCGCAGCTAAATGGCCTGTATAGGGTGCAAATGCCCGCATCGGCGAAAACCCGGAGTCCAAGCCTGTGAGTGACATCTATCTGACACCCCCCATTGCTGCGCTGATTTTCTTTGTTGTGGTGGTCTGCGGCCATAATTTTCGCATGGCGTGGAAACAGCAGCCGGACGGGTGGCAGAAGCGGGCGTGGCTGTTCGGACTTCCAGCTGGGATCGGCCTTTTGATGTTGGGCTTTTTGCCGCTGAAGCTGTGAAGCCGGTTTGACTCTGATCGGGGTGGCTGGCATATGCCGGGCACTGCTTTTCCCGGAGACTGATCCATGCGTCTACTGCCTGCGCTGGCCCTTGCAATCCTTTTGACTGGTTGTCTGTTCGACAAGGAACCCGATGTGGTGCGCCTGTCGGGTGAGACCATGGGCACGACCTTCAATGTCACTGCGATTGGCGAGAATCTCGACGAAACCGCGCTGGCTGCATCGGTCGAGGAGACTCTGGCCGCAGTCAACGCCAAGATGTCGAACTGGGATCCGAATTCCGAGGTTTCCACCTTTTCGGCGTCCACCAGCACCGACCCTGTTGCTGTCTCCGAGGAATTCGCGCTGGTTCTGGCCGCCGCAAATGACGTTCATAACAAAACCGATGGAGCCTTTGACGTCACACTCGGCCCGTTGATCGAACTTTGGGGCTTTGGCCCGCGCAAGCCCGAAGACCCTGTGCCGTCGGATGCTGATATCGAGGCCGCGCTGGCAGGCGTTGGACAAAATCGGCTTTTGACGCTGGATGCTGAGGCAGGAACGCTGGCAAAATCCGAACCTGGCGTTGGGATCAATCTGTCGGCCATCGCCAAGGGCTATGGCATTGACGCTGTCGCCGAGACCCTGCGGGACGCAAGCATCGAAAACTATCTGGTCGAGATCGGCGGTGATCTGGTCTCAAAAGGCCAGAACGACAAGGGCGAAACGTGGCAGATCGGGATCGAAAAGCCTCAGGCCGGGTCCCAGAGCCTGCAGCTGATCGTGTCGCTGGACGATCGCGGTATGGCCAGCTCGGGCGACTACAAGAACTACTTTGAACGGGACGGCGTGCGCTATTCGCATATCATCGACCCCACAACCGGGCGTCCGATCACGCATCGCACGACCTCGGTCACGGTTCTGGCGGAAAACGCCATGATGGCGGATGCCTGGGCGACTGCAATGCTGGCGCTTGGTCAGGAAAAGGGTATGCAACTGGCCGAAGAGCATAAACTTGCCGTGTATTTCATCTCGCGGGATGTGACAGGCGGCGATGATGCCTATATAACCTCGCACAGCAGCGCGTTCAAAGACGCACTGGGCACCAACTGATTGGTAGGAACCGAGATGAGCACCTTCATTCTGGCCTTTATTCTTCTGTCTCTGGTCATGGTCGGCATGTCGCTGGGCGTGATGTTGATGGGCAAAACCATCAAGGGCAGCTGCGGCGGTCTGAACGCGATCTCGGGCGCGGATAAATGCGTGGTCTGCCAAAAGGACATCGACCGCGACAGCCCTCTGCGGGATCAGCTGCAATGCAAACGCGCCAAGAAGATGCTGGAGCAGATGGAGCGTCAGGCCTAATCAACATTTGCGCTGCCCTTCGGGAATTGGCTAGATAGCCTCCGGACCAGACCGGAGGCGCATGTGGCCAAAGCCAAGAATATCCTGTTCATCATGTTCGACCAGCTGCGCTGGGATTACCTGAGCTGCTACGGGCACCCGCATCTTCACACACCGAATATCGACCGTCTGGCGGCACGGGGTGTGCGATTTAATCGCGCCTATATCCAATCGCCGATCTGTGGCAGTTCGCGCATGTCGACCTATACGGGTCGGTATGTGCATTCGCATGGTGCCTCGTGGAACGGGATCCCGTTGAAAGTCGGCGAGATGACCATGGGAGACCACCTGCGCAAGGCAGGGATGGAATGTTGGCTGGTTGGCAAAACCCATATGCGCGCGGATGCAGAGGGCATGGCGCGGCTCGGCCTTGAACCAGACAGCCTGATTGGCGCCCGCGTGGCAGAATGCGGTTTCGATGTCTTCGAGCGCGATGACGGAATGCGCCCTGAAGGGCCGGACGGGTTTTATGACCCCGATGGGGCCAAGGCCTACAATGAGTATCTGCGCGACAAAGGCTATGAAAGCGACAACCCTTGGCATGACTTTGCAAATTCCGGGTTGGACGCAGATGGCAATGTTCTGTCTGGCTGGTTCCTGAAGAACTCCTCGGAGGCTGCGAACATTGCCGAAGAAGACAGCGAGACTCCCTATCTGACCGGGCGCGGGATCGAATTCATGGAGACCCATGACGCCCCATGGTGCTGTCACCTGAGCTTCATCAAACCGCACTGGCCCTACATCGTGCCCGAACCTTACGCGTCGATGTACGGGCCGGAGCACGTGCTGCCGGTAGTGCGATCCGACGAGGAACGCCAGAACGCGCACCCGGTGTTGAAAGCGTTCATGGAGACCAAAATCGGTGAGACATTCTCGCGCCAGGATGTGCGTGAGGCGGTGATCCCGGCCTATATGGGCCTAATCAAGCAGGCCGATGATCAGATGGGCCGGTTGTTTGACTGGATGGAGCGGACTGGCCGGATGGACGATACGATGATCGTTCTGACCTCGGATCACGGGGATTTTCTGGGCGACCATTGGATGGGCGAGAAAACGTTCTTCCACGATACCTCGACCAAAATGCCGCTGACTATCTACGATCCCTCGTCCGAGGCCGACGCGACCCGAGGCACAGTGAGCGAAGCGCTGGTCGAATCCATTGATCTTGCTCCGACATTCGTCGAAGTGGCCGGAGGCGACGTCTCAAATCATATCCTCGAAGGTCATTCCCTGTTGCCGATCCTGCATGGACAGGCACAGGACCTGCCTCGGGATGTGGTGATCTGCGAATACGACTATTCGGCGTCGCCAATTGCCGAGCGGATGAAAGCCTCTGTCCGCGATGCGGTGATGTTCATGGTCGCCAACAAACGTTGGAAGCTGATCCATTGTGAGGGTGGGCACCGTCCGATTCTGTTCGATCTGGAAAACGACCCGGAGGAGTTGGTTGATCTGGGCGACAGCGAAGATCATGCTGAAGTGATCGGTGAAATGTATGACCACCTGTTCGCCTGGGCACGCCGCCCGTCACAGCGCACGACGCGGTCTGAACAGCAACTGATCGAGATGCGAACCAAAAGCCGGGGCAGGGGGATCGTGTTGGGGATCTACGACGAAAATGACATGCCGCTGGACCTGACGGTCAAATACCGAAACCGGAAAGCCAAGCCGTACAAGAGTTTTCTGAAGGACTAACTGCGCCGCGCTTTCCACTGAACATATCGGGCCATGCCGCGTTCCAGCAGGTTCGGGGTCTTGCCGTCATCCAGATGCAAATCTCCGCCACCGGCCCGGTACATTTCGGCAAACACATCCAGCACCTTGGATTTCACCATTCCGCGCAGCGGGACATGGGCCATCATGCCATAGGTCGCGGCCCCTCCGGTTTTTGCAAGCCCGGGATTGGCGCGAACGGTCGCGACCGCCTGGGCGAGATCGCTCAGGTATTCATCGGTGACATGCCGGTGTTTGGCAGTGACCATGCAATGGATGCCATCGGGGTTCTGAACGCGGTTGATGCTCCAACCGGCGCGCTCCAGCTGATCGGCAACGGCATAGATGTTCAGGTGCGGGTCGGTTGAGCCATAGGCCAGCAGCGGCCCCTGTGGGTTCCCCAGAATGCGCAGGCCGTCTATCGCCGCTATTCCGGCCTTCAGTGTCTCGACCGCTTCGGTCGTTTTTTTCGCCAACCGGCAGTAGCCGTCCTCACCGAGTTTCTGCATCACAGCCCAGGCGGCGGCATAGGCTCCGCCCGGTCTGGTACCCAGCAAGGCGGGTGAGGCAAAAACCCCTCCGGGCCAATCCTGACAGACGAACATCTGGTGCTTCAACAGGTCGAGATTGCGATAGATGATGGTCGATGCCCCCTTAGCCGCATAGCCGTATTTGTGCAGATCGGCCGAGATGGACGTCACCCCCGGTACCCTGAAATCCCAATCGGGCAGCTCAACGCCGTTCCGCTCCATGAAGGGCAGGATCAGCCCGCCGACGCAGGCGTCGATATGCAAGGGGATGCCTTTGGACTGCGCGTTTGCACCCATCTCGGCGATCGGATCAATCGTCCCATGTGGGTATTCTGGTGCCGACCCGAGGATCATCACCGTACCTGCATCAATCATCCTCGCAAGCTTGGAGATGTCAGTGGCATAGTCCGTCGTCATCGGCAAAAGGCGCGCCTTGACGCCGAAATATTCCGCCGCCTTGAACCATGCGACATGCGCGGTCTTGGGCAGGATCATGTTCGGGCGGGTTACCTTGCGCTTTTTGCGCGCCATGTCCCGGTAGGTTTTGACCGCCATCAGGCAGCTCTCGGTGCCGCCCGCAGTGACCACGCCACAGGTGTCCGGTCCGCCGTTCAGCAGCCCAGCCATGGTTGAGATGATCTGCGTCTCCATCCGCTTGAGGCTTTGGAACGCGGCCGGGTTCAATCCGTTGGCCGAGGAGAACGCGCCATAGGCCTTGGCTGTGAAGGCGTCGTGGTCATCGTCCAGATGATACACAAGGCTCCACGTCCGGCCCTCGCGGTAATTCGGGTCGTTTTCGGCAAAGGTTTTTAACTGGTCCAGGATCTCGCCCTCGGGGCGGCCTGTCTCTGGCAATTTCTGATGATGCATATCCTATCCTTTTCCGGCCAGAAGCAGCGCCAGTGAAATGCCCAGATAGTTCCCGATGGCAAAGCCAAGAATGCCGGTTGCCATGCCCGACATCAAGATCGCAGGGTTGCGCAAGCTGCGCGCGACCATGGGCACAAAGGCAGGCGACATAACGGCAGCGACGGAGGTGATCAGGAATGTATCCCGGTCGACCCCGGCGGTGCGTGCAAGCAGTGCGTGCAGACCGAAGCTGCCGAAGGTGGCGATCAGCACAAAGCCAAGAATTGACAGATCCATGTCGCGCAACTCGGTCAGATCCATTGACGCCGCAACGCTGAATGAAAACACGTAAAGCAGGTACATGCCCATATGAGGTGCGGCCCGGTTTTTGCGCAAAGACGGTGTGACCGAACCAAGCAGACCCAGTGACGTTAGAAGAACCACGGTCATGACTTGCGATGGCGCAAAGCTGAACATAGGGGTCAGTAGCACCGCTGCGGCCACGCAAAATGCACTAACCAGAAAAGCGACAACCCCCTGTCGGAGCATATTCGGCGCGTTGGCCTCGTCCACGTCGGGCGCCTGTGTGTCGCGGTCACCCGGGAAGGGCTTCAGAAAGCGGGCAAAAACCAACGGGGCCAGCGTCAGTACAAACAGCAAATATCCCGCGCCAACTACCGTATCGACGGTTGCAAATAGCAGATATCGGCTCTCAGGGATATCCCGCGCCAGTTTGATCGCACCCATATTCGCAAGGCCGCCCGTGTACATCCCCACAGCCATACCGGACAGCTGCTCACTCTGCGCTGTACCGCCTGTTTGAAACGCAAAGAAAAGGCCCGTCGCAACAAGCGTGACCGAGACAACGGCCAGCGCCATCGACAAAAGCGCAGAACCTGCGATCCGCCCCCAAGCCCCAAGGTCGACCCCAAACAGCAGTAAAGGCAGGGCCAGTCCCAAACTGGCCTCCATGACCCCGTCACGGACCTGACCAGCCGCGTCGGGTTGCAGACCAGACAGCCCCAGCGCCAATCCGGCCATATAGCACAGCACAATCGGCCCCAGCCGCCCGGCCAAAGTCGAATGCTGCGCAAGCAGCATCATCGCGGCGGGCGCTAAAAGGTAGACCAGTGCGAAGACTGCAATCTCTAGCTGCATAGGTTCCCTCTCCCTGAAGGTGAGACTAGGCAGCACCGCGCGGTTCGCACAAGATAGTCTGACGTAAGGTTCACGTTCCTTTCGGGTAGGGAAATCCGGGTGTCGGGGTCGGTTTACGAAACGATTAATTCTGCGCCGATGGGCGCAAAGGCGGTTCACCCCAAAGCGGTCAGACGATAGAAGGTTCGCCAAGAGCAGTTACCGGAGACCAAAATGGCCGCGCCCAAACCCGTAGTCCTGTGCATTCTTGATGGTTGGGGATTGTCCGAAGACACTCAGGCCAACGCGCCGCACTTGGCCAATACGCCGACATTCGATGCGATCATGCAAGGCCCGCATGCCACACTGATCACCCATGGCCCGGATGTAGGCTTGCCAAGCGGTCAGATGGGAAATTCCGAGGTTGGGCACACCAATATCGGCGCAGGTCGAGTGGTAGCGATGGATTTGGGCCAGATTGATCTGGCGATCGAGGATGGCTCATTTTTTGACAACGCTGCACTGCAGGCGTTCATTGCTAAGGTGAAAGCCACGGGCGGGACGGCGCATCTGATGGGGCTGGCCTCGGACGGGGGTGTCCATGGGCATGTGAACCATATCGTTGCAGCGGCCAAAGCGATCACGGATGCCAGCGTTCCGGTGGCTCTGCATGCAGTGACCGACGGGCGCGATGTCGCTCCGAAATCGGCTTTCACCTACATCTCCGAGCTTGAGGAACGTCTGCCCGAAGGCGCGCGTATCGTCACCGTCTGCGGGCGTTACTTCGCCATGGACCGCGACAATCGGTGGGAGCGCGTCAGCCAAGCCTACAACGCCATGATCAAAGGTCAGGGCCGAGCCGGCAACTCGGCGCATGGAGCGGTTGACTACGCTTACAACCAATCCGAAACGGATGAGTTCATTGTGCCGACCGTGCTGGAAGGCTATGATGGCGTCAAAGATGGTGACGGGTTTGTCTGTCTGAACTTCCGCGCCGATCGGGCGCGGGAAATTCTGCGCGCGATTGCCGAACCGGGTTTTGACGATTTCGAAACCGGCACACGTCCAGCGCTGTCTGCTTTACTTGGCATGGTTGAATACTCCGACGGCCACAATGCCTATATGACGACGGTGTTCCCCAAGCGGGCCATCGTGAACACTCTGGGCGAGTGGGTGGCCAAACAGGGTTTGCGTCAGTTCCGTCTGGCCGAAACCGAGAAATACCCCCATGTCACCTTCTTCCTGAATGGCGGCAAGGAGGTCCCCGAAGCTGGCGAAGATCGCTTCATGCCCAAATCGCCCAAAGTGGCCACCTATGATCTACAGCCCGAGATGTCCTCGGCCGAGGTGACGGACAAATTCGTTGAGGCCATCGAGGCGGGCTATGATCTGATTGTCACCAACTATGCCAACCCCGATATGGTCGGTCATACCGGAGACCTGGGCGCCGCAATCAAAGCCTGCGAGGCCGTGGATCAAGGTCTGGCCCGCGTGGTTTCTGCCCTGGAAAAAGCCGGGGGGGCGATGATCGTCACCGCCGATCACGGCAATTGCGAAGTGATGGTGGACCCGGAGACAGGTGGCCCACACACCGCGCACACGCTGAATCCGGTACCGGTGGCTTTGGTTGGTGGGCCTGAGGGGGCGGCGCTCCGTACCGGGCGTTTGTCGGACCTTGCGCCTACCTTGCTGGCCCTGATGAACCTGCCCAAACCGCCTGAGATGACTGGGGAAAGCTTGCTGTCATGAAGGTTCTGGCCGCAGCCTTGGCGGTGGTCTTGTATGGCCCGGCAGAGGCGCAGAGCACTCCGTCTCAGGCGGCACTAGCGGCAGCCGAGATGTTGGAACAGGCGTCAATTTCGCTGTCCGATGCAGAAAGCGCGCGCGACCGCGTACGCGCTCTGACCGAGACGATCCAAGCTTACGAGGCCGGGTTGTCCGCCATGCGGGACGGGTTGCGCATGGCCGCCACGCGCGAGGCGCAGCTGTCGGCCGAGCTGCGCGCACGGGAACAGGATGTCGCGCAGTTGCTGGGTGTATTGCAGACCATAGAAACGACCGCCCCGCCGGTGCTGATGTTGCACCCTTCGGGCCCCTTGGGGGCTGCGCGGGCCGGGATGATGCTGTCCGAGGTAACACCGGGCCTGAATGCCAAGGCGCAGGCTTTGGCACAGGATTTGCAAGAGGTCCAGACCTTGCGCCTGTTGCAGCAGGATGCGGCGGAAACCCTGACAGAAGGTCTGACCGGGGTGCAGTCCGCCCGGACCCGCCTGAGCGAAGCCATCGCGGACCGCACCGGGTTGCCGCAGCGCTTTGTCGAGGACCCGATCAAAACGGCAATCCTGATCTCTTCGACCGAAACACTCGATGGGTTTGCTACAGGCCTGTCGGAAATCTCGGAAGGGGAGATCGCGGAAAGCGACGACTCTATTCAAAGCCGCAAAGGCGACTTGCCACTACCGGTCCAGGGCGTTCTATTGCACCGGGCCGGGGAAACAGACGCAGCAGGCGTAACGCGGCCAGGGCTCGTGCTTGGTGCGCGCCCGCGTGCCTTAGTGACAACGCCCACGGCGGCCACAATTCGCTACCGGGGGCCGCTTCTGGACCTTGGCAATCTGATCATTCTTGAGCCTCAGCCCGGCCTTCTGTTTGTCTTTTCGGGCTTGCAGGAAGTCTACGGAGACATAGGTCAAGTGATACCAGAGGGCACTCCGGTCGGTTTGATGCCCGGTGAAACGCCGGAAATCGGTGCTATTTTGTCAACTCGTAGTGATGGCACTGGAACTGACCGGTCAGAAACGCTCTATATAGAGGTCAGAGAAGATAACAGCCCCGTGGACCCCGAGTCGTGGTTTCGGACCAGCAAGGATGGATAAACGAGTATGAAGAAATTTGTGATGGCCGGACTGGCCGGAACGGTTGCAGGCATCATTGCAACAACTCAGATCGCAGGACCCCTGCTGGCGCAGGAGGCCGAGAGCAAGGCCGATGTTTATCAGCAACTCGACCTGTTTGGTGACATTTTCGAACGCATCCGTGCGCAATATGTAGAAGAGGTTGAGCCGGAAGAGCTGATCGAGGCCGCGATTGACGGCATGCTGACTTCACTTGATCCGCATTCCAGCTACCTGTCGCCTGACGACGCCGAACAGATGCGCGTCCAGACTAGGGGTGAGTTTGGTGGGCTTGGTATCGAGGTCACGCAAGAGGAAGGCTTTGTCAAAGTCGTCTCTCCGATCGACGACACGCCCGCCGATGAAGCCGGGATCGAGGCCGGAGATTTCATCACCCATGTGGATGGCGAAAGCATTCTGGGCCTGACGCTGGATAAGGCGGTTGAGCTGATGCGCGGCCCTGTCGGCTCGGAAATCGTGATCACCGTTGTTCGTGAAGGTGAGCCTGATCCGTTCGATGTGACCATCATTCGTGACACGATCAAACTGACTGCCGTACGCGCTCGGACCGAGGGCACCAGCGTTGTCATGCGTGTGACCACGTTCAACGATCAGACCTTCCCGAACCTGCAGGCCGGAATGGAAGAGCAGATCGAGGAAGCGGGCGGGATCGACAAGGTCAACGGCTTTGTGCTTGACCTGCGCAACAATCCCGGCGGCCTGCTGACACAGGCGATCAAGGTCTCGGATGCGTTCCTGAACGAAGGTGAGATCGTCTCGACCCGGGGACGTGACCCCCAGGACGGCGAGCGGTTCAACGCGACCCCCGGTGATCTGGCCGAAGGCAAGCCGATTGTGGTGCTGATCAATGGTGGATCGGCGTCCGCATCGGAAATCGTGGCCGGTGCCCTGCAAGACCATCGTCGTGCGATTGTTGTTGGCACCAAGAGCTTTGGTAAAGGCTCGGTGCAGACGGTGATGCCGCTGCGCGGTGACGGTGCGATGCGTCTGACCACCTCGCGGTACTACACGCCGTCTGGCCGCTCGATCCAGGCGTTGGGTGTCAGCCCGGACATTATCGTGGAACAACCGCGCCCGGCTCCGGCAACCGAAGAAGAGGATGATCGTCCGGCACGCTCGGAAGCGGATCTGCGCGGCAGTCTGAACAATGACAGCCTCAGCGAGGATGAAATCCGTCAGATCGAAGAAGATCGCGCCAAAGCTGAAGCCACGGCTGAGCTGCGGGAAGAGGATTACCAGTTGGCTTATGCAATCGACATCCTCAAAGGTCTGTCGGCGTTCAATCCTGACGGCCCGTCTCAGTAAAATCGAGTCTCAGTAAAATCCAAAGGGTCGCGCCAGGCGCGGCCCTTTCAACTTTCGATCTTGTGCAGCTTGGCTTCATCTAGCATCAGCGCCAGAAGAATGCCCAACGAGACCGAAATCGTGGAAAAGATGAAGGCCATACTCATGCCGCTGTCAAAGGCGGTCGTCAGGGCGGATTTGACAGTATCGACCTGATCCGCGTTCAGCTTTGCCATCACCGCATGTGCAGAGTCGGTGCTGAGGGAACCGCCGTTGATCGCCCGTTGCTCGGCTTCGGTCAGATCAATGCCGGCAGCGGCAAGCTTGTCCCGCAGGGTAGACAGCGATACCGCATACATGATGGCCGTCGCACAGGCGACCGAGATTGCCCCGTAGACCAGATGTGTCATGAAGCTGAGGCCACCTACCAGCCCGGCGCGTTCAGGTTTGACCGCGCAGACCGCGGCGGTCCCGGACGGCCCGACCGTTAGGGTCGCGCCCAGACCAATCATCGCCATACCCGGCAGGATATGGAAGTAGCCCAAACTGCTGGGTAGGATCACGATACTGGCCGATCCGACAGCCGCCAGAACATAGCCCCAAAACAGCAGGCGTTTAGGCCCGAAATCATTGTAGAGCGTGCCGGAGACGATCGACCCCACCGCCAACAGGATAGTCAGAGGGGCCAGCCCAAGCGCCGATTGGAAAGTCGTCCAGCCCAGCACCTTTTGCATGTATTGCGGAAAGTACAACAACGCGACGAAGGCGGCTGAGACGTTGAACATATTAAGGCCAAGCGTGATCAGAAACTCTCTATTCTGCATTAATTGCGGCAGCAGGAGCGGCTCCTTCACCCGCTTTTCAACGCGCGGAAACAGCAGGAACAGAACGGCGCTGACAAAGAACAGCAGCAAGAGCGGGATCGACGACCAACCCCAATCAGCCCCCACATCCAGCCCGTAGAGCAGAAGAAGCACAGCAAAGGACAGGATACCCATCCCGGCAAAGTCGATATGCTCGCCCTGTTTGTGCTGGGTCTCCCGCTCCATCAAAATCAAGGCGGTGGCCATTGAGAGGCAGGAGAACACCACATTGGCGAGGAAGAAATACCGCCATTCGCCGAAACTGACGGCAAGTCCGCTGATCATTGGGCCAAATACATTGCCCGTGGTCACGCCCGCCAGGATCAGACCCATGACAAGCGCGCGGTGTTCCTGTTTGGAGACTTTGGTGGCCCCAAAGGCCAAGGTGCAGGGCCAGACGCATCCTGCACCAATGCCTTGCAAGGCACGCGCGCCGATCAGGAAATCGAGGCCGGGGGCGAAGAAGCACATCACCGAGGCAAACAGAAAGATCGACAGGCCGATGATCATCACTCTGCGGTGTCCGTACATGTCGCCCAAGCGCCCTCCGGCGACCATGGTCATGGCGAAGAACAGTGCGTAAATGTTCAGAACCCACTGGGTGCTGGTGATATCGCTGTCAAAGCTGCTTTCGATTGACGGAACCAGCATCAGGGCCCCGGTGAAGTCGATGCCGATGCCAAATGCGGTCACCATCAAGGCAATGACTTTGATGATACTTTTGCGATCCATGGCGGCTTCCGGAGTGTTGCGGCTGCCTCAATGATGCATGTAAATGACGAAAAAGATAGGAAAACCCGGGTAGTGGCTCAGCTCGGGTCCCGGCAAATTCTGCGAAAAGCTCGCTTGAGCATGTCAAGCTCACCGCGCAATAGCTCGACTTCGGCGCGTAGGTCGTCGGCGGTAGGTTCGCCCGCGATCACCGTGAAATCACCGAGTTTCTTGGCCGTTGAGCGCTCGGATATGACAAAGCAATGGACCCCGTCCGACAGAGCTGCGATCGGCACCGGGATGGTCACGGACCAGCCGTCCTCGACATCCGAGAGTGTAACACCTTCGACGTCCTCACCCCGGTACAGCACCTGAATATCCGGCTGGGTCTGGGTGCGCAGATGTCCTTGCCAAATTCCGTTCTCAAACCGGGTCCGGGTCAGTAGAGGCTCAGTCATTCCCTAGGACCTCACAAATCAGCGCGATGGTGGCGGCACAAAGTCAGGTCGCGCAGAGTGACGTTGTTCATGCCGGGGTTTTCAAGGATTAGGTCCAACCAAACCTTCTCGATCCGTTTCTCATTCAACGGCAGATGGGCCAGATCGAAATCGACGCTGGGCGACGGGCTGGCTAGATCAAGCTTGCGCAGAACCTGTTCGGTATTCGGGCCGCTGAGGATGTTCAGCCGGGCAAAGAGGTCGATCTCCTGCTCCGCGTCAATCTGCGTGTCCAGACGGATAAGGTGCTGCAGGCTCAGGCCTTGAGAGGCGTCGCTAGGCAATTGGATCGAAAGCGAGAGGAAGCTGCCTTCGAAACCAAAGACCTCCACGCCCATGTTGAAAGGGGCCAGATCACTGGACAGACGGTTGCGGTTCTGACGCAGGGCGATCTCGGCCTGTGGGCAGTCGTGAAATACCTGCACCTGATCGCCCAGGGACGCCTTACGCGGGGGTGAGGCAAGGCCGGGTGTCGCAAGAGGCCAGCGCCACAGATCGGGGCGCCAGCTCCAATCCGTGCCGATCGGTTTGGGAAACTGGTTCGAGCCGATTTGAGGGTCGCGCAGCCGCATATCCGCCGTGTCAATCACCTGCCTAAGCTGTGTTTGCAGGGCGCGCGCGCTGTCGCGCTGGCGTCGCAGTTCGGCCTGAGGGGCGTCACCCGCCATCTGCGCGGCCTTGCGCCAGCGGTCCAAAAACCTGCGGTGAAAATAGCGTTCGAGAATCCTGCCCATGGTCCCTTCGTCCGACGTAGGACCTCTTTAGTCAAAGACCGGGCAAGGGACAAACCCGGAATTTAGATCTGTCGGTTTTCGGTGCGTGAGGCGACCGTCAGTTCTTGCATTACGTCGGGTCTGTGCTTAGGGTCGGGCCTCTTGAAAAAGCGGGTCGCCAGCAACCACGCCACGCATCAGTTTTTCATTCGACAAGGCCCGGCCATGGAACCCACCCTGTTTTCGTTCATTTGGAAACACTCCAAAAAACAACAGCTTGTGCTGTTGGTTCTGACGGTTCTTTCGTTTCCGTTCCTTTATGCCTCGCTTGAGCTGCCCAAGCAGATCATCAACGACGCCATTGGTGCGCCTGCAGATACGGTCACGATCTGGGGGGTGACTGTCACACAGATTCAATACCTTATGATCCTGTGTTTTGCCTTTCTGGCTACGGTGATCGCCAGCGGCTTGATGAAGATGCGCATCAACACGATGAAGGGCGTTCTGGCGGAACGGATGCTGCGTCGCTTGCGGTTTACCCTGATCAATCGGTCGATGCGCTTTCCGAAATCGTATTTCGCCACCACCAGTCAGGGTGAGCTGGTGTCGATGATCACTTCCGAGGCCGAACCTATGGGTGGTCTGATGGGCGACGCCATCGCTCAGCCGGTGTTCCAATTCGGTCAGATGATGACCATCGTCACCTTTCTGTTCATGCAGAGCGTCTGGTTCGGGCTGGCCAGTATCGCCCTCATCCCGCTGCAGGCGTGGTTGATCCCGAAACTGCAACGTCAGATCAACCTGCTGAACAAAGAACGCATTCAGGAGGTCCGCCACCTGAGTTCCGAGATCGGCGAAAGTGCCGCTGGGATCAGCGATCTGCGCACCAATGGCGGCTGGCGCTACCGGTTGGCGCAATTCAGCTACCGTCTGGGGAACCTGTTCGAGATTCGCTTCAAGATCTACAACAAAAAGTTCTTCATGAAGTTCCTCAACAATCTGATCACTCAGATGACCCCGTTCCTGTTCTACTCGGTCGGCGGGTATCTGGCGATTACGGGTGAGGTGACTGTGGGTGCTCTGGTGGCCGCTTTGGGGGCGTACAAGGATCTGAGTGGCCCATGGAAGGACCTACTGACCTATTACAATCAGGTGCAGGACATGTCGCTGCGCTGGGAGATCGTGACCGAACGCTTCGCCCCGTCTAACATGATCCCCGAACACCTGTTCGAGGGCCGACCCGAGGTCATTCCGCACCTCACCGGCGATATCGAACTGCGGAACGTCACCGTGCGCGATGATGACGGTAAAACCATTCTGGAAGACATCGATCTGAGAATTCCCAAGGGCGCGCGGGTGGCGATTCAGTCGACCAACGCGGCCGAACGCACCGCTCTGGCGCAGCTTTTGACGCGTGAGGTGGTGCCGGTTCAGGGCGAGGTAATGCTGGCCGGGCACAATCTGAACGAACTGCATCAGGCGGTGATTGCTGCTCGGATCGGTTACGCCTATTCGCGGCCATATCTGTTCGATGGAACTCTGGGTGACAACCTGCTGATGCCGCTGCGCCCCCATCCTCAGCACGAGACTGAGGCCAAGAAGGCCCCGACCCGCCGCCAGATCGAGGCCGTTCGGTCCGGCAATCCAATAGATTCGCTAGAGGATGAGTGGGTCGATCCGGGGCTGGCCGGGCTGGACGATATCGACGACATCCGCGCGTGGTGGTTCCAACTGGTCGAGGCGATGGGCATTGACGAGTTCATGTTGCGACGCACCCTTCGCACGCAGTTTGATCCGAAACTGCATCCGCGCCTGTCGCAAGAGCTTGTGAAACTGCGCGAGACCGTAGCCCTGAAATTGCAGGACAAGGGCCTCGATCGCTATGTCTATCGGTTCGACCCGGATCAGTTCAATCCTGCGGTGCCTTTGGGTGGTAACTTGCTATTTGCGACGCCCGCGCGGGATATCACACCCGAGTCTCTGGCTGGTGATCAGCGGTTCCGCAACATGTTGCGCAGCCATGATCTGGCCGAGGAAGCAATGAACATGGCCAGCACCGTGATCGAGACGTTGGACCAGGCCTTTGGTCGCGATGGCACCGATCACCCGCTTTTCCTGCGGTTGGGCATGTCCAAAGACATGTATCACAGGCTTTTGGACATCAAGGATCGCCTGAAAACCAAAGGGGACGATGCGGTTTCGGAGCCGGATTGTGCGTTGATGCTGACGGTGCCGTTCCTGTTGACGGCCGAGCAAATTGGCCCCGACTTTCCGGATGAATACAAGGACAAGATCCTTGCGATCCGAAAACAGCAATCCGCCGCCATGCATGAGGCGCTGGATGGGATGTTCGTTCCTTTGTCGCCTGACGCCTATTTCCCGCGTCTGACCGTGATCGAGAATGTCCTTTATGGGCGCGTTTCCCTCATGGCGGGTGCGCACGCCGAAGAGATTGAGGATCTGGTTGCCCAGGCCGTGAATGAGGCCGGTCTGCGCCGCCGCGCTGCGGCCACCATGTTCGACCTGCCTTCGGGCTTGGGGGGGAACAACTTGCCCACGGTGTTCCAGGAACGCGCATCGTTCTCGCGTGCGGGTATCAAACGGCCCGATATCCTGATCCTCGACAAGGCGCTCGCCAGCCACGATTCGGAAAGCCGCCTGCGCACCCGGCTGCGCCTGCGGGAATTACTTCCCGAGTCGATCATGATCTTCATGGAGGATCACTTTGCTCATCCCGAAGCCTATGACCTGTTCGTCGAGGTCAAGGATGGCCGCATCGACGGTGTCTCACGCACGCCTGTTCTGCATCAGGAGGGGGCTACTGCCGACCTCAGCAGAAAGCTCGAAATCATCTCGACCACCGAGCTTTTCTCGGGTATCGACGCTCGGAACCAACGGCTGCTGGCGTTCTCGGCGCAATGGTATGACGTCGCCGCGGGGCAGGTGATTTTCTCGCGCGGGCAGACGGCGGACGCAGCCTATCTGTGCATCCGGGGTCAGGCCCGGTTGGACTGGTCGGATGAAGATGGCAACAAACGCCCCATATCGATTGTTGAGCCGGGTCGCTTGATCGGGGATCTTTCGATCATCACCGGTGACCGCCGACAGCTTGATCTGGTCGCCAACACAGATTGCGCCTTCCTACGTATCGGGGCCGAGGAACTGCGCGCCGTGGTCGAAAGTGACGCCTCGGTCGCGACGCAGTTGCTGCAGACCGTTGCGGGATACCTGACCACGCTCGCCACGCGCGTGAACACGGTTGCCAATCCGGCAGATGTCTTCCCGGACGTGGTGCAAGAAACCATTCTTGACGAGGCAGATGACAATGATTGAACCCGCCGCCTATGCCGCGCATGAACATCTGGTGCGCGACGCCCGCGCGCGCCCTGACCTTTGGCGGTTGCTGGTCGGGCTGGTGATTGTTTGCGCGCTCTATTTGGCGGCGAACACTGTTCTTTTTGCGATCATCGGAGCCCTCATCCCCCCCTCTCAGGCCCAAGGGTTTTTGCGCGGTACGTCCCCCCTCGCGACATTTGTCCTGCTGGCCAGCTTTGGGTTCCTGACAATTGGCGTTGCTGTTGCTGCAAAACAGATGCAGCAAAGGTCGCTCTGGGCGATTCTCGGAGAGCGTCGTTTGGCGATCAGTCAATTCACACGGGTTTTGGTGGCCCTGGTGGTTCTCGGTCTGGCACTGGCAGCCCTGCCGCCCTACGGAATGGGGGATCCGCTGACCCAGAACCTGGCGTTCTCGACCTGGATCGTACTGCTGCCGTTCGCGGCAGGCGCCGTGCTGATTCAGACCAGCGCCGAAGAGATCCTGTTTCGCGGCTACCTGCAGCAATCCTTAGCCGCGCGGTTTCAGTCACCGCTGATCTGGGTAGGCGTGCCTTCGGCCTTGTTTGCAGCGGGTCACTATGCGCCGGGGATTGCTGGCGACAACGCGCTGCTGGTTGCAGTCTGGTCCTGTGTGTTCGGCGTTCTGGCGGCTGATCTGACGGCTCGTTCTGGCACTTTGGGCCCAGCTATCGCCTTGCATTTCTTCAATAATGTGATCTCTCTCCTGATTATCTCATTGCCCGATACGCTCAGTGGTCTGGCCCTTTTCGTGCTGCCCTACGATATGTCGGACGGTGGAGTATTGCGGCAGTGGTTGTGGGTGGATTTCGGCTCGATGATGGTTTGCTGGCTGACAGCACGACTAGTCATCAGGCGCTGATTGCATTTCTTTCCGTAGCGTCTTATTTGACGTCAACGCCGCACAATCCAAGGCTCTGATATGAACTGGATCACAAACTACGTCCGCCCCCGGATCAACTCGATCTTCTCGCGCCGAGAAGTGCCAGAAAATCTGTGGCACAAATGCGATGAATGCGGAACGATGCTGTTCCATCGTGAATTGGCCGAAAACCAGAACGTCTGCACCCAGTGCGGTCACCATATGGCAATCACACCGCGTGACCGCTTTGGCCACCTGTTCGATGGCGGGATTTTCACCGAAGTTGCGGTGCCTGCGCCCAAAGATGACCCGCTGCAGTTCCGCGATCAGAAAAAATACCCCGATCGCATGAAGGCGGCCCAGAAGAAAACGGGTGAGAAAGAAGCCATGCTTGTGGCCACAGGCGAAATCGGGCGCACCCCGATTGTTGCGGCGGCGCAGGATTTCTCGTTCATGGGCGGGTCCATGGGCATGTATGTCGGCAACGCGATCATCGCCGCCGCGCAAGAGGCGGTGAAGCTAGAGCGTCCGCTGATTCTGTTCTCGGCCGCGGGTGGCGCCCGGATGCAGGAAGGCATCCTCAGCCTGATGCAGATGCCGCGCACCACCGTGGCCGTTGAGATGCTGAAAGAGGCGAACCTACCCTATATCGTCGTTCTGACCCACCCGACCACTGGCGGCGTGACTGCGTCTTATGCGATGCTGGGCGACGTGCATATCTCGGAACCCAACGCGTTGATCTGCTTTGCCGGTCCTCGCGTGATCGAGCAGACCATCCGTGAAAAACTGCCCGAAGGGTTCCAGCGCGCCGAATACCTGCTGGACCACGGTATGCTCGACCGCGTGACCAAGCGCACCGAGCTGCGTGAAGAGCTGATCACCATCACCCGCATGCTGATGAACCAGCCTCCGGCGATCAAAGGCGATCTGCCTGCGCCGGAACCGGAAGAGGCAGCTGTAGACGTGCCTGCTGAAGATACGGATCAGAAATGACCGCCCAAACATCGGACGCCATCCTCGATCGGATGATGGCGCTGCACCCCAAGATCATCGACCTGACCTTGGACCGCGTCTGGCGTTTGTTAGGGGCCTTGGACAACCCGCAGAACAAGCTGCCTCCAGTGATCCATATCGCTGGAACCAACGGCAAAGGCTCGACCCAAGCGATGATCAGAGCAGGGCTTGAGGGGGCGGGGCTGTCTGCCCATGCCTATACTTCACCGCATCTCGCCCGGTTCCATGAACGCATTCGTCTGGCCGGAGAGCTGATCTCTGAACCCGACCTGACGGCGGTGCTTGATGAGTGCTACGCAGCCAATGGCGGCGAAAACATCACCTATTTCGAGATTACGACCTGCGCGGCTCTTTTGGCCTTCGCACGAGCCACGGCGGATTACACCCTGCTCGAAGTCGGCCTCGGCGGACGACTGGACGCCACCAATGTGATCGAAAAACCCGCCGTGACAGTGATCACTCCGATCTCGATCGACCATGAGCAGTTTCTGGGCAATACGCTGGCGAAAATCGCCGCTGAAAAGGCCGGTATCATCAAACGCGGTATGCCTTGCATCGTCGGCCCGCAACCTGATGAGGCGATGGAGGTGATTGAACAGACCGCCGCACGTCTCGGCGCACCTCTCATTGCTTACGGCCAGCATTGGCACGTCGCCGAGGAAAATGGCCGCCTGATCTATCAGGACGAAACAGGTTTTTGTGACCTGCCTCTGCCCAACCTCTTGGGTACCCACCAGATTCAGAACGCAGGAGCGGCCCTGGCCGTTCTGCGCCACCTCAACCTTGGCGACGCGGCCTATGAGGCCGCGGTGACCAAGGCCGAATGGCCCGCGCGGATGCAACGCCTCAAAACCGGCCCGCTCCTGCAAGCCGCAGGGCAGGCCGAACTTTGGCTGGACGGAGGGCACAACGCCGCAGCCGGGATCGCTCTGGCCGAGGTTCTGTCGAACCTGCCGAAACGCCCGACCCATATGATCTGCGGTATGCTGAACACCAAAGACGTGACAGGCTACCTCGCGCCGCTTGCCAAACAGGCCCAAAGCCTGACCGCCGTTTCCATCCCAGGTGAGGCCGCAACCCTTAGCGCCGAAGAAACATCCGCCGCTGCCACTAAGGTCGATCTGCCCGCATCAACCGCCAACAGCGTGGCCGAGGCGCTCGACACAATCGTCGCCAAAGAACCGCATGCACGTATCCTGATCTGCGGTTCACTCTATCTTGCAGGCAATATCCTGCGCGATAACGGCTAAGATCCGCCCGCAGGGCTTCATCTGGCTGAAAGTATCCCGCGGGAGCCGCCAGCGGCGGCGGGGGCAGAGCCCCCTACTTCCCCCATTCCTGATCCTGCATTTCCCGTAGGCGAGATGCAGTGCGCTCAAATTCAAAGGTCCCTTCGCCCTCGACATACAGCATCTCGGGCTCGGCAGCTGCAGAACAGATCAACCGAACTTTTGCCTCATAGAGCGCGTCGATCAACGTCACGAAGCGTTTGGCCTCATTGAAGTTGTTGCGGGACAGACGGGGAATATCCTCTAGCACCAGAACCTTGACCGTTTCAGCGATGGCCAGATAGTCCCCAGGCCCCAACATCCGCCCACACAGGTCGTAAAACGAGGCCCGCGCGACCCCATTGCGAAAAGCCGGCAGCTCAACAGCGCGACCTTTGACCTGCAAGATCAAGGGCTCTGCCGTGCCGCCGGACAGATCCGTCCAAACGGCGCGTATCTTCTCACGCGCTTCCGGGCCAATTGGCGAGAAATAGACCGGCGCGCCCTCAAGGCGGTTTTGGCGGTAGTCGGTCGGCGAGACCAGCTCCCATACCTGAAGTTGCTCTTTGATATGAGCGATAAAGGGCAAAAACAGCTGTCGGTTCAAACCGTCCTTGTACAGATCATCCGGATGCCGATTCGAGGTCGTGACGATGACCACCCCCCCCGTATGTAGCAGATCAAACAGGCGTCCGACGATCATGGCGTCCGTGATATCGGTGATCTGCATTTCGTCAAACGCCAGCAGTTTGACAGATTTCACGACCTCCTGCGCGACCGGGGCCAGCGCGTCTTCAACACCATCCTTGCGTGCCTTGTGCATACCCGCATGGATTTCCTGCATGAACGCGTGAAAATGCACCCTCCGCGCCGGTATATCCTCCAGCGCATCTACGAACATATCCATCAGCATGGATTTCCCACGCCCAACCCCGCCCCACAGGTACAATCCCTTTGGCGGCGGCGGAGCCTTGCGGAACAAGCCCCGCTTCACCGGAGCACTCAACTCGGCCCGGATACGTTCGAAATGCGGCAGAACGGCTTCCTGCGCGTCATCCCGCGTCAGGGATCCATCGGCGATACGTTCGTTATACAGCGAAATCAGATCCGTCATGGGTTTGAGCCATAGCGCCCGCACTAAGCGTTGAAAAGCGGGCATTTTCAGGCACGCATCAATTTTCCTTATGTCGAACCGCAAATCTACTGAATTGACGGGCCGACGAAAAACAGTAGCGTCGCAAGACTGGTTTGTCTGAGGGTCCCATGCCGCACTCCGCACGTCTGCTGAATCCAATTCTGATCGTGGGCTGTATCATCATTACAGTCAGTTTCGCTGTGCGCGCCTCGTTCGGGGTGTTCCAGATCCCGATCGCCTCTGAGTTCGGCTGGCTGCGGACAGATTTCTCAATGGCAATTGCAATCCAGAACCTGGCCTGGGGGATCGGGCAGCCGATCTTTGGCGCCATCGCTGAAAAGATCGGCGACCGAAAGGCCATTGTTCTTGGTGCGTTGACTTATGCCGCCGGAATGGTGCTTTCAGCCTGGTCCGTCACTCCGTTTGAACACCAGATCTACGCGTGGTTGGTCGGGTTTGGCATCGCCGGGACCGGTTTCGGCGTGGTTCTGGCTGTGGTTGGGCGGGCGTCCTCTGACGAAAACCGATCCATGTCTTTGGCCATCGTCACGGCTGCGGGCAGTTTCGGTCAGGTTCTAGGTGCGCCTACGGCCGAATGGATGCTGACCTTCCTGCCCTGGCATCAGGTCTATTTTGTGTTCGCCGTCGCAATTCTCTGCCTGGTGCTGATCCTGCCTTTCATGCGCGCGCCTCAGCCAAGCAGTAAAGCAGAGTTGGAAGAGAGCATGGGCCAGATCTTGGGGCGTGCTCTCCGAGATCCGTCTTACACGCTGATCTCACTCGGCTTTTTCAGTTGTGGCTATCAGCTCGGCTTTATCACAGCTCACTTCCCAGCATTCGTGACCGAGATGTGCGGCCCCATCCAGCCGGGTGGCGTGCTGCATTCGATAGGCATTACGACCACGTCCGCCTTGGGTGCGTTGTCCATTTCGCTGATTGGGCTGGCTAATATCGGCGGCACGCTTTTGGCAGGTTGGGCGGGGAACCACTTTCCAAAGAAATACTTGCTGGCCATCGTATACACGGCGCGCACGCTTGCTGCTGTCGTGTTCATCATGTTTCCGATCACCCCAATATCGGTCATCGTTTTTTCGTTCGTTATGGGCTCTCTCTGGCTGGCTACAATACCGCTGACATCCGGTCTGGTCGCGCATCTCTATGGTCTGCGCTACATGGGGACGCTGTATGGAATTGTTTTTCTCAGCCACCAACTTGGGAGCTTCCTTGGTATCTGGCTGGGCGGGCGGATGTATGACGTCTATGGCGACTACACAATGGTCTGGTGGATCGGTATCGCCGTGGGCGCGTTCAGCGCGATTGTCCACCTGCCCATTCGCGAGAACAGAGGTCCAACCCCTGCGGCTGCATAGCTGGGCGGACCCGCAGCGCGGCACGCGCTGTCTGGCCCAACAGGCGAGGGCGCATCTTTGATGCGTCCTTAACTGGCGGGAGGGTCAGCTGCGTTGCGCAGCCCGCAACTCCCGCTCCAGAGCGTCCAAGAACCGCGAGCGATCAGCTTTCCCAAACGGTTTGCCGCCACCCCCTGCGCCCAGAGGGTTCGCCGCTCTCAAATCCGCCATCAGGTCGCGCATCGCCAGTTGCTGGCCGATATTGGCGGCTGTGAAAGCCTCACCGTTGGGCCTTAGCACACGGGCACCGGCCTCGACGCACTTAGCGGCCAACGGGATGTCCGAGGTGACCACGACATCGCCGGTACCGCAACGCTCGGCGATCCATTTGTCCGCCTCGTCCGCGCCTTCGGCCACAATGACGACCTGCACCAAAGGGTTTGCCGATGGCCGCAACCCGCCATTCGACACCAGCGCCATAGGCACTTTGTGCCGGGTCGCGACCCGCTCAGCCTCGGCTTTCACCGGGCAGGCGTCCCCATCGACGTAGAGCGTTGTCACGCCTTCTTTGCCTCTTTCTTTGCGGGTTCAACAGGCTTTTTCTTGACCTTGAACTCTTCGGGGATCGGCATTCGGTTGAACGCGTCCAGACCCGCGATCTTATAGGCCTCCGCCAGCGTCGGATAATTGAACGTGTTCTGCACGAAGTAGTCCACGGTGCCCTTCAGGTTTAACACGGCTTGGGCGATGTGGATCAGCTCCGTCGCGCCTTCGCCCACGATCTGCACACCAAGCACCCGGCGGGTTTTTAGGGAAAACAGCATTTTCAGCATACCATGTTCCAACCCCATGATATGCCCGCGCGAGGTTTCGCGGAACCGCGCCACGCCGACCTCATAGGGGATGCCGCGCTCCTGCAATTCTTCCTCGGACATGCCGCAGGTCGAGATTTCGGGCACGGAATAGATGCCATAGGGATACCACGGGCTTTCAGGCAGGGTTGGGGTTTCAAGCGCATGACAGGCCGCCACGCGCCCCTGTTGTAGAGAGGTCGAGGCCAGCGAAGGGTGGCCGATCACGTCTCCTGTCGCGTATACATGCGGCACTTCGGTCTGGTAGGTCTTGCGATCCACGCTGATCCGGTTGCGGTGATCGGTTTCAACGCCAACAGCCTTCAGATTCAGTGTTGAGGTCGCGCCCATGCGTCCGGCAGCAAACAACAGCATCTCGGCCCGGACGTGACGACCGTTCTCAAGGGTGACCTCGACATGCTCGCCCGCATCTTCGATCTTTTCGACGGCCGAACCGAGTCGCAGATCCACTCCATTTTCGCGGATCTGATGTGTGAAATCGTGGATCAGGCGTTTGTCGATGAAATCAAGGAAGGTGTCGCGCGGCTCGATCAGGGTTACACGGACATCCAGGGCCGAAAACATGGTGGCGTATTCTACGCCAATCACCCCGGCACCGATAACGACCAACGACCGAGGGATCTCGGCCATTTCAAGGAACTCATCGCCATCCACAACGGTTTTGCCGTTGAAAGGCACATAGTCCGGGCGATAGGTTTTTGTTCCGGTCGCAATCAGAAATTTTGCGGCGGTCAGGCGGGTTTTCTCACCGCTATCCGTCGCCACCTCGATCTCATGCGGGCCCGTGAACGAGGCCAACCCGTTCAGAGTATCCACATGGTTTCGGTTGAACTGATGCTCCAGCACATCAACTTCGTGGTCGAGTGTCATGTGCAGCCGGGCCTTCAGATCCTCGGCTCGAATCTGTTCTTTGACCCGGTAGGAGCGGCCGTAAAAGCTGCGTTCGCGCCAGCCCGAAAGGTTCAGCACGGTTTCACGCAGGGTTTTGGACGGGATCGTGCCGGTATGCACCGAGACGCCTCCGAAACGGTCGTGCCGGTCGATCACCAGCACCCGCCGCTTCAATTTGCCCGCCTGAATTGCCGCCGACCGGCCCGAGGGGCCAGACCCGATGATGATCAGGTCATAGTCATACTTGCTCATGCCTCAGTCTCCGTACAGCGCTTCGGCGTGGAACGTGATGTGGTCTTCCATAAAGGTGGACACGAAGAAATAGGAATGGTCATAGCCCGGCTGCAGACGATAGGTCGCCTGCTGGCGGCGCTCAGCGATGGCCGAGGCTAGCGCTTCGGGGCGCAGGAGGTCGATGAACTGGTCGTTGGCACCGGTGTCGATCAGGACAGGGCCGTCAAAACCGACCTCTTTCATCAGGAGCGAGGCGTCGTGCTTGCCCCAAACGGCCTCATCATCGCCCAGATAGGCGCTCAGCTGTTTGCGGCCCCAATCTGCGTCGGTCGGGTTCGAGATTGGCGCAAAGGCCGAGACCGAGCGATAGCGCCCCGGCAGGTTCATCGCCAGTGTCAGCGCACCGTGGCCGCCCATCGAATGGCCGGTGATTGCCTGACGGTCCATGTCGATGGCAAAATTCTCGGCGATCAATGCAGGCAGTTCCTCGGCCACATAGTCCCACATGTTGAAATGCGGAGCCCATGGGGTTTGCGTCGCGTTGACGTAAAAACCCGCGCCTTGGCCCAAATCATAGTCTTCGTGATCGGCCACGCCTTCGCCGCGGGGAGACGTGTCGGGGAACACGATGGCGATGCCCTGTTCGGCGGCCCAGGCCTGTGCACCGGCCTTGGTCATCGCGTTTTCATGGGTACAGGTCAGGCCAGACAGGTACCACAAAACCGGAACGGGGCCGTCCTTGGCCTCGGCGGGCAGAAACAGGCCAAAGGTCATATCGCATTGGCAGGCGGTCGAGGCATGGCGGTAGACACCTTGCACACCACCAAAACAGGCATTTTCCGAAAGGGTTTCCATCTGGTCGAGTCCTTAATCTAGGGTCGCGCCATGGCTATCGCCCTAAGGACGCCGCGTAAAGTGCGGCGGCGGCCATGTGCATGACTTTTTGGTGGGGTTGCACGCTCACAAAGCGGTAAGCCATCCGATGATCAGCGGAACCGTCAGAATACTGGCCGTCGTAGACAGCAGGATCGCCGCCGAGGCGCGATGAGGTGCAACCCCGTAATGCGCCGCCAGCATGTAGACATTGCCCGCAACCGGTAGCGCAGCGGCGGCAATCGCAACCGTGGCCGAGAAGGTATCGACTGGAACCAGCCAAAGCAGGGCGACGGCAACACAGGCGGGGTGGACGATCAGCTTGCAAAAGCTCAGCCAGCCCGCGATTTGAACCCGCTCGGCCGATTTACCAGCCAGCGAGGCGCCGATTGCAAACAGTGCTCCGGGCGTTGCGGCCCCACCCAGAATGGTCAGAAAATCATTCATCGGGCCGGGCACCGGAATCTGTAGCGCCGACCAGATCAATCCGGCCGAGATCGATACGATCATTGGATTCTTGAGCAACCCGACCCCGATCAGGCGCAGCGTTTTGACCGCCAGCTTTCCGTCCCGGCCGCCATTGATTAGGATCACAATGAGTGAGGAAAACACCACCAGATCCACCGCAAGGATCAGCATGACAGGCCCGATCGCGGCCTCAGACAGCAGCATGGCCAACATCGGCAGGCCGAGAAACCCGACATTGCCGATTGCAGCACACTGGGCCTCAACCGCAGCGGTCGGGATGTCGAGGCCCCGTACCCAAGCCACCAGCGACGCCAGAGCATAGACCGCCAGTGTGCCGATCAGATAACCGATGATCAGCCGCCCGTTGAAAATCTCAGCAAAGGGTAGGGTGGCGGCAAAGCGGAACAGCATGGCCGACAGGGCAAAGAAAAAGACGAATTTCGTCAGATAGGCGGTGGCTTCCTCTGTGAAGAACCGCGTGCGCCCGGCCCAGTAACCCAGGCCGATGATCACGAAGAAGGGAAGGGTGCGCAGAAAAATCTCGACCATGGGTACCCTCCTAGCATGGATTGCGCGACCTGCAAGTCACGGATCGAACGGCGTTTTGGGTGACGGCCCGTCAGAAAACACCAAGAATCGTTGTGTCTGAACAGATCGGTTTATAAATTCGATCCACAACCCGCTGAAGGAGCAATCATGACCCAATCCGCCACCATCCTGCGCACCGGCCGAAAATTCGACCAGGTTCTGCGCGGGGCCCGAGAAGTTTTTCTCGCGGATGGGTTCGAGGGGGCCAGTGTGGATGACATCGCGCGGGCGGCGGGTGTTTCGAAGGCGACGCTGTATAGCTATTTCCCCGACAAGCGCCTGCTGTTTATTGAAGTGGCGCAAACCGAGTGCCGCCGCATGGCCGAGCGTGTGATCTCGATGATCGACGAAACCAAACCTGTGCGCGAAGTTCTGACGATTACCGCGACGCAGTTGGTCAGCTTTTTCGTGTCGGATTTTAATCGCCAGATATTCCGCGTTTGCGTGGCCGAAAGGGACAGGTTCCCGGAACTTGGCCGGGTGTTTTATGAAGCTGGGCCTCAGAACGGTCAGCGCAAGATGGTCGAGTATCTGGAAAAGGCCGTCGCCAAAGGCGAATTGGTGATCGAGGACGTGACGATTGCAGCCGAGCAATTCGCAGAGTTGTGCAAAGTGCGCCTATGGCTGCGCGCCGCCTTTGGTATCCAGGAAGAGTTCTCCCAGGCCGAGATCGACGAGGTTGCCCTGCAAGCTGTCGACATGTTCATGGCCCGCTACGGCGTTTGACAAAGTGAAATGGCCTGCAGCCCCATCTGCAGACCATTCCCACTGGTTAAAAATATACTCGTTACCTGAGTACCCACTCACTCGATAAAGGTTTTGGCCAACCGGTCGCTGATGGGTTGTGACAGATAGGCGATCACGGCCCGCTCGCCGGTATTGACGAACAGATCAGCCGGCATGCCGGGCACCAGATCCAGCGCGGCCACCGCTTCGGGCTGCTGGTCGTCCAGTTTGACCCGCGCCTTGTAGTAGGGCTCGCCCGTGCGTTCATCTTCCAAAGCGTCGGCCGAGATATCGAAGATCTTGCCGCTGGCCTCGGGGACATCTGCCTGTGCAAAGGCCGACAGGCGGATGCGGGTGGACTGGCCGACCTGCAGCTTGTCAATGTCACCGGTCTTGACCCGCGCCTCGACAATCAGCGCCTGATCCGCCGGGACAATGTCCATGATGTGTTCGCCCGGACGAATGACGCCGCCCGTGGTCGAGGCGGCCAGATTGACCACCCGTCCGCTGGTTGGGGCCAACAGCTCGATCCGCTTGCGACGCTCGGCGGTGCCTGCATATTGCGGGCGCACGAGATCAAGTTGCGCTTCGACCACTGCCAGCTCGCCCGCGATCACCTCATCGCGCAGCTTTTGCTGGCTGATGAGCGTCAGTTCCAGTTCTCTGACCTGATTTTCCGCCTGCGCGATTTGCGTGCGCAACGAGGCATCGACACCGTAGAGCCGCTGTAGCTCAATCTGGCGCGAGCTGACGCGGGTGGCTGCCACCAACCCTTTGTCCAGCAGGGTCTGCAGGTTGGTCAGCTCGGTCAAAGTGATCTCAATCTGGTTCTGGGTTCTGACGCGCTGCTCGGCCAGCCCTTGGGCCTCGTCTTTCAGGCCCGAGATCCGCTGTTCGTTGATCCGGGTTTCTGTCTGGCGGGCGCGGGCTTCGGCGTCAAACAGCTGTTTCTGCGTCAGATAGGCGGAGGTCCAGTGAAGCCGCTCCATTCCCGCCTGAAAGCCAGTCATGGCCGAGGCTTCATCAAACCGGTCCTGACCGCTCATCTGTGCCAGCAGGCGGGCGCGGCGGACCGAAAGCTCACCCATCTGGCTGCCCAACACGTTCAGGTCGACGTCGATATCGGTGCTGTCCAGCCGGATCAGAGGTTGACCGGCCTGAACGAAATCTCCGTCGGCAATCAGGATGTCGCGGATGATGCCGCCGTCCAGATGCTCGACCGTTTTGCGATCGCCTTCGACCACGAATGAGGCCGGGGCAACCACCGCCCCGTCCAGCTTCGAGGCGAAGGCCCAATAGGCGCTGCCTCCGACAAAGGCCATCAGGGTGATCACGCCGACCCAGACATAGCGACCGATCCGGGGGGAGGCGTCCAAGATGTCGATGAACTCTGCCTCATTCAGCGACAGCGCATTGCGAGAGGCGGTGTGCGGGACAATCTGGGTCATTGGGCTGCTCCTGTGATTTGCGTTTCCGGGACGGGCTGAGGGGTCGGGCGGGTGCCCTTGCCCGAGCTGTCCAGAACATTGCGGCGGTTGACTTTCAGCACGTCTTCCTTGTCGCCAAACTGGGTCTGGGACCCGTTGCGCATGACCATGACCTTGTTGGCGGCCTGCAAGGTTGCGGGGCGGTGGGTCATGACGATGGCGATGGAGCCGCGGGCCTGAGTGGCCAGAATGGCATCGCGCAAGGCCTGCTCTCCTTCGGCATCCAGATCCGAGTTCGGCTCGTCCAGCACCAGCACAAACGGATCACCATAGAGGGCGCGGGCCAGGGCCAGACGCTGCCGTTGACCTCCGGACAGAAAGAACCCCTGACCGATGCGCGTTTCATAGCCTTCGGGCAGGGCGCTGATCATCTCGTGAATGCCAGCCTCCTGCGCGACGCGGAAAACCTCGGCGTCGTCGATGGCGACCGAAAAACGAGCGATGTTTTCGCGGATCGTGCCGTCGAACAGTTCGACATCCTGCGGCAGGTAGCCGATCTGTTTGCCCAGATCCTCGGCGTTCCATTTTGACATCGGACTGCCGTCCAACAGAACCTCACCCCGCTGCGGGTGCCAGATCCCGGCCAGCATTTTGCCCAGCGTCGTCTTGCCGGAGCCGCTATGGCCGATGACGGCTAGAACGTCGCCCGCGGCCAGATCGAAGTCGATACCCCGAATGGTGGCATTGATCGCGCGTGGCGGACCGGCCTGAGCGATTTTCACGTCCAGCGTCTTGAAGGCGCGGGGCAGGTGCAGGTTGGGTGTTTCTTCGGCGAAATCTTCGGTCAGCGCTTTGATTTTGGAATACGATCCGCGCGCGGCCAAAAATCCTCGCCATTGGCCGATGAGCTGATCAATTGGCGCCAGCGCCCGCGCCAACACGATGGTGGCGGCGATCATGACACCAGCGGTGGATTCGCCGGTAATGGCAAGGGCTGCGCCCAAGCCCAGAATGGCCGATTGCAGGCCCATGCGGATGGTTTTGGACAGGACCGAAAAGCCAGCGATCCGGTCAGCCGCGCGTGTTTTGTGCGCATGCGCGTCGATTTGCAGGGCGGTCCAGCGGCGCACCAGATCAGATTTCATACCCAGCGCGTGGACCAGTTCGGCATTGCGATCCGAAGTCTTGAACAGCGCGTCTGAGCGCCCTCGGGCCTCGGCCGCGTTTCGCATCGGTTTCTGCGCGCGGGCGTTGTTGATCAGCGCCATGACGGTCAGGGTGACGGCTCCGGCAAGTCCCAGCAGACCCAGCAGCGGGTGCAGGACATAGAGGACCAGCAGGTAAATGGGAATCCATGGCGCGTCGAAAAAGGCGGTCAGGGTCGAGCCCGAGATGAACTCACGAAATCCGTTGACGTCGTCGACCAGATTCTCAGCGCTCTGCGCCTCGCCCTGAACCCGGCGGCGCATGGCGGCCCCCAGAACAGGCGCACCGACGGCCATTTCGAACCGGGCGGCCAGGCGGCCCAGGATGCGCATCCGCATCAGGTCGAGACAGGCGATCACGACAAAGACGCCGCCCAACAGAAGGGTCAGCGCGATCAGCGTGTCGACATTCTGGCTGGTCAGGACCCGGTCATAGACCTGCAGCATGTAAAGCGGCCCGGCCAGCATCAGCAGGTTGAGAAACAGGCTGAAGAAAGCGACGGCAACAAACCCTTTGCGCAACGAGGCCCATGCGGTTTGTACGGGGTTGGATTTCTGAAACATCGTCTTGCCCTTTTCCGGTTTGGCAAACGGGGCGGTCAAAGCCGCCCCGTCCGTTTTCGATTAAGCTACGAAGTCGTCTTCGGTCAGGTCGGTGGTGTTGACGCCCGCCAGACGGACCGAACCTTCGGTGCCGAACGAGATCACAGCGTCGTTGCCATCCTGAGCAACATTCACAGCGCCGCCGAAATCGGGGCCGAAGTCACCGAATTGCAACTGGTCGAGGCCAACTTCGAAGTCCTGGATCACGTCGTTTCCGAAATTCGCGCCGAAGGTGAAGGTATCCGCACCTGCACCGCCGATCAGGATGTCATTGCCACCCTCACCCGAGATCAGGTCATCGCCGTCACCGCCGCTGAGTTTGTTGTCCAGATCACTGCCGATGATGATGTCACCATCGCCGGATCCGATAACATTCTCGATCGACTGCAGAACATCGACTTCGATCTGGTTGTCGATGACGTCCTGACCGATGACACCCGTGCCGCCTGTGGCGTTCACGTCCAGAGTGGCGCCGGCATCCACCAACGTGTCCTGCACGACCGGGCCATTGTTACCAGCCGGCGCGTTGTGCAGATGGATGGCCGAGACAACACCCGGGATCGGCGTGTTCAGGTCGGCTTCGTTCAGGCCCACAACGCTCAGCTCGCTGGAATAGGTCACCTCGCCTGTGTTCAGGTTCTGGGTGATGACCAGAGAGGCCTCGCCGGTGGCTTCGCTGTCCGAGGTCGGCCCCGGTTCCTGCGCCGCGTCCAGACCGCCGCTGAGGGTGACGGTGCGGATGCCATGCTCGGTCTCGACACTGTCCACCAGCAGCTGCCCGCGGATTTCGCCGCCGGGGAAGTCCGATGTGTGGATGTTGTAGTACAGGTTGCCCTGAAGCGCCTGTTCCACAAAGGCCGCACCATTGGCGATGTTCGCTCCGAACTGACCGGGGGCAGAGACCACGGCGTCCTTGACCGAGACATTGAAGCCCGTATCGCGGGTTGCCGTGCCGTTGCCATTGGCGCCCAGGCGTACCTCGACCGCGACATCCAGATCCCAGAAGTCGGCTGTGTCGACACCCTCACCACCATCGATGAAGTCATTGCCCAGACCACCGGTCAAAACATTGTCCGCATCGCCCGCGATCAGAACGTCGTCGCCAGCGCCACCGTCGATATTGCCGTTCGCGGTGCCCAGATCGACAAAGATGTCATCGCCAGCGCCCAGCAGGACGTTGCCGTTGATCACGCCTTCGTCGTCATTGACGATGGTCACGTCACCTGCATCCGAGGCGTCGATTGCATTGACCGTCCCGCGGATCTCACCTTCGTTCAGGATCGCCCCCAGAAGGTTCAGGCCACCGTCAACGCGGATACCTGCGGCTGCGTCCGAGGTCTCGGACCCTGCGATCAGGCCTTCGTTGACGACCACCCCGGCAAATCCGGCCTCGGACTGGCTGGTGAACAGGCGCAGGCCATCGCCGACCTGATTGCCCTCAACCGCGTCGCCGCGACCTTGCAGGGTGCCTTCGTTCAGGACAGCAGCCGAAACGATATCGCCTTCGACATCGCCGGTTTGCAGCGACACGGCCGAGCCGTTGTTGCCCAGACCCGCATCAACCAGACCGGTGTTGTTGAAGGTATAGTTGTCGGCAGTGCCATCGGCATAGACGGTGCCGTTGCGCTGATCGCCGGTGCCGAGGATTTCGCCTTCGTTGACGACCTCAAGTCCCTCACCGTCGATATTCACCGCACGGCTGTCCGACGTGACTGTTCCACGGTTCACAAACGAGCCGCCGGTATGATCGCCGGTGCCGAAGTAGACGCCGTTTTGCACGCCTGCGAACACGCCGCCTTCTTCGTTGACCAATTGGCCTTGGAAGTTGACGTTGTTCACAGCGCGGAACGCGCCGACGGTTCCGTTTGCACCTTCGGACAGGACGGTGCCTGCGTTGGTGATGGAGCCGGTGAACGTGCCAGCGTTGCCGACATTGCCGATGCGGATACCGTCGCCTGCGGCATTGGTGCCCGCCGCCGCGTTGCCGCGACCCTGGATCAGACCGTCATTGTTCAGCGTGAACGCGTTCTCGCCTGCGATCTCGGCGCCAAAGCCCGACCCTTCATTGCCTTCGCCTGCGTCGATCGTGCCTATGACCAGGTTGTTGACCGCGAAATCATCGGCGGTGCCGTCGGCATAGACGGTGCCGTTGCGCTGATCGCCTGTGCCAAGGATATCGCCGCCGTTCACAAGGTTCACACCGGTGCCGTCGATATTCACCGCGCGGCTGTCGGACTGGATCGTGCCGAAGTTCAGAACGTCCAGATCATGTGTGCCCTGACCGATGTAAAGCCCGTTTGCGGCCCCCTCGATCACCCCGGTCGAGGTGTTCAGGATCTCGCCCTCGGCGCTTGCACCATCCGCGATGCGGATACCGGCTGCGGTGCCTTGGGTGCTTTCCGATGTGATCAGTCCGCTGTTGAGGATCTCGGTCTCGAGGATCGTGCCCTCGGCCCCGTTGTTGATCCGGATACCGTCACCGGCCAGACCGGTGTTCGATGCCGCCTGACCACGGCCCTGAATGGTGCCGCCAAAGCCGTTGAAGATATCGGTTTCCACACGGTCACCAACCTCATCCCCGACCTGAAGCGAGATGCCAGCACCCTGATTGCCTTCGCCAGCATCCACGGTTCCGCCCGTGAAGTTCGAGATCGAGATATCCTCGGCGGTGCTGTTGGTGTAGATCGTGCCGTTGCGCTGATCTCCGGTGCCAAGGATGTCGCCGAAGTTGCGCACGTCAATGCCCTGGCCTTGAATGTCGACAGCGCGGCTTTCGGAGGAGATCACGCCGCCACGGAAATTATCCAGGCTGCCCGAGCTGTCGGGGCCTGCAAACTGAACACCGTTGAAGTCGCCCGAAATCTCACCAAAGTTGCGCACGGCGGCGCTGCCGGTGACCTGAACGCCGGTGGCCAGTGCATCGGGGCCGCTATTCGCCTCGATCACGCCCGAGCGGAAGTTGAATACGTCAACATCCTCGCCCTGCGCCTGAACGGCGGCGACGGCGTTATTGGTGACAATCTCGCCAAAGTTCAGCAGGCGCGAAAAGTCATTTGCCAGAACAAAGGCGGGCGTGTCATCCACGATCGTGTTCTGGAAGAAGTTGTTGAAAAGGGTTTGGCCGTCACGTGTGGTCTCTTGCGCCAGTGTTGACGTGGTCAAGAGACGGGCGCGCAGGCTTTCTACGAATTGGGACAGCATGGGTCACTCCGTCTGGTTTGTTGCGTGATGCAGGCGGCCCGTTCGATCGGGCAACCGACGCATCAAATCAGTAGCCCTGGCCCGTGGTCAGCGGAAATTCATGGTCCAAATTGGGGGTATAACCAACGCAAATACTCACGGGTTTCGTGAAGTCTTCGCTGGTCAGGGCCTTGATTCAAACGGCGATGCGATGGGAAAACGCGGGTCGCTCACTTATTTGATGACGACGTTTCACCTATTTGTGACGGGATGTGCGGGTCAAATTCACCTCAAATCGCTGTCCGGGCTTCTGAAACAATGGGGCAGCGCGTAGTGTTACAGGTACCTTGACCTATATATTTGTTTGAATTGCCCCGTCATGAACCTGAGAGACTTGGAATACGTCATTGCCATCGCAAAGCATGGCCAGTTCAGTCAGGCAGCCGCGGCCTGCAACGTGTCCCAGCCAGCGATGTCCAATCAGATCAAGAAACTCGAACAGGAGTTGGGGGTCGAGCTGTTCCTGCGTCTGAACAATGAGGTCCGCCCGACGGCCTGCGGCGCGCGGATCGTCGACATCGCAACAAGGATGCTGAATGACGCGCAAAAGATCCGCGACACCGCGACCGAGTTCCGCGACCCCGAGGCGGTGGCCTTCACCATCGGCATGACGCCCACGCTGGCCCCGTATCTGACCCAGTACTTCTCAGAGCTGTTCAGCACCTTGTTCCCGCGCATGCGGGTGACGATGATCGAGGACCTGCCGCGAAACATGTTGCAGATGGTCGAAGATCACACGCTGGATCTGGCGCTGGTGGCCAAGATCAACAACAGCGACGCGCTGGATTTCACCTCGATCTGGTCCGAGCCTCTGTATCTAGCGCTGCGCGAGGGGCATCCGCTGCATACTCTGCCCTCGATCTCTGCCGATGAGGTGCCGGTGCATGATTTCATCCGTCTGCCCCATAGTTTCGGCTACGCGTTGGAAGAGAGGTTGCCCAAACAGACCCTCTCGAGCCGTATCGGCAAGCGGTTTGATCTGACCGCGTTGCGGTTCGAGACGATCTGCCGACATATCTGCCACTCTGACGATTGCACGATTGTCTCTGCCCTTGCGGCCGAGCAGTTCAAGCGGGACAACTGGCCGCTTTGCTTTATTCCGTTCGAAGGGCCGGGCCATCTGCGCGATCTGGGGGCGGCGACGCGGCCCAATTGCCCGCGCAAACCGATACTGGCGCGGATCGGAGAATACATCCGCGAAAACCCCCCGGTCGGCGTGATCCCGACCTATCAACCGGAGGAAGTTGATCCGCCGAAACAACCAGCGACGGTCTGAGCGTTTTCGGCAAATGGGTTAGTAGGTGGTCCGCATCTGATAACCTTGATGGAAGGTCATTCTGACAAATGTGACCGGTTTGCTTTGGAACCATGTCGTGCGTTCCAGTTGGAACAACGGTGTGCCCGGTGGCACTGACAGAAAGTCTTGCAACTGCCCGGTGGCCGGAACCGCCGAGAAGGCGATCTCAGCGTTGGAAAAGGGAACCTCGGATAGCAGCCATTCATTGGGGCCGGTGGTCAGAAAGCTCTCATTCACCACGTGAGGCACGGCATCGACACTGATCCAGCGCTCTTCGAACTGAAAGGGACGGTTGTCGGCGTGATGCATGCATTGAAGATGCAGGATTTGCGCGCCTTCCTGCAGGCCCAGCTTGGCCTGCAGCCACGCGGGGCAGTCGATCTGCGTACGGCTGACAAGCGCATAGCGGTACTCGGCATTCATATCCTCGATCGTCTGGCGGACAACGGTAATCGGCAGTTTGGCCTGTTTGACCGGGGTCGTAACGACCCGGGTGCCGCCTTTGCGTTTACGAGTGATGATGCCCTGTTCCGCCAATTCGCGCAGCGCGCGGTTCACGGTGGCGCGGGCGCAGCCGAACTCGGCGGCCAGTTCCAGCTCGGTCGGAAGCAAACTGCCCTGAGGCCAGATGCGGCTTTGGATACGGTTGATCACCTCGTCACGGATGTCCTGAAAACCGATATTCTTCTGTTCAGTCACGATCTGATCCCGTTTCCTCAATAAGCTTGTTCATAATATGTATCGCAGGCGACTCTCGCGTAAAGAGGATGCCGAGCGTTACAAGTGAGGCAATATCTCGTTTATGGCTTTTCTGTACCGCGCCACGATCTGGTCACGTGCTACGTGGCGCCCCTCCTTGACCTTATGCCGCCCGGCCGACCAGAGGTCGGTAACAACCCTGTCCTGTGCGGCGAACACAAGCCCGTCCAGCAACTGGTTCGGCCGCAAAGCACAAAGCGCCGGATCACTGCTGTCGATGGCGACAAGGTCGGCCAAAGCGCCCTCGGCGATCTGTCCCGCGTCGCGGCCCAACGCTTGCGCTCCGCCCGTCGCGGTGTCGCAATAGAGGGTTTGTCCGACGGACCCTTCGCCAACCACGAGCACATTGCGGGACAGGTCGCGCAGGCGTTGGGAGTACTCCAGCGTCCGAAGCTCTTCGGTCAGTGAAATCCGGACATTGGAATCCGATCCCACGCCGAACGCGCCGCCTGCAGACAGGTAAGCCGCGCCATTGAACGGGCCGTCGCCCAGATTGGCCTCTGTGATTGGGCAAAGGCCAGCGACAGCGCCAGAGGCCGCCAATGCGCGCGTCTCTTCATCGGTCATGTGTGTGGCGTGGATCAAGCACCACTGCCTGCCGACAGGGGCATTACCCAGCAGCCATTCGACCGGGCGCGCGCCCAGGCCAGCCTGCACCTGCGAAACTTCCTTGGGCTGCTCGGCTATATGGATATGGACCAAACCCACGTGATGGCTCAGCACTTCTTTCAGATCGGCGGGTGAGGTCGCGCGCAGAGAATGCGGGGCAATACCGACCCGGGCGTCCTCAGGCAGTGCAGCGCTGGCCGCTTTGGCCTCGTCCACCAGTTTCAGGAAACGGGTCACGTTGTTGCCGAACCGCTGTTGCCCGGGTTCCAACGGCACTTCTCCGACTCCGGCATAGGAGTAGAGGACGGGCAGATGCGTCAGACCGATACCTGTTTCGACGGCGGCAGCCATGATGCGGTCGGATAGCTCGGCCAACCGCTCATAGGGTGCGCCGCTGGGTTGATGGTGCATATAGTGGAACTCTCCGACGGAAGCGAAACCAGCCTCCTGCATCTCCATATAGACTAGTGCCGCGATGGCCTGAATCTGATCGGGCGTTAGTTGGGCGGTGAAACGATACATCACATCGCGCCATGTCCAAAAGCTGTCGCGCCCGGCGCGCCGGTATTCGGTCATGCCAGCCATGGCCCGCTGAAAGGCGTGACTGTGCAGGTTGGCCAGTGCAGGCAACAGGGTGTCGACCGTGACATCTACGTCCTGCGCTTTGGTGTCGGCTGTCACAGCGGTGATGTGCCCGTCCTTCAGGTCCAGCCTGACATTTTCTGCCCAACCTGTTGGTAGCAATGCGCGCTTCGCGAAGATGGTCATGTGGCTCTCCATTTTATGGATAGACATAAAACATATTGGAATGTACTAGAAAAGAGAGAATTGCATCCAATGCGAGAATCAAATGCCCACAACCCGCATCCTGAAGGACCTGAGTGCCGCAACCATGGTAGAGAATGGCGCGCCCTATGGTGTGATCGAATCAGCAGCGATTGTGATCGAGGGCGAAAAAATCGCATGGGTTGGGCCGCAGGCCGCATTGCCCGAAGCCTATGCCGGGTTGTCTGAGAGGTCCTGTGCAGGCCGTCTGGTGACACCCGCTCTGATCGACTGCCACACGCATGTCATCCACGGCGGCCACCGCGCGGTCGAGTTCGAGATGCGCTTGAATGGGGCGAGCTATGAAGAGGTCGCGCGCGCCGGTGGCGGCATAATCTCAACGGTAACGGCCACGCGCGATGCCAGTTTGGATGACCTGATCGCTCAGGCGCTGCCACGTGTAGATGCGATGCTGGCCGAAGGTGTCTCGGTCATCGAAGTGAAATCCGGCTACGGGTTGGATCGCGAGACCGAACTGACCATGCTGCGCGCCGCGCGGGCTTTGCAAGACCACCGTCCGGTGCGGGTCATAACCAGTTTTCTTGGCGCCCATGCCGTGCCTGTGGAGTACAAGGGCAATCCGGACGCATATATAACTGAGGTTTGCATTCCGACCCTGCGGGTCGCCCATGCCGAGGGGCTGGTAGATGCGGTGGATGCCTTCTGCGAAGGGATTGCCTTTCTGCCCGACCAACTCGTGCCGTTGTTTGATGTGTCGCGTGATCTTGGCTTGCCGATCAAACTGCACGCCGAACAGCTGTCCAATCTCGGCGGTGCAAAGCTGGCGGCCAGCTATGGCGCACTGTCAGCGGATCATATCGAGTATCTCGATGATGAGGGCGCGGCGGCGATGGCGCGCTCGGGCACAGTTGGTGTGATCCTGCCCGGTGCTTTCTATACACTGCGCGAAACGCAATCTCCGCCCATTGACCTGCTGCGCAAGCACAATGTCCCGATGGCTTTGGCGACGGATTGCAATCCGGGTTCGGCCCCGATGACCTCTCTGCTTTTGGCGATGAACATGGGCTGCACCCTGTTCCGCATGACGCCCGAAGAGGCGCTGAAAGGTGTTACGCTCAACGCGGCCCGCGCGCTGGGTTTGCGCGATTGCGGCCAGATTGTACCCGGAATGCGCGCTGATTTGGCGATCTGGAACGTCACTCACCCGGCCGAGCTGTCCTATCGCATCGGCTTCAACCCGCTACACACTCGCATTATCGGAGGCGCAGTTTGACCACCCTGACCCTTACACCCGGCGCTGTTTCTCTGGCGCAGTTGGAGCAGGTTTTCCGAGACGAATGCGCCGTGCAGCTAAATCCGGTATGCCATCCCGGCATTCTGGCTGCCCACGCGCGCATCGCGGATGCCGCTGCGGGTGAGGCCGCAGTCTACGGTGTCAACACAGGCTTCGGCAAACTAGCCAGTGTCAAGATCGCGGCAGAGGATACGGCGACCTTGCAGCGCAATCTGATCCTATCGCATTGCTGCGGTGTCGGCCCTGCGGTCCCGCGGGCGCATGCACGGTTGATGATGGTCCTGAAGCTACTCAGCCTTGGGCGCGGAGCCTCGGGCGTGCGGCTGGAGTTGATCACGCTTCTCGAGGCTATGCTGGCCAAGGGCGTCACGCCTGTGATCCCAGCACAGGGCTCGGTCGGGGCCTCTGGTGATCTGGCGCCGCTGTCGCATATGGCGGCTGTCATGATGGGCGAGGGTGAGGCCGAATATGGCGGCGAGGTCTTGCCGGGTGCTGAGGCGTTGGCGGCAGCTGGCCTGACGCCGGTGGGGCTTGGCCCGAAAGAGGGTCTGGCGCTGATCAACGGCACCCAGTTTTCGACCGCTTTTGCTTTGGCAGGGCTGTTTGGAGCCTGGCAAGCGGCGCAGAGCGCGCTGGTCACATCGGCACTGACCACGGACGCCATCATGGGATCCACGGCACCGTTGCAGCCTGAAATCCACAGTCTGCGCGGCCATCGCGGCCAGATTGAGGCCGCAGCCACGATGCGCGCCCTGCTGGCCGGATCGGTGATCCGCGAAAGCCACCGCGACGGCGATACACGCGTGCAGGACCCGTATTGTATCCGCTGCCAACCGCAGGTCGTCGGTGCGGCAATGGACGTGATCCGACAAGCCGCTACGACGCTTGAGCTTGAGGCGAACGCCGCCACCGACAACCCTCTGGTCCTGTCCGAGGCCGGGTTGATCGTTTCGGGCGGTAACTTTCATGCCGAACCGGTTGGTTTCGCCGCCGACATGATCGCGCTGGCTTTGGCCGAGATCGGAGCCATCGCTCAACGCCGCATCGCACTGATCGTCGATCCGGTCCTCAGCTTTGATCTGCCGCCCTTCCTGACCCCCAATCCGGGGTTGAACTCGGGCCTGATGATTGCCGAGGTCACGACGGCGGCTTTGATGAGCGAAAACAAACATCTCGCCAACCCCTGCGTGACGGATTCAACGCCAACCTCCGCCAACCAGGAGGACCATGTCTCAATGGCGGCCCATGGCGCGCGGCGTTTGGGGCAGATGGTTACCAATCTGGAGCGTATTCTGGGGGTCGAATTGCTCTGCGCCACGCAAGGGATCGAATTCCGCGCGCCATTGCCCACCAGCGAAACTCTGCAAGGCGTGATGGCCAGGTTGCGCGCTGTGGTGCCGCCTTTGGGGGACGACCGCTATACCGCGCCGGATATTGAGGCAGCCTCGGCCCTGATTTCCAGCGGTGAGATCGCGCATAACACAAGTATTGCCATGCCGGAGTTGGGCGCGTGATGGACCCGGTTGAGGTCACCCGAGGCGATAGCCCCATCGTTTTGGGCCTGCCCCATACGGGCACCTATGTGCCACCAGAGATTCAGGCCAAGCTGAACGCGCGGGGCAGGGCGCTGACGGATACGGATTGGCATGTCCACACGCTCTACGACGGGTTGTTGCCCGGGGCGACGACAGTCCGCGCGAGTTTCCACCGCTATGTGATTGACGCCAATCGCGATCCGTCGGGCGTGTCGCTCTATCCCGGTCAGAACACGACGACACTGGTTCCGCTGACCGATTTCGATGGGAATGGGATCTGGGACCAGCCGCCATCCGACAAAGACATCGCAGATCGCCTCGCCGCGTTTCACACGCCCTATCATGCCGCGCTGATGGCCGAGATGGAGCGGGTCAGGGCGATCCACGGCATTGCCATCCTCTATGACTGCCACTCGATCCGCAGCACCATTCCGTATCTGTTTGACGGAGTTTTGCCCGATATGAATCTGGGCACAAACAACGGCACGACCTGCGCGTCTGAGATCGAGGCAGCGGCCCATGAATTTGCCGCCTCATCACCCTATAGCACTGTTTTGAACGGGCGTTTCAAGGGCGGCTGGACGGCGCGCCACTATGGCCGCCCGGCTGAGGGTCTACATGCCATTCAGATGGAGCTGGCGCAATCCACCTACCTGACGACCGAGCGCCCGCCATGGTCCTATGACGACCGCAAAGCCGAACGTTTGCGCCGCTGGCTATTCGACATTCTGGACGCCGTCCAAGACACAGCATTGGAGCTTGCATCATGACCGACCCTCGCAAGAACACCCGTGATATCTATCCACCCACCGGGCCAGAGTTGAACACCAAAAGCTGGATGACCGAAGCGCCGCTGCGGATGTTGATGAACAACTTGCATCCGGACGTGGCCGAGAACCCGCATGAGCTGGTTGTGTATGGCGGCATCGGGCGTGCGGCGCGGACGTGGAACGACTTCGATATGATTGTCGACAGCCTCAAGGACCTGGAAGAAGACGAGACACTGGTTGTGCAATCCGGCAAACCTGTGGCCATTGTGCGGACGCATACGGATGCGCCTCGGGTGCTGATCGCGAACTCGAACCTCGTGCCACATTGGGCCAACTGGGATCACTTCAACGAGCTCGATAAAAAGGGCCTGATGATGTACGGCCAAATGACCGCTGGCTCGTGGATCTATATCGGCACGCAGGGCATCGTGCAGGGCACTTATGAGACCTTCGCTGAGGCCGGACGTCAGCACTACGGCGGCGACCTGACCGGAAAGTGGATTCTGACCGGCGGTCTGGGAGGAATGGGTGGCGCGCAACCATTGGCAGCGGTTTTCGCCGGGGCCTGCTGTCTGGCGGTCGAGTGCAACCCGGACAGCATCGACTTCCGCCTGCGCACCAAATACCTGGACGAAAAGGCCGAAACGCTGGACGAAGCGCTTGAGATGATCGACCGCTGGACCAAGGCGGGTGAGGCGAAATCGGTCGGCCTGCTGGGCAATGCTGCCGAAATCTTCCCCGAGATTTACGCCCGGATGCAGGCCGGTGGCATGCGCCCCGATATCGTTACCGACCAGACCAGCGCCCATGACCCGGTCAACGGCTACCTGCCGCTGGGCTGGACCATGGCGCAGTGGAAGG
Organism: Ruegeria sp. ABV3_008; assembly: GCF_056161185.1. Taxonomy (NCBI): domain Bacteria; kingdom Pseudomonadati; phylum Pseudomonadota; class Alphaproteobacteria; order Rhodobacterales; family Roseobacteraceae; genus Ruegeria; species Ruegeria sp. ABV3_008. The sequence goes on along the minus strand of NZ_JBSWYP010000009.1, from coordinate 72,104 downwards.
ACAAACGCGAAAGCGATCCCAAAGCGGTTGAAACTGCCGCGCGCGCCTCGATGAAGCAACATGTCACTGCGATGGTCGATTTCTGGAACGCGGGCGTGCCGACGCTGGACTACGGCAACAATATTCGCCAAGTGGCGCAAGATGAAGGGCTCGAGAACGCCTTTGCCTTCCCCGGTTTCGTGCCCGCCTACATTCGCCCGCTGTTTTGCCGCGGGGTCGGCCCGTTCCGCTGGTGCGCTTTGTCCGGCGACCCCGAGGATATCTACAAAACCGACGCCAAGATGAAAGAGCTGTTCCCCGAGAACACGCATCTGCACAACTGGCTCGACATGGCGCAGGAGCGTATTGCCTTCCAGGGCCTGCCCGCACGGATCTGCTGGATCGGTCTTGGGGATCGTCACAAAGCGGGGCTAGCCTTCAACGAAATGGTGCGCAACGGAGAACTAAAAGCCCCGGTTGTCATTGGTCGGGATCACCTCGACAGCGGGTCCGTGGCCTCGCCCAACCGCGAGACCGAGGCGATGAAGGACGGCTCGGACGCTGTTTCGGACTGGCCGTTGCTGAATGCGCTGGTGAATACGGCCTCGGGCGCAACATGGGTGTCTTTGCATCATGGCGGTGGGGTCGGCATGGGCTTTAGCCAACACGCGGGCGTGGTCATTTGCGCCGATGGTACCGATGCAGCGGCCAAACGGTTGGAGCGGGTTTTGTGGAACGATCCGGCCTCGGGCGTGTGGCGCCACGCAGATGCGGGGTACGAGGATGCCAAGGCTTGTGCCCGCGAACACGGTCTGCGGTTGCCGGGTATTCTGGGATAGCCCTCGGTCAACGATCCGCGAATTGATGCGTCATATTGAACTTGTGATGCATGCCGGGTTGCGTCGTGACATTTTATAGATAATAAACTCGACGCAAAGCAAGCTGCCGAAAGTTTTATAGATAAAATGATCATCCCTCATTCCGGCTGGACCAAAAAATCCGCGCAAGCTGTTCATGATCTTCCGCTGATGGATCTGTTGTTCCGGGCGCAAACCGTCCATCGCGAGCATTTCGACCCCAACAAAATCCAGACCTCGAAGCTGCTGTCGATCAAAACCGGAGGCTGCGCCGAGGATTGTGCCTATTGCTCGCAATCGGCCCGCAACGGCTCGACCCTGCCTGCCTCCAAACTGATCGAGGTGCAGCGTGTTCTGGCCGAGGCGAAGAAGGCAAAGGATGGCGGCGCGACGCGGTTCTGCATGGGCGCTGCCTGGCGTGAGCCCAAGGCGCGGGACATGGCGGCTCTGGTCGCGATGGTCGAAGGCGTCAAGGCCATGGGGATGGATACCTGTATGACGCTGGGCATGCTGGACGACACACAGGTCGTGCAGCTGCGCGATGCAGGCCTTGACTACTACAACCACAATATCGACACGTCCGAGCGCTACTACTCCGAGGTCATCACGACCCGCACCTTCGCCGACCGGATCGATACGATGAACCGAGTGCAGGAAGCGGGGATCAAGGTGTGTTCCGGCGGCATTCTGGGTATGGGCGAGCATACGGGCGACCGTATCGACATGCTGCTCACGCTGGCCAACATGCAGCCCGCGCCGGATTCGGTTCCGATCAACATGCTGATGCCGCAGGCCGATACACCTCTGGCCGATGCCGAGCCGATCGACCCGATCGACTTTGTGCGCATCATCGCGACGGCGCGTATCCTGATGCCAACCTCCTACGTTCGCCTGTCCGCAGGCCGCAGCGAGATGAGCGACGAGATGCAGGCGATGTGTTTCTTCGCCGGTGCGAACTCGATCTTCGTGGGTGAAACGCTGCTGACGGCGGAAAACCCCGAAGAGGACACCGATATGATCCTGTTCGCCAAACTTGGTCTGCAAGCCGAGAAAGCCGGGGATCAGGCGGGCCAGGAAGCCGCTGAATGAAGGCTGCTGCTCGGCTCGAATCCATGCTCGACACCTTGCAGGCCCGGCATCGCCGCCGGGTCCTGACGCCTGCGTCGGGATTGGATTTCGCGTCGAATGACTATCTGGGCCTTGCCGGATCGCAGCTTCTGCAAGAGGCCGCGCAAGAGGCCTTGTCGCGCGGTGTTCCGGTTGGCTCTGGCGGCTCTAGGCTATTGCGCGGCAATCACGCCGAGCATGAAGCGCTGGAGGCCGAAGCCGCCGCGTTCTTTGGGGCCGAGGCGGCGTTGTTCATGGGTGGTGGGTTTCAGGCCAATCAGGCGATTTTCGCAACCCTACCTGCGGCCGAGGATCTGGTCCTCTTTGATGCTTTGGTTCACGCCAGCGCGCATGAGGGCATGCGCTCTTGCCGGGCCGATCTGCGGTCGTTTCGGCACAATGATGTCGGCGACGCGCGTGAAAAGGCGCAGCAGTGGCGGACCGAGGGCGGCGCGGGCCAAATTTGGATCGCGGTCGAGAGCGTCTATTCGATGGAAGGGGATCTGGCCCCTCTTTCCGATCTGGCGGGTTTGGCGCGAGAGCAGGAAGCTGTTCTGGTCGTCGACGAAGCCCATGCGACCGGCGTGTTCGGACCTCAGGGACGGGGGATGGCGCATGACCTCGACTGCCATCTGTTGACGCTGCACACCTGCGGCAAAGGTCTGGGCGTTGCCGGAGGGTTGATCTGCGGCCCCAAGGTCATGATCGACACGCTGATCAACCGCGCACGCCCCTTCATTTTTGCCACCGCGCCGTCGCCTTTGAATGCCGCTTTGGTTCGTACGGCCCTTGAGGCGCTGGCTGCTCAGACAGGTCTGGTCGACGACGCCCAGAAGCGAATTGGCCATGCCCATGATGCGGCGCGCGCAATTGGAATTGCTGCGGCTGCGCTCAACAGCCAGATCATTCCGGTCATTCTGGGCGATGATGCGCGCACGATGACGATGGCGCAGGGCTTGCAGACGCAAGGGTTCGACGTCAGGGGCATCCGCCCGCCAACGGTACCGCGCGGGACGTCACGCTTGCGGATTTCCATCACCGGCAATGTAGATAGCGCCGATATCTCGGCCCTGTTTAACGTTTTGGCGGCATATCAATCGGAGGCCGCATGAGCGCGCTGATCATCACTGGAACCGACACCGGCGTCGGCAAGACTGTATTCTCCGCCGGTCTGACGGCCGCCCTTGGAGCCACCTATTGGAAACCGGTGCAATCCGGGCTTGAGGATGCAACCGACACCGACGTCGTGCGCACCCTGTCGGGGGCCGAGGTGCTGCCTGAGGCGTATCGCCTGAACATGCCCGCTTCGCCGCATCTGTCCGCCGAGGATATGGGGGTCGAGATCGACCTTGCCCAACTGGCATTGCCGCGGGGCGAAGGCCCTCTGGTCGTTGAAGGGGCAGGGGGGGTGATGGTCCCTCTGAACCGGCAGGTGTTCTATCTGGACCTCTTCGCGCAGTGGAAAGCCCCGGTGGTTCTAGTTGCGCGCACCGCGCTTGGCACGATCAACCACACGGCTTTGTCCCTGATGGCATTGCGCAATGCGAGGTGCGATGTCGTTGGCGTTGCCTTCGTTGGCGACCCTGAGCCGGATGTCGAACAGACCATCGCACAGATGTGCAAGGTGCGGCATTTGGGGCGTATACCCTATCTCTCGGACCTGACCCGTGAAAACCTGGCCGATGCGTTCCAAAGCATCGACCTTGATGCGATCCGGAGGGCTCTATGACCCCGCTGGAATTTGACGCCCGACACCTGTGGCACCCCTACACCCATGTGCTGGATCCGGGCCCGATGCATCTGATTACCAGCTCCGAGGGCGTCTGGTTGACGCGTGAGGACGGTGGGCAGATGATCGACGCCATGTCCTCCTGGTGGTGTACCGTTCACGGCCATCGTCACCCGGCAATTATCGAGGCGATGCAGGCCCAACTGGCGCAACTACCGCATGTCATGTTCGGAGGCCTGACTCACGCGCCCGCCGTTGAGCTGGGCCGAAGGCTGATCGGAATGCTGCCCGAGGGTCTGGATCGCATCTTTTACAGCGACAGCGGCTCGGTCGCCATCGAAGTCGCGTTGAAAATGGCGGTGCAGTACCAGATCGCAAAAGGCCGAAGCGCGCGGTCAGAGTTCGCCACCATTCGGGGCGGCTATCACGGTGATACGTGGAAAGCGATGAGCGTGTGCGACCCGGTGAACGGGATGCACGGACTGTTCAAGGGCGCTCTGTCCATCCAGCATTTCTTGCCACGCCCGGCCATTCGGTTCGATCAGGACTGGTCGGAGGACCCCTCAGAAAACGGGATGTTGGCACTTGAGCAGTTGTTGGACGAAAAAGGCGACAAGATCGCGGGGCTGATCCTGGAGCCTGTCGTGCAGGGTGCGGGCGGGATGTATTTCTACCATCCGAACTGGCTGAAGGGGGCACGGGCGCTGTGTGACGCGCATGACGTGCTACTGATTTTCGATGAAATTGCCACGGGCTTTGGCCGCAGTGGCGAGCTGTTTGCCATGGACCACGCGGATGTGGTGCCTGACATCCTGTGCCTCGGCAAAGCCCTGACCGGAGGGCACATTACACTGGCCGCCACCATCGCAACCGAGGCGGTTGCGCGCGGCATCGGCGAAAGCGAGGCCGGTGTGCTGATGCATGGCCCGACCTATATGGCCAACCCTCAGGCCTGCGCTGCAGGTGTTGCCAGTCTCGATCAATTGGTCCAACGCGACTGGCGGGCGGAAGTCGCAGGGATTGCGCAACAGATGCAGGTCGAACTCGCTCCGGCTCGTGACTTGCCCGGTGTTGCGGATGTGCGGGTTCTGGGCGCCATCGGCGTGATCGAGATGAAGGACCGTATCGACCCTGCAGTGGCCCATGGCCTCGCCCCAAAAACAGGCGTCTGGCTGCGTCCGTTTGGGCGCAATATCTATTGCATGCCGCCCTACATCATCTCGCCCGATGAGCTGAGTCTAGTGACTGCAGCCATGGTCGATCTCGCCGGAGGCGCCGGATGAGGCATCACTGGCTGGCACGCTCGGATAGCCCCGATCTGATCCTCGTGTTCGGGGGATGGGCGTTGGGTCCTGCGCCGTTCTCCTGCCTCACAGGTGGGGAAAATGTGCTGTTTGTTGAGGGTTATAACCGGCTGGATGACCCGCTGCCAGACTTGTCGCGGTTCGATCGCGTAGACTTGCTGGCCTTCTCTTTCGGCGTCGCCTCGGCCGCGCATTGGCTGAACCAATCAGGGATGCGTCCAGACCGTATGGTCGCCGTCAGTGGAACGCTGAACCCCGCAAGTGCCGAGCAGGGCATCGCACCCGATATGATCCGCGCAACGGCGGATCAATTGTCTCAGGCCAGCTTTACCAAATTCTGCCGCCGCGCGGGCATGATCGGAGAGGTTCCCGAACTGGATATCCCGTCGGCTCGGGCCGAGTTGCGCGCGGTGATCGACCGTGGCCCAGCTGCAGATCCGGGTTTTGATAGTATTTGGATTCCACCGCGCGACCGCATTGTGCCAACCAAAGCGCAAAAGGCAGCATGGGCCTCGCGTGCCGATAGTGTCCGAACAGTCGAAGGTCCTCATGTCCCGTTCCGCGCGGGGCAAAGCTGGGCGGAGTGGCTGGCATGACAGTGCAACTCTCGGACCGGGTTCAGCGTAGCTTCAGCCGTAGCTTTCAAAGCTATCACGACACCGCCTGCCAACAGGCCTGGGTGGCAGAGAAACTGGTGGAAGAGATGCGCCGACATGGCGCCCCGGCCAAGTTTGAACGCGGATTTGAGTTGGGGTGCGGAACTGGGCATTTCACGCGGCTTCTGTGTCAATCTCACCGATTTGACAGCCTCACCCTGAATGATATCGCACCCGAAGCTGGCCAAACGGCAGATGAGGTGGGCGCGCAGTTTATCTGCGGCGATGCGCGGCGGGTGATCTGGCCCGAGAAGACCGATCTCTTTGCCTCGGCGTCGATGATCCAGTGGATGGAAGACCCGCAGGTGCTGTTGGAACGGGCTGCGCGATCCCTCGCACCGGGCGGCTGGTTGGTGATTTCGGGCTTTGGACAGCAACAATACAGGGAACTTAGCCAAATCGGCACCTCGGCCCGTGCCCCTGGTTTGTGCGACCCTGACCAGATGGCCGCCGCCGTTGGGGCGCATATGGAGGTGCTTGCGACAGGCGAGGCCCTTCGTCCCTCGTACTTCCCCACGCCGCGCCACGTTCTGCGCCATTTGCGCAAGACCGGCGTCAACGGGCGCGCGAAGAGTGTCTGGACCAAATCCACACTCGCCCGGTTCGAGGCAGAGTACACACGCCGGTTTCAGACCGAAAACGGCGTCTCTCTCAGCTATCATCCCGTCTGGATCGTCGCGCGCAAGCCGCAGGTCTGAGGCCTCGCGGTTAGTACCTCGCGTCCGTCTTTTCAGCGTTTGCAGGCACTCAGGCGCAGATTGTGAAATCTCATACCGAAACGTCGCAATGATCTGTTGCGTTCGCGGTCACGGGTCGCCACGGTAGCATTTGAGATTTTGGCGTTGCTGTGGCCCGCCATCAGGAATTTGAAGGAGGGGGCAGAATGACCGCGACACTTACATTCGAACATCTTAAAACGCAGGTTTCAGCGGGTGAGGTAGACACCGTTCTGGTGTGCTTTGTCGACATGCAGGGCCGTCTGATGGGCAAGCGCTTTCACGCGGGTCATTTTGTAGCGGGCGCGTGGGAAGAAACCCATTGCTGCAACTACTTGCTGGCCACCGATCTTGAGATGGGCACACCGGATGGCTATGCCTCGACCAGTTGGGAGCGGGGGTATGGCGACTACGTTATGAAGCCCGATCTTGCGACCCTGCGCCCGGTGCCATGGCTTGAAGGCACTGTTATGGTGATGTGCGATATCCTCGACCATCACACGCATGAAGAGGTGCCGCATGCGCCACGGGCGATGTTGAAGTCGCAGGTCAACCGCTTGAAGGCCATGGGCTACGAGGCGATGTGTGCGACAGAGCTGGAGTTTTTCCTTTTCGAGAAGAGTTTCGACGAAATCCGCAAAAACGGCTTTCGAGATCTGGAGCCGATTTCCGGCTATAACGAGGATTATCATATCCTCCAGACCACCAAGGAGGAGCATGTGATGCGCCCGATCCGCAACCATTTGTGGAATGCGGGGATACCGGTTGAGAACTCGAAAGGTGAGGCCGAAACCGGGCAGGAAGAGCTGAACATCAAATACGCGCCTGCGATGGACACGGCCGAGTACCACTCGATCGCCAAGAATGCGGTGAAAGAGATCGCCTGGCAGCATGGTCATGCGGCAACGTTCCTGCCGAAATGGCATCACGACAAGGTCGGCAGTTCTAGCCATGTGCATCAATCCCTGTGGAAAGACGGCGCGCCTGCTTTTTTTGATGAAAATGATCCGCTTGGCATGTCGGATGTGATGAAAAGCTATTTGGCTGGCCTGCTGAAGTACGCCCCGGATTACACGTATTTCATGGCCCCTTACATCAACAGTTACAAACGCTTCATGAAGGGCACCTTTGCGCCGACACGGATCATTTGGTCCGTAGACAACCGCACGGCTGGCTTCCGCCTTTGCGGCGATGGGACCAAGGCCATTCGGGTGGAATGCCGGATCCCCGGTTCTGACATGAACCCTTATCTGGTGATGGCCGGGATGCTGGCGGCGGGAATTGCCGGCATTGAGGAAGGATTGGAATTGCAACCTGCGGCAACCGGCGACGTTTACCAGGGCGATACGGGGATGATCCCCGGCAATCTTGGTGCGGCATTGGGCGCTTTGCGTGGGTCGGCCATGTTGCGGGCTGCTATGGGGGATGAGGTGGTGGATCACTACGCTCGGGCCGCTGAGGTGGAGATCGAAGAATTTGCGCGTGTGGTAACCGATTGGGAAGTTGCCCGTGGGTTTGAGCGCGCGTAAAGGACAGGAGTGAGGGGCCAGCCCCTCACGCTCCTCGGGATATTTTTAGCCAGATGAAGCAGGGATCCTGTTTTTTCGGAAATGGAGTAACTATGGGGCAGATGTTGAAGTGTGTCTCGCCGATTGACGGGTCGGTTTTTGCGGAGCGAGAGGTGTTATCTCGAGACGCGGCGTTTGAGGTGGCGGCTCGGGCGCGCGCCGCGCAAGCGGCTTGGGCGGCGCGGTCCTTGCAGGAGCGAGTTGATCTGGTAATGGCCGGTGTGGCAGCTGTCGGTGCGATGAATGATGAGATCGTGCCTGAGCTTGCGCATATGATGGGTCGGCCCGTGCGCTACGGTGGCGAGTTTGGTGGGTTCAATGAACGCGCAAGCCATATGGCGGAGATTGCCGAGCGTTCTTTGGCCGATATCGCCGTGGGCGAGGATGAGACGTTTCGGCGGTACATCAAGCGTGTTCCGCATGGGGTGGTTTTTGTTGTGGCCCCCTGGAACTATCCCTATATGACGGCAATCAACACAGTGGCTCCGGCATTGATTGCTGGGAATACCGTGATCCTGAAACATGCCACGCAGACGTTGTTGGTGGGCGAGAGGATGGCGCAGGCGTTCCACGCGGCCGGTGTGCCCGAGGATGTGTTTCAGAACGTCTTCCTCAGCCACGATGTGACCCATGATCTGATTGCCGGAAATGCGTTTGATTTCGTGAACTTCACCGGCTCGGTCGGGGGTGGGCAGGCGATGGAGCGCGCGGCGGCGGGCACCTTTACTGGCGTCGGGACCGAGCTTGGCGGTAAGGACCCCGGCTATGTCATGGAGGATGCCGATCTGGATGCCGCCGTGGATACTTTGATCGACGGGGCGATGTTCAACTCGGGTCAATGCTGTTGCGGAATTGAGCGGATCTATGTGCATGAAAGCCTTTTCGACGAATTCGTTGCGAAGGCGGTCGAGATTGTGAAGGGCTACAGGCTGGGCAATCCGCTGGACCCTGAGACGACCCTGGGTCCGATGGCCAATGTGCGCTTTGCCGATGAAGTGCGCGCTCAGATTGTCGAGGCTGTAGCGGATGGCGCGGTGGCCCATATCGAGAGATTCCCCGAGGATGACGGTGGCGCCTATTTGACGCCTCAGATCTTGACCAACGTCACCCATGATATGCGCGTGATGCGGGATGAGAGTTTTGGGCCGGTCGTTGGGATTATGAAAGTGTCCTCGGACGAAGAGGCAATCGCGCTGATGAACGACAGCGAATTCGGTTTGACCGCCAGCCTGTGGACCCGTGACGTGGACCGGGCCGCGCGAGTGGGTGATCAGATCGAGACCGGCACTGTGTTCATGAACCGGGCTGACTATCTGGACCCGGGCCTATGCTGGACCGGCTGCAAGAATACCGGGCGGGGCGGTGGCCTGTCGGTCATCGGGTATCACAACCTGACCCGTCCAAAATCCTACCATTTGAAGAAGGTAACATCATGAGCCTTGTTGGAAACTGGTCCTACCCGACCGCGATCAAATTCGGTGCTGGCCGCATCAAGGAACTGCCTGAGGCCTGTGCGGCGGCAGGGATGAATCGCCCTCTGCTGGTGACGGACAAGGGGTTGGCAGATTTGCCGATCACGACGGCGACGCTAGATATTCTTGAGGTGGCTGGGCTGGGCCGCGGTCTGTTCAGCGATGTGGACCCGAACCCGAATGAAAAGAACCTCGATGCCGGAGTCGCGGCTTACAATGCCGGCGGGCATGACGGGGTGATTGCCTTCGGCGGCGGCTCGGGACTGGATCTTGGTAAGATGGTTGCCTTCATGGCGGGCCAAACGCGGCCTATTTGGGATTTTGAAGATATCGGCGACTGGTGGACCCGCGCGGATGCAGATGTGATTGCGCCGATCATCGCGGTGCCGACAACTGCCGGGACAGGGTCCGAGGTGGGGCGTGCCAGTGTCATCACTAATTCCGAAACCCATGCCAAGAAGATCATCTTTCACCCGAAGGTCCTGCCGACCGTGGTGATCTGCGACCCGGAACTGACCGTTGGCATGCCGAAATTCATCACCGCAGGAACCGGTCTTGACGCCTTTGCCCATTGTGTCGAGGCTTTTTCCAGCCCGCATTACCACCCGATGAGCCAAGGCATCGCGCTTGAGGGGATGCGGTTGGTCAAGGACTATCTGCCGCGTGCTTATGCGGATGGCGCTGATCTTGAGGCGCGCGCGCAGATGATGAGCGCGGCTGCCATGGGGGCGACGGCGTTCCAAAAGGGGCTCGGCGCGATCCACGCCATGAGCCATCCGATTGGCGCAGTATTCAACACTCATCACGGCACGACCAACGCGGTCTGCATGCCCGCTGTGCTGGAATTCAACGCACCCGTCATTGCGGATCGGTTCCAACAGGCCGCCGCCTATCTGGGGATCGAGGGCGGCTTCGACGGCTTCCGCGACTTCGTGCAGGAGTTCAACGATGCGCTCGGCATCCCGCGTCAGCTGTCGGAACTGGGCGTGACTGAGGATCGGATTCCCGAACTGGTCGAAGGCGCGATCATTGACCCCTCTTGTGGAGGCAACCCGATTGAACTGACGAAAGAGAACCTGACGCAGCTGTTCCACGCCGCGCTTTAGGTGAGAGGCCCGGCGGGTGTCCTCGCTGGGCCTCTCAATTGCTACTCAGCCGCCATGGCGCTGATCTCGGCCCGCGCCATCGCGACCCATTCCAGATCCTTGGTGTAACGCCAGGCGAGATCGCCGTTTTCATCCATGGCGATCAGGTGCAGCCAACGATTGTCGAACAGCTCTTTCACGGTTTCGTTGCGTCTGAGGATGTCGTTCATCGCCTCCCGTGGGGCCTCAATGATGACCGACAGGCGCAGCGGGTCGTGCTGGAACGACTCTCCGTCATGTATGGATTGCCAAGGCAAGCCGGGGCGCAGCGCGCCGCCGTTTCCCTCGACCACGCCGATGCCGCCAACCACGTTGTGCAGCAGTTTGTTCCCGCCGCCAAACAGGCTGGGCGCAACGGTTGAACCGTAGTACTGCAGGCTGATCCAGCTGGCGACCACGACCGGAGCGGTCATGATCAGTTCCAGCACGCCAAAGCCCTCATCCGCGCGCCAGTCATAGCTGTGCAGGAAGGACTGACCCGCAAGACCCGTGCCATCGGTCCGGGACCGCGGTGCGGCAATGAAGGCGCGGCATCCGGCTAGCCCCCATTCAGGGCGCAGCTCAGCCCAATCGGTGGCGCGGCGGGCGATGTCATTGGCCCCCTTGGCACGCGGCAGACGCGCGGCGCGCTCGGACCGCGCCAGTTGTCCGGCCGAGGTCAGCCAGTTTTTCAGCTGTGCAATCTGCGCGGCCCACAGACCCGTCGCCTGATCCTGATCGAACAGAGAGACCTTGTCGGTCGTAGTGTGGTGCATCGCCGCCAGAAACAGCGTGTCCGCTGGGATGTCGATCCCCTCGGCGCGCAGCCCTTCACGTACGGTATGATCGTTCAACAACCCGGCCAGAAGGCGGGCGCTGACGTCACCGGCATGACCGCCACATGCGCCACATTGCAGGGCGCTTTCATGGGGGTTGTTGGTCACATCCGCGCCATGACCGGCCAGCATCACGACGCGAGCGAAGTTGCTGGTCAGAGACATCGCCCCAAGGATGGCTTTGGCCGAGGCGATACGTGCAGGCAGGTCGATCGCGTCGTCAAGCTTCGGCGCAGGGTCGAACTTCGTAGACCCGTGGCCCTTGCCAAGAGCGTCACGCAGCAGTTTGCCCGCATAGACCGGGCCCGTTGCCTCGACAAACGCGAAGGACGAGACCGCGGCCAGTTTGAACCGGCCCCAGGCCCGTTTGGCCCGTGCGGTGTAGCGGCGGTTCAGGTCGGACTGCGCGCCCTCGGCCGCGTGGGAGCACACGTTCGGGTTCAACAGGACTGGCCCCCGTATTTCGGTCACGTCCGAGCCAGCTGCCTTGTGGGCGCTGGCGAGGCCGAAGAAGCCAGCAAAACCAATGGTCTCAATCCCGCTGTCCTGCGATTCCAGCGCGCGGCGGAAGACTTCGGAGCGGACGTCGATGCAAAAGGCCGCTTGCACCTCGGGACGGCCTTCGACCTTGCGCGGCTGACGTTCGCTGAGGGTTTGCGCCAACTTGCGTTGTTGCGCGCGCTCCGAGGCGTCCTGCAGCACCGTGTCGATCACCAGATCGCGGGTCGGGGTGATGGGGGCCTCATGTTGGGCAATGATTTCAGCCCAGCGATCGGCAATCTGATCGTGGTAGAGACCAAACAGAGCCTCTTCGAAAACCATGCGAATGGCCAGCAGTTCGGTTGTGCTTGTATCTGTCTGCCCTTCCAATTCGGCCTGCCACAGCAGATAGCGAGCATATTGCGCCCAACCGCCCAGTGTCATCAGCCAACGATGGAATGCCGTGCTGGCCGCCTCTGGGGTGACACCCAGTGCCTCAGAGGCGCGGCCAATCGCCCGCCATTGCGAGCGGTTGGTGCCAGCGACAAAAGCTCCGAACCCTTTCAGGCCGTGGATTTCCGGGGTCAGATCGCGTGAGGCGAACTCGCGCCACGCGCTATAGGCACCGCCTGTGCGGTTGGGTTGCCACAGGGCCTGACCCTGATCGAAATGGCTGGCGGCCCAGGCCCCGATCCGTTCGTCAATCAGACCGGGCCAGTCGATCCCGGAGACCTCGGCGGCCAAATCGGCAACCGTGGGCAGGGGAGACAGCTTCGCGGTCTCGGACCCAAGCGCAGCTTGCAGATCTTCGAAACTGGGCGCGTCAAAGCGGCTTTCGACGCTGGCGAGGGCATCCCGCAGATCGACCTCAGAAATCTCTCCGCTTGCCAGTTTCTGCGCAAATACCGCCCGGTTCGGAGTGATCCGCGTGCCCGCAACCCGTGCCAACCGGGCGGACGTCACAGCCAGCGTCTCTTGTGTTTGCCCCAGAAATGGGTTCACCGCGACGTTGGAGGCAAGCGGGAACAGCGGCGGGATTTGACGCACCGCGTCATTGGCCAGTGCGACCAGTTCCAGGAGGGGTGCAGGATAGCTTTCGTGCTTCATATACATTTTGAGAAACCCCTCTTACACGGTTTGGCGCTTGGACCATCCGTCCAGCAGCCGGTCAAAGATTGCGTTGGCATAGAGCCCGTTTGAAAGATGCACCCGAATGCCTGCCGCCGCCGGGTGCGAGGCCCAAAGCGGGAAGGTGGATTGCGCCAGAGCGACCGCGCCAAAGCTGATCAGGGCGAGAATGATCAACGTCCACTCCAACGGCCCGGGCGCAGGCGCTGCGGGCAAGGCGCCCATGGTCAGATGCACGGCGATGATTTGCAAGACGAAGTAGCTGATTGAGGTTACGCCAGCATAGACAACAGTACGACGGGTCAACGCGCCGGGTGCGGCATCGGCAAAGCCCTGCGCCAGCAGATAGGCGACGCCGAAGATCAGGATCACGCCAAGGACAATCGCCTGAACGGATTTGCCGTCTACGCCGAACGCCATGGCGACGATGCCGTAGATCAGGATGCCGGTGGCAAATGCCAGCAACACGTTCCGCGCGCTTGGCACAGCGACTGGGCCGGGCCTGCGGATGGCTGCTACGTTGCGCACGGCCTCTCCCGCGCTGAGGAAGGCATGCGCCTTGTAGAGCGAATGCGCCACGATGTGTAGCAGTGCCAGCGGAAACAGGGCCAGCCCGCATTGCATGATCATGAAGGCCATTTGAGCAATGGTCGACCAGGCCAGCGAGGTTTTCACCGCCGGTTGCGTCAGCATCACCAGACCGCCGAATAGCGCGGTGAACCCACCCAGCATCACCAGCAGCGCCATGATGCCCGGTGCCGCCAGCATCACGTCGGCAAAGCGGATCAGGAGGAACCCTCCGGCGTTGATGACGCCCGCATGCAGCAGGGCCGAGACGGGGGTCGGGGCCTCCATCACCTCGGTCAGCCACCCATGGACCGGGAACTGGGCCGAGGCCATGATAGCCGCCAGCGCAATCAGCAGGGCGGCGGCGATGGTCAGCCCGTTGGGTTCAGCCGAAGACAGGATCGAGGCAATGTCCGTGGTGCCATAGTTTGCGATCAAAAGAACCACCGCGAGGGCCAGCGCGCCTTCGCTGATACGCGCCACGACGGCCTTTTTCCGCGCCGCCCGCCGGGCGGTGGTCCGCTCGGGGTAGAACAGCAGCAATTGGTGCAGCAGCAGGCTGGTCGCAATCCACGCGGCGAGCAATTGGATCAGGTTGCCCGACATCACAAGCAAAAGAACCGAGGCGAGTGTTGCCGACATCCAGCCGATGAACGCACCCTGACGGGCCTCGCCATCCATATAGGTGGCCGAGTAGCGTAGAACGATCCATCCGATGAAGCTGACCAGAACCAGCATAGTGGCGCTGACCGCATCAAGCCGCACGGAAAGGCCAACACCCCAGAACCCGATCAATCCCGAGGTGCCGGAGCCGTGAAGAACCAGCATCAGGGCCGACAGCGCGGCGCCTCCGAAAGCCGCCAATGCTGCCCATTCCGACAGTCTCGAGACATGGGTCGGCCGCAGTCCCGGATTGCGGCTGGCATAGTAGGCCGATGCCAGCAAGATCAGCGGGCTGAGCAGGGGTAGAAACAGATAGGTCATGATGCGCGTTCCTTGTGAGTCCAGCCTGATTTGGCCGGTTGAGTAGGACATATTGCGCAATCTTTCGTATGAAAAATTCATTGTTATGGAGATTACGTTCTACTAAATAGAACGATATGCCACTTAACTATCATCACCTGCGTTACTTCTGGGCGGTCGCCCATGATGGCAATCTGACCCGGACAGCCCAGCGGCTGAACCTTTCGCAATCCGCGCTCTCTGTTCAGATCAAGGAGCTTGAGGAACGGCTGGGTCACCCCCTGTTTGAACGTCGTGGCCGCAAGCTGCATCTGACCGAGGCCGGGCGTATCGCGCTGGACCATGCGGACGCAATTTTCGCGACAGGGCAAGAACTTGTGGCCACTCTGCAGGATGAAGGCAACGCGCGCACGGCGCTGCGGGTTGGTGCGCAGGCGACGTTGTCGCGGAACTTTCAGATCGGCTTTCTGCGCCCAATGCTGGCGCGCTCAGATGTTGAGGTGATCCTGCGATCAGGCAATCCCAGCGAGTTGCTTGAGGGGCTGGAGACGCTGAATTTCGACCTGGTTCTCATGAATCATGAGCCTGCCAGTGACAGCTTGACCAGTTTTGAAACGCACCATCTGGCGGAACAACCCGTCAGCATCGTCGGCACGCCGGCGCGACTGGATCCGAAGCGCCCGATCCGGGATCTGTTGGAAGAGCAGCCCTTTATCCTGCCAACCACCAATAGCAGCGTCCGCACGGCGTTTGATTCGATGGCCAGCCGCATGTCCGTCCGGCCTCAGATCGCGGCCGAAGTGGATGATATGGCCATGATGCGCCTGCTCGCGCGTGAAGATATCGGGCTTGCACTTGTAGCCCCGATCGTTGTGCAGGATGAGCTGTCCTCGGGCCGTCTGGTCGAGGCCGAGGAACATCCCCGCATCAATGAAAGCTTTCACGCCGTCACCTTCAAACGTCGTTTTCCCAATCCGCTGGTGCGGGAGTTGCTGACCTATAGCCTGCCTCAGTAGAAGTGGGGCAAGTTCTTTGCGCGCGCGACGCGGACCCAATTGGGCACGAAGGGGATGATCTTGTCTTGTGAGGGCACCATCATCTCAATGAAATTCGCACCGGGATTGGCGATGGCGTCGGACAGGATGGGTTCGATATCGACCTCGGAGGTGATCCGGGCGGTTTTGAAGCCGAACCCTTCTGCAACCTTGCAATAGTCGACGCGTCCGAAATCGGTGGTCCAGGGCTCATCCACATCGTCGAGCAGGATCGCCTCACCCCTGATCCATCCAAACGTGTCGTTGCGGGTCAGGATGACGGTGATGTTCTTGCCGCTGCGCTTGAGGGTTTCCATGTCGCCGATGACGAACCCAAACGATCCGTCTCCGGTGAAGGAAATGACCGGGCCGTCATGGGCATAGATCGCGCCCACTCCGGCAGGCACCGAATATCCCAGCGCCCCCATCGAGTAGTTGGTGATATAGCGCCGCCCCGGTTTGCGGAAGGTCAGCAGCGCCGAAGGATAGATCGCGCTGACGCCGGGCTCAGAAGTGACAAGCGCGTCATCGGGCATGATCCGGTCCAACACCTGAGACAGCTTGACCGGTGAGATCGTACCTTCGGGCATCGGGATGTTCGAGTTGAAGACCTTGTCCAGCGCCCTTTGTTTTATCGGGTTTAAATCCAATGGCGTCCGTTGAAGGCCGGGATGCTCAGCCTTCAGGATTTCGATCATATATTCAATCGTTGCGCGGGCATCCCCTACAAGGCCAACCTTCAGCGGGAAGGTGTTTCCAACATGCGCCTCGGCAATATCGAGGTGCAGGAAGTTTTTGGTATAGGGATCGCCGTAGAGCTTCCAGTGATCCGTTCCAGCGCTGTCGGTATTTGAGCCGATGAAGAAGATCGTGTCCGCTTCGAGAAGGTATTGGTTCGAATACTCCATCCCGCCGCGGCCACCGATGACGCGCAAGGCCAGTGGATGATCCTCGGGGATTGTGCCTTTGCCGGGCGTGGTGGTGCCGACCGGGATTTGCAGCCGTTCAGCCAGTTCAAGGATCGCATCCGAGGCTTGTGAGATCAGCGCGCCCTGGCCACAGACAATCGCAGGTTTTTGCGCCGCCAACAGCACGTCGATTGCAGCGCGGATCTTGCTGTGATCCGCGACCGGCCGGTGCGCGGGATAGGTGCTGTAGTCCGGTTCGGCATACAGGTCGGTGATCTCGGCCTCTTCGCCAAAAATGTTGATCGGCACGCGGATATGAACCGGCGCCGGGCGGCCCGAGGTCGCCACGCGAAAGGCCCGTCGGATCAGGAACGGGATTTCGCGCGCATTGGTCAGCACGAAGCTTTCTTTGCAGATACTGTTATAGAGCCGAGTTTGATCGACGCCGGTCAGACCGTGCTTTTTGTCCTGATTGATCGGAATGTCCGAGCTGAAATAGATCACCGGAACCGAGCTGAGGAACGCCTCAGTAATGCCTGGGGTGCAATGGGTCACACCGGGGCTGGGCGCTTCAAGTACGGCGGGGCGACCTGTGATCTTTGCATAGGCCTCGGCCGCGAAAGCTGCGGTGCGTTCATCGCGGGTCAGCACGAACTCGATCCCGCTATTGGCGCGCCATTCCTTGTACCAGCCAATCGTTGTCTCACCGGGCAGACCGAAAACATGGGAAACGCCATGAAGCTCCAGCATTTTCAGGATGATCTGCGCGCCATTCTTGCGCGTCGTTTGGGGCTGGTTCATCAGGTGGACCCTTGTTGGTGGCATGTTTCGGGCAAACCCTTTTGAGGGGGTTTGCGTACATCGCCACCATGTCTAGGCGAGGATCGGAAGTCCAGAATTTGCTTAGCCGACAGCGCCCTTGGTGTTCACGTGAACTGCGTAGACGCTGGTGGTTGCGGTGATGAACAGCATATTGCCGCGCGGGCCACCGAAACACAGGTTCGCGACGGTCTCGGGCGTTTTGACCTTGCCCAGCAGCTCTCCATCGGGTGAGAACACATGCACTCCGTCCGCCGCTGAACACCAGACGTTGTCGTATTGGTCTACGCGTAGCCCGTCGGGCAGACCCTGATCAATCGCGGCGAAATCGCTGGGTTTGCCAAGCCCGCCGTCCGGCCGGACATCAAAGACCTTCAGTAAAGAAGGAACGTCCGGATCATGACTGCTGCCGGATTCGGCGACGTACAGGCGGTTTTCGTCTTTCGAGAATGCCAGCCCGTTCGGCTGCACGAAATCACGCGAAACGATGGTGGGGTCCGGAGCGCCGGGATCAAGGCGGAAGACAAAGCTGCCCTCCTGTTCGGGCGTGGCTTTGTGACCTTCAAGATCAGAGAGGATGCCGTAAGTCGGATCCGAGAACCAGATCGAGCCATCCGACCGGGTGATCACGTCGTTGGGCGAATTCAATCGGCGGCCATCATGATGGTCAGCCATTGTTGTCAGTTGCCCATCATGTTCGGTCCGCACCACTGAACGGGTTGCGTGCTGGCAGGTCACCAGCCGCCCCTCGCGATCACGCGTGTTGCCGTTGGAGTATTTCGAGTTCTGGCGGAACAAGCTGGTGCCGCCATACGGGGTCCAGCGATACATGTGGGCATTTGGTATGTCCGAGAACAGCAACGTTTCATGCGCTGGAAACCAGACCGGCCCCTCGGTCCAGACATGGCCCGTCGCGATCCGTGCCAGCGTGAGGTTGGAGTGGATCAGGTCCCGAAACACGGGACGGATGACCTCATATGTCTGCAAATGACTCATGCGCTATATCCCTTCCGGCTGGCCAGAGTGACTACGCCCACAATCACAAGCCCGGTCAAAATCAGGCGAATTCCGGCGCCCAGACCGTATGAATTCAGCATCGATACGATCAGGAACATGAACAGTGCCGCCCCCCAGATGCCCGGCACGTTCGAATTGCCTCCGCCAATGGACGACCCACCGATGACGACGACTGCAATGGACATCAGCATGTATTCGGTGCCCATGTTCAGGTTGGCCCCGCCCGAGAAGCTGGCCAGCAGAAACCCCACCAAGGCGGCACAAACGGCCGAGTTGACATAGATGCCAAAGCGCACCGCGTTCACCGGGACTCCGCTGAGCCTTGCCGCGCGCAGGTTTTGCCCGATGGCCGAGATCCACCGCCCTGCAATCGCGCGTTCCAAAAGCAGCCATGCGCAGACGGCCAGCGCAATGCCGACCCACGCGACATTCGGAACCCCGAACGTCCCACCCGAGGCGAACTCGGCCAGGGGGTCCGGTGGCTTGATACGCAGCCCCCGGTTCGACCAGATCGCCAGCGACTGGTACAGGAAGGAGGCAGACAGGGTTGCTATGATGGGCGGGATGCGCAGTATCAGGATCAGCGCAAAGTTCACGATCCCGCAACCGATGCCTATCCCGATTGCAACCAGCAGGCCGGGCAGGATCAGCGCGGTTTGCGTGTCCATGAACTTTAGCGCCAGTGTGGCGGCCAATGTCATTGTAGCTGGAACAGAAAGGTCGATATTGCCGGGACCAAGCGTAATCACCAGCATCTGCCCGATGCCGACAATGGCCGAGAAAGAGGCAAAGGTCAGCGCCGCATAAAGCAGCGACCCCGCCCCGGACCCGGCCAGTAGGCTGGTGGCAACAAAGGTGATCGCCGCAGCCAGATAAGCCCAGAGCCACGGTTTCTGCACGAGTGCCCGCAAGGGGTTGGATCCCGCGTCAGAGGTAGTTTGGTCACTCATGCCGAGACCTCCCTACGGACAAAAAACAGGCGCACGGCCAGAACGAGGATCAGGATCGCGCCCTGTGCACCGATCTGCCAATCTGGCGAGAGGCGCAGAAAGGACAGGAAACTGGCGGCAAGGGTCAGGGTCAGCGCCCCGATAACGGCCCCGAAGGGCGAGACGCGGCCACCGACAAATTCGCCTCCGCCAAGGATCACGCCCGCAATCGACAACAGCGTATAGCGCAGCGCGATATTGGCATCCGCCGCAGTGGTTAGTCCGACAAGGCACATGCCTGCCAGCACTCCGAACAGGCCCGCCAATCCATAGGCAGAGGCCCGCAGGCGGACGACCGACCAGCCAGCGCGCTCCATTGCGCGTTCATTGCCGCCAACGCCCTGAAGAACCACGCCCACCCAGGACCGCTTGATCAACAGATGCACGGCAAAAGCCAAGACCAGTGGAGCGATCACGGCCACCGGCACCAGCGGGGTTTTGAAATTCATCAGGGTTTTTAGCCACTCAGGTGACGCTCCGCCGGGTGAAGGCAGGATCAGCACCGCCAGCCCGCCCCAGACGAAAGACATGCCGAGAGTCACTACGATTGCGGGCAATCCGCGCAGTTGGATCAAGGCCCCCAGCGCGGCATAAGCCAGAACCGCCCCGGCCAGAATGCCATAGCCCAACAGAGGTGTGTCGTGAACGAATGTGGCTGTGACACAGGCGCAGAAACTCACGAAGGTGCCGATGGACAGGTCGATGTCGTTGACCATGATGATCATCATTTGCGCAATGGTCGCCAGGGCCACCGGGATCGCCAGATTGAACAGCAGGTTCAGGCCAAAATAGCTCATCGCGCGGGGTTGCAGATAGAATACGGCGCCCAACAGGACGGCCAGAGACAGAACGGGCAACAAAAGGCGCAAACGGTCGCTGGTCATCTCAGGCCTCCTGCATCTGGAAAGAGGCGTGCAGTATGTTCTCCTCGGTGATCTCATCACCTTCCAGCTCGGCGGCAATCTGACCGGCGCGGAATACGAAGACCCGGTCACATTCGAGGATTTCGTCGGTCTCGGTCGAGTAACAGAGGAAGCTGCGGCCTCTTGCGGCTTCTGCCTGGATCATCTGATAGACGTCTTTCTTGGTGCCCACATCCACACCGCGCATCGGGTCATCCATCACGACAATCGGTGCTGAGGAGGCCAGAGCGCGGGCAAACAGAACCTTCTGCTGGTTGCCGCCCGACAAAGACAGGATCGGGTTCAAAAGATTGTCGGTGCGAATGCCGATACGGTCTTTCCAGGTTTGAACCATGTCCGCCTCGCTGCTGCGATCCACCATCACTTTTCGGCTGAACTCGGGCAGGGTGGTCAGCGAGAGGTTCCGCAGGATCGACCAGAGCGGCATGATCCCGTCGCGGGCGCGGTCTCCGGCGACAAAGACCACCTCGGGCTGGCGCGCGGATTTCCATTTTGGGGCGTGGTCGAAGTAGATTTGCGCCAGTGCTTCGGCCTGTCCGTGACCTGCAAGCCCGGCCAACCCGACTATTTCACCCGCGCGGGCGTTCAACCCGTTCGCCGCCCGCACGACCTCGGCCCCGAGGGTCCGATCTGCCCGCCCGGCGCCCGAGGTGTCTTCATCAGGCGCGACATGCCCCATCGCATCCACGATCGAGGCGCGGGTGAACTGGCTGGCAGGTTGGTCATCCACGATCTGGCCATCTTTCATGACGACGATCCGGGTCGAAACTTCGAAAATCTCACCCATCATGTGCGAGATGAACAGAACCGCGCCGCCCTTGGCGCAGAACCGTTTGATATGGTCCAGCAATTGTTGCGCGATGGCGGCGTCAAGGGATGAGGTCGGCTCGTCCAGAATAACAAGGCTAGGTTCTCGGTCACGGTCGGCAAAGGCGATAGCGATTTCCACCATCTGACGCTCGGCTATGGTCAGGTTTCCAACCGTGGCGCGTGCGTGGATGCCATGACCCGGAAAGACAAGATCCAGCGCGTCGAGCATCTTTTGCCGCGCAACCCGCCGCCAGCCTTTGCGCGGCATGTTGCGATAGGGGATACGCAGGTTCTCCAAAACGGTCAGGTTCGGGCAGAGCGACAGCTCCTGAAACACGCTGCGAATACCTGCCTTCTGCGCGTTTTGACTGTTGCGCAGGGCGGGATTTGCGTTCCGATGGTGAACGGTCCCCTGAGTTTGCGTCAGGCGGCCGTTGATCACATTCGCCAGCGTGGATTTCCCGGCCCCATTGTGGCCGACAAGTCCAACGCATTCCCCTGCGCTGATGCTCAACGTCGCACCACGCAGGGCAAGAACAGGCCCATAGGACAGATGGGCCTGCTCCAGAGAGACAACCGGTGCAGCGGTGGCTCCGGGTCCCGTTTTCTTGTCAGTCTTCACGCGCTTACTGGGCCGACGCGATGACGTCTTTGGCCTGATCCTGCGTGTATTCCACGTTGGCGACCGAGCCCTTGGGCGTTGTTTTCAGGGCGTCTTTCAAATCTGCCTGATCGATTCTCAGGAAGGGTACGGTCAGGTCCTTCGGAACCTCTTGCCCATCCAGAATCTGCTGGGCGACCCAAAAGGCCAGCGTGCTGACGCCTGGAGCAATCGACAGAGAGGTTGTCTGATATCCGTTTGCGTCCTGCTCATCCGACCACCACTGAAGTTCGTCCTGACGGTTGCCCATCACGATGGTTGGCATTGGACGATCCGTGGCCCCGATGGCCTGCGCCGCCCCATAGCCGTCACCACCCTGGGTTACGACGCCCACGATCTCGGGCAGGCTGGGCAGGATACCGGCGACGGCCTTCTGAGCCACATCCTGCGCCCAATCCCCGTGGACCGAGCCCACGATCTCGAACTTGGTGTTCTTCACCTCGTCATGAATACCAGCGCTGATCTCGTCATCGACGAACACTCCGGCCAGACCGCGGATTTCCAGTAGGTGGCCGCCATCAGGATAGCGCTCGGCCAGGTATTTAACCTGCTCGCGCCCCATCTGCTGAAAGTCGACCGCAATGCGCCACGCGCAGGGTTCCTGAACGATGCCGTCGAAAGATACCACCGTGATACCCGCATCGCACGCAGCCTTGACCGCGCCATTGATTGCGGTGGGTGACGCGGCGTTGATCACGATCGCATCATAGCCTTGAAGGATCATGTTCTGAATCTGAGCCGCCTGCTCGGTGGCCTGATTTTCCGAGGTCGTAAAGGCGTCAGCAGCGGCGACAACACCATCCGCGACGGCCTGATCTCCGTTTTTCTGCCAGCTTTCCAGCATGGCTTGCCGCCACGAATTACCTGCGTAGTTGTTGGACAGGGCAATGC
Organism: Ruegeria sp. ABV3_008; assembly: GCF_056161185.1. Lineage (NCBI taxonomy): Bacteria > Pseudomonadati > Pseudomonadota > Alphaproteobacteria > Rhodobacterales > Roseobacteraceae > Ruegeria > Ruegeria sp. ABV3_008. Next base: position 49,566 of record NZ_JBSWYP010000009.1, on the reverse strand, counting down.
GTTTGTCGGATGTATCCGCTTCGGCAGCCGGGGCTGTCAGGGTGATGATCCCGGCCGCAGCGCCGAGCAATATGGCCTTTAGTGTCATGTTTTCCTCCCAAAGCGGCCCAAGCGCCGCACGATTTTGGTGCCAGCCTGACGGGGCCGACTTGCCTAAAATTCCTAAAGGACACGCGCAAAGTAAGAGTAGGACGCGCGCATTCCTTGCGGGTTCCCGCAAATAGGCTGCGGCGACCCGCATGACACTCGATCCGCTGGTCGATATACTCGCCCATGCCGGTTGCGGCAGGCTGGCGCTGCGAAAGAGAACACATGGCCGATCTTGCCTATTACTTGCGGATTTCGAACCATCTGGCGGGCAATCTGGATATCAAATCCGCATTGCGGTCGGTCAAATCCGAGATCGTGCGCATTTTGGAAATCGATCACCTGGATGTCTGCCTGATAGACGAGGAAGGGCGGCTTAACACAAGCTATGAGGTCGGCCTGCGCACCAGTTGGAGCCGCACCCGCGCCCCGGTCGAGGTCTCGCCCGTGCGCGATATCCTGCGGGGAGATTGCGACTACATGCTGACCGGAAACGCGCCGGAGGACCCGCGATATGTGTTCGAAGGCGGGGACTATGATCCCATCCTCAAACACAATATGCGCAGCCGCGTGAATGTGGCGATGAAAGTGCTGGGCCGCACGATCGGGTCCTTGAACTGTTCGTCACAAAAGCTTGATTTCTATGATGAACAGGCCGTCGAACAGGTGCGCAATATTGCTGACATTCTGGCCCCGTATTTCTATGCGCTGCGTGCGAATGAACAGGCTCGGCGTGAGGCGATCATGCGGACCGAGGTGCAGGCGCGGGAAGAGGGGCTGCGGCTTGGGGCGCTCAGCCTTACAGATGCGCTAGAGCTGGAACGCCAACGGATAGGGATGGATCTGCACGATCAGACTCTGGCCGACATGACGCGGATCAGCCGGGATTTGGAGCGGTGCGAAACGCCTCAGGATCTGGACGGGCTGCGCAGCAGTATGAGGAACTGCATCCAGGGATTGCGCGAGATAATCGATACCTCGATTCCGTCTTTGCTGGAGCTGTTCGGCTTTCAGCACGCCGTGCGAACCCATCTTGAACGCGCTATTGACCCGGATGAAGGGGTCGAAATTGACGTTCGTGACCTGTCCGGCGGGATGGTCGACCGGCTGCCGCAAACCAAACGCATCGCCTTGTTCCGTATCGCACAAGAGGCCATCAACAACGCAGTCCGACACGCCTCGGCCAGTCGTATTGAGGTCGAGATTGAATGCGTGGACGGGCTGCACCTTCGCGTGCGGGACAATGGGCGCAGCATGGGGGCGATTGAAATCCGGCAGGCCTCGGGCGGGTTGACGCATATGCGAACCCGCGCCCGGCTGATCGCGGCGCAGTTTGACATCCGCTACAATGGCGGGACCGAGATTACGGTCTGCCTACCGGCTTCTGAATGCCCCAAAGCCGAGGTGTTGGCATGAAGGTTCTGCTGGTCGAAGACGACGCCATGCATGCGAATTACCTGCGAGAGTTGGTTCAGGATGCCTTGCCTGAGGTGACCGACCTGAGCCTCGCCTCGAACGGTCGGGAAGGGGAAGAACAGGCCCGACAGAATGGTGTTGAGGCCATCGTCATGGACCTGCGCATGAAAGAGCGCAACGGGATCGAGGCCGCGCGGACCATTTGGTCGGAACGCCCCGCGACCCGCATTCTGTTCTGGTCCAACTACTCGGATGAGGCCTATCTGCGCGGCATTGCGCGGATCGTTCCGAAAGAGGCCGCCTATGGCTATGTTTTGAAAACGGCCAGCCCCTCACGAATGCATCTGGCTTTGCGCGCCGTTTTGATCGAGGCGCAGATCATGGTGGACCGGGAAATCCACCAGATCCAACGCGAACAGAGCCGCTCGGGTGAGGCGCTGACGGAGGTTGAGTTGGCAATCCTATCCGATCTCGCCCTTGGTTTGCCCGACAAAACCATCGCGCTGCGTCGTAAGCTGGCCCTGAGGACGGTGCAGAACCGGCTACTGTCGATCTATGAAAAGCTGGATGTGGGCGATCTGCCGGTGGATGCCAGCGATATTGCGATTAACAAACGCGTGCGGGCGGTCTCAAAGGCCATGACCTCTCAGATACTGAACCGTGAGAGCATTTTTTCGGCGGAAAAAGAGCTGGGAAGCTGGCTTGAACGACGGCAAAACCTGGGATGACGACCGTGCTAGTCAGATCGTGAGGATTTGAACAGGTAGAGGAACACAAACAGCGACCCGATCGAGGTTGTAACGATCCCCACCGGCAACTCTTGCGGGGCCAGAAGCAGCCGAGACAGAATGTCTGAAAGCGTCAGCAAGATGGCCCCGACGACGGCGGATGTGATCAAGAGATTGCGGTGGAGCGTTCCGGCAATGCCTCGGGCGATATGGGGAACCATCAGGCCGACAAACCCGATCACGCCTGCCACCGACACAAAGCTGGCAGTGGCCAAGGCCGCGACAAGAAACATCCGGAATCGCAGGCCTTGCACTGGAATGCCGAGTGTTGAGGCCGTGAAATCCCCCGTCAGAAGGGCGTCAAGCCAACGGCTTCGGTAGAGGGAATAGCCCAGGATCAGGGTCAGCCCTAGCACGACAAGTGGAAAGGTCTCCCACCGGGCCAGACCAAGGCCGCCTAGCATCCAGAAAATGACGGAATGCGCGGCGCGGCTGTCGCCTGCGAAGATCAGATAGTTGGTGATGGCCGAAAACAGAAAAGATACAGCCAGGCCTGCAAGGATCAGTTTCTCTGGCGCACTGGTGCGCAGGCTCTGAACCAGGGCCAGAACAATGCCGGACGCGATCAGGCCCCCGCAAAAGGCCGCAAGTGGCAGGGTCCAGATGCCCAGAACATCGCCTGTCACAGTGATGACGAGAACGGCGCCCGCAGCGGCCCCGGACGAGAGGCCAAAGAGAAACGGGTCAGCCAGGTCATTGCGCGTTGTCGTTTGTAAAACGACCCCGACAACACCCAGCCCGGCCCCAATCACTGCCGCAAACAACGCGCGGGGCAGGCGCAGGTCAAAGACAATCCGGTGCAGAGGGGACATGTCGCCCTCAGTCACACCAGTACCCAGCCCAATCGCGGTGAAAACCTCGGCCAAGGGGATCGGGGTAGTTCCGTAGATAGTCGACAGCAGCAAAAGGGCGGTCAGAATGACCGCCCCCAACAGGACCGCCCGGCCCGTTTTCGTCATCTTAGCTGTTACCCCGGTGCATCGCCGTTGCCATCTTCTCGATCGCTTCGATGTTTGCCGGTCCCGGTGTCAGCTCTTCGTAACGCAGGCCGATCCAGCGCTCGTTCTTGACTGCATCGGTCTGCGACATCACCGGGTGTTCCTGCAGGAACTTGAAGGTATCCGCCGCGCCGTTGCCGGTTTGATAGTCCAGCAGGACAAGGAATTCGGGGTTCGAGGCGGCGACAGCCTCCCACGAGGTGCGGCCCCAGCTAGTGTCCATGTCATGGGTGACGTTGACGCCGCCAGCCGCTGCGATCATCGCGTCGGGAATGGCATATTTGCCTGCGGTAAAGGGCGCATCGGCCGGGCCGTCCAGCAGGAAGACGCGGGGTTTTTCCAGATCGGCGGTTTTGGCCTCGATCGCGGCCAGTTGGTCTTTCCAGCCCGAGACCAGCGCGTTCGCCTTGTGTTCGACATGCATGACCGTGCCGAGACGCAGAACATCATCAAACAGCAGGTCCATGCTGGCTTCGGGACGGTCTGTGTTCAGGTGAATGCAGCTTTCGGTCAGAACCATGGTCTTGATGCCAAAGGGCTCCAGCGTGTCGGGGGTGACGTCGCCGCCGGGTTTCATGCCGTAATACCATCCGGCAAAGAACATGTCGGGCTCAACCGCGACGAGGTTCTCGACCGTCGGGTATTTCGGAGCGAGTTCGGGAATGTCACCGCGCTGCGCGTCGAAATCAGGGCTGGTCTTGTACCAGCCGGTGATGCCGGTCAGGCCAACGATGCTGTCCTGAAGACCCAGTGCAAAGGCCATGTCGGTCATGTTCATGTCATGAACCACGATCCGCTCGGGCTTGGTGTCGAACACCAAAGGTTCACCGCAATTGTCGACGGTGATCTCTTGCGCGGCAGCGCCGCCCGCTAGTGCACTTAGTACCGCAGCGGACAAGAGTTTCAGTTTCATCAATCTCTCCTGTTAAGATGAAAGCTTTCGTTTTCGGATGTCCAGCGCGGGGATCACGCGTCCTTCGTGCTGGAAACACAAATAGTCAACACCAAAAGTCTCGCGCACGCGGTTTGGCGTCAGAACTTCGGAGACCGGGCCGAAGGCCGTCAGCTGCGCGTTCTTCATCAGGGCCACGTGGCTGGCGAATTCGGGGATCATGACCAGATCATGCACGATCATCACAACCGTCACGCCCAACTCGGCGACCAGAGACAGCATGTGCCCCTTGGCATCCGGGTCCAGATGGTTGGTCGGCTCATCCAAAAACAGCAGCGAGGGGTTCTGGGTCAAAGCCCGTGCGATATGGGCGCGCTGGCGCTCACCGCCGGACAGTTTTGCCATCTGTTTGCCAGCCAGATGGGACAGTTCGGTGGTGTCTAATACGCGCTGCAGATCCGTTTTACGAGCTTCGGCGGATTTGTCGGCCCTGATCGGGATTTGCCCCAGGGCTACATAATCGCGCAGTTGCAGCCGCCCGTCGGGTATTTCCTGCTGGCCGACAACGGCAATCCGTCTGGCCCGTTCTAGCGACGACAGTTTCCGCAGGCTTTGACCCTGAATACGCACATCGCCCAGCGCCAGTTTTGCGACCCCGCACAAGAGGTTGAGCAGCGTCGTCTTGCCGGCTCCGTTCGGGCCAGCAACGGCCAATATCGCGCCTTCCTCCAGCGTGAACGAGGTGTCGCGCAGCAGAACATCGCCGTTCAGGGCGTAGTATTCCAGATTTTCAGCGACCAGAAAGCTCATGCCGTGTCCTCCGTTGGCAGGCAGGGCATGCGCGACAGAGTTTTGGTGTAGAGCGCCAAAGGACGGGTCGAGGCGCTGGTCCAGCCATCCTCGCTGTCCCGGAATTGATGGGCGAACTCCGCCAAAGCGCTCAGATCGGCAGGGGATTGAATGTCGCCAAACAGATATTGCGCCTTTCCCTTGGCCTGCAGCCCAACCGTCATAGGTCGGTCGCACCCGGCCATACAGTCGATCAGGCGTGTCGAGAACCCCTCGGGCAGCTGGCTATCCAGCGTTTCCTTCGCCTTATGTGCGGGGATCGGCCCATTGCAGGTGCCGCATATCAGGACAAAATGATCAGCCATGGCACGGGTCGCCAACTTGAACAAAAGCCAAGTGAAGGCAAAAGCCATGAGTTGCATCAGCACGCAGATGTGCCATCGAGCCTCCTTCCGGGACACCCCGCCCCGGGTTGGTTAAACTGTGATGGCAGGTCTCCTGACTTGCGGGTCGTTGCTTGGCCAACCTTCCCGACCTTAGGGGCCAGTGGTTCTGTGGCGTCGCTCTCCGCTTACAGTTGCGGGGGCAGTCACGGCATTGGCCCTCGGGCCGCACCGTATTCCCATTTTCATCCCTCAGGCACAGGCCGTCGGGAACCATCCAGAGCAGCTAGTCTGCTCACGCTCCTATTGTCAAGCGCCGGAATCGCGCTAGCGGACCACGCGCAGGGTCGGCCTGCGGGCGGTTTGGCCCGGTCTGACGCCATTTGTTGGGAACTGGCTGGCCAGGGTCAAGCCGGCCTGTATCAGGTGCGCGTCCGGGTAGCCTCCGGTCAATTCGTTCAAGGCATCGCGCGCCGCCGGAGTTTCGTCGCGACGCATGTGATGCAGCATCCGCAACAGTGCGCGTTCGTCACATGTCAGTTCTTGTCGTGTTTCAAGACAAAGCGGGTCGTTGAAGGCTAGTCCCATAGGGCGGGTGTGTAGCGTGGCCTTGATGATCTTGAAGACCAGATGCGCCAAAACCAATCCTTGGTCGCGCCCCCAGCGTTCGGTTGCGACGGAAAAGGCATGTTGCCACGCCTGCGTTTCCGGCTCTGTGAAGCTGTGAATGAAGTGCCGCATGACAGGGAGCATACCGCGTTCGAAACCGTCAAAATCGGTGAAGGTCAGTGTGTGGTTGGATGCCGAGTGTTTCATGCGCGTTCCCTTTTGGGTTTGAGGGATTTCGCAACCAATGGGTGGACGTTTCGCGAAAGGGTGCAGGGGTCGACCGGTGTTTCAGGACGCGGTGATGCAGCGCGGACGGAAAAGCTGAGATCAGCCTCGATCGCCTGCCTCAGTTTTGGTTTCAATGCGCAGCCATGGCGGCTGGCAACGGCGTCCATGGCCAACAGGTCGGCGAGGGATTTTCGCATGTGAGGTTATCTTTCGGTCGCAAAAATGGGACCGGGCGATGATTCCAAGGAATCTGACTGGGTCAGTCGTTAACTGACTAAATTAGTCAGAAAATGCAAGCGCGAAATTCTTAATGAAATCAGTAGTCGGCAACCAACAGGAAATCCGGTGCCGTGTCTTCTTCGATTGTTGCAAAGCGCGGGATCGGGTCTTCAAATACGTTGTCCGTCCGGTCGTCATTCACGGTTGAGACTTCGCCAATCAAGCAATCCCCACCTTCCGCCCAGAAGGCATGCCAGATGCCGGGCATCAAGGTCACGCTCTGACCTGGCTTCAAGCGCAAATGCTCTCCGGGCCGTATGGTGACAGGGCAGGCATCGCTGGGAACGGTGACCGGGGTATCGCGGTCGACACCGCCATCGGGGTCCGAGGCATAGATTTCCATAACCAGATCGGCGCCCCCACGGTTGATGATGTCCTCGGCTTTGACGATATGGCGATGCATCGGCGATAGCTGTTTGTCGCGAGAGATCAGCAGCTTTTCGGCATAGAGCATACCGCGTCCCCGGCTCAGATCGCTGACGTTACCGTTGCGCAGGGTGAACAGAAACAACCCAAGCTCATCGAACTTGCCTTGACCGTAATCGGTGATATCCCAACCTAGCCCATGGGCACGAATACTGTCCGCCTGGGCGCTGCGCATCTGCTCAGGTGTCCAATCTGCGAAAGGTGGCAGAACGGCACCAAATGAACTGATGAATGCCTGGGCTTCGGTCTTGATACGGTTGATTTCGGATCGTTTCATCTCAGACTCTTCGTAGGGCTATATTTCATGCAACCAGGGCGGGTTGGCTCCGGCGCGTGAGACGGTCACAGCAGCCACCTCTGCGCCCAAGGTCAAGGCGTCGCGTAGCGCGTCTGGGGACAGTGCTTTCAAGCCGGGCTTTGTCAGCTTGCCAGCCTGTTCCAGCGACGCCAAAACCCCTGCATTGAACGTGTCACCCGCGCCAACCGTATCAACAACTTGCACCGGTTTGACAGGAACTGAGACCACCGCACCGCCGGCCAGATAGCCCGAGGCGCCCTCGCTCCCACGGGTAACGAGGACGGCAGAGGGGCCTGCTTGTAGCAGCAGGGGGACTTTCTGATCGTGGCTTTCCGGGCCTGGGATGATCCAGTCCAGATCCTCATCCGAGACTTTGACGATATCGGCCTGTTCGATCATCTGGTTCAACCGCGTGCGGTAGCGGGTCTGATCCTGTATGAAACCGGGTCGGATATTGGGGTCCAACATCACAGCACAGTTCGCGCCATGTTGCGCCAGCATCGCGGCATAGGCATCCGCGCAAGGCTCACAGGCAAGGCTGATGCCACCAAAATACAGCGCTGAAACCGCGGGGAGTTGGCGCGGCATATCCTCTGCACGTAGCATCCGACCTGCAGTGTTTTCATCGACAAACGTGTATGTCGCGTGGCCGTTCTTCAGTTGAACAAACGCCAGCGTGGTCGGCCTGTCCGAGGCAATCACATGTGTCGTATCCACGTGGCTGTCCCGCAGGTCATCGGCCAATTGCTGCCCGAACATATCTGAGGACAGTCCGGTCAGCAGTCCAGCGGGCGCGCCCAACCGGCCCAAAGCGATAGAGGTATTGAATATAGCTCCGCCAGAATGGGGAACGAAACCGTCCCGCCCGGACAGGGTCGGTTCGGCAATCATGTCGATCAGGGCTTCTCCGCAACACAGGATCATCCCACATCCTCTTCCAAAATACGCTCAGTTATCGCTGAAGCGCATTTTTACAGAAGTTGTTAGCGCCAACAATGCCAAATTCAGCCTGTTCAGAGATATAAAGATTCATCGACTGCCGCAACTCGCTGAAACGCCCGCCTGCATTGAACGCGTTGCGGAAGATTTCGCCAAACATCCAGCGGTTTTTCTCAGCTACGCCTCCCAGAAGGAAGACGCCACCGGCGGGCATCACGGTGACGGCCATGTCACCCATCAACGCACCCAGATGGCTGATGAACAAATCTGCGGTGCGAACGGCGATTGGGTCCTTGCTGTCGTGTGCGTCCTGCAGAATATCTCGGGCGGTGCGAACCGGAGGCTGAGCTTGCCCAGCCGCCATGCCTGCGGCCTGATACAGGATCGGCAAGCCGGTTCCGCTGAGGAACATTTCGGCCTCAAGCACTAGGCTGTCGTCGAAAAAGCATTCGGGTGCCAGATGGCGCGCGGCGTCGAAGATATCGACTTCATCCCGCGTGCGTGGGGACAGGCCCACATGGCCGCCTTCGCCTGACACGGTGTGGAAATGCCCTTCGGAGTAGAGCAGTGCACCGACACCCAAACCGGTTCCAGGCCCGACGACCAAACGCGTACCCATCGGCGGAGTGGCAGAGCCTTGCAGGACGGATACGTCAGCCTCTGTCACTTCGGCCACGGACCAGGCTGCTGCGGTGAAGTCATTGATCACATAGGTGTTGGCGGCCCCTGTCGCCTTGGCCAGGGCCTCCTCGGACAGGTCCAAATTCGCGTTGGTCAGTTGGATGCGCCCGTCGCGCACCGGTCCGGCCCCAGCCGCGACCACGGCTTGTGGCGCGGTGCCAACTTCATCGCGTATATGATGCAACGCGTCCAGCAGATCGGGCAGGGTGCCCGTCGGGTGTTTGTGCAATGCGGTCAGCTTACCATCAGAGACAATGCCCAGACGCGTATTCGTTCCGCCGATATCGGCTACCAATGTCCAATGCGGGCGCAAAGACCCGGACGGCTGGCGATAGGCCTGCCGGTCGGCGGCATCCTCGGAAAGTGCGGCCTTTACGGCAGCGAAGGAGGCTTTGGGGCTGCGGTCCAGCGTCTCAAAATCCACGTCTACCAATCCAAACCGTTTTTCATAGCCATAGGCCCATTCGTAGTTATCCAGCAAAGACCAGATGAAGTACCCCTTCACGGGAACATCCGCAGCCAAAGCCTGTTGCACCGCCGTCAAGTGATCGTCCAGATAGGCGATGCGCTCATCGTCCTGCTGGCGCTCGGCGCTCGCCATGCCGTTCTCTGTAACATAGATCGGAAGATCACCGGTATAGTCTTCTGCGGTCCTTTTCAGAAATCGGGTCAGGGCGTCGGGGTCGATCTCCCAACCCATCTGAGTTTTGGGCAGAGGGCCCGGCACTTCGGTCAGGCTTGGCCAGGCGCTGTCTGCCGAGGTGATCAGCTTGCGGGTGTAGTAGTTCAAGCCGCACCAATCAACGGGCGCCCCAATGGTGTCGAAATCATCTTGCCAACCCTCGGGCAAATGAGGCTCCAGTCCCTCCAGCACGTTGTCGGGATAGGCTTTTTTGAACACGCCGCCCAAAAAGAACCTGTTGTAGATCCCGTCATAGAGTGCTGCCGCGCGTTGAGCAGCAGCACTATCATCAGCGGGCTCCGCCCATTCGAGGTTGAAGACAGCACCCAGATTGGACATGCCCAAACTACGCATTGTTTGAATGGCGCTGCCATGGGCCAGAAGGACATGATGCATCGAACGTGCGGCCGCACGAATATCGCGCAAACCCGGTGCGTGATGGCCTTCGAAATGGCTGAGCCAGCTGACGCACCAAGGCTCATTGATCGGCGCGACCGAATACATGCGGTCTCCGATACGGCCCATGATCACCTGAGTGAAATCGGCGAACCATCCGGCGATATCCCGATTGCGCCAGCCCCCCAGATCGGCAAGCGTCGAAGGCAACTCCCAGTGGTAGAGCGTCGCACAGGGGCGGATGCCGCGTTCAAGCAGCGCGTCCGCCAGGCGGTCGTAATAGTCCAGCCCGGCTTGGTTTACATACCCCCGACCCTCGGGCAAAACACGCGCCCAACTGGTCGAAAAGCGGTAGCAATCAAACCCTGCATCCTGAACCAGATCAAAGTCTTCCTCGAACCGATTCAGGTGATCGCAGGCGATTGCGCCATTTTCCGCGCCGACGACGTTTCCAGGCGTGCCCGCGAAACTGTCCCAATGCGTCCGGCCAGCACCGCCCTGTGCATGGCCTTCGATCTGGTAGGCCGATGTTGCGACGCCGAATAGAAAATCGTCGGGGAAGTCGTTGCGTGTATATTTCATCGTCGAACCCCACTGGGCGCAGGCCCGGTTGATCGCCCGACGACCAACTCGGCCTCAAGCAACCTCTTATGTGCCGGCGCACCCGGAGACTTGATCCGTTGGATCAGCATCTCGGCCGCCATTTCGCCAGCGTCCCGAACGGAGGACCGCGTTGCTGTGAAGATCGGCACATCCTGACCATTTTTCAGGTAGGAAAGATCATCGTCATGGGCGATGACCGAAATATCCCGCCCCATCTGCAACCCTGCTTCTTCCAAGGCGCGGCGCACACCAATGGCCGTGATCATCGACGAGGCCAGAATCGCGGTCGGTGGTTCTGCGATCTGCAGCATCTGATGGGTTTCCCGGTGGCCATAGACCTCGGTCATTTCAGCGCTGCGCATTAAGGCGGCATCCGGCGTCAAGCCGGCTTGCTGTAGAGCGTCCAGGTATCCGGCTCGACGGCGTTGAGCAAAGTCCATATCCTCCAGCCCGTTGATCAGGGCGATGCGACGGTGGCCCAAATCAATCAGAAACTGCGTCGCGCGCTGGAACGAACTCTTGTTGTTCACATCAATCCAGTCATATTCAGCCTGCACGCCGGTTGAGCGGCCATGAACGATGAACGGCACCGCCATGCGCGTCAGAACCTCGATCCTTGGCTCGTTGACCTTTGGACCCTGCAGCACGACGCCATCGACCGCCCCGCGTTGGAACAGGTTGCGATAGGCCGCCTCGATCGAGGTGTCATCCGCGTTGGTGAACATCATGTCATAGCCATGCTCGGCATAGGTTTTAGATGCTCCGGCGACGAAATCGCCGAAGATCGGGTTCACCATTTCATGCCTTGATGAGCTGGGGATGACGTGACCGATGACCATGGACTTGCCCGTCGCCAACCCCTTGGCGCGGCTGTTGGGGCGGTAGCCATGTTTGGCCGCTGCTGCCTCGACCCGCAGACGTGTTTCAGCGTTGACCTCAGGATAGCCGTTCAGCGCCCGGCTGACCGTGGTTTGCGAAAGACCCAGTGTTTCAGAGAGCTGCTTGAGGTTCATAGGTAGTCAAAGCGCCTTCAAATCGAAGGCATTACTGGTGAGATCCTGTTTTGTGCGCCTGCCAACCTGTTGTGAAAACAGACAAGCATGTTTTTCTGACTTATTCGAAAACACGACTCATTGACAGAGTAAAAATGTTAGCGGATAACATTAATCATTCAAAGCGCTTTGAAAAACATGAAGCGAAGCCGCTGGAGAGTATTGGGAGGAGATTTCATGAAACGCACGCTGTACGCAGGTGTGGCCACGTTTGCCCTGACTGCCGGGGCTGTTCACGCACAGGGTCAAATGATCCACCCCGTTGGAGAGGGTGGCTTTGACTGGGATGGGTTCCAGGCCTTTGCAGACGCTCATGATCTGAGCGGTCAGGACCTAACCATTTTCGGCCCCTGGCTTGCGGGCGAAGGACAGTCCTTCGAAAACTTGGTCGCCTACTTCGATGAGGCAACAGGCGCAAGCTCCAGCTATGTCGGCTCGGACTCGCTGGAACAGCAGATTTTGATCGACGCAGCAGCCGGATCAGCGCCAAACCTGACGGTTTTCCCGCAGCCCGGCCTCGCGGCGAACATGGCCAAAAACGGCTATTTGACGCCGCTTGCCGATGGATCGGCGGACTGGATCAAGAACAATTTCGCGGCCGGTCAGTCCTGGGTCGATCTGGGAACTTTCGAAAACGCAGACGGAGCCAAGGATTTCTACGGCTTCTTCTTCAACGTGAACGTCAAGTCTCTGGTTTGGTACATCCCTGAGAACTTCGAGGACTTCGGCTACGAGGTCCCTGAGACCATGGAAGAGTTCAAAGCGCTTATGGATCAGATGGTCGAAGACGGTGAGACCCCGCTGTGCGTCGGCCTCGCATCCGGTGGCGCGACGGGTTGGCCTGCGACGGATTGGGTTGAGGACCTGATGCTGCGTACACAACCGCCCGAGGTTTATGACCAGTGGGTGTCGAATGAGATGAAGTTCGACGACCCGCGCGTGATTGCCGCGATTGAGGAATATGGCAGCTTTACCCGCAATGACGACTATGTGGTTGGGAACGCAGACGACACGGCTGCGATCGATTTCCGCGATAGCCCCAAAGGCCTGTTTGACAGCCCGCCTGCCTGCATGATGCACCGTCAGGCCTCGTTCATACCGGCCTATTTCCCGGAAGGGACAGAGCTGGGCGTGGATGCCGATTTCTTCTATTTCCCGGCCTACGCTGAGAAAGATCTGGGCACACCGGTTCTGGGCGCGGGCACCTTGTTCACTATCACAAACCCAAGCCCGGCGACTGAAGTGTTTATGGAGTTCCTCAAAACTCCATTTGCGCATGAGATCATGATGTCTCAGGACGGGTTCCTGACGCCGCACCTGGGGGCAAACCCCGAGAATTATGCCAATGACACGCAGCGCGGGCAGGGTGAGATTCTGACCAACGCCACCACGTTCCGCTTTGACGGCTCAGACCTGATGCCGGGTGCAGTCGGTGCGGGCACGTTCTGGACAGGAATGGTCGACTATTCCTCGGGCGCAAAGGACGCGGCCACTGTTGCGGGTGAAATCCAGTCGTCGTGGGATGCCGCGAAGTAACTGACGCTTCGGGGCGGCTATTTGGCTGCCCCGTTTCCAAACCGACGAGGGCATCATGACACCGGCACTTCAGGGCCTGCTGACCATCATCATCGGTGTGTCGGGTTGCGTGGGCTACTTCTACCTCTCGAACCAATTTCTGGACAAAGTCCTGTTCCCGCCGCGCGGGCCGAACGCAGGGCGCAATATCAACCGTGCGAACATGATCCGGCCATGGCTGTTCCTGTTCCCTGCGCTGGCGGCGCTTGGCCTCTATCTGGCCTATCCGGTGGTTGAGACGTTGCGCCTTTCACTCACGGAGCGCGTGCCTGGCGGCGGGTACAGATGGGTTGGTCTGGACAACTACACCCAGATGGCGGCTGAGCCGAAATTCTGGGAAGCCATGCGTAACAATATGTTCTGGCTGATCGTCGTACCCGCAATGTCGACCGGTTTTGGTCTGCTCGTGGCGCAGTTGACCGACCGTATCCGCTGGGGCAATTTTGCCAAGTCGCTGATCTTCATGCCGATGGCGATTTCCTTCGTCGGGGCCTCGGTGATCTGGAAATTGGTCTATGACGCACGGCCAGCGGAACAGGATCAGATCGGTATCCTAAACGCCCTCTATATCTTTTTCGGCGGGACTGAACCGCAAACATGGCTGACCGTTCCGTTCTGGAACAGTTTCTTCCTGATGATCGTTCTGGTCTGGATTCAAACCGGGTTCGCGATGGTGATCTTGTCGGCTGCCTTGCGCGGCATCCCAGAAGAAACCGTCGAGGCCGCCATTCTGGACGGTGCCAACCCGTTCCAGATCTTCTTCAAGATCAAAGTGCCTCAGATCAAGACAACCATTCTGGTGGTTTGGACGACGATCACAATCACTGTTCTCAAGGTCTTCGACATCGTCTTTGCCATGACCAATGGCCAATGGGAGACGCAGGTGCTGGCCAATTACATGTACGACAAGCTGTTCCGCGCCAATGATTGGGGGGTGGGGTCGGCCTCGGCCATGGTGATCATGTTGTTGGTCACTCCGATCCTGATCTGGAACGTGCGCAATGCGCGCAAGGAAATGGAGTAGGCGATGAGCGATATTGCAGGAACCAAACCGGCGCTGCGCTGGGTCGTCCATGCTTCGGTTGTTTTTCTGGTGGTGCTTTGGGTGATCCCGACCCTCGGTCTGCTGATTTCGTCTTTCCGGACTGCGGATCAGATCTCTGGCAGTGGCTGGTGGCGGTCGATCTTTCCGTCTGAGCAGAACCTGACCCTGCGCAGCGCCGCACCTGAAACGCAGGTGCTGAAGAACGGCCTCTACGTGATCCAAGGTCAGCTATTCGGGGATGACGAACAGGTCAAGATCTCGAACTGGGGTATCAGTGCCCGTGAGGTTGATGCCTTTGTCCCCGGCGACACCGCCGAACTGCGTCGGGGCGGCACGATCACCGTAGATGCGGACGGCGCCTACAGGATGGAGAACACCGAAGAGTTCACCGGAAACCGAGGCGCGCGCGTGTTCGTCACGGCCGAACTGCCGCCGGAATTCACCTTGGATAACTACAGAAAAGTCCTGCTGGATCAGAGCAGTTCGGACAGTATGGCCAAAGCCTTCTTCAACACGCTAACGGTGACAATCCCCGCGACAATCATCCCGATCCTCGTTGCGGCATTCGCAGCTTATGCACTGGCGTGGATGGAGTTTCCGGGCCGTGCACTGCTGATCGCGGCCGTCGTTGGGCTGTTGGTCGTGCCCTTGCAATTGGCGCTGATCCCGCTGTTGAAATTCCACCTGAACATCGGGATCGGGAAAGGCTATCTGGGCGTCTGGCTGGCCCATACTGGCTTTGGTATGCCACTGGCGATTTACCTGCTGCGCAACTACATGGCCGGGTTGCCGCGGGATCTGATCGAGAATGCTCGCGTCGATGGCGCGACCGAGTTCCAGATCTTCACCAAGCTGATCCTGCCGCTCAGCTTCCCGGCACTCGCATCCTTTGCGATCTTCCAATTCCTATGGACATGGAACGACCTTCTGGTCGCCAAGGTCTTCCTGATCGATGCGACCGGCCAGACCACAGTTATGACAAACCGCATCGTCGAGCTTTTGGGTACACGAGGCGGCAACTGGGAAATCCTCGCGACGGCGGCCTTTGTGTCGATCTTTGTGCCGCTGGTCGTGTTCTTCGCAATGCAAAAATACCTGGTCCGGGGCCTGTTGGCCGGATCCGTCAAATAGAGGCGTCTGATGAACGTGCAAAACACCGTAGACCAATCCAACTCAACCAAAGCGCCGTCAGACTGGTGGCGGGGCGGGGTGATCTACCAGATCTATCCGCGCAGCTTTCAGGACAGCAATGGCGATGGGATTGGAGATTTGAAGGGTGTCACCCAACGGCTCGACTATATCGCCTCGCTCGGCGTCGATGCGATCTGGATTTCGCCTTTCTTCAAGTCGCCGATGAAGGATTTCGGCTATGACGTGAGCGACTATCGCGATGTGGATCCGATGTTCGGCTCGCTTGAGGATTTCCAAGAACTATTGGATCACGCCCACGCAAAGGGTCTGAAGGTGATGATTGATCTGGTGCTGTCACATACTTCGGACCAACACCCTTGGTTCACCGAAAGCCGTGCTTCAAAGGATAAT
The DNA here is from genome assembly GCF_056161185.1 of Ruegeria sp. ABV3_008. NCBI lineage: Bacteria > Pseudomonadati > Pseudomonadota > Alphaproteobacteria > Rhodobacterales > Roseobacteraceae > Ruegeria > Ruegeria sp. ABV3_008. Next base: position 33,858 of record NZ_JBSWYP010000009.1, on the reverse strand, counting down.
CCGAAGTCCGATTGGTACGTCTGGGCTGACCCCAAACCAGATGGGACGCCGCCGAACAACTGGTTGTCGATCTTCGGAGGGTCTGCCTGGCAGTGGGACCCGCGCCGCCTGCAATACTACCTGCACAACTTCCTGACGTCGCAGCCGGACCTGAACTTCCACTGCGTAAAGGTACAGGACGCGCTGCTGGACGTGGCCCGGTTCTGGCTGGAGATTGGGGTCGATGGCTTCCGTCTGGACACGATCAACTTCTATTTCCACGACAAGCAGTTGCGCGATAACCCCGCGCTGCCGGTTGAGGAGCGCAATGCCTCGATTGCACCCGCAGTGAATCCATACAACCACCAGAACCATCTCTATTCCAAAAGTCAGCCGGAAAACATCGCCTTCCTGGAGCGGCTGAGGGCGCTGACAAACGAATACGAAGGACGCGCCTGTCTGGGTGAGGTCGGCGACGCGCAGCGCGGGCTTGAGATCATGGGGGAGTACACCTCGGGTGATGCGCGTATGCACATGTGCTATGCGTTCGAGTTCCTGGAAAAACGCGCGTTGACAGCGTCTTACGCGAAGCAGGTGTTTGACCAGCTTCAGGCCAAGGCCGGAGATGCCTGGCCTTGCTGGGCGTTCTCGAACCATGATGTTCAACGCCATGCCTCCCGCTGGAACCTCAGCGATGCGGCAACGCGTCAGCACGCGGTTCTGATGATGTGCCTGCGCGGTTCGGCCTGTTTGTATCAGGGCGAGGAATTGGGCCTACCTGAGGCCGACGTGCCCTTCGAACGCTTGCAAGACCCCTATGGCGTTGAATTCTGGCCTGAGTTCAAAGGCCGTGACGGATGCCGGACGCCAATGGTCTGGGCAACTCAGGATGAACAATCGGGCTTTAGCACCGGCGAGCCATGGTTGCCTGTTAGTGATACGCAGTCCGAACGTGCGGTTGATCGTATGGAGGCGGACGACCAATCCATGCTGCACCACTATCGCCGCGCGATTGCTCTGCGACATGCGCATCCGGCGCTGGCTGCGGGGGCGCAATCAGAGATGGTGCAAGTCGGCCCGATCCTGATGTTCCGCCGCGAAAACGCCAGCGAGGAGGTGTTTTGCGCCTTTAATCTGGGACGAGGGGCGGGGCAGGTCGATCTGCCCTCGGGCAGCTGGCAGGCAATTGGTGAGGACATTGGCAGTGTCACGGGTGAAGGTCGCGTCACGCTGCAACCTGCCGAATTCTGCCTGATGCGCAGGGACAAGGGGTAAGTCATGTCGGAACTCAAACTCACAGATGTGGCGAAATCCTATGGACCAGTTGATGTCCTGAAACACATTGATCTGGATATCGAGCAGGGCGAGTTGATCGTCTTTGTCGGCCCGTCCGGATGCGGAAAATCCACTCTGCTCCGGATGATTGCGGGGCTGGAGAAGATCACCGGCGGTACGCTGGAGATCGAAGGTCAGGTCATGAATGACGTTCCGCCCGCGCAGCGCGGCATTGCCATGGTGTTCCAGTCCTATGCCCTTTATCCGCATCTGACCGTGCGCGAGAACATGTCTTTTGCGCTTAAGATCGCCAAGCGGACCGCCGCCGAGATTGACGCCGCTGTAGAGCGCGCGGCGCAAATTCTGCAATTGGACCCATACCTTGATCGCCTACCCAAGGCCCTTTCCGGCGGTCAGCGCCAGCGCGTCGCGATCGGGCGGGCGATTGTGCGGGATCCTAAGGTTTATCTGTTTGATGAACCGCTCTCGAACCTAGATGCAGCGCTGCGCGTCGCCACGCGGATTGAGATTGCGCGCCTCAAAGAGGCGATGCCCGACAGCACCATGATCTATGTAACCCATGATCAGGTCGAGGCGATGACCTTGGCCAGCCGCATCGTTGTGCTGGCCAACAAAGGCATAGCCCAGGTTGGCACCCCGCTTGAGTTGTATGAAACTCCGGACAATGAGTTCGTGGCTCAGTTCATCGGGTCGCCTTCGATGAACCTGTTACCCGGAACAATCACGGGCACTGGGCAGATGACGACGATAGCCTTGGAGGGCGGAGGTTCAGCGATTTCCGCGATCCCGACCGGACCCGAGGATGAAGGCAAGCAGGTAAACATCGGCGTCCGGCCCGAAGATTTCACTTTGACGGATAGCGACCCGATCCTGAGCGGTGAGGTTGATTTCACCGAAGCATTGGGTGAGGTGACTCTGCTATATTTTGCCAAATCCAACGACGCGGATCAGGTCATCGCCAAACTGCCCGGTATCCAACGGAACCTTCGCGGGCAACAGGTTTCGGTTACAGCACGGCCGGAAAAAGTGCATCTGTTCCATAATGGTCTGTCCATGCGCAAGTGACTTGGCGCGCGCTGCTTCAAGCCGCTTGACAACTCATACAACCCCGTTCAACCATTATTGAAACGTTTCAATGGTGGTAAATGCGGATCTCTGCGCAGCTATACACAGTCAGGAGTTGTGGTGATCTTGGCGATCAACTGCAAATGGCGGCGGCCTGTGGCTATGCAGATGTCGAAACGACAGGGTTGCACGACCTGACGGCGCCTCAGATGGCCCGGATCGTTGCGCAATCCGGTTTGCGGGTACGTTCGGCGCATTTCGACTGGGAAGAGTTCGAGAGGCGTTTACCCGAAATTCAGGACATTCTGGAACGATTGGAATGCCCGGTCGCCGTCATGCCTTGGCTGGCACCAGCGGCGCGGCCCGACACCGCCGAGGGATGGAAGGCTGTGTCGGGCCAGTTATCGCAATGGGCTTCGCAACTGTCAGGTTCGGGCGTTCGACTGGCCTATCACAACCACGATTTCGATCTGGCCGGATATCCCTCGCAGACGCCGCTAGAGATGATTCTTGAGAAGGGGAACGTCTTCTGGCAGCCCGATATTGGTTGGCTGGGGGCGGCCCACCTGGATCCGGCCGGATTGATTAGGCGATATGCCGATCGTGTAGTCTCCGTCCACGCCAAGGACGTGGACCCCAGCCAACAGGGCGACGCCCGGTGGCGAGATCTGGGGCAGGGCGACATAGACTGGAGCGCGGTTCTTGACGCGCTGGATCGTACGGCCTGTTCGGATCTGTTCGTTGAGCATGACGAGTCGCCGAGCCCGGCGACGACGCTGACAACAGGCCAGCGCTTTCTGAGCGACCTTTTGAAAGGTCGTATCTAGATGGCCCGCGCAACGATCAAGTCTATCGCCAAGCAGACAGGCTACTCCGTCGGGACCGTATCCAATGCCTTGCGCGGAGAAGACTCGGTTAAACGCGAAACCCGTGAAGAGATACAGAAAGTGGCCTTGGAGCAGGGTTACAAAGTGAACCTTGCCGGGCTGAAGCTTCGCACGAACAAATCCTACCGGATCGCGGTACTGGTGGGCGTCTCCACCGACGCCGCCGAGGAGTGGGAGGGCGTAGAATTCACCCGAATTGTGGCTGGTATCTCAACCGCATTGCAGGGGTCACGCTATGAGCTGAGCGTGTGCAGCGTAGCCGATTTGGACGACACGATGACGGCCCTGCGCACGATTGTTCAGGAACGCTCGGCCGATGGGGTGATCTTTTCGGGCACCCGACGTAGCGACCCGCGTATCGCCTATCTACAAAGCCAGAACTTCCCCTTTGTGACCTATGGCATGAGCGACAGTCTTGAACCCCATCCCTATGTCGATTTCGATAGTGAAAGCGCGGCGCGCGACGCCACAGAGCGGCTGTTGCGTTTAGGTCATCGACGAATTGCCCTTATAAATCCACCCGCCGAATTGGTTTACACCGGACAACGTCAGACTGGCTATGCCGCCGCGCTACAGACTGCGGGCGTGCCCGTTCAACCCGAACTAATTTACAACGGCCCCACAACGGCGCAAAGCGGGCAAGAGGCTTTTCGCAGCCTCATGCAGCGCAAAGACCGCCCGACCGGCATCATCTGCGCCAACGAGGCGATGACGCTGGGCGTTTTGTCGGCGGCCGCCGAAGATGGCATCAGGGTCGGGCGCGATGTCGTGGTCATTTCGACCGATGACCTCCAACTCAGCAAGTATTTCGTACCCGCGCCCAGTGCCTATTACGTGCCGATTGACGAGACCAGCCGGTTGCTGGGCGCGTTCATGTTAAAATCACTGGACGGGGTCGAACCGTCCGAAATTCAAAAGAAGATCAGGGCCACATTAATCGAGCGGCAACCTGACACACCTCCGCCGAACCCGGCGATCTGACCTGACCCAACAAAGGAGAAACCAAACATGTTCAAACATCTACTTGCCGCTGCAGCCGTTGCCACGATGACGGTTCCGGCCGCTTTTGCCGCTGATTTGGAAGGGCGCGTATTAAAGATAGGAACGGACGCGACCTATCCACCGATGGAGACCGTCGACGAGACAACGGGCGAGATCGTGGGCTTTGACGTCGATGTGATGAATGCCATTTGCGAGCGCGTGAACTGCGTGCCGAATTTCGTCAATACCGCGTGGGACGGCATCTTCGCAGCCCTTCAGCAAGGTGAGTTTGATCTGGTCATCTCGGGCGTTTCGATCACTCCGGAACGGGAAGAGACCATGGATTTCTCGGAACCGTATATCGTGGTCAGCCAGGCCATTCTGTTGCAAGTCGACAAGGGCGACACGACCCTGGATGACTTCAAGGCCGGAGGTCTGAAACTGGCCGCTCAAACCGGAACAACCAACGCTCAGCTAGCGGAAGAGCTGGTCGGGCGCGAGAATGTCAGCCTCTATGACAACTTCTCGGCCGCCATTCTGGCGTTGCAGAACGCAGACGTTGAGGGCGTGATCATTGATGGGACTTCGGCCACCGCCTATGAGCAGGAATTCGCGGGCGAGTTGACCGTGGGCATCACGGGCCTTCAATCCGACCCTCTGGGCATCGTGTTTCAGGAAGGTGATCCGACCGTCGATGCGATCAACGAAGGTCTGGCCGCCATTCAGCAAGACGGCACGCTGGATGAGCTGAAAGCCAAATACTGGGGCACCAACTGATCCTTTGAACCCCTTCCAGCCCCGGCGGGTTCTGCCGCCGGGGCTTTGACTTAGCGGAGAACACCATGTCGCGCCTCAGCTCGATCCGCCCGAGCAACCTCGTGTTGCTCGCAGCCGCGCCGTTTATCATCTATCTGTTTGCCACCTCATCCAAATACCTGCGATCTCTGGTCGCCATTCTGGGGATCGGCAACAATGCAGGGCCGATATTCGTGGGGTTCCTGCTGGTCCTTGCGACGACGATCCTCGGCTATCTGTGCGCCCGCCATACCCGGTTCGCAGCGCAAGCGCCCGCATGGCTGCGGATTTCGGCTTTGGCGGCGTTTCCAGCTGCGGTTGGCCTGTCCATTCTGGCTTTTGTCGCCCCGCATGTCCTTATGCCCTTCGCCGAGTCCGTCTTTTTTCATGCGCTCAGCGAGAATACCTCGAACCTGATTGATCGCACCAACCAAACGTGGGTTTTGTTTCCCGAAGTGGTGGCACAAGTTCAGAGCGGCCTGCAGTTCCTTCTGGCGGTTTATGCTGTGATCATCGCGTTGTGCCTGATCTCTGGCCGCTTGGCGAAACCTTTGCGCGGGCGCGTGCAGCTTGGGTTCGAAATTCTAACGGGCGCCGTGCTGTTCTACCTGATGTTCATGGCCCATTGGCAATTCGCAACAGGCGTCGCCATCACGTTCCGCGCCGCGATCTTTGCTTATATCTTCGCAGCGATCCTGGGTCTGATCTGGGTGGGGCTGCAGTCTTTCAAGCCAAAGGCCCGGACAACGATGGTCTATGGAGCGATCAGCCTTGCGTTGCTTGCTGTGTCCACCTTTTTCTTCATGCAACCCAAGGTCAGCTATGTCCTTGTCGGCAATACTGAGGGCCGTATTGCCATTGTGCGCGGTACCCCTCAGGCGCAGGCCGATGTGATCCGCTTCGGCGAATTCGAGGGCGGCGGCGATCAGCAAATCCGGATCCGGAGCGCGCCTGACGCTGCATCCGCGATTGAGCAGATTGAGACCGTCGACAGCGTCTCGGGCGCGTTTGTTCCGGTTGAGGCCCATACGCAAGCCTACCCGGTGATCTGGCAAACCAGCTTCCTGCCAGACAAGTTCCGAGATCCGGGGTTGGCTTTCGCGGTTTTCGGTTTCCTTTTGCTGACACTGACAGTCGGTGGGTCTCAGCACAAATTGCATCCGCTTGCGGTCGGGGCCGAGTTTTTCGTGGACACGATCCGAGGCATTCCGATGCTGGTGATCATCCTCTATATCGGCCTTCCTCTGGCGGGCGCGGTCAAGGATGCCACCGGTGGCGGGATCGACATGACCAACATGACCCGCGGGATCATCGCTATTTCGGTTGGGTATTCTGCCTATATGGCCGAGATTTTCCGATCCGGCATCGAAGCCATACCGAAAGGCCAGCTTGAGGCTGGCAGCTCTCTGGGCCTGTCGCGCTGGCAAACCGCGCGGCTGATCGTACTGCCGCAGGCCTTGCGGATCGTCACACCGCCCTTGGGCAACGAATTCATCGCGATGATCAAGGACACCTCGCTGCTGTCGATCCTGTCTGTGCGCGACATGACTCAGCGAATGCGCGAGTTCCAGGCCTCCAGCTTCCTCCCATTCGCACCCTTCAACACGGCGGCGATCCTCTATGTCGTGATCACTCTGGGTTGCGCCAGCTTCCTGAAATGGATCGAGCGGCGAACCGCGAAGGACGCCAGATGAGCAAGCTTGAACTGGGGGTTTGCTACTACCCCGAACAATGGGATCCGTCCAAATGGCGAGACGATGCTGCGCGTATGGTCGATATGGGCCTCGATTGGGTGCGGATTGCCGAGTTCACCTGGGGCCTGATCGAGCCCCAGCGTGGTCACTTCGAATGGGGTTGGCTGGATGAGGTGATCGGGATTTTGGGCGACGCTGGGCTTCGGGTCATGATGTCTACGCCAACGGCTTCGCCCCCCAAATGGCTGATCGACGAGTATCCAGAGATTTTGCCCGTCGGCCCTAACGGTCGCGTGCGCGGCTTTGGATCGCGACGGCACTATTGCTTTTCGAGTGAAGTCTATCTGGAGGAGTCCAATCGGATCGCCACCGAATATGCCAGGCGCTATGGGCAAAACCCGCATGTTCATGCGTGGCAGATTGATAATGAATACAATGACCACGACACCGTCCTCAGCTACTCAGACGCTGCCCGCAGCGGGTTTCGCCGATGGCTGCAAGATCGATACGGCGCGATTGAAGAACTCAACCAGCGATGGGGCACAGTCTTCTGGGGCACGCAATACGCGAGTTTTAACCAGATCGAGCTACCAAACAGCTTGGTCGCGGCCGCGAACCCGACGCAATCTCTGGATTTTGCGCGTTATTCCTCCGGCCGGGTCCGACTGTTCAACAAGGCTCAGGTAGATATTCTTCGGGCGCATTCTCCGGGCCGGGACATCACGCATAACTTCATGGCGGGCAGTTTCGAGTATGATCACCACGCGGTGGCCGCCGACTTGGATATCGTAGGCTTCGACAGCTACCCGCTGGGCAATCTGCTGGGATCATCCCTGTCTGATCAGGACAAGCATCGCTACTTGCGAACCGGGGCGCCGGACTATCAGGGGTTTCACTGCGATCTGTATCGCTCGCAAGGGCGCGGGCGCATGTGGGTGCTAGAGCAACAACCCGGTCCCGTCGACTGGGCAGAAAAGAACCCTTCGCCCGCAGATGGCATGGTTCGGCTATGGACCTGGGCGGCCTTTGCCCATGGCGCGCAGGCGGTGATGTTCTTTCGCTGGCGGCAGGCAAAGTTCGCTCAGGAGCAGTTCCACACTGCGCTTTTTCGGTCGGATGGTAGTCCGGATCAGGCAGCGGTTGAGCTGGCGCAGGTGGTGAAGGATCGCGCGGCATTACCCCCGGCCAAAAGGCAGAAGGCCCAAGTCGCAATGCTGATCGACTATACGTCGATCTGGGCGGCGGAATTCCTGCCGCATGACGATGCGTTTCCAAATGCGAACATCCTGCGAGACTGGTACGCGGGTTTGCGCGGTTTCGGTGTCGATCTGGATTTTGTCGGGCCGGAGGATGACCTGAATGGCTATGCCTTGATCGTGCTGCCGCAGAGCATGATCGTCAGCGACGGGTTGGCCTCAAGACTTCAAGCGTCGTCAGCGAAACTGTTGATCGGGGCGCGGTCGGGTAGCAAGACGCCAGATATGCACAGCCCTGACACCCTCGCACCGGGAGTGTTGAGCGATTTGACAGGTGTTCGCGTTTTGAGGGTCGAGTCCTTGCCTGACCTTGCAGACGAAGCCGTGCAGTTGGGCGAGCAAAACCCGCTGCACTTCACAGGTTGGCGCGAAATTGTCGAGACAAGTGAACAAGCTATCGGCCATTTCGTCAGCCGATATCAAAATGGCAGTCCGGCGGTCATACGCTCAGACAGGGCGACCTACCTTGCGATGGTTCCGAGCGGCGCGTTGTTGCAAAACATCTTGCGCGACGTGTTGGATTGGGCTGGGCTGGAGGTCTCCGAAACGCATCACGATTTGCGGCTCACCCGACGCGGGGACCTGCGCTTTGCCTTTAACTTTGGCGATCAAGACCAACCACTGCCCGCGAACACAAAGCGCTCGCTTCTGGTCGGAGAAGACCCGGTCGCCCCCCACAACCTTGCGATCTGGAAGGAGTAGCGCGCCCGGCTCAACCCTCCGGTGACGCGTTTTCGAGGACAATAACATCGCAGCCCGCAATGGTGTGTCCGTTCCATTCCACCGGATCGGCATTGTAGTTGATCAGGAACGTATGCGCGGCTGATTCCCGAAGCCTCAGGCCCTCGGGCAACGGCTGCAAATTCAGCCCGGTGTGGTCCGCCGCCAGCCCGATTAGGCGATCCCAGAGCGCCTCGTCGGGGAAACCCGCCAGATACCAGATGCCGTCCCCCGTTTTCAAAGCAGGGGTACCATCTTCAAACTGCAAAAGGTCCTCTCCGCCTCCTGACAGACGGTCGATCCAGTGCTGCGCGGCTCCGCCCCCGACGACCGGGCGTTTGACATTGGGCGGCAGGGTTTCAACCAGATCGACATGGCAATCGACGCCATCAAGGCCGGGGCGCCTAGACAGAGGGATCTGGAAATCACGGGTGATCGCGCCGCTGCGTGGGCCAAGGATGGCAAGATCGCAGGCCTCAGCCAAACGCGCTTCCAACGCGGCATTGATTGTGGCCAGCCCCGGCGCAAGGATCACCGCGTAACCTTTCGGCAGGTCCTGAGGTGAAACGATGTCCACCGACAGCCCGGCCCGACGCAGAGCGCGATAGGCCGAGAATACTAGCCGGAAATAGTCAAAACCTGCGCCCTGCGGCTGCGTGGTCCACGCCCAATCCGAGGCATAGTCGAACAGGATCGCAACCTGCGCCTGTTTCTGGTGAACCGGACCGATGGCCTTCAATTCATGCGCCGTCTGGCGCGCCTCAGCCAGACCGGGGGCCGCGCGGCTGTCTGGTGTCAGCAATCCGGCGTGCATCTGCTCTTGCGCAAAGGGCGCTTGTCGCCAGCGGAAGTAGCTCACCACCTCGGCCCCGTGCGCCACGGCCTCAAGCGACCAAAGCCGGACCATGCCGGGCAGAGGAGCAGGGTTGTACGGAGCCCAGTTCACCGGGCCGGGTTGTTGCTCCATCACCCACCAGCGACCACGGCCAACTGCACGATAGAGATCGTGGTGAAAGCCCTGCATATCCGGATCGCCCTGTTGCAGGAATTTGGCCTTGTGTTCGGCGTCATCTTCCAATCGGTCGGACAAGAAGCCGATCGGATAGCTATCCCAAGTGGCGATATCGAGGTCCGCACCGACACCGAAATGGTCGAACTCAAGCACGCGCCCCATGTAGTTGTGCGACAGCGGCGCATCGGTCAGAGGGCGCAACACATCGGCCTGAGCCTTGTTGAACGCCACTACCTGATCCGAGCTGAAGCGGCGGAAGGCCAGAACATGGGCCGGGTTCGGCTCGGTCACGGTCAGGTTTGGCAGGTCGATCTGGTCAAAGTGGTCGTATTCCATCGACCAGAACACATTGCCCCAAGCCTCGTTCAGGGCGTCGATGCTGCCATATTGATCCGCCAGCCAAAGACGAAACGCCTTTAGCGCCGGGGCGCTGTAGCTGATCGTGGTGTCGTGGCAACCGTATTCATTGTCGATTTGCCAGGCGACGACGTGTGGATTGCGGCCATAACGTTCGCCAAAGATCCGGGCAATGCGGACGCACTCTTTGACATAGCCCGCATGGCTGAAGCAATAGTGCCGACGTGACCCGAATTTACGCGGTTGACCTTGGGCGTCGACGGCCAGCATATCGGGGTGTTTGTCCAGCATCCAGCGCGGAGGCGTCGCTGTGGGTGTCCCCATAACCACCTTCAAACCGGCCGATCCCAGCACCTCGACCGCGCGATCTAGCCAGTCGAATTGCAGATCGCCGGGGGAGGGTTCCAGCCGACTCCAGGCGAATTCGCCGATACGTACCCAGCTCAGGCCCGTTTCGACCATATGCGCGGCATCTTCGGCCCAAACAGCCTCGGGCCAGTGTTCGGGGTAGTAGCAAACGCCTAGTTCGGGGGTCATAGAAGGACTCTGTGTTCCGGTTGACCGTGGCCTGCGTTCAGTTCGGCAAAGGTCATTCCGTTAGTGGGTTGTGTTTCAAGCGTCTCAGTGCTCAGCCCTTCGCGGGCGGTTGTGCAGAATAGTGTTGTCAGGTCGTCTCCGCCAAAGGCGGGGCAGGATGTATGGGCGGCGTCTACCGCGACTTCGCGCAGGAACTGTCCTGCTGGATCATAGGCCGCGACCCGGCTCGCGCCCCATTGAGCGATCCAGATGTTGCCGGCGGTATCAACCACCGCGCCATCCGGGTTCAAACCGTCTTCGTTCAGATCCAGAAAGACCGAAGGTTCCCCCTCGGGCCAGCCGGTCTCGGCGTTCAGACCCCACCGCATTACCTGTCGTGTCGCTGTGTCTGCGTAGTAAGCGCAGCCCCGGTCCGGAGCGAAACAGATCGCGTTTGAGATGGTGATACCCGGCGCCAAACGGCGCAACTCGCCCTTGTAGAACCGGTAGATTGAACCAGCACCAGGTTCCGCGCTTTTGCCCATCGTCCCGATCCAGAACCCGCCCCACGGATCGGCGCGGCCGTCATTCGAGCGGGTGACGGGATTTTCAGCCTCTAGCGGGACAACCAGTGATTTCTCACCCGTGGCCAGCGAAAACCGCCACAACCCGGTTTCTGAGGCCATCAGCAGAGTATCACGGTCCACCCAGCCTGTGGCCGAGACATATTCGTCGAAATGCCAGCTTTTCTGCGCCTCGCCTTCGCGGGTTAGAAGGCGTTTGCCAAGGATGTCGAACCAGAACAACTGTTTCCGCTCGGGATGCCAGAGGGGACCTTCGCCCAGCATACAAGGGCGGTCGTCGAAAGTGACGCTCATGCAACGGCCTCGTCATAGGCGGCTACGATCCGGATGGCGCGTTCCGAGATTTCCGCGATCTCCATGTCGGGCTTGAACAGTGCCGACCCGATGCCGAACCCGTCCGCGCTGGCTGCGATCCATTCGTCGAAGTTGTCTGTACCCGCGCCGCCAACCGCGAAGACCTGCGTGCCTTCTGGCAAGACCGCCCGCAAAGCAGACAGACCTGCGGGGCCTGCCAAGGAACCGGGGAACAGCTTCAAACCGGTTGCACCCGCTTTGAGGGCCGAAAAGGCCTCGGTCGGGGTGAAGATGCCCGGCCAGGATTGCAGCCCCAGTTCACTGCTGCGCCGGATCACATCAGGATCGGCATTGGGCGAGACAATCAGCTTGCCGCCCACATCCCTTACGGCCTCAACCTGTTCGGGTGTCAACACCGTGCCCGCGCCGATTAGGGCGCGATCGCCGAAAGCCTCGACCAGAATCCCGATGCTCTCAAGAGGATCCGGAGAGTTCAGCGGCACCTCGATCCGGTCGATCCCGGTTTCGATGAGAAGTCGACCGACTTTCTCGGCGCTCGAGGGGGTCAAACCTCGCAGAATGGCAATGATATGGCGGCTCATACGGTTTCTCTTGTCATATTGCGGGCTTTGTTCAGCCCGGCCAGAGTGGATGTGGTGGCGTCGGCCATCTCGACAAACGCGCCTTGCGGTTGCAGCGCTTGTGCGTAGGCGGCCGATAGCCCCTCGGCCCCGATGATCGCGATCTGCTGACCCAGCCAATAGGGGCGTGAGGCTGCAAGTTCGGCCCCGATCAATAGTCCGGACAGACGTGCGCGGGCCGTGGTGCCATCCTGCCCGTGCAGCAGATCTGCCGCACGCAGACTGAACAGGCGGGCGGCAAGCTGTTCGGGTTTGGACAGAGTATCCTCGACAGCCTCAGAAAACGCGGCCTCGTCCCAGCCTTCACTTACCGAGTGTCGAAGGACAGATTGAGCGCGCAGCAAGTCGAATAACTCTCCGGTCATGAAGGTGCGGAAGCTGACGACCTGATTCGCACTGATCTGCACCCATTTCGTGTGGGTGCCGGGCAAGCAGATCACTCCGTCCCAATTGGGATGTGTATCCAGAAATCCCGCAATCTGCGTTTCTTCGCCGCGCATCACATCCGGCGGGGACACCTGTTTCAAACCAGGCACGACAAAAGCACGGATCCGAGGGTCGGTGGCGGGCACGCGGATCGGAACGCCCTGCACAGGCGCGGTTGGAACAGCAGCATAGGGTGCTTCAACCCATCCCTGACGGGCGCCGACCATGCCGCAGGCGACGACATCGACAGGAGCACTGCCCAACCAGCCTTCGATCAATGCCAACAGGGCGTCCTCAAACCCACCTTTGGAGACGCGCGCCATGCCCATGTCCGACTGAGCTTGGTCAACAGGGGTTGGCCCCTCCATCGCCCAGACACGCAAGTGCGAGGTGCCCCAGTCCGCTGCGATCCATTCTGGTTTCATCGTTCTACCCCGTTACCACGACGCCACCATCAGCAACCATGCATTGTCCGGTCATGGCGCGGCTGGCGTCCGAGGCCAGAAACAAGGTGGGTCCGATCATGTCGTCGGGCTTTAGATGTTCTTTAAGGCATTGGCGATCCAAATGTGCGGCGAGGTCTTCGGGCGTGGCCCACATGTCCATCTGCTTTTGCGTCAGAACCCAACCGGGGGCCAATGCGTTTACGCGGATGCCTTTCGGTCCAAGCTCGCGCGCCAGCGAGCGGGTCATTCCGGTAATCCCAGCGTTCGAGGTCGTGTAGATCGGATAGCCTGCGTTGCCCATCATGTAGCTGATCGAGCTGAAATTGATGATTGAGCCGCCATTCCCCATCTGGCGCGCGGCTTCCTGACAGGCGAAATAGTAGGCCTTCAGGTTTACCTCGATCATCCAGTCCCAGAACTCAGAGGTCGTCTCTTCCAGAGAGTGGCGCTGATCGTTGGCGGCGTTATTGACCAGCACTTTGATTGGGCCATGGGCCTCGGCAGCCTTCTGCATGGTGGCGTGCAACAGTTCTGTATCGGTCATATCGCCCTGCATGAACAAGGGCGCGCGGTCGTGTTTGGCACGCATTTCTTCCACGAAGGCGCTTGCGTCCGAGCGGCCGATAAAGGCCACGTTGGCCCCTTGCGCCATGAACCCGTCGGTCAGCGAAGCGCCAACGCCCGAGCCGCCGCCGGTGATATAGACTGAGGCCCCTTTCAGGTCCTGGAATACAGCAGGTTGGTCCATTAGTGGCTCTCTCTTGTAACGAGGCGTGTGTCTTTGCCGACAAGGAAATCAAGGTCAGCGCCCTGATCGGCTTGCAGCACGTGGTCGATGTAAAGTCGGGCGTAGCCGCGCGTGTAATGCGGTGCCTCCGGTTGCCAGGCCGCGCGGCGGGTGTCGAGTTCCGCCTCATTGACCAGCAGCTCAAGCTCTCCCTTGCTGGCTGAGACGCGGATGCGGTCGCCGGTCTTGACCAGCGCCAGAGTGCCACCGGCCTGCGCCTCGGGACTGACATGCAGGATGACAGTACCGAAGGCTGTGCCCGACATGCGCGCGTCCGAAATGCGGATCATGTCGCGCACGCCTTCTTTCACCAGTTTCGCCGGGACCGGCATGTTGCCGACCTCGGGCATGCCGGGATAGCCCTTGGGTCCACACCCTTTGAGAACCAGAATGGTCTCAGGCGTCACAGGCAGGTCTTCGCGGTCGATATTGGCCTTCAGATCTTCGATGCTTTCGAAAACAAAGGCTTCGGCTTCGGTTTCCAGCAGTTCATCCGTAGCCGCCGAAGGTTTTACGATGGCCCCGTTCGGCGCAAGGTTGCCGCGCAGAACGCGCAGGCCGGCAGCGGGTTTCACCGGGTCATCGAAGGGGCGGATCACGTCGCGATTGTAGCACTCTGCCCCGTCGTAGTGGGCCGAGATATCCTTGTTCAGAACCGTTTTCGCAGGGTGCAGGAAGGACTTGATTTCATTCAGAACCACAGGCACGCCGCCTGCGTAACAGAAATCCTCCATCAGGTATTTGCCGGACGGCATGCAGTTGACCAGCAGGGGAATTTCCGACCCAATTTCAAAGTCTTTCAGCGTCAGATCGACACCAACCCGACCCGCCAGCGCCAGCAGGTGAACCACGGCGTTGGTCGAGCCACCTACGGCGGCGTTGGCCAGAATGGCGTTCTCAAATGCTTCCTTGGTCAGGATGTCAGAGGGTTTGAGGTCTTCGTCCACCATCTCGACAATCCGCTTGCCGGTCAGGTGTGCCAGAGCCATGCGGCGGGCGTCAACGGCGGGCAGCGCGGCGTTGGTTGGCAGCGACATTCCCATGGCTTCGACCAGCGAGGCCATGGTTGAGGCCGTGCCCATCGTCATACAAACTCCGGCGCTGCGTGACATGCCGGATTCAGCGTTCATGAAGTCCTGCAGCGTCATCTCACCTGCGCGGACCTCTTCCGAGAATTTCCATACATCGGTGCCTGATCCGATATCCTTACCCTTGAACTTGCCGTTCAGCATCGGACCGGAGCTGACAACGATAGAAGGCAGATCGACCGAGGCCGCGCCCATCAGCTGCCCCGGCGTGGTCTTATCACACCCGCCCAGCAGAACAACGCCGTCAATGCCGTAGGCGCGGATGGATTCCTCAACATCCATGGCCAGCAGATTGCGGAACAGCATGGCGGTGGGCTTCATCTGGGTCTCGCCCAGCGACATGACCGGGAATTCGACCGGGAAGCCCCCAGCCTCCCACACACCGCGCTTCACGCCTTCGGCCAGATCGCGCAGGCCCGAGTTGCAGGGCGTCAGTTCCGACCAGGTGTTGCAGATGCCAATGATGGGCCGCCCATCAAAGGCATGATCGGGGAAGCCTTGGTTTTTCATCCAGGAACGGTGGATGAACCCGTCTTTGTCGAGTTTTCCGTACCAATGCGATGAGCGGCGTTTCTTTGTCATTCTGGCTTCGGTTCTTTGGCTGGGGCTGGAATTGCGGTTCTTGAAAAATTGAAGATCATGCGGCGCGGAGCGGGCGGCACCAGTCTGGCAGCCAGTCCGAATGCGCAGTCAGAAGGTCCGTGACAAGGCTGCGGATTTGGCGCAGGTCCAGTTCGGCCGCGGTATGCGGATCCATCATGGCGGCATGGTAAATGTATTCGGCGTTTTGCTCGGTCAGCGCTCGGACGGTCAGCTCTTGCACGTTGATTTGGGTGCGCATCAGCGCCACCAGTTGCGGCGGGATGTCGGTAACGACCGAGGGCTGAACGCCGTTTGAATCGACCAGACACGGGGTTTCCACCGCAGCGCCCAAGGGTAATTGCGGGATCTGACCCGTATTGGGCAGGTTTCCATAGGCCGTATAGGGCGTGTCCGTGACGACGGCGTTCATCAGATCCGCCGCAAATTCGTGGCTGCGAATAACCGAGACATCGCGCCCGTCTGTCAGTGTCTTGGCCTGTTCCTTCCAATCCGCGACCTGCTCGACACAGCGGGTTGGGTATTCATCCAGCGGGATCGAGAATTGTTCGATCAGGTCGGGCCGACCGTCCTTGATGAACCACGGCACGTATTCGGCCAGATGTTCCGAGCTCTCGGTGCAGAAGTAGCCCAAGTGGTCCATCACCTCATACCGCACCTTGTTGGGGCAGCGTGGCATCAACAGAGGTGGTTTCGGCAGAGTACCGTGCGCGTAGCCCCGGCGTAAGGCCGGGTAGAGGTCGCGGCCCTGATGATCCAGCCGCAGGAAGAAGGCCACGTGGTTCACGCCTGCGACCTTGTAGCGGATCTCATCCTTAGGCAGGTCCAGATCGTGAGCAAGCTCTTCGACCGTATTCTGGACCGAGTGGCAAAGGCCGACGTGTTTCAGGTCCGGGAATTGCTCGGCCAGAGCCCAGGTGTTGATCGCCATCGGATTCACATATTGCAACAGCGTCGCATCGGGGCAGAGCTGCATCATATCCTGCGCCACGCTCCACAATACCGGGACGGTGCGCAGGCCTCGCATAATCCCTCCAATCCCGAGCGTATCTGCGATGGTCTGGCGCAACCCGTATTGCTTGGGGATCTCGAAATCCGTCACCGTGCAGGGTTCATACCCGCCGACCTGAAAGGCGGTGATGACGAAATCAGCCCCCTCTAACGCCGCGCGGCGGTCGGTGTGGGTGGTCACCGTTGCTCCGGTGCCGACCGAACGGATCATGGCCCGCGCCACGGTTTCACTTTCGGCCAGGCGCTGCGGGTCGATATCCATCAGCGCGAAATGGCTGTCGGCGAGGGCAGGGGTCAGCAGCGCGTCGCCCACGATATTGCGCATGAAGATCGTGGAACCCGCGCCGATAAAGGTGATTTTGGTCATTTTGCAAAACTCTCGTTTGGCGTTATTTAACAGCTCCAAGGGTCAAACCCGCGATGAAGTGTTTCTGCATCAGGAAGAACATGGCCACAGGCGGCAAGGCGGCAACGAGGGAACCCGCGCTCATCAATTGATAGGCCGCGCGGTACTGAGCGTTGAAGCTGGTGATCCCAGCCGTCACAGGTTGGCTTTCGGCCCCTTGGGTCAGGACAACGGCCCAGAAATAGTCGTTCCAGATGAAGGTGAAGATCAACACGCTCAGCGCCGCGATGGCGGGTTTCATCAGCGGCAGGACCACGTACCAGAAGATACGGACCTCGCTGATGCCCTCGACCCGGGCGGCTTCGATTAGCTCAAAAGGCAGCGCACGGATGAAGTTTCGCATGAACAGTGTACAGAACCCGGTCTGGAACGCGATGTGGAACAGAACCAGCCCGGTTTTAGTATTGTAGAGGCCAAGTTCCAAAGTCAGGTCGCGGACTGGAACCATAAGGATCTGGAAGGGGACAAAGTTGCCCGCCACGAACATGAAGAAGATCCACAGGTTCGACTTGAATTTGTAGATCCCCAGCGCGAACCCGGTCATGCAACTGAGCGCAACCGCTCCGATCACCGTCGGGATGGTGATCATGAATGAGTTCAGCAGATATCGCGGCATGTCCGAGTTGAAGAAGACCTGCCCGTAATTAACCGCGCCCTCAAACCGGGACGGCAGGCCCCAGTAGTTTGCGTTGGTGAAATCCGCCTCGGGTTTGATTGAGAACAAGGCGACAGCAAGCAAGGGACCGAGCCACAGCAGCAGGGCAATGGGCAGCATGGCCTGATAGGTGATCTGCGCCGCGCGGGGTTGTTTTTCGATGGGTTTGGGAAACATCTCAGTGCCCCCTTTCTTCGCGGTACATCGACCACAGGAAGTAGGCGATGAAGCACAGCATGATGAGGAACAGGATCACAGCGATGGCGGCGCCATATCCCATGCGGAAGCCGTATTCGGACAGGGCGACCTCGAACATGTAATAGGCTAGCACGCGCGACGACCCGAACGGCCCGCCCTGCGTCATGATCGAGATCAGGTCGAAGGACCGCAGAGCGCCAATGATTGTCACGACAAAGGCGATAAACGTCGCCGGGCGTAGTTGCGGCAGGATGATGTGCCACAACATCCGCCCGCCTTTTGCACCGTCCAGACGTCCGGCCTCGATCTGTTCGGGGTCCACGGCGTTCAAGCCGGTGAGATACAGGATCATGCAATAGGCCGTCTGCGGCCACAGGCCAGCGACGATGATGCCGTAAGTGACCAGTTTTTCATCTCCCAGCACATTCAGCGGGCCAAGACCAAAGAAACTGAGGAATTCGTTCAGTAGCCCGAATGTCGGATCGTAGAACCATGTGAAAACCAGCCCGACAACGACCTGAGAGATCACGAACGGAAAGAAAAATAGAGACTTGTAGAGTCGAATGCCCCAGACCGTCTGGTTCAGGAACAGGGCGATGAACAGGCCCGCCGGGATCGCTGCCAAATACAGGATCAACCAGATCAGGTTGTTCTTGAGTGAGATGTAGAACGCGTCGCGGTCAACCCACTCCCAGTACAGGTCCTCGTAGTTGCGGAACCCTACATAATCTGCGGCGCCAAGCCCATCCCATTCGTAGAGTGACAGGTTGAAGGACTGAAAGACCGGGATGATCACATAGACCATGAAGAACAACAGGCCCGGCGCAAGGAAAAGCCAGGGCGCGATGCGTTGTTGGTTGCGATGGAACCAGCTTTCCTGTTCCGGTGTGTCGACGGCTGACATGGGCTATCTCGGATCTGGGGGCGAAGGCGAGCTTCAGCCCGCCTTGCAATTGAGGAAGGCGTAGGCCGGGTTTTCTACCCGGCCCCTGCCAGATCAGTTGTCGTAGATACGGCTACGAGCGCGTTCCAGCTTGGCCAGAATCTTGTCCAGATTGTCGGGCTTGACCATGAATTCCTGGAAGCCTTCCATAGAGACCTTGGCCATTTCCGCCGGTGCGTCGCGGTCCCAGAACTGGGCGACACCGCCGGGGCTGTTCGAGGACAGCATGGTGAAACCTTGCTGCAAGAACTTGTCATCATCCACCGAAGATTGCGCGTTAACCGGAAGCTGACCCAGGTTTGAGCCATTGTTGATTTCGGTCTGAACGTCCGGAGACACGACGAAGCGCAGGAACTCGCGCGCGGCTTCCTTGTTCGAAGCGTTGGCCGGGATGTGGAACGTATCGGTCGGGGCATCCTCGGCCAGTTCAACATCGGGGTTGATCGCGACGAACTGGTAGAAGTCCAGCTGGTCGTCGCTCAGACCCGCTTCGCGCAGAGGAGCAACGGCGAAATTGCCCATCAGATAGGCGGCGGCGTCTCCGTTCACCATGAAGGGCAGGGCTTCCTGCCAGCTATAGGTCTGGTGGTTGTCAATGAAAGCACCCATGTCGACCAGCTGTTTCCAGTTGGCGAAGGTCTGCTTGACCCGGTCGTCTTCCCAGCTGATTTCGCCATTGGCGAGCTGGTTGTGGAAGTCGAACCCGTTGGTGCGCATGTTCAGATAGTCAAACCAGCCGCCGGCGGTCCACAGGAACTTGGTCCCGATGGTATAGCAGGCGCGGCCCGAGTCGATGATCTTCTGGCAGTTCGCCAGTTCTTCTTCCCAGGTCGTCGGCTCGGTCAGGCCCAGCTCATCAAAGATGTCTTTGCGGTAGTAAACGCCCCACTGATAGTAGGTATAGGGCACGCCCCACTGCTTACCATCAAGGGTCATCGCGCCTTTGGTCGAGGCCAGATTCTCGGCGATCTCAGGCTCTGCCCACAGGTCCGAAACATCTTCGAACAAACCCGCCTCAACATAAGGCTTCATGCGGTTTGCGGCATACCATGTCGCAACATCCGGCGTATCAGCCGTCAGGAAGTTGCGGATCTGCGTCTTATACGCCTCGCGGTCGATCACTGTGGTTTCGATGGCCAGATCCGGGTGCTGGGCCTGAAACTGTTCGATCATTGCTTCCATCGTCGCACGAGGCGCCGGGTTCGAGGTGTCAAGAAAGATGCGCAGTTCGCCGGTCAGTTCGGCGGCAACGGGTGCAGCTAGTGCCACACTCGCCGCCAGAGCGGCAGCGGTGCGCTTGAACATGGAATGCATGGTGTCCTCCCTTAGCTTCCATTTTAGTTCCAAATAGTGAAACCGTGTTTTATATATTGAAAACTACACATCGACTCGGCTAGTCTTGTCAAGACCCTCGTGCAAACACCGTGGTTGAACGGGGGTCAAACGGAGGAGAACACACACCCGTGGCTGGTGACGGAACAATAGGCAAAGCATGTGATGTGCTGGAGCACGTGGCCTCGTTCGAGCGCCCTGTGCGGTTTGCAGAACTGTTAGAGAGCAGCAGCTTTCCCAAAGCGACGCTCTATCGCTTTCTGCAATCGCTGACCAATCAGGGCATGCTGGCCTATGAGCCAGACCGGCAGACCTATTCGCCGGGCCTGCGGCTGGTCCGTCTGGCGCATACGGCGTGGACGCAAAGCTCTTTGGCCCCTATTGCGCGGCCGTTTTTGGATACGCTCAGTTCCGAGACGGGGGAAACGGTGCATTTGGCGCAGCTGGACTCCAATCAGGTGCTGTATGTCGACAAACGAAACGCAGCGCAGCCGGTCGAGATGTATTCGCAGGCTGGCAAGGTTGGCCCGGCCTATTGCACCGGCGTAGGCAAGGCGATGATGGCGTTTCTGGATGGTCCCGCATTGGATCGCGCCGTATCCCAGCAAAGCTATCACCGTTTCACGGACAAGACGTTGACCTCGGAGGCGGCTTTGCGGGCAGATCTGGAACTGATTCGCAGTCGAGGCTACGCGATCGACGATGAAGAGCATGAACCCGGCATTATCTGCGTCGCCTGTCCCGTTCTGACCTCGGGCGGGCGCGTTTTGGGTGCGATTTCCGTGACCGGTTCAACCGGGCGGATGGATTTCAATCAACTAGAGGCCTGGGTCCCTCGGGTGCGGCGCGTTGCCGACCAGATCGCAACCGAGGCGCAGGCTTGGCGGTTCCCTGAAACCCGCCCGAATGTACAGAACAACAGGATGCAATCGACATGACAGGTGTAACGCTCAATCAGGCGATCAAACGCTACGGCCAGACTCAGGTGATCCACGGGATTGATCTGGAAATCGAAGATGGTGAATTCTGTGTGTTCGTCGGCCCCTCGGGCTGCGGCAAGTCCACCCTACTGCGGATGATCGCGGGGCTTGAGGAAACATCGGAAGGCCAAATCCATATCGGTGCGCGCGAAGTGACCCATATGGATCCGGCAAAACGCGGCGTGGCGATGGTGTTCCAGACCTACGCTTTGTACCCGCATATGACGGTCGCCGAGAATATGGGTTTTGGCCTGCGCATGAACGGCGTTCCCAAGGCAGAGATTGACCAGAAGGTTCAGGATGCCTCCGGCATTCTGAAGCTGGATCAATACCTGAAACGCAAGCCCAAGGCCCTGTCCGGTGGTCAACGTCAGCGAGTCGCTATCGGGCGCGCGATTGTACGCGGCCCCGAAGTGTTCCTATTCGATGAACCGCTCTCCAATCTCGATGCCGAGCTTCGGGTTGAGATGCGGGTCGAAATCGCGCGCCTCCATCAAGAGATTGGCGCCACCATGATCTATGTGACCCACGATCAGGTCGAAGCGATGACAATGGCCGATAAAATCGTCGTGTTGCGCGATGGCCGGATCGAGCAGGTGGGTGCGCCGATGGACCTGTACCGCGATCCGGACAATCGCTTTGTGGCGGGCTTCATCGGCTCGCCAGCGATGAACTTTCTCGAATGCGACTATGCAGACGGCCACGTCACGCATCCGGCCCTTGGTCAACCGTTGCCGGTATCGGCCCAAGTTCCGGCTGGGGTAAACAAAGTGACCCTTGGCATGCGGCCCGAACACATCCAGATCGACCGCAGTGCCGACACCTGCACCGTTGATTTGACCGAGGCGCTTGGGGGCGTGTCCTATTCCTATCTTCTGACCCCGAATGGCGACAAGCTGATCGTTGAAGAACGGGATGACCAACGCAGCACTACAGGCGAGAAGATCGGGATCACGGTCCAACCCGAACGTGCCATGGTGTTCGACCCTGAGACTGGCGTTCGGTTTAGGTAGCAGCGGTTCAAGTTCAGCCGGGGTGTTCTGAGTACAGGTTTAGGCTTGACCGAAACGGGGTCGTTCTCTGAACTGGCCCACACGAGGCCAGTCGGCCCGACTCATTTCGAGTAGAGAGGCCTCATGCGCAGCGTCAAAACCGTCCACGTGATCTCAGCCCATGCGGAAGGCGAGGTGGGCGACGTCATCGTCGGTGGCGTGCAACCTCCACCCGGAGAAACCCTGTGGGATCAACGCACATTCATTGCGCAGGATCAGAGCTTGCGCAATTTCGTGCTGAATGAACCCCGAGGCGGCGTCTTTCGCCACGTCAACCTGCTAGTCCCTCCGAAACATCCGCAGGCGGATGCGGCGTTCATCATCATGGAGCCGGAGGACACGCCGCCCATGTCGGGGTCAAACTCGATCTGTGTCTCCACTGTTCTTCTGGACAGCGGCATCATCCCCATGCAAGAGCCGGAAACGCGTATGACACTCGAGGCTCCCGGCGGTTTGGTACGGGTCCGGGCAGAGTGTGGGGATGGTAAGGCCCAGCGTATCCATGTGCAACACCTGCCAAGCTTTGCCGACAAGATCGCGGTCCCTCTGGAAGTGCCGGGCGTGGGCACCCTTACCGTGGATACGGCCTATGGAGGCGATAGTTTCGTGGTGGTCGATGCGGATGCTATGGGGTTCGAAGTTGTGGAGGCCGAGGCCCGCGATATCGCCCGTTTGGGCGTTGCCATCACCAATGCCGCCAATGATCAGCTTGGCTTTACCCATCCGCATAACGCGGCTTGGGATCATATCTCTTTCTGCGCGTTTTGCGGGCCTTTGAAGACAACCGAAACCGGACTCACAGGGAAATCCGCTGTTGCGATCCAGCCCGGCAAAGTTGACCGCTCGCCAACCGGAACGGCGGTCTCGGCGCGCATGGCCCTGATGGCCGCGAAAGGCCAGATGAAGGTTGGTCAATCTTTCGAGGCCGTTTCTATCATCGGATCGCGTTTTACCGGCCGGATTGTCGAGGAAACCAAGGTCGGGGAGCGCGCGGCCATCATCCCCGAGATTAGCGGCCGAGGATGGATCACTGGAGTTCATCAGCACATGCTGGACCCGGATGACCCATGGCCCGGTGGATATCGGCTAAGTGATACCTGGGGCGTTGGGCGCTGAAGGGCGCGAAATCACAGGCCCATCGGCGTGTTTTTCCCCAACCGTGGCAATTTGCGCCCCCAGTAGACGATTGATCCCAACGCAAACCTGATTTAAGGGAAGCCCTGTCAAATCAGAGTCACTCAGGGGTGTTATGTCATTAGCGCCCCTCCCGCGCCGCAATGAAGCGGCCCAAACTCTTGCAGCGATTGCCCCTTAAAGGCTTAAAAAAGGTGAAAGAATATGGCAGATAAATCGAACTTCGACATATTGTATACCATTGTAGACGAAGCGCCTGAGCTGGCCAGCGCCTCATTTCTGCCCATCATTCGCAAATTCGCCTCGGCGGCGGGTGTCAGCGTTGGCACTAAGGATATTTCGCTTGCAGGCCGTATCATTTCGACGTTCCCAGAGAAGCTGACCGACGCGCAGCGCATCACCGATGATCTGGCCGCGTTGGGCGATCTGGTAAAAACGCCCGACGCCAACGTGATCAAACTGCCAAACATTTCGGCCTCGGTTCCTCAGCTTGTCGCCGCGATCGAAGAGCTGCAGTCGCAGGGCTACGACATCCCCAACTACCCCGAAGAGCCTTCGAGTGACGAAGAAAAGGCGATCCGCGCGCGCTATGACGCGATCAAAGGCTCGGCTGTGAACCCGGTTCTGCGCGAAGGCAACAGCGACCGCCGTGCGGCGCGCGCGGTGAAGAACTACGCCCAGAAGAACCCTCATTCGATGGGGGAATGGGTCTCGGACAGTAAGACCAAAGTATCCTCAATGTCCGGCAACGATTTCTACGCCAATGAGAAATCGGCGACGATCACCGCGGCGCAAGCCGGTGACGCGAAGATCGAATTTGTCGGCAAAGATGGCAACGTGACCGTGCTGAAAGACGGCTGGCCGCTGGAAGAGGGAACCGTTGCCGATGCGACCTTTATGTCGGTCAAAGCGCTGTCGTCCTTCCTAGCAGATGCCATTGAGGACACCAAGAAAGACGGCACCATGTTCTCGCTGCACATGAAGGCGACGATGATGAAGGTCAGCGACCCGATCATCTTCGGCTATGCCGTTCGCGCGTGGTTGGCCCCTGTGTTCGAGAAATTTGGCGCAGAGCTTGAGGCCTTGGGTGTTAACCCGAATTCGGGTCTGGGGGATCTGCTGGAGCGCGTGAAGGACAATGCCGACATCGTGGCTGCCATCGACGCGATCAAGGGTGATCGTCCGTCCATGTATATGGTCGACTCGGACCGTGGCATTACCAACCTGCACGTTCCGTCCGATGTGATCATCGACGCCTCGATGCCCGCCGTTATCCGCGCAGGCGGCAAAGGCTGGGATGAAACCGGAGCCAAAGGCGACACCAACTGCGTGATCCCTGATCGCTGCTATGCGTCGGTTTATGACGAATCCATCAACTTCTTCAAAGCCAATGGCGCGCTGAACCCGGCCACTGCCGGTGCGGTTGCCAACGTTGGCCTTATGGCGCAAAAGGCCGAAGAGTACGGCTCGCACCCGACCACGTTCCAAGCACCTGCGGATGGCACGATCCGCGTCGTTCTGGCCAATGGCGAAACCCTGCATTCTCATGAGGTCGAGGCCGGAGACATCTGGCGAGCCTGCACAGTGAAAAAAGCGCCCATCGAGAACTGGATCCAACTGGCGATGGATCGTCAGCGCCTGACCGGATCCGAGGCGATCTTCTGGCTGGACGCAAACCGCGCGCATGATGCCGAGTTGATCCAATATGTTAAGCCCGCGCTGGAAGCGGCTGGTGTTGCTGATAAATTCCTGATCATGGCTCCGCGTGAGGCGACACGCCAGTCGCTGGAGACGATCACCGCTGGCAATGACAGCATTGCCATCACCGGCAACGTGCTGCGCGATTATCTGACTGACTTGTTCCCGATCCTTGAACTGGGCACCTCGGCCAAGATGCTGTCGATCGTCAAGCTGATGAACGGCGGTGGTCTGTTCGAGACCGGCGCAGGCGGGTCCGCTCCGAAGCACGTGCAGCAGCTGGTCGAAGAAAACCACCTGCGCTGGGATTCGATGGGTGAGTTCTGTGCGCTGGGTGAATCCCTGAACTTCCTCGCCGACAGCAAGGGCAACTCCAAGGCGGGTGTTCTGGGTGCTGCGGCCGAAGTGGCAACGCAGGGCATTCTGGACAACAACCGCTCCCCCAGCCGTAAGGTTGGCCAGCCGGATAACCGTGACAGCCATTACTGGTTCGCACGCTATTGGGCCGAAGCGCTGGCCGCGCAGTCGGATGATGCGGAACTGGCAGCTGAATTTGCCCCGCTTGCAAGTGCTCTGTCCGACAAGGAAGAGCAGATCCTGGGTGAGCTTGCTTCGGCCCAGGGTGGGGCTGCCGATCTGGGTGGGTACTACCACACCGACCCTGCCAAAACAGCGGCTGTGATGCGTCCGAGTGCGGCGCTGAACGCCATCATCGGCTAAGAAAACGACCCGCGCCTTAGTGGCGCGGGTCTTGCCCACTGGTGCGGAAACCCGACCAGTTTTTCCTTTCGCTTCAGACTGTTGCGAAACTTTTCCCGCGAGACGTGACTAAAACTGCATGATCTACGGGATTCCCCCAATACACTGATCCGTCCCCGCTTGATAACTTGTCCAAGACAAGAGATTCACCGGTGAGGCCTTCGGGCCTATCACTCACTCGAAAGTGGCCAGCATTTGGGGTGCTGGCCATTTGTTTGTCTGAAATCTGCTTGCGCGTAGCTGGGTTGAATGCGCCTTTGCAGTGCCACGCGACATTAGTGCAGAAATGAAAAAGCCAGCCCAGAGAAGGACTGGCTTAAACATGATTGTTCGACGTTTAGCCCCGAAGGACTTTGCCTGCCGCGTCAAAGGGCGGCTCGTGCAGGATGGTGGCTTTGTGAGGTTGACCCAGAACCATCACTTCAACCTCGTCCCCAGGTTGGGCGTTTTTGACGTATCCCAAGGCCAGCGACATGCCCACGGTATAGCCATAGGTGCCCGAAGTGACGCGACCGATGCCTTCGCCGTCCTTGAAGATCGGTTCACCGCCTGTGGCGTCCGCGTTGGAGGCCGTCACGTCGGCCACATCCAGATGCAGCATGACAAGCTGTTCACGTGCAGGGTTCTCCAGCACTTTCTGGGCGGCGTCTTTGTTGAGGAAGTCCTTCTCGAACTTGCACAAACGGTCCAGACCCACCTCATGCGGCCAGTATTCGGGGCTGTATTCGCGGCTCCATGAGCCATAGCCCTTTTCCACGCGCATCGACATCAGGGCACGGCTGCCAACAGGTCCTGCGCCGAATTCTTTGCCCGCCTCAAGCAGAGCATCGTATAGTCGCGCCTGATCTTCGGTCTTGCAGTGCAGCTCCCACCCCAGATCGCCGGTGAAGGAGACACGCAGGGCCAGAAGTTCAACACCTGCCAGCTCGATCCTGGCCGAGCGCATGAAGGGGAAATCCTCATTCGCCAGCGAGGTGTTGGTCAACCGCTGCAGGATCTCGCGCGATTTCGGACCGGCGACGTTGAAGCCGCACATTGCTTCGGTGTGGCTTTCAAATGTGGTTCCTTCGGGTAGAGTAACCTGCTTGAAGAAGCGCTTGTGATAACGTTCGGCCATACCGGAACCGAGAACCCAGAACTCATCCTCGGCTACGCGGGTGACGGTGAAGTCCCCGGCAATGCCACCGCGTTTTGAGATTAGCGGAGTCAGGCACGACCGACCGATCGCCTTGGGCATGTTGTTGGCGAACACGGCATTCAGCCAATCCGCAGCGCCGGGGCCTTTGCAGATGTACTTGGCGAAGTTCGAGATGTCGATGATCCCCGCACGCTCGCGCAGCATCTTGCATTCTTCGCCAACCGGGGTCCACCAGTTCTGACGAGTGAAGCCGTTTGTATCCACGACACCCGGCTCATCAGCGAACCAAAGCGGGTGTTCCCAACCGACGTTCAGGCCAAAGACAGCGCCCATGGCTTTTTGGGTTTCGTAGATGGGGCGCACGCGGGCAGGGCGGCCTGCGCTACGTTCTTCGTTCGGGAAGTGAATGGCGAAACGGTGCGCGTATTGGTCTTGCACCTTGGCCTTGGTGAATTCCTTGGTGGCCCAGGTGTCAAAGCGCGCCATGTCCCATGCGAACATGTCGTATTGGGTTTCACCTTCGATGATCCACTGTGCCGCCATCAGGCCCATGCCGCCCGACTGCGAGAATCCTGGGATAATGCCGTTGCAGCAGAAATAACCATCCACCTCGGGTACTGGTCCCATCAGCACGTTAGAGTCCGGAGACCAGATCATCGGGCCGTTGATTACGCGCTTGATCCCGGCCTCAGCCACGGCGGGCAGGCGTTCGATCGCGTTCATCATGTTCTCTTCAATCCGCTCCAGATCGTCTGGGAACAGGTCATGGGCGAAATCCAGAGGTGTGCCTTCCTCGGCCCAGAATTTCATGTCCTTTTCATAAGCGCCAACCAACAGGCCATTACCTTCCTGACGCAGGTAATACTCGCCATCGCGGTCCGAGACAGAGGGGAGGCGGGTGCCGTGGCCTTCGACGTCAGACATTGCTTCCGTCACGAAATATTGGTGTTCGGTGGGCTGCAGCGGCAACTCGATGCCAGCCAGCTTGGCCACCTCGCGGCCCCAGAGGCCTGCCGCGTTCACGACCCAAGGCGTTTTGATGTCACCTTTGGGCGTTTTGACGATCCAAGTGCCGTCTTCCTGCTGTTCAGTCGCGGTGACGGGGGTGAAACGATGGATCTCGGCCCCACGCTGGCGGGCACCGACCGCATAGGCGTTAGTCACGCCCGACGGGTCAACATTGCCGCCATCGGGTTCGAACATCACGCAACGGATGCCTTTGTAATTGACCAGCGGGTTCAGTTTTTGCGCCTCTTCAATGCTGATCTCGTAGAAATTCATGCCATAAAGCTTGGCCTTTGCGGCCTGCAGTTTCAGCTGGTGTTCCCGCTCTTCGGTCTGAGCCAGATACAGCGAGCCGGGCTGGAAGACACCGCAGCTTTGGCCGGTTTCTTCCTCCAGCGAGTTATACAGGTTCATCGTATAGTGCTGGATACGGCTGATATTGGTGCTGTCATGCAGACCGTGAATGTTGGCTGCCGCATGCCAGGTTGAGCCAGAGGTCAACTCATCCCGCTCCAGCAGGACCACATCGGACCATCCCAATTTGGCCAAATGGTAGAGGATCGAGCAACCGATCACCCCGCCGCCGATAACTACCGCCTGTGCTTCTTCGCGCATTTCATCTTCCTGATTTGCTGTGTCATGTCAGAACCGGTCTTTCGTTAAGAATATGGCGATTCAGACCCATAACTGTTCTAAACGCGTCAACTGAGAACCCTGTTTGACCAGAGATGCAGCCTGCATTCACTTCTTGGGGATACGGGCACCGCCGGGTACCGCGCATTATTTCACCTATGCTTTGCCGACATTGCTCAGAACTCCAGTCTGTGGGCGCGGCCATAGTCAGCCAGCCGGTTGTTCAGATTGCTTGCCTCTGGGTGGCCGGATTCCAGTGCAAAAACGAAAGCGTGGGTAAGATAGAAACAGGCGGCATCAATGTCCTGGGCCTGCTCTCGTTCATCGGCGGCAATCGTATACAGGCGCACAAGCGCCTCTTGGTCGCAATTGGCATGTGCCTCTAGCAGTTCACGGTCTAAGGCTTCGCGATCCATGGCGATCCCTTTAGCGAAATGGCGATGTTTTTGGTGCGAACATAGTTGTAGAGCGCCTCAAGCCCCTTTTCGCGACCGAAGCCGGATTTGCCGACGCCACCGAACGGGGTTGAGACACCACCGGCGAACCATTCGTTGACAAAAACCTGACCCGCCCGCAATTTGCGCGCCACCCGATGGGCGCGGGCGAGATCGCGCGTGAAGATGCCTGCAACCAACCCGAATTCGGTGCCATTGGCCATGGCGACGGCTTCCTCTTCGGTATCGAAGGGCGTGAAGCAGGTGACGGGGCCAAAGACCTCCTCCTGCGCGATACGGCTGGAAGGGTCGACATCAGCCAGAATGGTCGGGGCCATGAAATACCCCTTGCGATCCAGTCGCGCGCCACCGGCAGCGACCCGCGCACCGTCCTGACGAGCGGTCGAGGTGATCTCTTCCACGCGCTGCAGCTGCAGGCTGGACACGACCGGAGTGTGATCGGGGTTCTCGAGCCCGTGACCGACGCTTAGGCCATTGGCCAGCGCAGCCGCACGTTCCACGGCCCGATCATAGATCGAACGATGCACCAATACGCGGGCCATGGCAGAGCAGACCTGACCGGCATTGTAGAAAATACCGCTTTTCAAGCTGGACATCAGCGTATCCAGATCCGCGTCGTCAAAGGCGACGGCTGCGGATTTACCGCCCAGTTCCATCAACGAAGGCACCACGTTGTCTGCGGCCGAGCGCAGAATATGCTGGCCGGTCGGTACCGATCCGGTGAAGACGATCTGGTCCACCTGCGACCTCGCCACTAGTTTCGCGCCCAGATCCGAGCCGATCCCGTTCAGGATCGATACCGCACCGGCAGGCACCTCGGCGCGTTCCAGCGCGACGCCCAACATGGCCAGCGCCAGCGGGTCCAGCTCGGGCGATTTGATGATGGTCGAGTTTCCCGCCGCCATAGACGGTGCGAGCGAACGACCGGCGATTGAAACAGGGAAGTTCCACGGCACGATCTGCGCCGACACGCCGTAGGGTTCAAATACAGTGAAATCAGCATAGTCTGGGCCCAGCGGGATCGACTTGCCCTCAATCTTGTCCGCGACGCCGCCGTAATATTCGAAATACTGAGCCGCCTCGATGAACTCATCCCGGGCCGCGTCCAGCGTTTTGCCGCTCTCACGGCACAGCAACTCAGCCCCTTGATCCGCGAGGTTGCGGATTTCCTGCGCGATGCGGATCATCAGGCGGCCACGCTCGGCCGGCTTCATATCTGCCAGATCACCGCGTTCGAATGAGGCGCGGGCGGCCTCAAGCGCCTGAGCCAGCGATTCCTCACCGGCTTGCGCGCAATCCGCCACGTGATCCTGATTGCCGGGATCTTCCACCGCGATGGAGGCGCCCTTGTCGCCCTCCACCCACGACCCGGCCAGGAAATTCCTGGCCAAGCCGTCGTTCAGAAAAGAGGTCATGCTTCCGCGCGCGCCTTTTCGATCTGCGTTGCGACCCAGTGGTGGAAACAGTGGGTGGGACCATCCATTGCGGGCGAGAAGCGACCACCGTCGAATTTGACGCCATGGCGGCCTTTCTGCATGCCTTCGACCACGAAGACGTCCTCTTCGAATACGGTTTTCCAAAGCGCCGCGTTTTGCGCACGCAGGCCTTCGTGTTCGGGGCTGTCTTCGGGTTTCTGAGCATAGTAAAGCTCAATCCGCTCGTTCGACCGCTCGTGCGTGATCGGGTCGATGATGAAGGCAAAACCGTGGTCGCGCTGAACGCCTAGCAGGGTGTTAGGGTAAACTACGATATATTCCGCGCCCTCGTTCCACTGCTCGCCCAAGCCGTCAAAGTCCGCCAGTTTCGAGCCATCTTCCCCTTCGAACTGACGATAGACAAGGGTGCCCTGACCTGAGTATTTGCCCAGTTCGTTGATGTTGTAGTGGTCTTCCAGACGCGAATAGCTGTTCAGACCGGGGTGAACCCAGGGCAGGTGGTAGCTTTCGCAGAAGTTTTCGACCGCCAGTTTCCAGTTCGAATCCAGCTCAAGCCGGACCGATGCGCCTGCACCGCCGTGATACATGGGCTGTTCGAACTCTTTCCAACGCTCCATCAGCTCACCGTGAACTTCTTCGAACTCGGGGGCGTTGCCGTCGACGTTAACAAAGATCACGTCGCGCCAGACATAGGAACGGATGCGGATCAGACCCAGTTCCGAGAAATCCAGATCTTCGTGGGTGTTCTGACCGGGGCCACCGACATGAGGGGCCGTGCGCAGCTCACCATTCAGGCCGTAGCACCAGCTGTGGTAGGGACAGCGGATTGCGCCGCGGATTTTCTGAGGTTTGTCGACCAGGATCATGCCACGGTGGCGGCAGGTGTTCTGGAACACGCCAATCTGACCGTCGCGATCACGAACCATCAACAGGGGCATGCCAAGAAAATCAATGGGATAAGCATCTCCTGCCTCAGGGATATCCTTGCCGAAGCCGATCCCGGACCAGTTCGCAAACAGGACCGAGTCACGTTCCTCGGTAAACACTTCAGGGTCGATATAATGCGCGTTCGGCAGCCCCTTTGCTGTGTTTACCGGGGTCAGAACAGACGAAAGCGGTGCATGCTTGTTCATCAGTCACTCCTAAGACTTTTGAATTGGCGTTTTCTAGGCTCCCATTGGCAGCGCAGAGGCCCTGCATTCAATACTAAAAATCCTAACCGATAGATGAGCGGAGCTAAACCGAATTCTCCTCAAGCTCATTCAGCAGCCATTCTTTCAAGGCCAGCGCCCCTTCTGGCAGGCTATCGTTTTCCCGTTCAACCAGATAGAAATTATGCGGCGCAGGGATGCTGAAAGCCTCTAAAGCCACAAGTTTCCCGGAATCCAGCATGGGTTTTAGCAAACGCTTCCAGCCGAGGGCGACTCCAGCGCCCTTTCTGGCAACCTGCAGGGCCAGAGCATAGCTGCTTACACGCGCTTGCGTCTGAATACTCTCATTAAACCCTAACGCCTGAAACCAGTCCGTCCATGTGGTCCAGTTGCTGTGTTTGGTTGCAAGGTGAATCAGGCGGTGTTCTGTCAGGTCTCGGAGGTTGGCCCCTTTAAGCTCTTCCGCCAGTTCGGGGCTGCAAACGGGTGTCAGGATATCCCGGTAAAGCTTGGTATGCGGCAGAGAGGTATTCGGGTCTTTGCCGTATCGAATGAAAAAGTCCACGTCGGAACGATCTGCGAAATACGTGTCCTCGGCCATTTGGTTCACTTTTACGTGTGGATAGTCCTGCCAAAACCGAATGACCGACGGGGAAAGCCATAAGGCAGCAACTGCTGTAGTGGACCCCACGGTGACATGATTGTCGGAATCCCCACTGCGAATCTGCTCAAGAACTTTCGAGATTTTCAGGAAAGAGCTTCCCAGTGCCTCTAGCAGCGCCGCGCCATCCTCGGTCAGTTCAACGCCGCGATGTTTACGTATGAAAAGCGGGGATGCCAGCTCGGTCTCCAGTGCTTTGATCTGATGACTGACAGCGCCGGGCGTGACAGACAATTCGCTTGCAGCAACCTTGAAACTGAGGTGCCGGGCGGCAGCCTCGAAGGCAGAAAGCGAGGCAAGCGGAGGCAGATTGTAGTGGCGTCGCGACATGGGGGATACGTGGCTCTGAGGTTTTTGATTGAGCTACCTTCACCTGAGTGCGAAAAATATTGCAATTGAAAACTATCTTTTTTTCTGCAGTTTGGCGCCCGATGAAGTTCCGCCTTTCTCCAAGGGCGGTATTGCAGTTCTTTGCCGTCCCTACGAGGCGCGCCCCGACCCAAGTCAGGTAGTAGTCAACACCAAGGCCGACACAATAACCGCCTTTCTGCGGTTCTTTTCGGCGCAAGATAAGATGAGTAGCCCGATGAACACTCAGAAAGCGCGTCTGATCCGAAAAACTGAACTTAGCTCGGACACTTCGGATTTCTGCTTCGAAATCGAACAGGGGCGTTTCACAGGCCTCGAACCCGGTGCGCACGTGGATATCCACCTTGGTGACGATCTGGTGCGTCAGTATTCTCTCTGGAGTTGGAGCCAGGACGGTCGCACCCTTAACGTCGCCGTCAAGCGCGAGGATGGTGGTCGCGGTGGGTCGCTGGCCATGCACGCCTTGGAAGAGGGGGTCGAACTCGCCATCGGAGGTCCGCGCAACCACTTCAAGCTTGAAAGCCATGATCGCCACGTGACCCTTATCGCGGGCGGTATTGGTGCCACCCCGATGGTCGCGATGGCCCGAGAGCTGCTGAACCGGGGTCAGGATTTCCGGGTCTACTATCTGGTCCGATCCAAGGACCTTGCCGCGATGGATGACAAGTTTCGCGCTTTGGGTCTGGATGAGTGGTACCATCTTCATTGCGACGACACAGACGGGCAGTTCGATTTGACCGCCGTCATGCAATCCATGCCGATGGGCGCTGATGTCTACACATGCGGTCCGGAACCGATGTTGAACGCGGTCCTCGAGTCAGGCAGCGCTCTGCGCGGTGGAGCCATTCACT
This sequence comes from Ruegeria sp. ABV3_008, assembly GCF_056161185.1. NCBI lineage: Bacteria > Pseudomonadati > Pseudomonadota > Alphaproteobacteria > Rhodobacterales > Roseobacteraceae > Ruegeria > Ruegeria sp. ABV3_008. Next base: position 567 of record NZ_JBSWYP010000009.1, on the reverse strand, counting down.
TTGAGCGTTTTGCGGCTGCTTCCGATATCGAGCACGCGCCCAATGACAGCTTTGAAGTCGAGGTCCAGTCGACGGGAGCCGTCTACAAGGTGTCGAGGGATGAAACAATTCTCGACGTCCTAAGAACCAACGGGGTTCACGTGGATTTCGGTTGCTCCGAAGGTCTGTGCGGGTCGTGCATGGTGGACGTTGTCGAAGGTGAGGTGGACCACCGGGACGGCATTCTGACCCCTGAGGAGCAAGCCTCGAACAGCTTTCTATGCACCTGTGTATCCAGAGCAAAATCCGACCGTCTGGTCCTGGCACTCTAAGAAAACAACCTGACAGAAAGCCGGATTTTTTCGGTGCGCAACGTCTACAAGAAACGTGAAAATGGGAGGAAATTGATGTCGATTAAAGAACCGTTTACGGATTTGGACATTAAGACCGCGGATAGCGGTTTTTATGAGAATAACAGCGTTCCGATTGCGCTGATTAGTAAGGGTGTGATGGTAGCCCTTGTGCTTTGGGCGCTGATTTTTCCGGCGAACGCGAACAGCACTCTGGGCAGCTGGAACTCTCAGATTC
>NZ_JBSWYP010000008.1:0-251741 GCF_056161185.1 Ruegeria sp. ABV3_008 | reverse complement strand
TCAAAGACAAATGATCCCGCAAAAAACCAGACAATAACGTCCGACCCTCAACTTCACCGCTCACAGACATGCCATTCACAGTCAGCGATATTTTCATCACATTTTCCTCCCTTAAATCAGTAGCTCAACCGCCCAATACGCGCTTGAGCCAGCCTTTCTTTTCGGTCGCCTCTTCCGCTTGTTGTTCGGGTTCAGCTGCCGCTTCGTCGGCGGGGGGCTCTGGCTCGACCTCGACCGCGCTTTGGAAATTTTGAAAGAACTGATCCGCCATTTTCTTGGCGAACCCGTCCACGACGCGACCACCCAGCTGGGCTAGCTTGCCGCCCACGCGCGCGTCAACATTGTAGGTCAGCAAGGTGCCTTCGGGGACATCGGACAGCGTGACATCTGCTGCGCCCTTGGCAAAACCGGCAGCGCCGCCCTTGCCTTCGCCCGACAATTTCAGGCTTTCCCCGGACACCATGTCGGACAGGGTCACTTTGCCTTTGAACGTGGCTTTGACGGGGCCGACTTTCTGCACCACGGTGGCATCGAACCCGTCCTCGGCGGTGCCGGTCATCTCTTGGCAGCCAGGAACGCATTCGCGCAGAACATCTGCCGACAGCAGGGCATCCCAGACCTCGGACCGTGGCGCGGTTATTGTGCGGCTGTCATGTAACTCCATGTCACTCCTCCAGAGTTTTTTCCAACCTAGGGCGTCGGGGCCGCAAAGCATATGCGACCTTGGGCGTAGTCAGCGCAGTTCCGGAGGGGTGTGCGTCAGCCCGTAATCCTCAAAGATTTTGGCGATGCGGCCATCCTGAAGTGCTGCATAGATCGCATCATCGACCGCATAGCTGAGGCCGCGATAGGCAAAGTGCACGGCTACACCGCTGGTCCAGGTGCTGACGGCAAAGCCGGGCAGCGGAGGGGTGTGGATATCCAGTTCGGGGTTCAGCCCGGCCTCAAGCTGGGCGCGGGGGCCCATTGCGGCCATCGTTTCACCTGCGGCCAGAGCCTCCATCGCCTGATCCGCGGTTGGGAACCGGCGGACATTCTGCGACAGTTGCCCGCCGGGAAAAGACGACAGGTAGAAATCCGCAATCGAATCGTTTTCAACAGCGACGGTGTCAAAGCGGAAATAGGCCGGAACCGGAGGGTCTTCGGGATAAGCATCGCGGCGAAAGGCGATGGCGATTTCCTCGTCATGATACTGACCGGTGAACACCACCTGTTCGACCCGGCAGGCAAATTCGCTGTCATAGGGAATGTGCAGCATGACATTGGCCACGCGCCCGTTGATCAGCGGGCCCTTCCAAATCCAGTTGCGCAGATCGGCCTCTAGGTTTTCACCGGCCGCGACCAGATTGAACCGGGGCTCGACCCCCAGATCCTGTGCGATCAGCTTGCCGATTTCGATGTCCACGCCCTGTATCTTGCCATCCTCTTCAAAGGACCAGGGCGCAAAGTCTTCGTAGGCAGCGAATTCGATATAGCCGCGCTCGACAATGGTATCGAGATCAGCGCCCACGATATCGCGGCTGGCATTCTGGGGTTTGGGTTGGGGCACATGGTCTTCACACCTGGCCAAAGCCGACCCGGCGGACAGGGCGGCGACCAACAGGGAGAAAATGAAATGGCGTCCGATCATGTGCCCCAGTCTGCCGTTCTATTGCGCGGCAGACAATCCGATAGTCAGCTGCTCCGCCGCCTGTGCAAAATCCGGGGCCTCGCCCGAGATCAGCACCGCAGCCCGCAGCGCCACCGAGTCGGCCACAGGCGCGCCCGAGCCGGTTTCGATTGTACCCGCGATCTCGGTCAGTTCGGATTGCAGGGCGGCTGTGTCCCCATCCGCGCCCTCTGCCATAGCGGCCAGCTCGTCGCGGATTTCCTTCAACCGGTCCGAGTGATCGTCCAACGCGCCGTCATCAGGGCGGGTTTCGATATAGGTGCGGATGGCCCAAGCCGCTTTTTGGCCCAGCAGATCGCCAAAGGCGGGCATCTTGGTGATTCCGTTCTGGGTATAGCCCTCGCGGAAGCGTTCGATATACCATTCATCGCCGTATTCTTCGGCCTCGAGGTAGCGCAGGTCGGGGGCCAGGCCGCCCGATACGACGCCCAGGCCGTGGCAGCGCGCGCAGTTCTGGTTGTAGCCGGAATCGCCGATTTCGATTGCAGCCTGCCAGACCTCTTCGCCCTGATCGCGATAGGGGTTCTCGATCAGCCATTCCTCGCTCACGTCGGGAAGGGCATCCGTATTTACCGGCTGGGGCGCGACATCTCCATGTGCCAGCGCCATTCCCGCTGTCACCGTTGCCGCAAGCGCCGCGCTGTAAAAACCAAGACGCATCTCATCCTCCTATTGAAGCTTTCCCCGGTCATAGCGCAGGCAAATACATCGCGACATTCGACCTTGGTTGCAGATGGGCAAAATCTGCGACTAAGGTCGAATGGCTTTCCCATTTTCGACCGGCTTTTACTTTTAGGGCCGGGGAGGAGGCGCAGACATGTTTAGATTTTCCTTTGTTCTTGCAGCCTTGGCGCTGGCATCTGGCGCTGCGCAGGCCGAGGTTGCGATTTCAGTGACCTACCTGCAGCAAGAGGTTGAGCGTCCTCCGGTTCTGTCCAACCTCGACCCGATTCCAGAAGACGTAGGCATGGCGGGTGCCGAGCTGGGCCTAGCCGACAACCTGACGACGGCCAAGTTTCTGGGGCACAAATACGATCTGACAGTGACCACGGTGCCCGAGGGCGGTGACTGGGCGCAAGCCGCGCGGCAGGCTTTGGCCAATGGTCCCTTTGTCATTCTGGACGCGCCTGCGCAAGCGCAGCTTGAGGTCGCCGATCTGCCCGAAGCGGCGGGCGCGGTGCTGTTTAATGCCTCGGCCCCAGACCTATCGCTGCGTGAGGCCGAGTGCCGCGCCAACCTGTTGCACACCCTGCCATCGGACGTGATGCGCACCGACGCTCTGGCGCAGTTCCTGGTCAAACGCCGGTGGGAAGATATCGTCCTGATCTCGGGCGAGCATCCGGGGGATCAGGCCTTTGCCGAGGCGTTGAAGCGGTCGTTGCAAAAGTTTCGTCTGGAACTTCAAGCGGAAAAGACATGGGTGTTCGATGCCGACCTGCGGCGCAACGCGGCGCAGGAAGTGCCGCTGTTTACACAGGAGTTTGGCGACTATGACGTGCTGCTTGTCGCCGATGAGCTGGACGATTTCGGCCGCTACATCCCCTTCAACACGTGGGAACCGCGCCCCGTTGCCGGGTCCGAAGGGTTGCAGCCCGTCACGTGGTCGCGCGTGGTCGAACAATGGGGCGCAGTGCAGATGCAGAACCGTTTTGCCGATCAGGCAGGGCGGGCGATGCGGCCCAAGGATTACGCTGCATGGGCGGCTTACCGGGCCTTGGGCGAGGCGGTGACGCGCACCCAATCCAACGATCCAACAGTTTTGCGCGACTATATCCTGTCGGAGGATTTCGAACTGGCGGGCTTCAAAGGCCGCGCGATGAATTTCCGGGCCTGGAACGGCCAGTTGCGGCAGCCCATCCCTCTGGTCACGGATCGCGCCGTAGTGGCGATGGCTCCACTTGAGGGGTTTCTGCATCAACGCACTGAACTGGACACGCTTGGCATTGATGAAGCCGAAAGTCAGTGTCAGGCATTTAAGGAGTAACAGCGATGAGACTAGCAGCACTTCTGGCAGCGACTGCGCTCTGCGCTCCGGCCACTGCCGATGAGATCTGGATCAGCAATGAAAAGGACGACACGCTCAGCGTGATCGACATCGAAACGCTTGAGGTGATCCGCACGATCGAGACCGGCGAACGCCCGCGAGGGATCACGTTCTCCAAGGACTACTCGGTTCTGTATATCTGCGCGTCCGACAGTGACTCGGTTCAGGTGATGGACCCCGAGACCGGCGAGATTCTGCATGACCTGCCCTCGGGCGAAGACCCGGAGCAGTTTGTGCTGCACCCTAATGACAAGCACCTCTACATCGCCAACGAAGACGACGCGATCACCACGGTGGTAGATACGGAATCGCGCACGGTGATTGCGCAGATCGACGTGGGGATCGAACCCGAAGGGATGGCGGTTTCCCCCGATGGCAAGATCGCCATTACCACGTCCGAGACCACCAACATGGCCCATTGGATCGACACCGAGACACAAGAGCTGTTCGCCAATACTCTGGTCGATTCCCGCCCGCGCCATGCCGAGTTCCTCAAGGACGGGACCGAGCTGTGGGTCAGCTCAGAAATCGGCGGCACCATCACCGTGTTCGACGTGGAAACCCAGACCGAAAAGGCCAAGATCGAGTTCGAGGTCGAAGGCGTCCACCCCGACCGGGTGCAGCCCGTGGGGTTTGAACTGTCCAACGGGGATGAGACCGCCTTTGTCGCGCTGGGACCGTCGAACCATGTGGCGGCTGTGAATGCCGAAACCTATGAGGTTGAGGATTACATCCTCGTGGGTCGCCGCGTTTGGCACATGGATTTCAACGCCGACAAGTCGCTGCTGTTCACCACCAACGGCGTGTCTGGCGATGTGACCGTGATCGATGTGGCCAAGCGCGAACCGATCAAGACGATCAAGGTTGGGCGTTTCCCCTGGGGCGCGGCCTTCCGTCCGACCAACTGACAAGATTGAGGAGATTAAAGAGATGAAGCGACTGATATGCGTGGCCGCGATGATGGCTATGGCTTTGCCCGCTGCGGCTTTGGCCGACGATGATGATGACGACGGCTTTGGTCTGGCTGGAATCTTGTCGGCCAAGAACAAGGAAGACCTGCCTCCGATCACGCTCTCTGCCGGAGTGCCTTTGGCCGAGGCCCCATGGGAGCTGAAATCCGGCACCTATTATGAGTTCGAAATTCAAGGCGACGGCAGTCAGGAACTGGCTCTGGTCGGGCCCGAGTTCTTCCGCGCGATCTGGGTGGATGAGATCGTGGTCGAGGGGTTGGAAATCCGGCCTTTGGGCGTCGACTCCGTTGAGTTTGACGAGGCGGGCGAGATGGAAATAGGCTTTGTCGCGATCAAACCGGGCAGCTACTATCTGAAAGTGCCGGGCAGCACCGGCGAAACGCAGCGGCTGGAGATTACCATTAAGTGACAGGGCTTTCGGTCCGCAATGTCAGCTACGCCTATGGCGACAAACGCGCCCTTGATGACGTGAGCTTTCACGTCCCGCAGGGCGCGTTTTGCGCGTTGCTGGGGCCCAATGGCGCGGGGAAATCAACGCTGTTTTCCCTGCTGACCCGTCTGTTCACCACCGCGCAGGGGGTGATTGAGGTGGCGGGGTTCGATATCTCGAAACAACCCCGTCAGGCCTTGGCGCAGATCGGAGTTGTCTTCCAGCAGCCGACACTGGATCTGGACCTGACGGTTCAACGCAACCTCAGCTATTTCGCTGCCTTGCACGGCCTGTCTGGTCGCACAGCCGAGACCCGCATCACCGCCGCTTTGGAGCGTCTGGATATGGCCGAGCGTTCAAGCGAGCGCACCCGCGATCTGAATGGCGGCCACCGCAGACGGCTAGAGATCGCGCGTTGCCTGATCCATGCGCCCTCGGTCCTGTTGCTGGACGAACCGACAGTGGGGCTGGACGCAGCAGCGCGCAGCGCCATCACCCAACATGTGCATGATCTGTCGGCGCAGGATGGGTTGACCGTGTTATGGGCCACCCATCTGACCGATGAGATCACCCCCGACGATCAGCTTGCCATTCTGCATCGAGGCAAGATGCTGAAACAAGGCACCTGCAGGGACATCACCGGCGACCAACCCCTGCAACAGGTGTTTCTGTCGATGACCGGAGCCTCCGCATGACGGGCGCGCTGATCGCCCTGCGCGCGATCCTGATCCGCGAGGCGCTGCGCTTTATCCGCCAACGCAGCCGGTTCATCGCCGCTTTGGTACGCCCGCTGGTTTGGCTGGTTGTCTTTGCCGCCGGGTTCCGCGCGGCATTGGGTCTGTCGATCACACCGCCTTATCAGACCTATATCACCTATGAGATCTACATCGTGCCGGGCCTGTGCGGCATGATTATGCTGTTCAATGGCATGCAAAGCTCTCTCAGCCTTGTCTATGACCGCGAGATGGGGTCGATGCGGTTGCTGCTGACCAGCCCTCTGCCGCGATGGTGGTTGTTGTTCTGCCGCCTGCTGGCCAGCACCACGATCTCGATCCTGCAGGTCTATACGTTTCTGGCGGTGGCCGCGATCTACGGGATTGATATGCCCTGGTACGGATATCTGTGCGTCTTTCCCGCACTGATCATTGCCGGGCTGATGCTCGGCGCTTTGGGTCTGGCTTTGTCCTCGGCCATCAAGCAGCTTGAGAATTTTGCCGGGGTGATGAATTTTGTCATCTTCCCGATGTTCTTCCTGTCCTCGGCGCTCTATCCGCTGTGGAAGATGGCCGAAAGCTCGGCCCTGTTGCGCGATATCTGCGCGCTCAACCCCTTTACCCATGCGGTCGAGCTGATCCGGTTTGCCCTCTATGGTCAGTTCAACGGCCCGGCCCTTGGCTGGACCATCCTCGCCGGACTGGCCTTTCTGGGCCTCGCGCTATGGGGCTACGATCCGGCCCGCGGCATAAAACGCCCCGGTCGCTAAGCCGTCTACGACCATGGCAGAGGTGAAATGCGCCCCCCGATGCGCTATTGTGCCTTTCAAACGGAGGGTTCTTTCATGATCCGTATCGCAATTGCATTACTGTTTCTGAGCACAGCCGCCTCGGCCCAGACGGTCGAGGATGAGTACGGCACGCTCAACCCGCAGGACACGGGCTTTGGCCGTGTCATGAGCAATATTGACAATGGCGTCACCGATATGACGACCTGCGCGACCGGCTATTACATCACCAAGTCCGGCCGTCACGAGATGGCGCGCAAGCTGTTCGAAAGCTGCGCCAATGCCGGGTATACCGGCGCGATGACATGGATGGGGCAGTTGGACAATAACGGGCTGGGCGGAGACTACGATCCCGATGCCGCCGCCGCCTGGGACAAACGCGCCGCTGATCTGGGCGATCCGGTGGGCAAGTTTAACTACGGCCTCAACCTCCTGCGCGGCCACGGGGTGGCGAAAGACCCCGAGCTGGGCCGCGCCTATGTCGATGAAGCCGCAAGCGACGGCCTGAAGATCGCCAAACGTCTGCAAGACTCTGGCTATGACCCCAATGAGGTCACGCCGGACGCAGATGAGTGGAAATACGCGCCCTTGTTCTGAGTTTAGTGAGGTGTCGTAGTCGGGCACTGGAAAAGGCGCGGGCGCCCGTTGGTGCAAGGTTTCCCAAATCGCAACTAACCTATGATCAGTCGATCACGACCTGAGGCAACCAATGGCTATCGGGATCGGCCTCGTGGATGTCTGCCTCGGATACGGGCCTTAGATCTCCGTCTTCGGGCGGGGCCGAAAGGACGCCCATATCCATTTCGTGCAGCTGTCCGATCAGGCGGGCGCCGTCGCGCTGCAGGCGATAGTAGACCCCGTTCCACATATCAATGCCGTATTCGGTGGCGCCCTTGTGGATAAACAGCAGGTCGTATTCCAGATCGGTCAGATCGTCGTCGGAGACTTCGCGCCGCAGAGCATAAGGGTAAGGGACATGGCACAAGTGTTTATCCGCCCCCTCAAGACAGCGAAACGGGCGCATGGACAGGAAATGGTCTGCGAAGGGGCCTGCACTCAGGTCAATCTGATAGGCTGCGGCGTCGCCCTTGGGTTCGAAAGTCACCTTTCCGATCAATAGCTTGTTGCCTTCTCCGTCGATCAGAGAAATGGTCTTCTGCCCCGACAGAGGATCGGCCAGCGCGGGCAGCGCGCAGATCAAAACCGCAGGGATAAACCAAGTGAAAAGCCGCCGCATCATAGCCTCGCGCGTCAAAAAAGATGGCCCAACCTAGTTGAAATCGGCTGATTGCGCCCTACGACCAATGTGCAATTCCAACACCGGTGCCCGCCTGCGAATAATACTCTCGCCAACAATCCCGACGCGTCGGAGATTCGGCGTGGAGGAAAGACATAAGTCTAGGGAGGACACCGATGAACCGGTTTATCATGGCCGCCGCTGCGAGCATTGTCGCAACCGGCGCAGCCTATGCAGAAGTTACCGAAGACGATCTGGCCAATGACCAAACGATTACAACTCAGGTTGTGACCAATGGTATGGGACGGCATTTGCAGCGCTACAGCCCGCTGGACATGCTGAACAAGGACAACGTCAAGAACCTGCTTCCGGCCTGGGCCTTCAGTCTTGGCGGCGAAAAGCAGCGCGGGCAGGAAACCCAACCGCTGATTTATGACGGGATGATGTATATCACCGGGTCCTATTCGCGCCTCTATGCGATTGATCTGGAAACCGGCAAAGAGGTCTGGCAATACGATGCGCGCCTGCCCGAAGGCATTCTGCCCTGCTGTGACGTGGTCAACCGGGGTGCTGCCATCTATGGCGACAAGGTCATTTTCGGTACGCTGGACGCGCGGATCGTGGCGCTGAACAAGGACACGGGTGATGTGGTCTGGCGCGACAAGATTGCTGACTACAAGGCGGGCTATTCCTATACGGCCGCCCCGTTAATTGTTGATGGTCTGGTCATCACCGGCAACTCGGGTGGTGAGTTCGGCATCGTCGGCGCGGTTCAGGCCCGGGACGTCAATACCGGCGATCTGGTTTGGGAACGCCCCGTGATCGAAGGGCACATGGGCACGCTGAACGGCGAAGAAAGCACCATGACAGGTGAGCTGAACGCGACCTGGCCCGGTGACATGTGGAAAACCGGCGGCGGCGCGACCTGGCTGGGCGGCTCTTACGACGCTGACACCGACACGCTGGTTTTTGGCGCGGGCAACCCGGCCCCGTGGAACAGCTGGCTGCGCAATGCGGGCACCCCCACAGAAGGCAACAAGGGCGACAACCTCTATGCCGCCAGTCGCATTGGGATCGACCCGAAAACCGGCGAGATCAAGTGGCATTTCCAGACCACCCCGCGTGAAGGCTGGGACTATGATGGTGTGAACGAAGTGGTTGCCTATACCGACCGCGAGGGCAACCAACGCTACGCAACTGCCGACCGGAACGGGTATTTCTATGTTCTGAACCGTGAGGATGGTGGGTTCGTCTCGGCGACACCTTTCGTCAAGGACATCACCTGGGCCGACGGAATTGATGAAACCGGCCGTCCGATCTTTGTCGAAAACAACCGTCCCGGTGATCCGGCCGCTGCGGCTGATGGCAACAAGGGTGAGGTCATCTTTGCCTCGCCGTCCTTCCTGGGCGGCAAGAACTGGATGCCAATGTCGTTCTCGCAGAACACCGGCAATTTCTATGTGCCTTCGAACGAATGGGGCATGGATATCTGGAACGAGCCGATCACCTACAAGAAAGGTGCCGCCTATCTGGGCGCGGGCTTTACCATCAAGCCGAACTACGAAGATCACATCGGCTCGCTCAAGGCCATCGACCCCGATACCGGCGAGTGGAAGTGGGAATACAAGAACGACGCCCCGCTGTGGTCGGGCGTGATGACCACAGCTGGTGGTCTGGTCTTCTTCGGTACCCCCGAAGGCGAGTTCATCGCGCTGGATGACGAAACCGGTGAGAAACTGTGGTCGTTCCAGACCGGTTCCGGCATCGTCGGTCAACCTGTGACCTGGGAACAGGATGGCGAGCAATATGTCTCGATCATCTCCGGCTGGGGCGGTGCGGTTCCGCTATGGGGCGGTGAAGTGGCCAAGAAGGTCAACTATCTGAACCAGGGCGGTACGTTGTGGACATTCCGCCTGCCGAAAGAGCTGGCCTCGGCGAACTGAGGCGGGTTCTGACCCCAAAGATCGCGCGCTCGATATCCGGGCGCGCGTTTTCTTTGGTCTACGACCTTCCGCCAGTAGGCGTATGCTGACGGTGTTGCTAGACTCAGAGCAAAGAGAGTTTCATTGCAAAGGCGACCTTGATGCTTGCAGAACCCGCCAGACAGACTGACTTTGAGAATGTTCTGATTGTCGACGATCACCCGCTGTTCTGCGACGCCTTGTCGATGACCCTGCGCAGCGTGGCCGAGATCGGCGAAATTCACACAGCAGACCGTCTGGAAAACGCTATGGAACTGGTGGCCAAAGGGTTGAAACCGGATGCGGTGATGCTGGACCTGAACCTGCCGGATGTGGATGGCCTGGATGGTCTGGTACGCTTGAAATCCGCGGCGGATGCGCCGGTGATTGTTGTGTCCTCGTTGACCGACAACCGTGTGATCAGCCAGGTGATCAAGGCAGGAGCATCGGGGTATGTGCCCAAGCACAGCCAGCGCGATGTGTTCCGTACCGCATTCGAGACGGTTCATGCGGGGGGAATCTTTGTCCCCGATGGCTGCGTTCTGATCGAAGATGAGGAAGACGATGAACATAGCGATGCGGTCAACCGGCTTGCCGCGTTGACCAATCAACAGGGCCGCATTTTGCAACTGATCTGCGAGGGCAAGTTGAACAAGCAGATCGCCTATGACCTGTCGATTGCCGAAACCACGGTTAAGGCGCATGTCACTGCAATCATGCGGAAACTTGGCGTTCAAAGTCGCACTCAGGCGGTTCTGATTGCCAAGAAAGCATCCTTTGCCAGCGTATTGCAAGAATAGGGTCAGATACTCTAACCTCTCAGCAATCGTCGGGCTTTAGGGAGGAGTCGCGATGAACCAAGCATTCGGATGGGCCAGCGCCCAGTCCGTCAGGCCAGGCATCGTAAAGACGGCATTTGCGGAATGCAGCGCCGACAACGCAGTCAGGGATCTGTCCAGGTCGTTGGGGGATGACCCCATGGCGCTGATCATTCTGTTTGTCAGCCCCAATGCCGATGCCGCGGCGGTGATCGCCGAGGCTGAACAGGAATTTGCGCCCACGATGGTGGTCGGATGCACCACCGCCGGAGAGCTTGCCGAAGGTGGCTATAACGAGGATCAGATCGTCGCGCTTGCCTTGCCGCGCTCACATTTTGAAACGCGCACCATTCTTTTGCCGGATTTGGATAATTTCTGTGCGCAAGACATCATTGCCGAAATGATCCATAACCGAACCGCAATGACGCGCGGCTTTCCCGCTTGGGAAAACGAATTCACCTTCTTGATGATCGACGGGTTGTCCACGAAGGAAGACGAGCTGACATCCGAGCTGGCGATGGGGCTGGGGCCGGTGCCTTTGTTCGGTGGATCGGCAGGCGACGGGACCGAGTTCGGCCACACCTATGTTCTTCATGGATCACAGGCGTTGGAGAACGCGGCCATATTGGTGCAGGTGCGAACCTCTTGCCCGATCAAGGTGTTCAAGACAGATCATCTTGTTCCGGCCGCGCAGCGTATGGTCGTGACCAAAGCCGACCCCGCCAACCGCATCGTTCAGGAAATCAACGCGGAACCCGCAGCGCGGGAATATGCGCGCATCCTTGGCAAAGACCCCGAACAGCTGACCCCCTTTACCTTCGCGGCCCATCCGGTCGTCGTCCAGATCGGAGGTCAGCACCATGTGCGGGCCATTCAGCAGGTCGCAGGCAATGGCGATCTGGTGTTCTTTTCGGCCATTGATGAGGGACTGGTTCTGACCCTGGCCGAACCGCGCGACATGACGGTGCATCTGCAGGAAGAGATCGCAGCGCTGAACGAAAAGCAAAAGCCCGATACGATCCTGGCCTGCGACTGTATCCTGCGGAGGCTTGAGGCACAGGAAAAGCAAAAAACGCACGAAATCTCGCGCATCCTGTCGGACAATCATGTGGTCGGATTCTCGACCTATGGTGAGCAGTTCAACTCGATCCACGTCAATCAGACGATGACCGGGGTGGCGATCTATCCACCCGGGGACGACTAGCGGATGATCGAGCATCTGACAGACCCGCTGGATCCGATCGAACGCCAGAATGAAAAACTGCTGAGGATCGTCGAGGCGCTAATGCGCCGGGTCGAGGAATCTACTGATGCCTCGGGTGCTGCTTATGCGCAATTCCAGCGCGCGGCCGTGTTGGAACAAGAGATTCGCACCCGCACGGATGATCTGGAGCGTGCTCTGGACCTTCTGAACGCATCCAACGCGCAATTGGCCAAGGCCAATGAGGAAACCGAAGCTGCTCGGGCCAATTTGGCGAATGCGATCGAGGCGGTGCAGGATGGCTTTGCCCTGTTTGGGCGCGATGAAAAACTGGTGCTGTGCAACAGTCGCTTCGGGCTGCACATGCCCGATATCCAAGGTCGGCTGAAGCCAGGTCTGCGTTTTACCGAATATGTCGAGCTTGTCAGCCGGTCGAGCTCTCTGCTTCTGCCGGAGGGGGTTGCGCCTGTGGACTGGGCCGAGCTTCGGCTGACACGTCATGCGGATGACCATGTAGTGTTCAATGTGGGCCTGAGCGGCAATCGCTGGATGCAGGTCTCTGAACATCGCACGAAGGATGCGGGCACGGTTATCTTGCAGACGGATGTGACCGATATCATGCGGGTCGAGCGGCTAGAACGCGACCGCATTCTGGATGACAAATCGCGCCTGATCCGCGCCACGCTGGAACACATCGACCAGGGTGTCTGCATTTTTGACAATAAGCACCGTTTGATCGGCTGGAACAACCGGGCCAGCGAGCTGCTGGCGATCCCGGTTGGGCAATTCCAGATGGGCACGCAATTTGAAACGCTCTACGACCGGCTCGGTTCTAATATGAGTTTCCAACCGGGGATGAGCTGGGGAGATTTGTCCGACTGGACCAAGCGGCACACCTCCCGGCGTCCCTTGCGGTTTCTGCTGCATCGGGGGCGGTCGAAAATCCTGTCTGTCTTTGCGCAGGAAATGCCCGACAAGGGCTATGTGATTTCATTCACCGATGTGACGGCGGAACGAAAATCGGCGCAGGCATTGCAGGACGCCAAGGAACTTCTGGAAAAACGCGTTGAAGCGCGCACCGTTGAACTGGCCGACGCGCTGGGCGAGGCGGAACGGGCCAATGCGTCAAAGTCCCGCTTTGTTGCCGCCGCCAGTCATGATCTGCTGCAACCTCTGTCCGCCGCCAAGCTTTATGTGGCTTCGCTGAAAAACGGGTTGGATCAGGCGGAAACGAATGATGTGGCCACAAAGGCGGAAAGTGCGCTCAATAGCGTGGAGCATATCCTTGAGGCACTCCTGGACATATCGAAATTGGATTCCGGCAGCGCGACAGTCCACCTCTCGACCGTGTCGGTTGGTGATATGTTCAAGCAGATGGAGGACGCTTTCCGCCCGGTTGCACAGGCCAAAGGATTGGAATTACGGGTGGTGCCGACCAGCGCGCTTGTGGCCAGTGATGCTAGCTACTTGAGGCGCATCCTTCAGAACCTGCTGTCCAACGCAATCCGTTATACCGACGCCGGCAAGGTTCTGGTCGGGGTGAAGCGGCGCAAAACCCGCGTGTCGATAGAGGTGCTGGATACCGGAATTGGCATCGCCGCCGATCAGCGCGACATGGTTTTTCAGGAATTCAAGCGGGTGCAATCGGACGCGAGTGCGGCCGAAGGCATGGGCCTTGGTCTTGCTATTGTCGAGCGCGCCTGCGGGTTGCTCAACCACCCGATTCATCTGCGCTCCGAGTTGGGAAAAGGAACGGTGTTCTCCGTCGAAGTCCCTGTGGTACAGGACCAAGGGCAGTTCAGCGAAGGCCGTCCCGCTGCTGCTGACAGGAAAACGGGTCAACTGGCGGATATGATCGTTCTGCTGATTGAAAATGACGCAAATCTCAGAAATGCGCTAACGCTGACGCTCGAGTCCTGGGGCGTTCACGTGCTGGAGTGTGGCAGTGAGGATCAGGCCGTGGACCTGCTGCGCGAAATCGGTATCACACCCGATGCGATCGTCGCGGACTACCAGCTGGATAACGGAAAAACCGGGACTGAGGCAGTGCGTCGGATCAAAGCGGAATTCAGCGATGTGCCCGCCTGCATCATCTCGGCCAACCGGTCTCCTGAAACGGCGGAAGAATGCAAGGCGAACGGGCTGGAGTTAATCCACAAGCCAATTGACGCCAAAGAGCTTAGACATCAATTGGTCAGCTTGATTTCGCGTTAGTCTTTGCACGGGGCTGCGCGCGGACCGTGGCCGCTGGATCCTAGTGTTGATGTTGCTCAAGATCGACCCGCGTTGAACGAAGGGCAGTTGGGTCGCCGAATGCTGAGTCGGTTCGATTTTGGGGAGTGATGCTTTGCGTGGTGTGAATTGGCGGTTGCTGAAATCGAGTATTCTGGCGCGATTCTCTTTTGGTAATTTTTGGTGAATAAAAAGGCACTTAAGTTAAGAACTATTGAGTGTTTCTGTGTATCTCACTAGGGTGCGCGCCATGACCCAGACAACGAAAACAATCGGCACGACCTGCTATCGCCATCTCGGCAATGAAGGGCTGGAAACCGCCCGGTTCGATGATGAAACCTTCCTGCGGGTCTCGTCCGAGGCGGTCAGCAATTTGACCTCAACCGCCTTTGCAGATGTCTCGCATCTGTTGCGCCCCAGCCATCTTGCCCAGCTACGCGAGATACTCGATGACACGGATGCCTCGTCCAACGATCACTACGTGGCACTGGAGTTGCTGAAGAACGCGGTGATCTCTGCCGAGCGAGAATTCCCGAGCTGTCAGGACACTGGAACAGCGATCATTCACGGCAAGAAGGGCCAGAACGTTCTGGTGCAGGGCGATCTGCATGCGGCGGTCGAGCAGGGGGTCAAGGACACATGGGAAACGCGTAACCTGCGTTTTTCGCAAATGGCCCCGCTGACAATGTTCAAAGAGCAGAACACCGGAACCAACCTGCCTGCGCAGATCGATATTGAGGCGCTCAGCGGGGCGGCTCTGGAATTCCTGTTCATGGCTAAAGGGGGTGGCTCGGCCAACAAGACGTTTTTGTATCAGGAAACTCGGCGACTGCTGGAACCCGAGCGGATACTGGCGTTCTTTGATGAGAAGATTCGGACCTTGGGTACTACGGCTTGCCCGCCATACCATCTGGCGATTGTCATTGGGGGGCTGTCGGCTGAACACTGTCTGAAAACGGTCAAGAAAGCCTCGGCCAAGGAATTGGATGATCTACCCACGACCGGTAGCCCCGATGGGCGTGCCTTTCGCGATCTGGAGCTTGAGGCGCAGATATTGGAGCTGACCCGCAACATGTCGCTGGGCGCTCAGTTCGGCGGGAAATACTTCTGCCATGACGTGCGCGTCATTCGCCTGCCGCGCCACGGAGGAAGCCTGCCGGTTGGCATGGGTGTCAGCTGTTCGGCGGATCGCCAGATCAAGGGGCGGATCGACCGGGATGGGATCTGGGTCGAGCAGTTGGAACATGACCCGGCTCGGTTCCTGCCTGCGCAGGATGTCGCGGCGCAATCCGCAACCCGGATCAACCTGGACCAGCCGATGGATGATATCTGTGCTGAATTGTCCAAGCTGTCCGTCTCCAGCCCGGTTTTGCTGTCCGGCACCATGATTGTCGCGCGCGATCTGGTGCATGCCGAATTGGCCCGGATGATCCGAAAGGGTCAGGAGCTGCCGGACTACATCCGCGATCACCCGGTCTACTACGCGGGCCCGGCCAAGACGCCCGAAGGGTATACCTCAGGCTCGTTCGGGCCAACCACAGCCGCGCGGATGGACCCCTATGTGCCGGAACTGCAGGCGCTGGGCGCGTCCCGCGTGATGATTGCCAAAGGCAATCGTGCGCCCTCGGTCGTGCAAAGCTGCAAGGAGCATGGCGGGTTCTTTCTGGGCTCGGTCGGTGGGGCGGCGGCAGTTCTGGGCAAGGACGTCATCAAGAACATCGAAACGCTGGATTTTCCCAACTTCGGGATGGAGGCCGTCTTTCGCATAAAAGTCGTGGATTTCCCGGCGTTTGTGATTATTGACGACAAGGGAGGAGACTTCTTTACCCGCAAACCCGCCTTCTAGCGCACAGGAGCCGCAATGCCGCCGACCTCGGACAAGATTACCCTGCGCCAGTTGCAGATATTTCTGGTGGCGATCGAGACGCGCAGCTTTGTGCGCGCGGCAGAGCGCCTGTCGCTGACCCCTCCTGCGGTGTCGATGCAGATGAGCCGGCTGAGCGAGGAATTCGGCGCGCCGCTGTTCGAGAAATCCGGCCGTTCGGTGATCCCGACTGAGGTTGCCACCGCTTTGGTGCCCTATGCCGAACGCATGACCGAAACGCTGGCCGAGGCGGTAGATGTTGTGCAGATCATGCAGGGCAAGCTAGACCACCGGGTTCGGGTGGCCATGGTGACCACGGCGCGCAATTTCGGCCCGCATCTGCTGGCGCAGTTCCAGCAGGAGCACCCGGAATGCGATCTGCAGTTCAAAATCGCCAACCGGCGCAGCGTGATTGAGATGCTAGATACCGATCAGATCGACCTTGCGCTCATGGGTCGCCCTCCGCGCCGGATAGAGACAACGGCACATCAATTCGCCAAACACCCCTATGTGTTGATCGGCCATCCGGATCATCCACTGGTGCGCTCCAGCCGCATCCGTCGCTCGGACTTGCCAAACCATCAATTCATCGTCCGCGAACGGGGGTCGGGCACGCGCATGGTGCATGAGTTCTTTTTCTCGGACTCGGGCCTGCCGCAGCCCAAGGCGCAGGAAATGGACAGTAACGCCAATATCAAACAGGCGGTCATGGCGAATATGGGGCTGGCCTTCATCTCGGCTCACACGATCGCGCTGGAGGCGATGGCCGGAAAGCTGAAAATCCTGAACGTTGAAGGGATGCCTGAATATCGCGACTGGTTCGTTCTGCATATGCGTAACAAACCCCTGCGTCCGGCGGCGCGGTCCTTTCGGGATTTCGTCGATCAGAAAGGCCCGGCCTTTATGGAGGATTTCTTCAAAGACGCCGGGATTGCAACATAGATTGCGCCCGCGCCACGATGGGTGGGTCGATCATTTTGCCCTCCAGCATGACGGCACCCAGCCCCTGCTTAGTGGCCCGAACAAAGGCCTCGACCACGCGGGTCGCCTGTTCGATCTCGGACGCGCTGGGCGTGAAGACCGCGTCAACGATTTCGACCTGTCGCGGATGGATACACAGGACGGCGTCGAAGCCAATCGCACGCCCAAGGTCGACGCAGGCGCGGAAACTGTCCATGTCGTGGATCTCGGCAATGCTGCCCGGTAGGCCGATGGCCTGCAGGCCACCCGCTTTGGCCGCATGGATCAAGGACTGCGCCGGGCCCTTCAGCGCCTCGACCGAAGGCCCATGGCCGCAATCGGTCGAGAAGTCCTCAGCCCCGAATGCAAGCGCGGTCAGCCGGGGGGTTGCTTTTGCGATGCTTGCGGCGTTCATCAGCCCTTGGGCTGTTTCGATCAACGCAATCAGCTTGATCTGGCTCTCGGGAAGTTTGGCCTGTCGCTCCAGCATCGACAGATAGTCAGCCACCAGACGCAGGTGGTCGGCCCCTATGACCTTGGGCAGCATGATCGCGTCAACGCCGGGCAGGATGGCAGCCTCAAGATCGCGGACGCATTCGCCCAGATCGGCATTGACCCGTATCACAACCGACACATCACGGGCGGTCAGCACAGAGACCGCCTCTGCCAACCCATCCCGCGCGGCCTGTTTGCGGTCGCGCGGGACGCTGTCCTCAAGGTCCAGCAGGATCGCATCCGCGCCCCGTTCATGCGCGCGGGCAATCAGCTCCGGTCGATGTGCCGGAGTGAACAGGTAGGACCGGATCATGCGGCAACGGTCTCGGCGAATTCGGACCGAATGGTATCGGTATGTTCGCCAAGCGCGGGCACACGGCCAAAGCGCGGTGTTTCCGGATCAAAGCTGTGGCGCACGGGGGCTGCAACCAGATGCGCCTCATCCCCGTTTTCCAGCGTGACCGGCGTGCGGCGCAGCTGCGGGTGTTCGGCAAAGGTGCTGACCGAGTTCACAGCCCCATAAGCGATGGCTGCCGCGAACAACTTGCCTTCCAACTCGGCCCGGCTGTGGCGGGCAAAGAACCCGGCCACGATGGCATCCAGTTCGGCGCGGTTAGCAACCCGCTGGGCCGCATCGCAGAACCGTGGGTCGGTGGCCAATTCGGGTTGCCCGATGACATCGGCGCAGAGGCGTTTCCACTCGCGTTCGTTCTGGATCGAGATCGCCAGAACCTCATCATCTTTGGTGGCAAACCCACCATAAGGCGCGATGGACGGGTGATGCAGGCCAACTGGCTGCGGCGCTTTACCCGCATAAACCGTATGCATCAAAGGCACGGTCATCCAATCGGCGGCCGTGTCGAACAGGGACAGCTTCACCGCGCTGCCCTTGCCGCTGATGCTGCGCGCGATCAGTGCCTTCTGGATGCCTATGATCGCATTCATGCTGGCGCCGATATCGCAGACCGAAACGCCAATCCGACCGGGATGGCCGGGCGCTCCGTTGACCGAGACCAGCCCGCTTTCGCATTGCACCAGAAAGTCATAGGCCTTCATGTCGCTGTACCGTCCATCCTCGCCATATCCGCTGATATCGCAGGTGATCAGGCGCGGGGTCCGTTTGCGCAGGACATCCTCGCCAAACCCGGCGCGGGCAATGGCGCCGGGGGCGAGGTTCTGGATGAACACATCCGCCTCGTCCAGAATACGGTGCAGCAGAGCGGCATCCTCGGGGTGTTTTATATCCAGACACAGGCTTTCCTTGCCGTGATTAGCCCAGACGAAATAGGACGCCGAGCCTTTCACCGCACCGTCGTATTTGCGGGCGAAGTCTCCGGTGTCACGCTCGATCTTGATGACACGAGCGCCGCCCTGGGCAAAGTGGCACGACGCGAGGGGGGCAGCGACGGCCTGTTCCAGAGATACGACCAGCAGGCCTTCATAGGGTTTGAGTTGGGTATCGGTCATGCGGCAGCTCGTGTGTTCAAAAGCGCAAGGGTGCGGTGCATTTCGTTGGCGACGATGGTCATGCCTTCGTCAAAGCCCATGCCGGGTTTGACCAGCACGCGGTCGGGGCGGGTGGCCATGGCGGCGTGCAGACAGGCGCGGGCCGAGATGTCGGTCTCGTTGCAGGTGCCGCCCTGATATGCCGCGACACCATTGGCTTTGCAGTAGAGCACCGCGTCGACCGTATTGTGCAGCGATCCCAGATCGGGGGTCTTGATCTGGACCATGTCACAGCAATCGGCGTCGACGAAATCGACTACGTCCTGATAAGTGTTGCACCATTCGTCAGCCACGATTTTGACGTTGCTGCCAAGCGCCCGCAGCGAGGCACGGATATCGCGCAGCAAGGTGATCTGCCTGTCTTTTGAACCGGCGTCCACAGGCCCTTCGATATACAGATCGAATGGGGCGGCGCGTTGTTCCAGCGTTTCCATATAGTTGGCGATTTTCACCGCGTCATTGTCAAAGATCATGCCCACCGTACCGTAGACGTCGATATGCAGTACCGGATGATAGCTCTCATCTGTGCGCAGAGCCTGTATGCGGCGCGACAGCCATGTGACGTATTCAGCTAGTTTCCCGCCTGTCTGGCCCAGTTTCTGGGGGATGTTGTTGATCAGGCCGTGGGGCAGGGCGTCGACCTGTTTCAGCACCATCTTGTCAACGGCCTCATAGCGGTTGTCGCCGCTCTGCCCAAACAGGCGCAGAGGGGCCGCGATGGCCTCAAGCCCCCATTCGTCGCAGATCACCTCGAATTTCATCTTGCCTTTGGCAATCGAGGCCGCAGACAGCAAAGCCTGCGACAGGCCATAGCGCACGGCGGTGTGCAGAGGTTGGCCATCCACGACCAGCGTATCGAAGAATTCCGCGCTTTCGCGGAAGCTATGCACATCATGCCCGATCAACTGCGGCGTCAGATGTTCCTGCAGGAATGGGATGACGAAGGAGGCCAGAAACAGCGGATCACGCCCGGCGGCTCCAGAATATTGCACGGCGGCGCAATCGCCCTCGGCGATTTGGCCGTTTTCCAGTTCAAGCAGGATCGAGACACTTTCCCCAAATTGCCGGACGCGGGCAAAGCCGTCGGTCAGGGCCTGCCCGCAATAGACGAACCCGTCCTGCTTGGCCCCCTGTTTGATCGCTGCCTGATCGTCGAAATAGTACGAGGCCAGCCCCGGCGCGAAAACAACGTTCTTGATCTTCATGACACTCTCTGTGTGTTAGGCGGCAACCGAAGGCCGCCCAATGAGTTTGCTGGCCGAGATGGCGCGGACGTCGTCGACCACCATGTCAAAGGACACCTCGCGCCCCTCGGACCGGGCGCGTTCCGCGATGCGGTCCCGGTGAAAGGCCATGATATCCTTCGGCAGCGGCACATTTCCGGTCTCAAAGATCCGCAGCGCGCCGTGGTTGTCGCGTACCGGTGTCAGCTTGCCCGCGTTCCCGATGGCGGGGGCGAAGGGGATATCCATGACGCCGCTCTCAAAGGCCAGAACGGCTCCGCGCGCGATGTCGCCTTTGCCCAGTTTCAGAACGGCGCGCATGACGGCGTGAACTTCGGCTTCGATCACCTCGACCTCGGTCAGGATTTCGTTGCCGTCATTGCGGTTCTGGTCCGCGATCATGTTCACCATCTGGCGGGTCGCCTTGAGCCCAGCCTGGTTCGCCTCGATCGAAGGGATGCCGCTGGCCTCATGCGGCGTTTTCACGATAATCTTGGTGGCCCGCGCCTGTTTCGCGGCCATTGCACCCAGACAGATCACGGCGGTCGCCTTGGCCTCATCCTCGGGGAAGCCGCCCATCCATTGGTGGAACACGGTGGTCAGCTGGTAATCATCATAGCCCGCGTTCTGGAAATAGTGGTGCCCCAGCCGCCGTAACGAGCGCAGTGCGGCGACGTCTTGCACCAGATTGCCCGCCTGACCATAGCCCAGCGTGATACAACGCACGCCCTGTTCCAGCGCCAGCAAGCCTTCGATGATCGCGACCACATGCGATACGAACGGCGGTACCAGCGTTCCGGTCAGAGGGCCAAACGGCTCGCGGTTGATGCGGATGCCGTGTTCTTCGAACCGGCCCACAAGACGGTCGCAATATTGCCAATGGCGGATCGATTGCTCCAGCGGAATGTTCTTTGCATAGGGGATGTTATAGGAAATCCCGCCGCCCTCGTAGGACGAAAAGCCCGAACTGAGGGTCACTTCGGCCAGAAGGCGTGCATCCGGTGTGCCGTGCCGGACCTGAATGGGTTTTGAGACGGCTTCGACCAGTCTTGTACAGCCTTCCACACCATGGTTGACCGCTGGGAACCCGTTCAGCAGCGAGGTTCCTGCCGCGCGGGATCGGTCGATGCCATCCTGCGCCTCGTCATAGCGGTTGTGGCGGGTATAGGCGTCAATGGTGGTAGGCAACACGTCGCAATGGGGGGCCAGCCCCTCCATCAGCGCGGTGTGTTCGCGCAACAGCGCAACGCCCGCACGGGGTTGCAACAGTGTCTTGCCGGTTTCATCCGCATCCGCCAAGGCCGCCGAGAAACGCTTCTCCGAAGGCAGCGCACGTTGACGGGCAAGGCCCGCCTCAAAGTCCACGTCGGCACCGGTGTGCCAGGATTGCAAAACGCCCTCACGCTCGGCGTTGAAAACGGAATCGGGTAGCTTGGAATTCGTTATTTCTGGCGCGCCGGTCATGTCACCATCTGTCTTTGCTAAATTGCGGCCCAATCGGCGAACCCAGATGCGAAAGCGCCCGAGTTGTGGCCGATGTTCGGAAGGCGGTTCATGTCGATGTCGTCTTTCAGCAGCGCCACGACCTCGTCGATATTGGCCGAAGCCGGGAAGACGCGGTCATAGCCCATCTCCTTGAAGCGGGTGACGACGGTTGCGAAATCCTGTTTGCCGATCACGAGGTTCCCACCGACATAGAGCAGGATGTTCCCGATCCCCGCAGCCTCGCACCGGTCGCGCAGGCCCTGACAGTCGATCTCACCGTGCCCGTAAATGGATGAGACAAGGATCGCATCGGCTTTTTGAGCAACGGCTGCGGCGACGAATTCGCTCTGGCTGACCATGACGCCGAGGTTCATGACCTCGATCCCGGCCCGGGTCAGCAGGCTGTCGAGGATCTTGTTGCCTACGGCGTGGCAATCTGCACCGATCACTCCCAAAACGACTTTATGCGTGGTGCTGGCGTCGAACATGTCTCGCTCCTCCTGTGTCGCGCTTTGGGGTGTCGTAGCCGTGATTCTCAAAACGGTAAAGAATAATGATGACCAATGAAAAATAGATAAGCAAAAATTACCTAATTTTGCATCAGGCCGCTGTTAGAGCTTGAAACGCCAAAACGGCTGCTCTCTGATGGCATCTGTCGCATCTGAGATAGCTTCTGTCCGAAATCGACACTGAAAACGAGGGCAACCCGGGTGCATAAAGTAAGCTGCAACGAATAGGAGCCTACATGCGATTCTCGGCGCTGCGACTTTTCAAAGAGGCCCTGACCGGCCACAAGGGCTGGGGTCCGCAATGGCGCGACCCTGAGCCTGCGGATGCTTATGACTATGTGATCGTGGGCGGCGGCGGCCACGGTCTGGCCACAGCCTACTATCTGGCCAAGGAATTCGGTGCCGCGCGTATCGCGGTACTGGAAAAAGGCTGGATCGGCGGCGGCAATGTGGGGCGGAACACGACGATCATTCGCTCGAACTATCTGTTGGATGGGAATGAGCCTTTCTACGAGTTCTCGCTGAAGCTGTGGGAAAACCTCGAACAGGACTTCAACTATAACGCCATGGTCAGCCAGCGCGGTATTTTGAACCTGGTCCACACGGATGCACAGCGGGATGCGGCGCGGCGGCGGGGCAATGCGATGATCCTGAACGGATCAGATGCCGAGTTACTGGATACCGCAGGCGTCCGTGCAATGTACCCGTTCCTGAATTTCGATGACGCCCGGTTCCCGATCAAAGGTGGCCTGCTACACCGTCGCGGCGGCACGGTGCGCCACGACGCAGTAGCGTGGGGATATGCGCGCGGTGCGGACATGCGCGGCGTGGATATCATTCAGAACTGCGAGGTGACGGGTTTCCGCATTGAAAATGGCAAGGTTCTGGGGGTCGATACCACCCGCGGCTTTATTGGGGCCAAAAAGGTTGGCGTCTCTGTCGCGGGCAGTTCCAGCCGCGTGATGGAGAAGGCAGGGATGCGCCTGCCGATCGAGAGCCACGTGTTGCAGGCTTTCGTCTCCGAGGGTCTGAAGCCTTTCATCGACGGCGTTATCACTTATGGGGCGGGGCACTTCTATTGCAGCCAGTCCGACAAGGGCGGTCTGGTCTTTGGTGGCGACATCGACATGTACAACACTTACGCCCAACGCGGGAACCTGCCCGTGGTCGAGGATGTGATCGAAAGCGGCATGGCGCTAATCCCGGCACTTGGGCGTGCGCGCCTGCTACGCAGTTGGGGCGGGATCATGGATATGTCGATGGATGGCTCTCCGTTTATCGACAAGACGCATATCGACGGGCTCTATTTCAATGGCGGATGGTGTTACGGCGGGTTTAAGGCCACGCCGGCCTCTGGCTATTGCTTTGCGCATCTTCTGAAAACCGACCGTCCGCATGAAACCGCCACAGCCTACCGGCTGGACCGGTTCATGACCGGTCACATGATCGACGAAAAAGGGCAGGGCGCCCAGCCGAACCTGCACTGAGGACCATCGCCATGATCAACAAGTTTGCACGCGATCTGATCGAAAACTGGCATCTTGGCTTTGTGGCCACAGCGGATGCCGAAGGAAACCCGAATGTCTCGCCCAAGGGCACGTTTGTAACCCATGATGACACCACGATCAGCTTTGCCGAAATGCGGTCTCCGGACACTCTGGCCAATATTGCGGTGCGTACGCAGGTCGAGGTCAACTTCATCGACATCCTGACCCGTCGAGGCGTCCTGATCCAGGGTGAGGCCAGCTATGTTCCGCGCGACGATGCGCGCTACCCGTTGCTGCGCCCGGCCTATACCAACCGCTGGCCGGAGCTTGAGCCGATGTTCTCTGGATTTGTGGTCATCAAGGCAACGGCGTGCAAGCCTCTGGCCACGCCCGCTTATGACATGGGCGTTACCAGCGAAGAGCTGCGCGCCAAGTGGATGCAGCGCGTTCGCGACATCAACATCATTCACAAAAGGTCGGAGGTCGAAGCATGCTGATCAATCACCCCCTGCTTGGCCCGCGCGACGCGCAGGAGTTCACTTATCTGGGCGATGCCTCGCTGATCAATCGTCCCGATTGGCAGGCCGAGGACGCGGCGCAAGCGTTTCACGACTACCTCTACCTGCGTGACAACCCGGCGGGCGAGCATCGCGAGCTTTGGTATCACGAACAAGGCGACAGGTCGTGGCTGGTGGTCACGCGCAATACGCTGACCCATGAAATCCTGAAGGTCGAACTGGCCCGTGACGTAGCCAAAGCGGCAGGGAAGGCTGCACAATGAATCAGAGCAATCGACTGAACGGCGGGCTGATCAACCGGGACGCCAGCCTCAGCTTCACCTTCGATGGCAAGTCTTATCAAGGTTATGAGGGCGACACGCTGGCTTCGGCCTTGTTGGCCAATGGAGTGCGCCTGATGGGCCGGTCCTTCAAATACCACCGTCCGCGCGGCCCGCTGACCGCGGGCAGCGAAGAGCCGAACGCTTTGGTCGAGCTGCGCTCAGGCGGGCGGCAGGAGCCGAACACCCGCGCCACCGTGGCCGAGCTGTATAACGGCCTGAGCGCCAATTCCCAGAACCGCTGGCCGTCGCTGGAACGCGACTTCATGGCGATCAACGACCGGTTCTCGAACTTCCTGACGGCGGGGTTTTACTACAAGACCTTCATGTGGCCGAAGGCGTTCTGGGAAAAGCTATATGAGCCGATTATTCGTAAGGCCGCCGGTTTGGGTAGCCTGACGGGTGAGGATGACCCCGATCTCTATGACAAGGGCTTCCTGCATTGCGATCTGCTGATCATTGGCGCGGGTCCGACCGGTCTGGCGGCGGCGCTGACTGCGGGACGAGCGGGCGCTCAGGTCATTCTGGCGGATGAAGATTTCCGCATGGGTGGGCGTCTGATTGCTGAGACTGGCGCATTGGCCGATATCTCCGGCGCGGACTGGGTCGCGCAGGCGTTGGGTGAGCTGGCGTCGATGAACAATGTGCGGGTCATGCCGCGTACAACCGTGTTTGGGGCCTATGACCATGGGATCTATGGTGCGGTTGAACGCAACGCGGATCACCTGATCGCGCCCGCGGCTGACAAACCCCGCCAAACCCTGTGGCGCATCTACTCCAAGCGCGCGCTGATCGCGACCGGGGCCATCGAACGCCCCATCGCGTTCGAAAACAACGACCGGCCTGGTATCCTGCTGGCCGGAGCGGTTCGGTCCTACGCCAACCGCTGGGCCGCAACGCCGGCGCAATCGGTTGTGGTTTTTGCCAACAATGACGACGCACACCAGACGGCACGCGATCTGATGGCGCAGGGTATAAAGGTCCCGGCAATTGTGGACACGCGCTCGGATGCTGCGGATGTCGAGGGAACCGAAGTTCTCAAAGGGGCCGAGATCATCAACACCTCGGGCCGTCTGGGTCTGACTTCGGTGCAAGTGCGCACTGAGAAAGGGTATACAACGGATCTCTATTGTGAGGCGCTGGCGATGTCCGGCGGCTGGAACCCGAACTTGGGCCTAACCTGCCATCAGCGCGGTCGCCCTGTCTGGAACGCGGACATCCACGCCTTTGTTCCGGGCGAGGGCCTACCCGTCGGTCAGATCGTGGCAGGCGCGGCCAAGGGTGAGATGACCACCAAAGCGGCGCTGCAAGGCGGTGCGG
Organism: Ruegeria sp. ABV3_008; assembly: GCF_056161185.1. NCBI lineage: Bacteria > Pseudomonadati > Pseudomonadota > Alphaproteobacteria > Rhodobacterales > Roseobacteraceae > Ruegeria > Ruegeria sp. ABV3_008. Next base: position 225,990 of record NZ_JBSWYP010000008.1, on the reverse strand, counting down.
CGGCGGCGGTATCCGCTCTGGGCGATCTCGGCATCACGGCATCCCACGTTGATCTTCCCGCTGCAGCCGATGCGCCGGTCTCGATCAGCCCCTTCTGGCACGTCAAAGGCGCAAAACGCGCATGGCTGGATTACCAGAACGACGTGACCGTCAAGGACGTCAAGCTGGCGCACCAAGAGAACTTTACCTCGGTGGAGCATCTCAAGCGTTATACCACACTGGGCATGGCGACCGATCAGGGCAAGACCTCGAACGTGGGTGCCTTGGCGGTGATGGCGGAACTAACGGGCAAGTCCATTCAGGACACCGGCACAACCATCTTCCGCCCGCCTTATACGCCGGTTGCGATGGGTGCGTTCGGTGGCCGTGCAGTGGGCAAGGATTTCCACCCGACTCGCCTGACGCCCAGCCACAAATGGGCCGAGGAACAGGGCGCCGTGTTTGTCGAGGTCGGCAATTGGCTACGTGCCCAATGGTTCCCGCGCAAGGGCGAAACCCATTGGCGCCAATCGGTGGACCGCGAGGTGCTGAAGACAAGAAACTCGGTCGGTGTGTGCGATGTGACGACGCTAGGCAAGATCGACGTGCAGGGCGCGGATGCTGCGGCTTTCCTGAACATGGTCTACTCTAACGCGTTCGCCAAGCTGCCCGTGGGCAAGGTGCGCTATGGCCTGATGCTGCGCGAGGATGGCATTGCCTATGACGACGGTACCGCCGCGCGGTTTGCCGAGGACCATTTCGTCGTGACCACCACCACCGCCAACGCGGTTCTGGTCTATCGCAATATGGAATTCGTCCGCCAATGCCTGTGCCCGGATATGGACGTGCAGCTGATCTCGACTACCGAGGCCTGGGCGCAATATGCCGTGGCCGGTCCCAACAGCCGCAAACTGCTGCAAAAGATCGTGGACCCTGACTTTGACATCTCGAACGAGGCGTTCCCCTTCATGGGTTGCGCTGAGATCACAGTCTGCGGCGGCCTGCGCGCGCGACTGTTCCGGATCTCGTTCTCGGGCGAGCTGGCCTATGAAATCGCGGTGCCCACGCGCTATGGCGATGGGCTGATGCGCGCGCTGATGGAGGCGGGTGAAGAGTTCGACGTGATGCCTTACGGCACCGAGGCCCTGGGCGTCATGCGGATCGAAAAGGGTCATGCGACCGGCAATGAGCTGAACGGTACGACCACGGCTCTGAACCTTGGCATGGCGCGTATGGTCAGCACCAAGAAGGACTGTATCGGCAACACGCTCAGCCGTCGGGAAGGGCTGAATGCCCCGGACGCGCTGGCTCTGGTCGGTCTCAAGCCGGTGGATGCCAAGGACAGCGTGCCTGCGGGCGGGCATCTGATGAACGCCACCGGGCCGGTCGATGCGGCCCATGATCAGGGCTATGTAACCTCGGCCGCCTATTCGCCGATCCTGGAAAGCTCGATCGGGCTCGGATTTGTCAAAGGTGGCTCTGACCGGATGGGTGAAAAACTGCGTCTGGTGAACCCGCTGGAAGGCCAGGAAGTCATGGTCGAGATTGTCAGCGCTCATTTCGTGGACCCGGAAGGGGAGAAGCTTCGTGCATAAACTGAAACCCATCACCCCGCTGGGCGGCGACACGCCGCGTGTCGATACGGTCGGTACGATCACGATCACCGAGGTCGTGGATCAGGCGCTGGCGTCGGTCGCGGCCCGCAACGATCAGGCCGGTACCGTGCAAAAGGCGCTGGCCGACAAGATCGGTCTGAGCTTGCCCGAGGTTGCCCAATCCGCTCAGGCCGCACCCTATGCTGCGCTCTGGATGGGGCCGGAGCAATGGATGGTCATGGCCCCACATGACAGTCACGAATTGCTGGCCGCCGAGTTGAAGCAGATCGTCGGTGATACCGCATCGGTCTCCGAGCAGACGGATGGCTGGTGCCGGTTCGACGTGCAGGGCGCGGGTCTGTGCGATTTGTTCGAACGGCTCAGCAACGCGCCGGTCCGCACGATGGGGGCGGGCGCGGCGATCCGAACCACGGCGGAGCATCTGGGCGTCTTCCTATGGCGTCTGGCCGAGGATCATATGGCCGTTCTTGGCCCGCGCTCTTCGGCGGCGTCGCTGCATCACGGCCTGTTGGCCGCCGCGAAATCCATCGCGTGAAGCTTAGCCCGAGGGCAGCACATCGTCGCTGCCCACCCGCATCGAGTTCTTGGCACGCCGGTCGCTGATCGGCGTGACCCCGAACGTCTCACGATAGTGCCGCATGAAGGCGCTGGGTGTGGCGTAACCGACCATATAGGCGACCTCGGCGATCGGGTCGTTCGTATACAGCACCAATTGCCGCGCCTGGTTCATCCGCATCCGCCGGTAATAGGTCAAAGGGCTATGCCCTGTCGCCTTTTTGAAGCTCCGCTCCAGTGACCGTGCCGAAAGGCCCACCGCATCAGCGACTTCGCTGATCTGGATGGGATTTTCGATATGTTCGGCAAAATGCTGAATGGCCTTTGCAACCTGTTTTGGCAAAAGGTCCTGACTTTGCGCGGTTGAGATTGCGGGCACCTTTTGCGTAACGGTCCCGCTGCGAATGAAGGGATGCTGGAACCAGCAGGCGACCTCGGCCATAACATCGCCGCCCAGCCGTTCTTCGATCAGGGCCAGCATGTGGTCGAACACGGCAGACGCGCCCGAGATCGTGCTAAAGGCGCCTTGTTCGCAGATCACCGTGCCGTGGATCGGGATTTCGGGAAATTCGGCCTGAAAAGCAGCCTCGTAGCACCAATGCACCGACAGAGGGTTGTCACCTGTCAGCCGGGTTCGGGCAAGGGGGAAGACGCCGCCGCTGATTGCGCCGATACGGGTTTTGTTGCGCATCAGGCGCTGAAGGGCCGCGTTCGCCTTGGAGGGGGTGTCGAACACACTGTTCGGGCTTGAGGCAAACAGCAGATGCGTCAGGGATTGGGCGTCGGCCAAGGTGCTGTCGGGGAAAAAGGTGACCCCGGCCGAGGATTGGATCGGTTGGTCTTGCTCAGCAATGACATGCCAACTGAACGCCTCCTGCCCCGAGATCTCATTCGCCGCGCGCAGCGGTTCGATACAGGATGTCAGGCATGCCATCGGGAACCCTGGAAAGATCAGGATGCCCAGCGAAATTTTCTCGACCTGATCTTTCATGAGCGTTGCTCTTTCACTAGGTCCTCGACGGTTTCGAGGATGTCATTTTCCAGTCTCCGGGCAGCGGGCGACAGCGCAGAATCAGCCTTGCGTATGAGGTGAATTTGCCGCTTGGCCGTCTTATCCGCCAGAGGGCGGAACACCAGATCGGATTGCCCGGCCGAAATTGCCGCCATCTCGGGCAGGAGTGTGACCCCGATCCCGGCCCGTACCATGCCCAGAATAGAGGTGATATTATGTGCCGAAAACCGAGAGCCCGCGTGCAGTTTTTCCGCCTCGGGCCCGGGGATGCTTTCGGACAGGCTGTTGGCGATCAGCTGCTCATTCTCAAGCGCGTCCCAGTCGATGGGGGCCGTTTCACTGGCCAACGGGTGGTCCGGTGTCAGCAACACGCCGAACCAGTCGGTCAGCAAAAGCTGACTGTGCAGGCCCGACCCGTTCCCCCGCAGTGTCGCGATGCCGATATCGATGCGACCCCGCGACAGCTCGTGCAGGACGGATTTGGAATCCATGTCGCGCAGCTCCACCCTTACTTCCTCGTAAGCCTTGGTATTTCGGGATAAAACGCGCGGTATGATCGTGCCTGCCACCGAGGGAACCGTGGCAATTCTGACATGTCCCATACTGGCATCGGCAAAGTTTTCGATGGCCCGAACCGTATTGTCGAAATGCTGTAATTCCAGCTGCGATTGCTCGAACACGAATTCACCCAACGCGGTCAGTTTGTTTTTGCGGTCCGTCTCGAACAAGGGCTCGCCCAGATGCGTCTCAAACTGCTTGAGCATCATTGATACCGCCGACGGGGTGCGTTTCAGGACAACGGCCGCGTCCGTCAGGTTGCCGGTGCGGGCGACCGCGACAAAGCCGCGAAGCATTTCGATCTTGAGTGTCATGCTGGAAGCTTCAATCTTGCTGAAGTAAACTTCAATAATTTTAGTTTGATTGATTGTCGCAAAAGAGTCCATACCCGCTCAGCAAATTCTCTATGGGGCAAACGGCTATGGCTGACATTCAAAAGAACCTGATTGCTGGTGAGTGGGTCACCGGTGAAGGTGAGATCGAAAACCGCAACCCATCGGACCTGAGCGATCTGGTCGGCATATTTGCACAGGCCAGCGCGGATCAGCTTGAGGCAACATTGGATCAGGCGCGTGCTGCTCAGCGGGAATGGGCCGCCTATGGGCTGGAGCGCAAGCAGGATGTTCTGAACGCGATCGGCAATGAGCTGATGGCCCGCGCCGAGGAACTGGGCACGCTGCTGAGCCGCGAAGAAGGTAAGCCGCTGGCCGAAGGCAAAGGCGAAGTGTTCCGCGCCGGTCAGTTCTTCACCTACTACGCCGCCGAATGCTTGCGTCAGATCGGTGAGAACGCGGATTCCGTTCGCCCCGATATTGAGGTGGACGTACGCCGTGAGGCCATTGGCGTTGTGGCCATCATCAGCCCGTGGAACTTCCCCACCGCGACCGCGTCATGGAAGATCGCTCCGGCGCTGTGCTATGGAAACGCGGTTGTTTGGAAGCCCGCCAACATCACCCCGGCCTCGGCAGTTGCGCTGACCGAGATCATCAACCGTCAGGACATCCCCAAGGGTCTGTTCAGCCTGGTCATGGGTTCGGGCCGGTCCATCGGTCAACGACTGGTGGAAAGCCCCAAGGTCAACGCGATTTCCTTCACTGGATCGGTTCCGGTCGGGAAGGGTATCGCCGCTGCTGCCATCCAGAATCTGACCAAGGTCCAAATGGAAATGGGCTCGAAGAACGCTCTGGCCGTCATGGACGATGCCGATCTGGATCTGGCGGTGTCGCTGGCTCTGGGCGGTGCGTTCGGTGGCACCGGTCAGAAATGCACGGCCTCCTCCCGGCTCGTGGTCCACTCTGCCATTCATGACGCCTTTGTCGTAAAGCTCGTTGCGGGTGCGCAGGCGATGAAAGTGGGCCACGCGCTGGAGGCGGGCGTTCAGATGGGCCCCGTCGTCAGCCAGCAGCAGTTGAGCGAAAACCTGGCCTATGTCGATCTGGGCAAGTCCGAGGGCGCGGAACTGGCCTGTGGCGGTGCGCGTCTCGAGATGCCGCATGACGGGTACTACATGTCGCCCGGCGTGTTCCTGAACACCACCAACGACATGCGCATCAACCGCGAGGAAATGTTTGCACCGCTCACCAGCGTCATCAAGGTTGGCAGCTACGACGAAGCGCTGAGCGTGGTCAACGACACCAGTTTTGGCCTGACTTCGGGCATCGTGACCAAGTCGCTAGCCCGCGCCACGCACTTCCGCCGCAATGCGCGCACCGGTGTTGTCACCGTGAACCTGCCCACCGCCGGCACCGACTATCACGTGCCCTTCGGCGGCCGTGGCGACAGCTCCTACGGTCCGCGTGAGCAGGGCAAGGCGGCGGCCGAGTTCTACACCACGGTCAAAACCGCCTATATCAGCGCAGGCCCTGTCTGATGCTGATCGATTGCCTGCAATATGTGAACTGGTCGGAAAAGGTCTTCCACCAGTTGCGCGAGGGGGGCGTGGACGCGATCCACGTCACCATCGCTTATCATGAGAACTTTCGTGAAACGGTATTGAATTTCGAACAGTGGAACCGCTGGTTCGAACAATACCCGGACCTGATCATGAAAGGGCAGTGGGCCAGCGACATCGATAAAGCTCGGGAAACCGGCCGGACGGCGGTGTTCTTCGGGTTCCAGAACCCAAGCCCGATGGAAGACGATATCGGCCTGATCGAGATCCTGCACACGCTAGGCGCGCGGTTCATGCAGCTGACCTATAACAACCAGTCGCTGCTGGCGACCGGTTGCTATGAGGCCGAGGATTCCGGCATCACCCGCATGGGTAAACAGGTCATCAAAGAGATGAACCGCGTGGGCCTTGTAATTGACATGAGCCACTCGGCCGACCGCTCGACCATCGAAGCAGCTGAGATCTCGGAACGCCCCATCGCCATCACCCACGCGAACCCCTATGACTGGTCGCCCGCCCTGCGCAACAAGCGTGATGCGGTGATCCGAGCGGTGACGGAAAACGGCGGCATGCTGGGTTTCTCGGTTTATCCGCACCATCTGAAGGACAAATCCGACTGCACGTTGGAAAGCTTCTGCGAGATGATCGCGCGTACGGCTGAGAAATACGGCGCAGAGCATCTAGGGATCGGCACCGACCTGTGTCAGGACCAGCCCGACAGCATCGTGGAATGGATGCGCGTAGGTCGCTGGACCAAGGAAATCGACTATGGCGAAGGCTCAGCCTCGGCCCCCGGTTTCCCGCCCATGCCGGGTTGGTTCAATGACAACCGTGATTTCGGCAACATCCGGGCAGGGCTGCGTGCCACCGGCATGAACGACGAAGAGGTTGACGGGATCATGGGTCGCAACTGGTACCGTTTCTTTGACGAGAACTTCAAACCGCTCGCCTGATGCAGGTCAGCTAAACGACGAAGCTATGGCCGCATTCCTGATAGAAACGGCCTGACTAATATTAACGGAGGAGAGATGTCTGAGGCATCTTTGAACACTGCCCCTGTACAGGAAAACCGCGTGAACAAACCGCTGTTCCTGATCTCTGGCGGTTTTATCGCGCTGTTCTGCATCGCGGCCCTGGTCGATCTGGACGCCCTTTCTGGCGCCGTGGATTGGGGATTCAATGTCGCGGCCACCTATTTTGGCCTTTACTGGCAGGTGCTTCTGCTCGCCACCTTCCTGATCGGCCTGCTGCTGTGCGTTCTGCCCGGCGGGCGTGCCATCATGGGCGGCTTAGCCGCGCCCGAGTTCACCACTTTCCAGTGGGGCTCGATGGTCATGTGCACGCTGCTGGCTGGTGGCGGCGTGTTCTGGGCGGCGGGTGAGCCGATTGCCCACTTCCTATATCCCGCGCCGCTTTACGGTGGTGAAGGGGCAATGGCCGAGGCCGTGAACCCGGCCATCGCCCAGAGCTTCATGCACTGGGGTTTCCTCGCATGGGCCATTCTCGGTTCGCTGACCACGGTCATGCTGATGCACTACCATTATGAAAAGGGCCTGCCGCTTGCGCCGCGCACGCTGCTGTACCCGGTGTTCGGGGACAAGGCGATCAACGGGCCGATTGGCCTGATTGCGGATGCGTCCTCGATCATCGCTGTGGTTGCGGGTACAGTTGGTCCGATCGGCTTCCTGGGTCTGCAGGTGAGCTATGGTCTGGCCGATCTGTTCGGGTTCTCGGATACGTTTGCCCTGCAGGCGACCGTGATTGCCGGGCTGGCAGCGATCTACACGATCTCGGCCATGACGGGTCTGTCGCGTGGTATTCAGGTTCTTTCCAAGGTTAACGTGATCCTAGCGGCTTTCCTGCTGCTGTTCGTTCTGGTTGCGGGCCCGACCGGGTTTATCTTTGGCTCGTTCTTCTCGGGCTTTGGCACTTACGTTGGCAACTTCTTCCAGATGGCACTCTATCGGGGTGAGGCCGGTCTGTTCGGTGAACCCGGCTGGCTGGGCTGGTGGACCGTGTTCTTCTGGGGCTGGTTCATGGGTTACGGCCCGCTTATGGCGATGTTCATCGCGCGGGTGTCGCGCGGTCGTTCGATCCGTTCGATCATCATCATGCTGTCGATCATCGCGCCGATCGTGACGAACTTCTGGTTCACCATCATCGGCGGCACCGGCATTGCGATGGAACTTGAGAACCCCGGCACAATCGCCGCCCCGTTCGAAGGCTTCAACCTGCCTGCCGCCTTGCTGGCGATTACCAACAACCTGCCGATGGGCTTCGTGATCTCGATCCTGTTCCTGATCCTAACCACGATTTTTGTGGCTACCACTGGCGACTCGATGAGCTATGTCATCTCTGCGACAATGAGCAACGAGAACAACCCACCCGCAGCGCTGCGCGTGTTCTGGGGCATCGCGATGGGGCTTATGGCCATCATCCTGATCTCAGTTGGATCGGGCGGTGTGTCCAAGCTACAGAGCTTTATTGTGGTGACCGCTGTTCCGGTGTCTCTGATCTTGCTACCGTCGCTTTGGGATGCGCTGCGCATCACGCTGGTGAAGGGCAAAGAGAGCTAAACGATCCAAGCCGGGCCGGACCATCCGGCCCGCCAAAACGCCTGAAGGTTTCAAGAGAAGACCAGATATTAGCACCTGAGGAGGCACAACCGAATGACTGACGTTCCCCGTCGTGATCCGAACATGGTGATGCGCCTTGCCCGTCTTGGCTCCATGCATCAGTCGCGCCTTTCGTTCATGCGTATCCTGACGCGACGACTGGCTCGGGAAAACTGGCGGTTTGAAAAAACTGCGTTCGAAATTGACGGCACAGGAGTTGGCCATGCCGTCTATACCGCACATGGGCCCGAGCGGTCCTATTCCCTTATCGCCTATGCCCATGATCTGCCGCCCGAAAAACGCTCGGACCGGGTGATCGCCGAGGCCTGGGATGCCACCTTCACCCTGTTTGACGGTGTGCCCTCCGACGCCGATATCGAGCGTCTTTCGCACAATATTCCCGTTCAGGAAGCCGGGCGCGTGACCGGGTCTGAGCTGTCCGTATCCCGCGCCAATCGCTCGGTGCGTTTGTGGGAACATGTGGTGAGCGAACTGGCCGAGGGTCGCCAGCCCTCGACCGATAAGATCGACGCGGTGGGATACCTGATGCGGACCACTGCGGTTTATGGGTCCGGCAAGCTGGGCGCTGCGGATCGCGAAATGATCGCCGACCGTCCGGAGTTTCGCGCGCCGTTCCAGGTTGAGATGCTGTCGGTCTACCTGACCCGCTGGTTCGTGACCGATCTGGTGCAATATATGGCCTATACCCGCGCCGCGGCTAACGGCGCGCAGGCCGCGAAGCTGGATGCTGGGATTGCACGATCGATGGGGATTGGAAACTCGACCGGTCTGGGGATGGCGCCGTTTTTGCTGAACCATCCGGTGCTGTTCAACAACTGGATGGCGGCGCGCGAAGGCGCAATTCAGGTCGTGCGCGGGGTCGAAAAGGCCAGCGATGCGGAAATCGCAGTGTTCCGTGATGTTCTATTGCGCAACATGCAGATCGTCGAGACCTGGCAGTCCGAACACCCAATCCAGATCGAGAAACTTGCTGCCCTGCGGTCCGATATCGCCAAGGTGCAGGACTATCTATCCAATGCGGATCTTGGCGCGGATCACCCATGGGACGCGCTTTATTCCTGGTCTGAGCAGTCGCTGACCCTTGAGGGTCAAGAATGGATCGCCTCGCTGATGCTGGAACCCTACGGGGCATTGGTTGACGCCTTTGCAGAAGGCATGGCGGCAGACAACACCGCCACGTTCCGCATCGCCGGAGCGATGAAGATCGGTGATCTGCGGGCGCTGCTCAAGGATATCTACGGCTGGGCTATTGAGACCGATTGGGCCACCCCCGCCAGCAAGGCGCGCGCCTGGTATGTCTCGGAAGAAAAGCTGGAGCCGCGTCTGGGTGAACGTTTCGAGGAACCGATTGAGGAATACGAGCAGCCGTTGGCTCCCGGTCGTGATGCCGCGCAGCTGTTTCAGGCGCTGGCCCATTGGTCGGATGATGCTCAGGTCGCTGATTTCCTGTTGCGCCATCCCGAACACCGCCACGTGCTGCGCCGTGTTCAGATCGTAGGGCGCGCGCCCTATGCCGAGATCCGTGACAACACGATCTCGGACCGCGTGCTGCCCATCGACATGCTGCGCTGCAAGCTGTCCTTCTTCGGGGCGACCAAGTTCGATCCCCGCTCGGATCGCTGGGTGCGGATCTGCATGTATGGAAATGCGCCTCTGCCGCATGAGCTGACATCTGAAAACGCCGATTTCTGGGTCTTTCCGGAACTTGAAGGGGCCGCTGCATGAGCCACTCTTTGAACGAAATCGAGGCTATGAGCAAACGCGCCGCGCGCGGCGCGGGCCTGTCCTGGGGTCTGGCGGAAGAGGCTGCAAAGGGGACACGCTGGCTGTCGGCCTTCGGGTTTACGGGCGCCGAATTGCTAGCCGACCTGTTGGAGATGAACGACCGTATCCCGTCGATCGACGTCTCTCCCGTCTCGCTGAGCGCTGAGATATGGCATGCGCCCACGCGCCGGATGAGCCCGCTGATCGCCGGAGCCTCGCTCAGCGACTGCGCGGTGCGTTTGATGGATCGCGGCTCGATCACCATGGAGAATGTCAGCCTGCCCTTGCTGGCCGTTCCCTTCATGGGAGGGGCTGCGCTGCGTTTGGGTGTACCGGTCGCGGCTGAATGGCAGGGCGCGCGTCTGGCAACGGATGGGCGGCAGATCTGCGTGCAGGCCACGCCTGAGGCGCTTGAGGCCCGCCACGCGGATAAGATGGTCTTCAGCGCGCCTGCAGAGATGACAGGCCGCCGCGAGCCAGTCTTGCGCGCTGAGGTGTCCGATACAGATTGGAACAGGCTCGGTGCTTTTGCCCACCGCACATTCGCACCCGCGACCGAAGAAAGCCGCATGCGCGGTGCTGGCGCGGGCCTCAGCGACAACGACTGAAACTTGGCCCCTTTTGATGAGGGGTACATAGATACGAACGGAAAAGAAGAATGACCGCCACCGAAACCCTGACTCTGGCCGAGATCGAAGATCTCGCCTTCCGCGCCCTTGTCAAAGCTGGAACAACCGAGGAAAACGCCCGCCCTCTGGCCGTCGCGACCGCAATGACCGAAGCGGATGGCGTGGCCTCGCACGGGTTGGCCTATATCCCGATCTATGCGCAGCATGTGGAATGCGGCAAGGTTGACGGGGCCGCCAAGCCCGTAGTTGCCCAGCCGCGTCCGGCAGTTGTCACCGTGGATGCGGCCACAGGGTTCGCCCACAGCGCGATTGATCTTGGATTTGAGAAACTGATCCCGCTGGCGCGCGAGCAGGGTGTTGCGGTTCTGGCCATCAATAACTCATATAACTGCGGCGTTCTGGGTGTGCATACTCAGCGTTTGGCGCAGGCAGGCCTGATGGGGATCGGGTTCACCAACGCGCCGGCCTCGATCGCGCCGTCGGGTGGGTCTAAGCCGGTTGTCGGCACCAACCCGTTCTCGATCTCGGCCCCCGATGCGGATGGAAACGCGGCGCTTCTGATCGACCAGTCTGCCAGCACTATCGCTAAAAGCGAAGTCATGAAACATGCCCGCGAGGGTAAACCCGTGCCCGAAGGTTGGGTTTTGGACGCTGACGGCCAGCCCACCACAGACCCTGAGGCCGGTCTAAAAGGCTCCATGGTACCGTCGGGCGGCTACAAAGGCGTGGGTATTGCCCTGACGGTCGAGCTGATGGCCGCCGCGATGACCGGCGCGACGCTGGGTTCGGTCGCCAGCCCGTTCTCGGGCACGGCGGGTGGCCCGCCGAAAACAGGGCAGTTCTTCATAGCGATTGACCCGCAGGCGACCTCGGGCGGAGCATTCTTCGAGAAGCTGGGCGAACTGATTGCCTCGTTCCGCGACCAAGATGGCGCGCGCCTGCCGGGCGACGGCCGCCGCACCTGTCGCGAGCGTGCGGCAACCAAAGGCGTTGCGGTGAATGCGGCACTGCTGGAAAAAGTACGCGCGCTTCTCTGACGCGCGCGCAGCATCACAAGATTGAAGGGGCGCATTTTTTGGCCAAGACATGCGCCCGGTCTGACACCAGCCCAGAAAAGCTTGGGTCGCTGTGACAGGCAGTTTCTCGACGGGTGGTCATGAACCGCCTGTGCGGTGTGAGATGCTTTAGCAGGTATGGCTGTAGGCGCGGGTCGTTTCCCGGTGCGGTTCTCTCACTAAAAAGCCGGCGTATTCCGGAAAAGAGCCCGCAGTGACTTGGACAGGACATGACTGTAAATACGGGCTGACGGCTATTCCTTCGCCTTATCGTCTGCATTTAGGTTCAGATGCGCCATACCACTGCTGCCCAGATCGACGGCTGCAAATGGGCCTCCGTGATGGATGTTCGCGGGATCAAGGGGGTCAAGCGGGCCGTCCTTGGCAAAGATCTCATCGGCGAATTGCTCGGCATTGTCCTTGGGCCGGAAACCCAGATGCCGTGCCTTGGAGTTGTCAACGGGCGCGCGGTCATTGTTGGAGACGCCATAGACGATGCTGAATCCGGTGACCGGGGTCTTGATCGCCTGTTCCACCATATGCACCAAGTCATCATAGCTGAGCCACGTCCCAACCGCGCGACTGTTCGTGACCTGCGCGCAAGACAGGATGCGCAGGCAGACAGCCTCGAGCCCGCGTTTGTCCCAGTAAAGCGAGGCGAGGTCTTCGGCGAAGCATTTGGCAAGCCCATAGAACGTGTCTGGTCTGTGTGGCGCGTCGATGCCGATGAAATCGGTCTTTTTGTGCATGCCAACCGCATGGATCGACGAGGCATAGACTACGCGCCGCAGATTGTTGCGATGGGCGGCCTCCCACACGGTATAGGCACCGTAGAAGTTCGGGCCCCAAAGCATATCCATCGGGGCCTCATCCGCGATGGCGCCAAAATGAACCACCATATCCGCGCCTTCCAGCAGCTCTGTCATGGCGTCTAGATCGGCAAGATCGGCCTTCACGTAGCTTTCGTTCGGCGCGAGGTTGGGCACGCTGTCGGCAATGTCCGAGGAGACCAGCTCATCACACAGTTTCGATAGCGGCCCGCGCAAATATGATCCAAGCCGCCCCGCTGCGCCGGTGAGGACTAGTTTCTTCATGGGCGAACTCCTTTCAGATTGGCAACGGCATCAGAGATGCGGTTCAGGGCCGTGTTCAGAACGTCTTCGGATGCGGCGGTCGAAATGCGGAAAAAGGGCGACAGCTCATAGGCGCTGCCGGGAACAGCCGCCACACCGGTTGCGCTGAGAAGATAGGCGGTGACATCGGCATCCGAGGTCAGGGTTGCGCCGTCCGGCGTCGTGGCCCCGATCAGCCCCTCGCAGCCGATCAGCCCGTAGAACGCCCCGCCCGGCGGGTCGAGCGTCAGGCCGGGAATGTCACGGATACGTTCGACTACAAGGTCGCGGCGCGCCTCGAACGCTGTACAGAAGCGACGCACCTCATCCTGCGGGCCGTTCAACGCCGCCGCCGCTGCGGCCTGCGCGATTGAGCAAGCGCCCGAAGAAATCTGACTTTGTACTTTGGTCATCGCGGCGATCAGCTCTTTTGGGCCTGCGCCATAGCCGATGCGCCAGCCCGTCATCGCATAGGCCTTGGAGACCCCGTTCACCGTCAGCGTCCGATCTTTCAGCGTCGGGCACAGGGCTGCGAAAGACCGGAAGACGCGATTGTCGAACAGGATGTGTTCGTAGATCTCATCGGACAGGATCAGGATGCGGTCGTGTTGTTCCAGAACCGCGCCAAGGGCCGCAATCTCAGCGTCCGAATAGACTGCGCCCGAGGGGTTCGACGGTTGGTTCAGCAACAGCCAGCGTGTTTTGGGTGTGATCGCGTCGGCCAGCCTGTCGGGGGTCAGGCGGAAACCGTCCTCGGCGGGGCATTCGATGGCGATTGGCGTACCGCCAAGGATCAGCACGATGTCCTTGTACTGACCGAAATAGGGCGCGCAAAGCAGAACTTCGTCGCCCGGCTCGAGCGTGGCCATGAAAGCGTTGAACAGCACCTGCTTGGCCCCGTTCGACACGATGACTTCATCGGGAGCATAGGTCAGATCATTTTCACGCTGCAGCTTGTCGGTAACGGCCTGCCGCATGGTCAGGGTGCCGTTGGTGGGCGGGTATTTGGTCTCACCCGCCAGAGCCGCCTTATGTGCGGCGTCCTTGATGTGGTCGGGCGTGTCGAAATCGGGCTCTCCGAGGCCCAGATCAATGATATCCTCACCTCGCGCGCGGGCCTCTTTCGCGGCCTGGCTGACCCAAGCCGAGGCTGAGGGTTTCACGGATGCAAGGCGCGAGGCGGCAAAGCTCATTTCAGTTGATCTTTCGTCTGGGCCAGAGCCGTGTCAGCTGCACGCGCCAGAAGGCCGGTATCAATGGCATTGGCAACGAAGGTGAACCCTTCGTTCAACAGCTCGGAGGCAAAGGCCGGGTCGGTGACGAGGGTCCCCACGGGCACGCCGCGCGCGATCAGTTTCTGCGCGGCTTTTCTGATCTCGGACCAGACCTCGGGGTGCATGGGATTGCCGACATGCCCAAGATCGGCGGCGATATCCGCCGGGCCAAAGAAGATGCCGCTGACACCATCGACCGTGCCGATGGCTTCGGCCTGTTCCAAGGCGGCGCGGGATTCCACTTGCAGCAGAACCGTCAGCTCGTCTTCGCAGCGCGTCACATAATCCTTGATCCGCCCAAAACCCGTTGCGCGGCTTGCGCCTGCCATCCCACGGACGCCGCGCGGGGGGTAGCGCGTGGCCGCGACCGCGCGTTTGGCTTCTTCCACCGATTGGATCATCGGAAACAGAAGCCCCGGCGCGCCGAGATCAAGCAGACGTTTGACCACGACCGCATCATTCCATTCGACGCGGACTAGTGCTGTGGTCTGATACGCCTCGAAGGCTTGCAACTGAGACAACACGCTGTGATAGTCATTCGCGCTGTGCTCCATGTCGATCAGCGCCCAATCATAACCTGCGGTGGCTATGACTTCGGCTGCAGTGTTGCTGCACAGGCTGACCCACACACCAACTTGTTTGTCGCCATTTGCGATTGCATGGGTGAAACGGTTGGGTGTTAGCTCCATCAGATCACTGCCTTTTCGATGATTGGTTGTCCTGCCGGGATACGTTCGTAGTTGAAGGGCGTCAGATCAAGCGCGCGGTATTCTCCATAGGTCAGCCACTCGGCCGTGCCACGCCCCATCGCAGGAGATTGCTGCAGCCCGTGGCCCGAGAACCCGTTCAGGAAGATGAAGTTCGACAGCTCGGTATGCGGACCCATGATTGCGTTGTGATCGAAGGTGTTCATCGCATAGTGCCCGGCCCATTCGCTTTGCAACTTGATCGCTTCGAATTGCGGGATACGCGTGGCGAGGACGGGCCAGACGTGGTTTTCCCAGAAGGCGTGATCCATGTTGAAATCATCGAAATCCACCGCCGGGTCGATGTCGGAATGTCCGCCGCATTGATACGTGCCGCCTCCGACTTCGCGCACATGAACGCCCGAAGGGTCAATGGTCAACGGCAGGTCGCGGTCTAGTGGCTGTTCGGCCTTGAAAATCCAGGAATAGCGTTTGCGGGGTTCGACCGGCACGTCAATCCCCGCCATTTGCGCGGTTCTGGCGGCCCGAGGGCCGGACGCATTGACCACCTGTCCGCACGCAATGACTTCGCCCGAGGCGAGCGTGACGCTTTCGACCTTGGTGCCTGCGGCGTTTCGGGTGATCTCGACGACTTCGTTCTGGACCCATTCGACGCCACGCTCGCGGCTTTGTCGCCGCCACCAGTGATCGAGGGCTGCGCCGTCGAAATAGCCTTCGTCAACCAGATTGATCGAGCCCAGGACGATGTCATCAACATTGTAGAACGGGTAGGCGGCCTTGATCTCATCTGCGTTCATCAGCTGCGTTGCCGCACCTGCCGCCAACTGCACCTTCTGGTTCTCGCGCAGCACGCTGGCAAAGCCTTCGTTGTCGGCCAGATACATGTAGCCAAAGGAATGGATCGAAAGCTCGGGCACCCGGTCGTCTCCACCCATATAGCCGCGTAGGTTCTTGACGAAGTCGGCGGCAAACTGGCTGATCCGCACGTTCAGCTCGGCCGAGAATTGCTGCCGGATACAAGAATTTGTATGCCCGGTTGAACATGAGGCGAAACTCATGTCGCGTTCGATCACCAGAACCGAGCCATTGAAATCGGCATTGTCCGACAGGAACCAAGCGGTCGAGGCACCCATGATTGCGCCGCCTATGATCACCACGTCATAGCTTTGCCGGGCCGGGCTTTGGTTGCTCATTCGTATTCTCCTTTCGCAACGGCGCGGTGGATCTCGGAGATCTCGGATGCCGTCAAGCCATAGTCGCGTGATGCTGTTTCGTCTGAAATATAGCCGAGCGCCAGATCACGCTTCACCCTCTGTTTTGACCGTTCCGACGGGTCACCGTAGCCAGCACCGCCGGGGAACGCCATCACGACTTTGCGCCCGTGTGGTACAAACTGTTTACCTTTGACTCGCATGTTGGATCCGTCGTCCTGGGCAATGGTTGTGGGTGCGCCATTTCCCCCGCCACGACGACCGCGCGCGGGGTGCTGGCTGCGGTCAAACATGGCCTGAATGTCGAACTCGTACCCCTCCTGTGCGCCAACCTCCATATACTGGCCCAACCCGCCGCGCGTTTTCCCAGCACCGCCGCTATCGGGGCGTAGTTCCTTGCGCCAGATGATGACCGGACCGGCGTGTTCGGTCGCTTCAATCGGCATGGTCATGACCCCCGAGGGGAAGGCGGTGGCGTTCATCCCGTCGTGATCCGGCCGCGCGCCGGACCCGCCCGAGTTGAAGGTCAGCACTTCGGACCGGCGGGCCCCTTCAGGGGCTGGAGCATCGGTGCGGGGGCGCAGGCTGACCTGGAAGTTGCACAAACATCCCGCGCCTTCGGCAGGGACAAGGCCGGGAACAATCTTGTCGAACGCGTCATAGACCGCATCGGGCACGAAATGGCCCACGATATGGCGCAGCGCGACCGGAGCCGGGTGCAGTGCATTCACGATGGTGTTCTCAGGTGCGGTGACCTCAAACGGGGCCAATGATGCCGCGTTATTAGGGATCTCGGGCGCAATCGCGACCTTGAGCGCGTAGCAGGCATAGGCTTTGGTATAGACCAGCGGGCAATTGATCCCCTTCTTGTCCACCCCCGAAGTGCCATTGAAATCGGTCACGATCCTGTCGCCTTCGACGCTGATCCTGACCTTCAACGTGATCGGGATATCAAACCCGTCCATCGTCATTTCACCCTCAGCGGTTTTCTGAGGCAGGGCGGCGATACGCTCCAGTGTCGCTCTGCGGGAATTGTCGAGGATGAACGCGGCGATCCCATCGAGGGTTTCGAGGTCGAACTCCTCCATCATTTCGATCAGACGGCGATGGCCGATTTCGTTACAGGTGGTCAGAGCATAGATGTCTCCGATCAGCTGATCCGGCTCGCGCACATTGCCGCGAATGAGGCGCACCAGCGTCTCATCCACATTGCCGCGATCAGCGAATTTCATGATCGGTATATACAGCCCTTCCTCATAGACGCTTTGCGCATCAGCCCCAAAGCCGCGCCCGCCGATATCCACGATATGCGCGGTACAGGCGAAGAACCCGATCAGCGCGCCCTTGTGAAAGGATGGGGTGACCATGGTGATGTCGTGCAGGTGACCGGTGCCCTCCCACGGGTCATTGGTGATGTAGACGTCGCCTTCATGCATGTTCCGCCGGCCAATCCGGCGAATGAAATGTGCGACCGCATCTGCCATCGCGTTCACATGGCCCGGCGTACCGGTCACAGCCTGCGCCAGCATGTTCCCGTGCGTGTCATAGACCCCCGCCGACAGGTCCCCGGCCTCGCGGACCGAGGTTGAGAACGCCGTTCGAACCAACGCCTGCGCCTGTTCCTCGACAACCGAGATCAGACGGTTCCACATGACCTGATAGGTGACTTTGGACTGCTCGTTGCTCATCACGCGGCTCCTTTTGTCACAACGTCTATGCAGCCATCGGGCTGGCGGACGGCGTCCCGGCTGGCGGGGACAACGATGGTTGTTTCATCCTCGGTTACGATTGCAGGTCCCTGCGCGCGCTGCCCGGTTTGCATGCTAGCGCGGTCGACAGTATCAGCGTCCAGATAACGGCCGGATGCCGCATCAAAGACCTGTCGCGTGCCTTCGGACATAGCCGGGCCTGTTGTGTCGGTGACGGCAATCGGCGTGACCTCTTCGGGTGGGGTGCTTGCGTTTACGGACCAGACGGTGATCTCGATATCCATGCCCGCGACCGGGCGGCCAAAGAGCTTGGTATAGCCTTCCTCGAACCGTGTCTGATAGGCGGCGGCGTCCGGTTTCATCGCTTGTTCTTCGGTCAGTTCGATTGGGATTTCCCACCCCTGACCGGAGTAGCGCATATAGGCTTTGAAATCGGTTCGGATTGGACTGACCGCATCGCATGTCCGCACGAAACCCGTTGTTTCGTCCCTCAGGTCGGACAAAAGCTGCCTGATCCGGTTCGCGTCGAAATCGCTGAGCTTCATATAGACCGAGCGGTTGGCCTCGAAACTGAAAGGCGCGCGTAGAAACCCGATGGCCGAGCCGACCCCAGCCCCTGGCGGGACCAGCAGGCGTTCGACCCCAAGCTTTTCACAAAGACGCCCGGCGTGCAGAGGGGCCGCGCCTCCAAAGGCGATCATGGTGTATTCGCTCAGGTCTTCGCCATTCTCGACGGCGTGAACGCGCGCGGCGTTGGCCATGTTTTCGTCCACCACCTCGGCCACGCCAAAGGCGGCCTCGACCGGGTCCATGTCCAGCGTAGTGCCAATGTGGTCGGTCAGCGCGGATTTGGAGTTGTCCGGGTGCAAAACGATCGAGCCACCGGCGAAATTGTTTGGGTCTAGCTTGCCGAGAACCATATCAGCGTCCGTTACACCGGGGTGCGTGCCACCGCGCCCGTAACAGGCCGGGCCGGGCTCGGACCCGGCGCTTTCCGGGCCCACGCGGATCTGGCGCATCCCGTCCACATGGGCGAGGCTGCCGCCGCCCGCGCCGATCTCTACCATGTCGATCACCGGGATCGAAATCGGCATGCCCGAGCCTTTCTTGAACCGATAGGTCCGCGCGACCTCAAACACGCGGCTGGTTTTGGGCGTCTGGTTCTTGATCAGGCAGATCTTGGCCGTGGTGCCGCCCATGTCAAAGCTCAGCACTTTGTCCAACCCGTAGCGCGCCGCGATATGGGCCGCAAAAACCGCACCACCCGCGGGGCCGCTTTCGACCAGCCGCACCGGGAAGTCGGCCGCATTCTGGATTGAGATGATGCCGCCACCCGAATGCATCAGGAAGATCCGGCATTTAACGCCTTGCGCGCGCAATTGATCCTCGAGCCTGCCTAGGTATGAGGCCATCAACGGCTTGATATAGGCATTTGCGACGACCGTGTTGAACCGCTCATACTCGCGCATCTGAGGCGAAACCTCGGACGAGATCGAGACCGAAACGTCCGGCAGTTTCTCGGCCAGAACCTCGCGCACCAGATGCTCATGCGCTGGGTTGAGGTAGGAGTGGATTAACCCCACCGCCACCGATTCAAACCCGGCTTGTGCAATCTTGTCCACCACGGCTTCGACATCGGCACGGGCCAGATCAACCAGAACTTGGCCTCGTGCATCGACGCGGCCGGGAACGGTAAAGCGCATGTGGCGCGGCAGCAGCGGGTCAGGCAGTTTGAGGTTCAGATCGTACTGCTCGAACCGGCTTTCGGTCCGCATTTCGATCACATCGCGGAACCCTTCCGTCGTGATCAGCGCTGTCTTCGCACCCCGGCGTTCGATCAGCGCGTTGGTCGCCAGCGTGGTGCCGTGGATGATCTGGTCAATCTGGCCCGGCGTGACCCCGGCCTTGGCACAAACCCGCTGCATCCCATCGATGATCGCGTTTTCTGGCGCGGCATAGGTTGTCAGCACTTTGGTTGAAAACGTCTGTCCATCCTTTTCCAGAACCACATCGGTAAAGGTGCCGCCGATATCAACGCCCAGTCGGATAGAGTGTGAAGCCATGCCCGTGCCCGCTTGAAAGAGTACCTATCAAACGCGACTAAAACCCAGCTCGGGACGAAAAATCAAATTGCTTTAATTTCTACTCCTGATCAAATTTTTTTATCGTGCGTGTGGCCTGAGCTGAGCGGCGATTTCCGCCGCGTGTTCCACGAAACGAGCGGCCCGCGTTGGATCGTAGCGGGCGAAAAACCGCAGCGGCTCGGCTGTCCAGTCGGATTGAAGTTCCAACAGGGCGCCCGTGTCGATCTCGCGTTGGACCAGAGGGCGCGGCAGCAACGCGATCCCAAGGCCTTCCGATACCATCGGAACGCAAGCGGACAAAGCGTTTGAATGCACGATTTTTTGCGCGTCCAGCCCGCGGTCCTGCGCCATCGCGTGCAGGCTGTGCCCTGCAATTGTGTGGCGAGCATGGGTCAGAACGGAGAATGCGAAAAACCGGTCGACGCTGCGCCCTTCGGGCAAAGCCGAGGCGAGTGTCGTGTTGGCCACCCATACATAGTCTTCGCGGGTCAGTTCCCGCGTCCCGTCCAATTCCGTTTTGAACGGCCCGTTCTGCACTGCAAGATCAAGCTGCCCCTCCAGCAGCTTTTCATCAATTGTGCCGGACAGGTCCACCACAAGCTCGACGCTCAGATTGGGATAATGCTGTTTTAGGCACCGCAGAAAATCCTGCAGCCATGTGCAGGCGACTAATTCGGTGACGCCAAGACGCAACCGCTCCTGAATCAGATCCTGTCGGTCGGCCTCTTCCAGCAAGGCTTCGGTCGCGCGGAGAACCGTTCTGGTTTTTTCCAACAGCGCCTCTCCCTTAGCTGTCAGACGCACGGAGCCTGCATCGCGATACAATAGCTTTGTGCCCAACGCATCTTCCAGCGCGGCGATACGTGAAGAGATATTGGGCTGCGTAGTGGCAAGCGCGTTCGCTGCGGCGCGGAAGGTTCCCATATCGACTACGAAGGTGAAGGCTTCGAGCTGTTTGAGAGTGATTTGGTTCTTTATCATTCAAGCTTTTGAACATCAGAGAAACTGATCGTCAATCGTTCAGGGGAAGAACCCGTCCGTTCCGTCCGTATGATGTCTGGTCGGTGGAGAATTGGTTTGCGTGCGGTGGCGAATAGAGCGATCAACGGGGCGACTCGACCACTTGCCGGAAAACAGGAGGCAAACATGAGGCTTGGCTATCTTGGGTTTGGAACCATTGCGCGGGCCTGCGCCGAAGGTTTGGTCAGCGATGGGCATGACATTGTTGTCAGCGAAAGAAGCCGGGCCAACTCATCCGAGCTGTCGGCTCGCTTCGACAATGTGACCGTGGCTAACAATCAGGGTGTATTGGATGCCAGTGACGTGGTCTTTGTCGGATCCACCGCCGAACAGGCCGAGGCGATGCTGTCCGCGCTGCGGTTTCGCGAAGGCCAGCGGGTTGTCTCGTTCATGGTCGGTATCTCGCCGCAACAGATTCAGGCCCTCGTTGCACCGGCCTCGTTCGAGACGCTGATGATCCCGTTCCCGTCCATTGCCTCGGGCGGGTCTCCGGTTCTGGTCTTTCCCGCGTCACCAACTGTTGAGGCGCTCTATGGTGCTTCGAACACCGTTATCACCATGAAGTCGGAGAGTGATTTCAACGAGTTTCTGGCCGCTCAGGCCCTGTTGTCGGTGGTGGCGAAATCGCTGGCCGTCGGGATTAACTGGCTGGGTCGCAAAACCGGCAGCGCCCATGAGGCTGAGAAATTCCTGCGCCTTTTGATCGGAGGGTCGATCATGGCCGCGCCGATGGAGACCGAGAACGCGATGGCCGATCTTGTCGACTCATTGAACACACCGGGCGGGCTGAACCAGCAATTGCGAGAGTACATGGACGATCGCAACACCTATGACGATCTGGTCCAAGGGATCGAGGTCTTGTCGGCCCGTCTATCCGAGGGCTGATTACCCGTACTGTACGCGGGTGCGACGACATCATGTCGCTGATGTGGGATGAGTTTACCCGTTGGGATCGCCGCGATGGCCGTTATGTTTGGCTTTCGCGGTTTGACATTGGCCCTTTGGTCTGGTGATACCCCTCATCGGATCAGATGCTTTTGTCGACCGAAACTGAAAAAGGTAACCAGGTGCGCGCCAAATCTACGTTCGTGACCCCGCTTCCAACCCAATGGGTCGGGCCGATTCTGTTCAGGGGGAATCTGGTGTCCGGTGAGGTCAGCGTCCCACTGGCAACTTTTGAAACGCCCTTGTGGCCCTCCACCGCGCGCGGTGCGGGTGTTTCGCGGCATGCAGGCGGCATTCAGGTCACCCTTGTTGATGAGCGGATGACACGATCCATCGCTGTGCGGGCGCAGGATGCGGCCTCGGCGCATCAAGCCTGGGAGCGGATCGAGGCGCAGACCGACAAAGTGGCCGAGATCATCTCCTCGACCAGCCGCTTTGCCCGTCTGATCAAGCTGAATCGCCAGATCGCCGGGAATCTGCTGTATATTCGGATCGAGTGTTCCACCGGGGATGCCTCGGGTCACAATATGGTGACCAAGGCGGCCGAGGCGGTGTTGAACTGGGTCTTGGACGACCAGCCGCATTTGGCCTACGCGTCGATCTCGGGCAACCTGTGTACCGACAAGAAGGCATCCGCTGCGAACGGGCTATTGGGGCGGGGCAAATACGTCATTGCCGAAGTGGAAATTCCGGGCCGGCTTCTGCGGCGCATGCTGCGCACAACGCCCGAGCAGATGGTAGCGCTCAATCTCGAAAAGAACCTGATTGGTGGCAATCTTGCGGGATCTCTGCGCAGCGCCAATGCGCATTTCGCAAACATTCTGCTGGCCTTCTATCTGGCCACCGGTCAGGACGCCGCGAATATCATTGAGGGCAGCCAAGGTATCGTTCATTGCGAGGCGCGCGGTGAAGATCTGTATTTCTCATGCACCTTGCCGAACCTGATCGTCGGTTCGGTCGGGGCAGGCAAAGGCAATGAGCAGGTCGAAGAAAACCTGCGCCTGATGGGGTGCAAAGAGGAACGCGATGCGGGCGAAAATGCCCGTCGGCTGGCTGGCATTTGCGCAGGGGCAGTATTGTGCGGTGAGCTGTCCTTGATGGCTGCGCAAACCAATCCCGGAGAACTGGTTCGCACCCATATGGAACTGGAACGATGACCAAGCCCAAACCTGCCGACCGCAGCGTGGCCGGGCGCAAGCTGGAACATCTGCGCGCCGTTCTGGAAGACCCCGATGTCGAACGCGGGCGCAGCGGGTTTGACGCGATCTCTCTGACCCATCGCGCCTTGCCTGAGCTGGATCTGGATGCGGTCGGCACCAGCACCCGGTTTCTGGGCAAGCGGCTCAGCTTTCCGCTGCTGATTTCGTCGATGACGGGCGGAACCGGGGACGAGATCGCCAGGATCAATCGCAACCTTGCTGAGGCGGCCGAGGCGACCGGGGTGGCGATGTCGGTCGGCTCACAGCGTGTGTTATTCGCGGATCCTGCCTCGAGGGGCAGTTTTCAGCTGCGCGATGCCGCGCCGAGCATACCGTTGATCGGTAATATCGGTGCCGTGCAGCTGAACGCAGGGCTAGATGTAGACCACTGTCTTCAAGCCGTTCAGGCGCTTGAGGCCGACGGGCTCTATCTGCACCTCAACCCGCTGCAAGAGGCCGTGCAGGTCGAAGGGGATCGCGACTTTTCCAACCTGTCTGGCAAGATCTCTGATCTGGTGTCGAACATGCCGGTGCCTGTGCTGATCAAAGAGGTTGGTGCCGGGCTGTCCGGCCCTGATGCCGAGCGGGCCTATGACGCCGGTATACGCCATTTTGACGTGGCCGGTCGCGGTGGTACCTCCTGGAGCCGGATCGAATATCACCGTCGCGCGGACGAGCAGGACGATCTGGGTCTGGTTTTTCAGGATTGGGGCCTGACGACGGTCGAAAGTCTGCTTGAAACTCGGGACGTCTTGGTCAAAAAGACCGATCCAACAACACTCATCGCCAGCGGCGGTTTACGAGACGGTGTGGACATGGCCAAATCTATCATTCTGGGCGCAGATCTGTGCGGAATGGCCGCGCCGTTTTTGGCTGCAGCGCAGGAATCGAGCGCGCAGGTCATCCGACAAATCGAAAAGTTACGTCGCGAATTTCAAACGGCGATGTTTCTTTTGGGCTGCGCCGATGTATCTCAGCTGAAGGCAAATGTCTCACTGATCCGATCAAGGTCAAAGTTTTGGTAATCTCTACTGGTATCAGCGCGATGAGCTTTTTTACGCCTCATCGCTATATTTCGCTGGACACACTGGCCCAGCATCACGGCATCGACCCTGCCAAGTTCTCACGCGGGATCGGGCAGGAAAAGATCGCCATGCCGGGGCATGACGAAGACGTGGTGACCTTGGCCGCCGAGGCCGCGAAGCCGATCATTGATCAATTCGGCGCAGACGGGATCGACACCATCCTGTTCGCGACAGAAACAGGGATCGACCAATCGAAATCGGCGGGTATCTATGTGCAGCGGCTTCTGGGGCTGCCTTCGAACCTGCGCAATGTGGAACTGAAGCAGGCCTGTTATTCTGCCACCGCCGCCCTGCAAATGGCCTGCGCCCATGTGGCACGCAAACCTGATCGTAAGGTGCTTGTGATCGCCTCGGATATTGCGCGCTATGATCTGGACAGCTCGGGTGAGGCGACGCAAGGGGCCTCAGCCGTTGCGATGCTGGTCACGGCTGACCCGACGCTGTTGGAGATCGGCACTGTCTCGGGCCTGTTTACCGAAGACATCATGGATTTCTGGCGCCCCAACCACCGGCGCACACCCTTGGTTGACGGTAAGTACTCGGCGCTGCGCTATCTTGGGGCGCTGGTGGATTCCTGGCGCGATTATCAGGCAAATGGCGGCTTACCCTACGATGCGTTTGCGCAGTTCTGCTATCATCTGCCATTCTCGCGTATGGGCGAGAAGGCGCATCTGCGTCTGGCGAAAGAGGCAAAAGCCGAGGCCGATATGCAGGCCGCTCTGCCGGGGATGATCTACAATCGTCAGGTCGGGAACAGTTATACCGCGTCAATGTACCTTGCGATCCTGTCCACGTTGGAAAACAGCGATAGTGATCTGGCCGACAAGTCCTTGGGGCTGTTTTCCTACGGGTCCGGCGCGACGGGTGAGTTCTTTGATGCCAAGGTGGTCGGAGGCTACAAAGACCATCTGTTTGCACCCCGCCACCGGAAAATTCTGGAGGACCGGATTGCCGTCTCATATGATGAATATGTTGCCCTTTGGCACCCGATGAATGGCGAGGACGGGACAGATACGCCCATGCCCGAAGAGGCAAAAGGGCGCTACAGACTGGCAAGCATTGACGACAACAAGCGCATCTACGTTGACCGCACCGCATGATAAAGTCTGGGCCCACGCGCCCGGTAAGCTGATCCTGTCCGGAGAGCATTCGGTTCTGTACGGCATGCCTGCGCTGGCAATGGCCGTGGCCCGCTATACCGAAGTGTCGTTTCAGCCGCTTGGTTTGGGTGAAGGCCTTAAGACTGCGTTCGAGAACCTGTCTTCGGGCGAATACTACCCTCTGAAACTGTTGTCTGAGTTCAAGTCGTCACTGGATCAGCGCTTTGATCAATTCACGCGCGGCGAGTTGGATGTCCACAAGATCCTCACGCGTCCGGATGATCTGGCGGTCTATACTCTGGCTTCTCTGTTGCATGACAGCCTCGCAGCGCCCGGGTCCGTGATTCCCGGCATTGGAGCGATGAACAGCAAACTAGCGACCGGACAGCTGGCCAGTCGGTCAGAGCTGCCGATCGGCGCGGGTATGGGGTCGTCCGCGGCCATCGTCGCGGCGACAACGGTGTTGTTTGGAAACCTGTTGGAGCGGCCCAAAACGCTTGAAGAGAGGTATGAGCGGGTCCGGTTTTGCGAGCGTCTCAAGCATGGGCGTGCGGGGCCGATTGATGCCGCCGCCGTTGTCCGAGGCGGCCTTGTGCGTGCAGGCGAAACCGGTATCGCTGCGCCGGAGTTACCATCGGATCATGGTTTGCTGACGGGTAAGGGGTGGTATTGGGTCCTGCACGGTCGGCCTGAAAGCAGCACTGGCGAATGCGTCAGCGCAGTGAAGGCTGAACACGCGCAGAACGACGCCCTTTGGCAACGTTTCGGCGACTGTACGACCGCTTTTTTGACCGCGATTGTCTCGGGGCATGACCTAGATGACGCGATTTCGGAAAACCAGCGACTACTAGAGACGATCGGCGTCGTGCCGGACCTGTGCCAAACGTTTATCAGACAGATCGAAAGCATTGGCGGCGCGGCCAAAATCTGCGGTGCGGGGTCTGTACGCGGTGATTTTGGTGGGGTGGTTCTGGTACACATGGAGGACCACGACAAAATGGCCGATTTCATGTCGGGCTATCCTCAGATGCAATGGTCTGCGTTGCGTCTGGCCTCAACAGGTGCAGCGATGGGCAAGGCCCCTGAAAACAGCACAGACAGGGCCAATTCATGATACGGGCCAGTGCACCGGGATCGGTCATGATTACCGGAGAACATGCAGTCGTTTATGGCTCCAGAGCCATCGTGGCCGCGATTGAACAAAGACTAACGGTGACGCTGCGACCACGTACCGATCAACTGGTGCGTCTATCCTCCGAGATTGCCGAAACCCAAACGGTAGATTTGGATCAGGTGCAAGCAGTGGGGCCATACAAGTTTGTCCTCGCCGCAATCGCCATGTACAGGGATGCGATTGACGTCGGGATGGATATCTCGATCTCGTCGGTGATTGACCCGACGCTTGGGCTTGGGTCATCTGCCGCCGTGACCATTTCAGCTCTGGGGGCCGTTCTGACCGTCACGGGTCAGCCGTTGAACGGTATTCACTCCAAGGCCTATCAGATTATTCAGGATATTCAGGGCCGCGGCAGTGGCGCCGATTTAGCAGCCAGCTTGCAGGGTGGTATGCTGGCTTACCGCGCTCCACCAAATCCAGAGATGGTGGCACTGCCTCACCCTCCTACGATCTGCCTGCGATACTGTGGCTACAAGACCCCCACTGCGGTTGTCTTGCAAAAGGTTTCGGAACGGATGATCGGAAGAGAAGTCGAGTTCAAATCACTTTATACGGATATGGGCGACTTGGCCGATCATGCCATCAGTGCCGCGAAGGACCGCGATTGGGTGGCCTTCGCGAACGCCCTGACAAGCTATCAGACCCGCATGGAGGATTTGGGCGTGAGCGACGAAACCTTGAACCGGATCATCACGTCGGCCCGACAGGCCGAAGGTGTCATGGCGGCCAAGATATCAGGCTCCGGCTTGGGCGATTGCGTTCTGGCCCTGGGAGCGCCGCCTGACGGGTTCACTCCGGTGAGACTGGCCAGCGAAGGACTGATCATACATGACTGACGCCGTTCAGACCCTCATTGACCAAGCGATGCGAGACGCGGGCGAGGTTCAAAGCTTCAGCGCCTATGCCCCAAGCAATATCGCGTTGTCGAAATACTGGGGCAAACGGGACAGAGCGTTAAACCTGCCGCTCAACAGTTCCTTGTCGATCTCGTTGGCGGAGTGGGGGTCCCACACAACTGTCGAGCCATCCCAGAGCGGGTCGGATCAGGTCTTGCTGGACGGTCAGCCTCTGCCGCCGACCTCGGAGTTCGCGTGCAAGGCGCTTGCGTTTGCGGATTTGTTTCGCGGCGGCCGCGATGTTCCGCTGATGATCTCGACCAGAAACACAATCCCGACGGCGGCCGGGCTGGCATCTTCCGCCTCGGGCTTTGCTGCGTTGACCCGCGCGCTATGCGGCAGTTTCGGGTTGGACCTGCAAACACAGGACATGAGTCTGATCGCCCGATTGGGCAGTGGTAGCGCAACCCGTTCGCTCTGGCACGGCTTTGTGCGCTGGAACAAGGGCGAGCGCGATGACGGCGGCGATAGCCACGGCGTGCCGCTTGACCTTGTATGGCCGGATTTCCGCATTGCGATCGTCGAGGTGGACACAGGCCCGAAACTGCACTCGTCCCGCGATGGAATGAACCACACGGTCGATACCAGCCCTCTGTTTTCCAGCTGGCCCGAGATGGCCGAGCGGGACTGCAAGACCATCGAGCAAGCGGTCATTGAGAGAGACTTTCAAACCCTGGGCCAAACGGCCGAGGCGAATGCGTTGGCCATGCACGCGACGATGCAAGCCGCGCGTCCCGCGCTGACCTACCTTACAGATCAAAGCTGGGTGATCCTGCATCGTTTGTGGCGGGCTCGCAAAGATGGTCTTGCAGCCTATGCCACGATGGATGCGGGGGCGAATATCAAGCTGGTTTTCCTGAAAGAAGCCGAGGCAGATGTTCTTCAGGCATTTCCTGGCGCCCGCGTGATATCTCCGTTCGAATGGTCAAACGCATAGACGCCACGACAAAAGATTGAGCGGTCGCCGCTGCCGAACGTGTCACGCTTTGGTAGGTGACCGCGCGCGATCCAATGCACGCTCATCATGCGTTGGAGGTTGGCAATGCCCTCAACTCTTCCTGGCCTTTGGCGGGCGATAGACTTTTGCCAAAGGCTTCGCTATCCAACTTGCAGGCTGAGCGCCTTGCCGAACAGGCTCAAACACTTGTAGCAAGGGCAGTGGATATGACGGCCAAGCCAAACGACAGAGCCTCTATGACGAAACTCACGCAGGATCCTCATTCGATCCGGTCTGGTGACCGGGAAAAGGTTCTGGAAGTGGCCATCGGTCGCGAGGTTCGGGCCTTTCGCAAGCAACAGAACACAACGGTCGCGGAGCTGGCACAGGTTACCGGCCTGTCGATCGGGATGTTGTCCAAGATCGAAAACGGCAATACGTCACCTTCGCTGAACACGCTGCAACTGCTGGCCGACGCGTTGTCGGTTCCGCTGACCAGCTTTTTTCGCCGTTTTGAAGAGCGTCGCGACGCTGTCCACACCAAGGCCGGTGAAGGAGTCGAGCTAGAGCGCGAAGGCACGCGGGCGCATCACCAATACAACCTTCTCGGTCATCTAGGCGCCAATGGTTCGGGCGTGATTGTTGAGCCTTATCTTATCACTCTGACTGTGGAATCGGATGTTTTCCCAACCTTCCAGCATGGCGGGATTGAAACGATCTATATGCTGGAGGGTGAGGTGGACTATCGCCATGGGGAGCAGGTTTATCCGTTGAAACCCGGTGATACTCTGTTCTTCGATGCGGATGCGCCGCATGGACCGGAGCGACTGGTCAGCCTACCGGCGCGATACCTGTCGGTGATCAGTTACCCTCAGACAAGCTGATCCGCCTTTTATCAGAGTGCTGACAATCAATTAACTAGGCCTACAGCTCTAAATTTGCCGTGCTCTCTTGCCGTGGCTTGTAAATGAGCGCCCAGAAATTGGGCAGAACTTGCCTGTTAGGAAAAAACATTTCCTCTGGTTATTGAGGATCCGATGTTTTGTTGCTAGCGTACACGCGCAACGAAACACGCAAGGAGAGCTGTCTGCCATGTGCGGAATCGTCGGACTATTCCTTAAGGACCAGTCACTGTCGCCCAAGCTGGGTGAGATGCTGACGGATATGCTGAACACCATGACCGATCGTGGGCCCGACAGCGCTGGTATCGCGATTTACGGCGATCCATCTCAAGGCACTACAAAAGTCACCGTTCAGTCCGCAAACCCCGAACAGGACTTTGCCGGTCTGGCGGACGAGCTGGGCCAGCGCATGAACGCCTCTGTCACCCAGACGATCAACGACACCCATGCGGTATTGGATATCCCCGGCGATCAATTCGAGGCCGCCCGCGCCGCGCTGGCCGAGATCCGCCCCTCGGTCCGGATCATGAGCCGCGGAGAAAGCCTTGAGATCTACAAGGAGGTCGGTCTGCCCAAAGATGTTGCCGCTCGTTTTGAGATGAGCGGCATGACCGGAACGCATGGGATCGGCCACACGCGTATGGCCACTGAATCAGCGGTGACCACGATGGGTGCGCACCCGTTCAACACTGGGGATGATCAGTGTCTGGTGCATAACGGATCGCTGTCCAACCACAACTCGCTGCGGCGCAAGCTGCGTCGTGAGGGCGTCCATATTCAGACCGAGAATGACACCGAGGTGGGCGCCGCTTACTTGACGTGGAAAATGATGAATGGCGCGTCTCTGGGCGAGGCGCTGGAAAGCAGCCTTGAGGATCTGGATGGATTCTTCACCTTTGTCGTTGGCACCAAAGATGGGTTCGGCGTGGTCCGTGACCCGATTGCCTGCAAACCTGCGGTCATGGCGGAAACCGATCAATATGTGGCCTTCGGCAGTGAATACCGAGCCTTGGTGAACCTGCCCGGCATCGAAGATGCCCGCGTTTGGGAGCCGGAGCCGGCAACGGTCTACTTCTGGTCCCACACCGATACCCCCAACAAAAAGGCCGCGTAAAATGCAGACCTATGATCTTGAGGCCCACGGCCTGCGCGGGCTGAACGCCGCTCTTCAGGACCAGAGCAAAGAGACCAACCAGACCAGCTGGCAAGTGGTGAACCCCAAAGGCAGCCACGCCATCGCGGTCGGGCTGGATGCACCGATCGAGGTGACGGTGAAGGGCTCGACCGGCTATTACTGTGCGGGCATGAACCAACAGGCCACTGTGCGGGTCGAAGGCTCGGTCGGGCCTGGCGTGGCCGAGAACATGATGTCTGGTCAGGTCATCGTCGACGGCGATGCCAGCCAATATGCCGGGGCGACAGGCCATGGTGGATTGCTGGTGATCAAGGGCAATGCCAGCTCGCGCTGCGGGATCTCGATGAAGGGGATAGACATCGTGGTGCATGGCAATATTGGCCATATGTCGGCCTTCATGGCGCAGGCGGGAAATCTGGTGGTCTGCGGCGATGCGGGCGACGCGCTGGGGGATTCCCTCTACGAGGCGCGGCTGTTCGTGCGCGGCTCGGTCAAAAGCCTCGGTGCGGATTGTATCGAGAAAGAGATGCGCCCCGAACATCTTGAGATCCTGAAGGATCTGCTGGACCGTGCAGGCAGCGACGCCAAACCGGAAGAGTTCAAACGCTATGGCTCGGCCCGTCAGCTGTATAACTTCGACGTCGACAACGCCGCCGCTTACTAAGGATAAAGGGTATGAAAGATATGGACGATCAGACCCCCCGCACCGTGCCGATCCAGTCGGCGACCTTTTCCAACCCGATCAACGCCGAAATCCGCCGCGCGGCGGCCACCGGTATCTATGACATCCGAGGGGGCGGAGCCAAACGCAAGGTACCGCACTTCGATGACCTGCTTTTTCTAGGGGCGAGCGTTAGCCGCTATCCGCTGGAGGGCTACCGCGAGCGCTGTGATACCTCGGTGACGCTGGGCACGCGCTTTGCCAAGAACCCGATCCAGCTGGATATTCCGATTACCATCGCTGGCATGAGCTTCGGCGCACTGTCCGGCCCGGCTAAAGAGGCCTTGGGCCGCGGTGCTTCGGCGGCCGGCACCTCGACCACCACCGGTGACGGTGGAATGACACCTGAAGAACGCGGCCATTCCAGCAAGCTGGTCTATCAGTATCTGCCCTCACGGTATGGCATGAACCCCAACGACCTGCGCAAGGCCGACGCGATCGAGATCGTGGTGGGGCAGGGGGCCAAACCCGGCGGCGGCGGCATGCTGCTGGGCCAGAAGATCAGCGACCGCGTGGCTGAGATGCGGACCCTGCCCAAGGGGATCGACCAGCGCTCGGCCTGTCGTCACCCGGATTGGACCGGGCCGGATGATCTTGAGATCAAAATCCTCGAACTGCGTGAGATCACCAACTGGCAGGTGCCGATCTACGTCAAGGTTGGCGCGACGCGGCCTTATTATGACACTGCGCTGGCGGTGAAGGCCGGGGCCGATGTGGTTGTCATGGACGGGATGCAGGGCGGTACGGCGGCCACGCAGGATGTATTTATCGAACATGTGGGCATTCCGACGCTGGCCTGTATCCGACCCGCAGTGCAGGCGCTGCAGGATCTGGGGGTGCATCGCGAGGTGCAGCTTGTGATCTCGG
Organism: Ruegeria sp. ABV3_008; assembly: GCF_056161185.1. NCBI lineage: Bacteria > Pseudomonadati > Pseudomonadota > Alphaproteobacteria > Rhodobacterales > Roseobacteraceae > Ruegeria > Ruegeria sp. ABV3_008. The sequence goes on along the minus strand of NZ_JBSWYP010000008.1, from coordinate 194,214 downwards.
GCGGTATCCGCACCGGGGCAGACGTGGCCAAGGCGATGGCGCTTGGCGCGGATGCGGTGGCGATAGGCACGGCGGCTCTAATTGCCCTTGGCGACAACGACCCGAAATGGGAAGCCGAGTATCAGAAGCTGGGCACCACAACCGGGGCCTATGACGACTGGCATGAAGGGAAGGACCCCGCGGGCATCACCACTCAGGACCCTGAGCTTGCCGCGCGTCTTGACCCGGTTGATGCCGGGCGACGGCTGCGCAACTACCTGAAGGTCATGACGCTTGAGGCGCAGACCATCGCGCGGGCCTGCGGTCACAATCATTTGCACAATCTGGAACCTGAGGACTTATGTGCCCTGACGATGGAGGCGGCTGCGATGGCAAAAGTGCCCCTGGCAGGCACCGACTGGTATCCGGGCAAGGCCGGGTTCTGATCTGACATTCAAAAGGCGCGGTCCTACGGGGCTGCGCCTTTCTTCTATTGGGATTGATAAACAGGGAAAGGAAGGCCGACCATGACGACAGATCTGGCAGCTTTCGCCAAAGAAAAAGGCGTCAAATATTTCATGATTTCGTTCACCGACCTGTTCGGTGGACAGCGGGCCAAACTGGTTCCCGCACAAGCCATTGCCGACATGCAGGAAGAGGGCGCCGGTTTTGCCGGGTTCGCCACTTGGCTGGATATGACCCCCGCGCATCCCGACATGCTGGCGGTGCCAGACCCGTCCTCGGTGATCCAACTGCCATGGAAGCCCGAAGTCGTTTGGGTTGCCGGTAATTGCGTGATGGAGGGGCAGGATGTGGCCCAGGCCCCACGCAACGTGCTACGCCGTCTGATCGACGAGGCCGCCGAGATGGGCCTGCATGTAAAAACCGGCATCGAAGCCGAGTTCTTCCTGCTGACCCCCGATGGCGAGCAGATCAGCGACCCGTTCGATACCGCAGAAAAACCTTGTTATGACCAGCAGGCTGTAATGCGCCGCTATGACGTGGTGCGCGAGATCTGCGACTACATGTTGGACCTTGGCTGGGGCCCGTATCAGAACGACCACGAGGACGCCAATGGCCAGTTCGAGATGAATTGGGAATTCGATGACGTTCTGAAAACCGCCGACAAGCATTCCTTCTTCAAGTTCATGACTAAATCCGTGGCCGAGAAGCATGGGCTGCGCGCCACCTTCATGCCCAAGCCGGTCGAGGGGCTGACGGGCAATGGCTGCCACGCCCATATCTCGGTCTGGGACGCGCCGGGCGCGGATGCGAAGACCAACGTGTTTGCGGGCGACGGCGACGGCCCGACCGGAGAGGTTGGTCTTGGCGAGCAGGGCAAGTACTTTCTCGGCGGCATCATGAAACACGCCAGCGCGTTGGCGGCGATCACCAACCCGACGGTGAACAGCTACAAGCGCATCAACGCCCCGCGCACCATGTCAGGGGCCACGTGGGCGCCCAACACTGTGACATGGACCGGTAACAACCGCACCCATATGGTGCGCGTCCCCGGTCCGGGCCGGTTCGAACTGCGCCTGCCCGATGGTGCGGCGAACCCCTATCTGCTGCAGGCAGTGATCATCGCCGCCGGATTGTCGGGCATTCGCAACAAGGCTGATCCGGGACCGCGCTACGACATCGACATGTACGCCGAAGGCCACACGGTCACCGACGCGCCCAAGCTGCCGCTGAACATGCTGGATGGCCTGCGCGAATACGACAAGGACGCCGAACTGAAAGAGATGATGGGGCAGGAGTTCTCTGGCGCTTTCCTGAAGATGAAGCATCAGGAGTGGAACTCGTTCGTGTCCCACTTCTCGAACTGGGAAAAACAGCATACTCTTGATATCTGAGAGCAAAAAAGAGGCCGCAGCAAAAGCTGCGGCCTTGGTCTTTTTGGCGCACAGGGCCATTCGCCAATACTGCCGATCTGCGTGTTCCGACTTTGGCGGCGTTGCAGAACCCTGAAATGGTCCTGCGCCTAGGGTTCGACGTCCTGCAAGATCGGAACTGAAGGCTTTGCAAGCAATCCTGACAGTTCCGGGCGGCAAGAGCCGCAGTTCGTACCCGCCTGCAAAAGCCTGCCGATGTCATCGACATCAGCGATGTTCCGGGAACCGATGGCCCGGACGATCGTATTCAACCCAACCCCGAAACACGAACAGACAATCGGCCCGCCATCCTCGACACCGTTTGCGGAACGACCGGAGAGGAGCTGATGAGGCGCAGCATCGGGCAGGGTTGCAAGATACTCCCGCATCAAGGTCACAGGGTCCCGAGAGACAAAGAGAACGGCAAGAACGCGCGGACCGTCTGACAGGGCGATCCTGAATGACCCGCGTTTGGGGTCTTCGACCGATGTGGACAGGGCGTCCGGCAGTTGGAACCAGTCTCGGGCCGTTTCCTCCCAGTCAGAGGGCATCTCAGAGCCCGCCAGCTCGGTTCTATAGCCGTTTTCGGTTTTCGCCGTTGCCCGATATTCTGCCGACGGTGATGGAGGTGTCGCGGAGACTGCAAAACCGTACCAACCCGCCTTCATGGGTTGCAGGGACACCGCAGCGGCTTTGCTTTCGGGCTGGCCTGACACAGGATCTGTGACGCCGGGTATCAATGCATCGACACGCGCCGAGGGGGCTGTTTCACCCGTCCAGTGGATCGGCGCGAAGACCTGTCCGGGTGCGACGGCGTCGGATGTCTTTAACCGGAAGATACAGGCCCCGACCGCGCTTTTGACCTCGACCAAGCTGTCGGGGTCTAGCCCGAGACGAGCCGCATCTTCGGGGTGAACCTCAATAAAAGGTTCAGCCAGGTGCGAGGACAGGCGCGGTGACAGGCCAGTGCGGGTCATGGTGTGCCATTGGTCCCGCGTGCGCCCGGTGTTCAGAAGGAACGGGTAGCGCTCCGAGGTCTTCGCTTCGGGCGGTCTGTGGCTGACCGGGACGAGGCGGGCTTTGCCGTCCGGGTGGAAGAACCGCCCGTCGCCAAAGAACCTCCCTCCAGTGCCGTCAGGCGTCACCGGCCAGCGGGTTGGTTGCAGCTCGGCATAGTCGTCGTCCGACAGCTCCGCATATCCGGAAATGTCGAAATCACGCCCAAAGGGTTTGGCCACCAATGACAGGGCAGCGTATTCGCGGAAAATCTGCGCGGGCGAGCTATAATCGAACGCCTCTTTCCACCCCATACGGCGGCCGACCTCGGCGAGGATGTCCCAATCGGCCCGCGCATTGCCCGGAGGGGTCAAGACGGCGCGCTGGCGGCTGATCGTGCGGTCCGAGTTGGTGACGGTGCCGCTTTTCTCGGCCCATCCAGCTGCTGGCAACACCACATCTGCGACGCGGGCGGTGTCTGTGTGTTCGGTCAGGTCGCTGACAACCGTGAAGGGACAGGCTTTGATGGCGGCCTGCACCCGGTCGGCCTCGGGCATGGTGACGGCGGGGTTGGTATGGATCACCCAGAGGGCTTTGATCTGCCCCTTCTCAATCTCTCGAAACAGGTCGACGGCTTTCAGCCCCGGTTTCTTGGGCATGTTTGGTGCAGCCCAGAACCGCTGAACCGCCGTGCGGTGGCTTTCGTTTTCGATGTCCAGATGACAGGCGAGCATATTGGCGAGCCCACCGACTTCTCGCCCGCCCATGGCGTTCGGCTGCCCGGTGACAGAAAACGGCCCCATGCCGGGTCGCCCGATCCGGCCCGCGGCCAGATGGCAATTCAGGATCGCGTTGACCTTGTCCGTCCCGCTCGAGGATTGATTGACACCCTGGCTGAAGACCGTGACCACGCGTTCCGTCCCGATCCACATTTCACAGAAGGCGTCGAGGTCTTTTTGATCCAGACCTGTCGCCCTTGGGTCGTCCTTTTGCGCGGCAGCCAATGCGTGGGTGAACCCTGTCGTATGGCTCAGGAAACCGGCGTCGACCTGTCCGGTTTCGTGAATGCGGCCAAGCAGATGGTTGAACACGGCCACGTCGCTGCCCGGTGCCAGAGGCAGGTGCAGATCGGCCTGATCGCAACTTGCCGTTCTGCGCGGGTCGATCACGACAATCCGGGTCCCCCGCGCCTGACGTGCCGCCATGAGGCGTTGATAAAGAACCGGATGGCACCAAGCGAGGTTCGATCCGACCAAAACGACCAGATCGGCCTGATCCAAATCCTCATAAGTTCCGGGCACGGTATCCGTGCCAAAGGCGCGTTTGTGCCCGGCCACGGTGGATGCCATGCAGAGGCGCGAATTGGTGTCGATATTCGCCGATCCGATGAACCCCTTCATCAGCTTGTTGGCGACATAGTAGTCCTCGGTCAGCAATTGCCCCGAGACGTAGAAGGCAACACCGTCTGGCCCGTGCGCCTTGATCGTCGCCGAGAACCGATCCGCGACCAGTTGAAGGGCGTCATCCCACCCGACATCCTGACCAAATGCGCGCGGGTTTCGCAGGCGGTGGTCGAGGCCGACGGTCTCACCCAAAGCCAAGCCCTTGGAGCAGAGCCGACCATGATTGGCCGGGTGGTCGGGGTCACCGCGCACGGCCAGCCCTCCGGCCCCGTCGGGGCGCAGCAGGACGCCACAGCCGACCCCACAATAAGCGCAGGTCGAGCGGATCTCGGGTAGGCCAGTGCCGTCCATCAGGCGGCGCTCCGATGGGCGACAGTGCTGGCATCCAACAGGATGCGCCCGCCTTCGAGACGCACCGGATAGGTGGCGATCTGCCCCTCGTCAGCGCCCTGTGCTTGGCCTGTGTTCAGGTCGAAGACCCAGTTGTGCAGAGGGCAGGTCACGGATTGCCCATGCACGATCCCCTCGGACAGCGGCCCGCCTTTGTGGGGGCAGTTGTTGGTGGCGGCGAAGACCTCGGCCTCGGCGGTGCGGAAGACCGCGATACAGCCGACATGCGTTTTCACTAAACGCGCGCCGCGCAGGGGGATGTCTTCGATATGTCCGATGTCGATCCAGCTCATTCCGCGGCCTCCAGTGTGAAATCTGCGATCGGCGCATAGGTCTGCGCCTTTTCCTTGACGTGTTCCGCCCACGGGTCCTTGCGGTAGATGCTTTGGGAAAGTTCGAACCGTTCGACCAGAGCGGCACGGTTCTCCCGGTCCTCCACGACCTGAGCCTTGACCCAGTCCATGCCCACCTTGCCCAGCCATTTATACAAGCGGTCCAGATACTTGCCGCCTTCGCGATAGGCCTGTGTGACGGCCATCACGACCTCGATCGCTTCGTCTTCGGTTGGAACCTGACAGAGCAATTCAGTCTCTTTGACGTCCATACCGGCGGCTCCGCCGATGCTGATCTGGTAGCCTGAGTCGACGCAGACCACACCGATATCCTTGCAGGTCGCCTCGGCGCAGTTGCGCGGGCAACCCGACACCGCCAGTTTCAGCTTGTGCGGTGTCCACGACCCCCATAGGATTTTCTCAAGCTTGATGCCGAGACCTGTGCTGTCTTGCGTGCCGAAACGGCAATGATCGGTGCCGACGCAGGTTTTGACGGTACGCAGCCCTTTGGAATAGGCATGCCCCGAGACCAGACCGGCCTGGTTCAGATCCGACCAGATGGCAGGTAGATCTTCGCCTTTCACACCCAACAGGTCGATGCGTTGGCCGCCGGTGACTTTCACCGTGGGTACGTCGTATTTGTCCGCCGCATCCGCGATGGCACGCAATTCTTCGGGGGTGGTGATGCCTCCCCACATACGCGGGACAACGCTGAAAGTGCCGTCCTTTTGGATGTTGGCGTGCTTGCGTTCGTTGACGAAGCGGCTTTGCGGGTCGTCCTGATATTCCAGAGGCCAGTCGGCCAGCAGGTAATAATTGATGGCCGGACGGCAGACATGGCAGCCATTGGGTGTTGTCCAGCCCAGCTCCTGCCAAACTGCGGCTTGGCTTTTCAGCTCTTGCCCTTTGATCAGTCGGCGCACGTCCTCGTGGGTCAGGTCGGTGCAGCCGCAGATCGGTTGCGCCGTTGGCATTTGGAACTCATCACCCAGAGTGACCTGCAAAACTTGCTCAACCAGCCCCGTGCATGTCCCGCACGAGGCGCTGGCTTTGGTGCTTGCACGCACGGTGCCCAGATCGCTGGCACCCGCGTTGATCGCTTCGACAACGTCACCTTTGCATACGCCGTTGCAGCCGCAAATATCCGCCTCAGGCGGCAATGCTGCAACGGCTGAAAGAGGGTCCGCGGTATCGCCCCCCTGATAGGCAGGCCCGAAGATCAGCGTCTCGCGCATGTCTTCGATGCTGGTGCCGTCCTTGATCAGCCCGAAGAACCAACTGCCGTCGGCAGTGTCGCCATACATGACCGCGCCGACCAGACGGTCCTCTTCGATGACCAGCCGCTTGTAGACCCCGCGCGAGGGGTCGCGGAACACGATATCCTCACGCCCTGGCGCGTCCGCGAAGTCTCCCGCGCTGAACAGATCGCAGCCGGTGACTTTCAACTTGGTCGAGAGGGTTTTCTGAACAAACGCAGCTTCTTCGCCCAACAGCGCCTGCGCTGCGACTTTCGCCTGATCATAAAGCGGCGCGACAAGGCCAAAGACTGCCCCGTCATGTTCGACGCATTCGCCCACGGCGTAGACATCCGGGTCCGAGGTCAGCATCTGGTCATCCACATGGATACCGCGCCCGGTGGCCAGACCGGCCTCTTGCGCCAGCGCCGTGTTCGGGCGGATCCCCACGGCCATGACCAGCAGGTCACATGGCAATTCGGTCCCGTCGTCCAGAAGCAGCGCGCGGACTTTGCCATCTTGCCCGAGGATTTCCTTGGAGTTCGCCTGCAGACAAATCTTGATGCCTTTATCTTCCAGCGATTTCTTCAGCAAATAGCCTGCGGCGTCGTCAAGTTGCCGTTCCATCAGGTGGCCCATGATGTGAACGACGGTCACGTCGACCCCATGCGCGGCCATACCCGCGGCGGCTTCAAGTCCCAGTAGGCCGCCGCCGATGACGACAACCTTGTTGCTCGAACCCATGCCCATCATCCGCTGGGTGTCTTCGAGGTCGCGATAGGCGATCACGCCGTCCAGATCATGACCGGGCAGAGGGATGATGAACGGATTTGACCCTGTCGCAATCACCAGCTTGTCGTAGGGCACATGTCCGTTGACGCCCTCGACCACCTTCATCTCACGGTCGATCTTGGCCACCTGCTCGCCAAAGCGGCAGGAGATGCCGCGCTCGGCATACCAGGTGTCGTCATGGGTGACGATCTCTTCATAGGTTTTCTCGCCCGACAGGACCGGGCTGAGCATAATGCGGTTGTAGTTCCCGCGCGGCTCGGCGTTGAACAGGGTGATGTCGAACGCATCCGGCGAGGCGTTGGTCAGGTGTTCCAGCACCCGGCCTGAGGCCATCCCTGCGCCAATGACAACAAGTCTTTGCTTCATGATATCACTCCGCTGCAATCGCCTTGGGGGCGGGTGTTTTGGGCTTGGCGCCGTGTTCGTATTCTTCGAGGAAATCGAGGACCTCCTGCCGGTAGGCGTAGTAATCCGGGTGCTCCAACAGGGCCTTGCGCGTGCGCGGGCGCGGCAGATCGACCTTGGTGATCTTGCCGATGGTCGCTTGCGGGCCGTTGGTCATCATCACCACGCGGTCGGCCAGCAGGATTGCCTCATCCACGTCGTGGGTGACGCAAATTGCGGTGACCTTGGTGCGGGACCAGACCTCCATCAGCACTTCCTGCAATTCCCAGCGAGTGAGGCTGTCGAGCATCCCAAACGGCTCATCCAGCAACAGCAGTTTGGGAGACAGGGCAAAGGCGCGGGCAATACCGACCCGTTGCTTCATGCCGTTCGATAGGTCGGAGGCAGATTTGTCCATCGCTTCGGCCAGTCCGACACGTTCCAGATAGTACTCCACTACGTCCTGCCGCTCGGCCATGCTGGCCTTGGGATAGACCTTGTCGACGCCGATCGCGACGTTTTCTTTGGCGCTGAGCCATGGGAACAGGTTGGGCGATTGGAACACTACGGCGCGTTCGGGATCGGCGCCTTCGACGTGACGGCCATCCAGTTTGATCGCGCCTTTCGAGATGTCGTTCAGACCTGCCGCCATGGTCAGAACCGTGGACTTGCCGCAGCCGGAATGGCCGATCAGCGAGATAAACTCACCCTTGTCGATCTTCAGGTCGAAATCCTCGACCACGGTCAGAGGGCCTTTGGGCGTTGGATACACTTTGTGAAGCTGCGAGAAGTCGAGGAAGCGGTTCTCGATCATCCCCTTCTGCGCCTCGGCGACCGCTGTTGGAACCCCGTGGATTGGGGTGACATCCGGCAGGATCCGAGAGCCTTCGACCTTGGCTTCGATCCCCACATCCATCAGGTATTTGGTGACGTCGGCGCGGAGGCGTTTGAAGGTCTCATCATTGTTCATCGCACCCCGATCGCGTGGGCGGGGAATCGAAACGCGGAACTCCTGCCCCAAAGTCCCGTCGGGGTTCAGAGCGATAATCCGGTCGGCCAGAATGATAGCCTCGTCGACATCGTTGGTGATCAGCACGCAGGTCTTTTTGTCGGCCTCCCAGATGTGTTCGATCTCATCCGCCAGATTGGCGCGGGTCAGCGCATCAAGCGCCGACAGAGGCTCATCCAGCAACAAAACCTCGGGGTTCATCGACAAAGCGCGCGCCACGTTGACTCGCTGGCGCATCCCGCCCGACAGTTCCGCCGGGCGACGCGTCGCGGCGTGGCTGAGGCCTACCATCTTCACATAGTGTGCGACTTTCTCGGCTTTCTCGGCCTTGCTGAGGCCGGGAAAGACCGTATCCACCGCCAGCCCCACATTGCCGCTGACCGTCAGCCATGGCATCAGAGAGTAGTTCTGGAAAATCACGCCACGCTCTGGGCCCGGCCCCTTGATCGGAGTACCTTTGAATGTGACCTCGCCCTTGGTTGGCGTATCCAGACCGGCCATCAGGTTGATCAGGGTCGTCTTGCCAGTGCCCGAGAAGCCGAGGATCACCAGAAACTCACCCTCTTGCACGTCAAGGTCGATGCCTTTCAGCACATCGGTGCGTGCGGTGCCTTCACCGAAGGATTTCGAGGCGTTCTTGAAGCTCAGAATGCTCATCTCGATCACCGGTTATTCGTGAAGGTAAACAGGGATTGCAGCGCGTACATCACCCGGTCCAGTAGGAAACCGATGATGCCGATGGTGAAGACCGCAACCATGATTTTGGCGAGCGAGCTGGACGACCCGTTCTGGAACTCATCCCAGACGAACTTGCCCAAACCGGGGTTTTGCGCCAGCATTTCCGCCGCGATCAGAACCATCCAGCCGACGCCCAACGACAGGCGCAGGCCTGTGAAGATCAGCGGCAGGGCAGAGGGCAGCACCAGTTTGGTGATCTTGGTATAGGTGTTCATTTTCAACACTTTGGAGACGTTCACTAGGTCCTTGTCGATGGAGGCTACACCTAGCGACGTATTGATCAGCGTGGGCCATAGCGAACACAAGGTGACGGTGATGGCCGAGATCAGGAAAGACTTGGCGAACCAGCCGTCATTTGTGACGTAAACGGCCGAGACGATCATGGTGACGATCGGCAGCCAGGCCAGCGGAGACACCGGTTTGAAGATCTGGATCAGCGGGTTCAGCGCAGCATTGGCGGTCGGAGACAGACCAGCGGCAATGCCAAGCGGCACGGCGACCACTGTGGCGATGAGAAAGCCGAAAAACACCGTTTTGATCGAGGTCCAGATTTGCTGGTAGTAGGAGGGCGCCCCGGTAAAGGCGACTTCCTTCACCTTTTCGGGCTGACCGGCATCAATGAACTTTTGGTTGCGCTTTTCGACCATCGCTTCGAATTTGGCGCGCTTGGCGGCCTTGGCCTGTGCGTCTTCGTTCAGGCTGACCATTTCGCTCCAAACCTGCGCGGGTCCGGGGACCGCACCAAGCGAAGTCTGTACTTTCGGGGCCAGCGTGGCCCAGAGCAGCAGAAAGGCACAGATCGACAGCAGGGGAACGATCAACAATCGCCAAATCTCGGTCATCTGGGCGCGTGGGTTGTCTCCTGCGGCGGCCTTCAGGACGGGCGTAGCCCAGCTGAGTCCCAACACCTGGAACCACTTGTCGGCTGCGTTGATGCGGGTGAAAAGGCGGGCGCGACGTTCCTCGCGGGCGGCGTCTGCGTTGAATTCGGGATCGACCGTTGTCATCTGATGTGTCCTTGCGATGGCGGGGCACTTTGGGGTCCGCGCCCGACGAGGGCCGGGCGCGGCGTTTGGGGAATTAACCTTGTACGTCGGAACCGACGATTTTCTGCTCGCCCTTCAGACCGATGGAGAGGCTTTCGAGGTAGGCGTTGGGGGTGCGGCCGTCATAGGCGATACCGTCGATGATATCCTCGGCCGGAGTCGGGGCTTTGTAACCGTCGCTGTCCCACGGGAAATCAGCCTCGTTCGCCAGCCCTTCGTCGACCAGCAAGCGCGCGGCCTCAAGGTAGATCTCGGGCTTGTAGACCGACTTGGCGACTTCGTCATACCAGCTGTCGGGCTTGGCCTCAGCGATCTGACCCCAGCGGCGCATTTGGGTCAGGTACCAAATCGCGTCCGAGTAGAATGGGTAGGTCGCATTGTAGCGGAAGAACACGTTGAAATCGGGAACCTCGCGCTTGTCGCCTTTTTCATATTCGAACGTGCCGGTCATCGAGTTGGCAATGACGTCATAATCCGCGCCCACATATTCCGGACGGCTCAGAATTTCGACCGCTTCGGGGCGGTTGGCGTTGTCGTTTTCATCCAGCCACTGCGCCGCACGAATCAGTGCCTTGGTCACGGCCAGAGTGGTGTTCGGATACTCTTCGGCGAATTCGGCTGTGATGCCGAAGACCTTTTCTGGGTTGTTTTTCCACAGCTCATAATCGGTGATGACCGGAACACCGATGCCTTTGAACACGGCCTGCTGGTTCCAAGGCTCGCCCACGCAATAGCCGTAGATCGTACCGGCCTCCAAAGTGGCGGGCATTTGCGGCGGAGGCGTCACGGACAGGAAGACATCCGCGCCAATCTGACCAGTCACGTTTTCGGGGCTGTAATACCCCGGATGCAGACCACCAGCGGCTAGCCAGTAACGCAGCTCGTAGTTATGGGTCGAAACCGGGAAAACCATGCCCATGTTGAACGGCTTGCCTTCGGATTTGTACTTCTCAACGACCGGAGCCAATGCCTCGGCGCTGATCGGGTGCTGCGGGCGACCGTCATCCATCTTTGGGATATTGGGCTTCATTTCTTCCCAAATCTCGTTCGAGACGGTGATGCCGTTGCCGTTCAGATCCATCGAAAATGGCGTGATGATATGCGCCTCGGTCCCATAACCGATAGTTGCAGCCAAAGGCTGGCCTGCCAGCATATGCGCGCCGTCCAGCTGCCCGCCGATCACGCCGTCCAGTAGCACTTTCCAGTTGGCTTGCGCTTCCAACGTCACGAACAGGCCTTCTTCCAGGAAATAGCCCTGTTCGTAGGCGACGGCCAACGGGGCCATATCCGTCAGCTTGATAAAGCCAAAGGTCAGCTCGTCTTTTTCCAGTTCCAGCTCGGCCAATGCCGGAGAGACAAGCGCGGTAGACGCAACAAGGCCCAGAAGTAGCTTTTTCATCTCGATCCCTTTCGGTTCAGCCCAATCGCTTTGGGCAAACAAAAAAGCCGCCGACACACACCGCCGGGAGGATTGGCGGGTGGTCGAGCGGCTCTGCTCTTAGTGGATGCCCATTTCGGCGGGCGAATTCTTACGGTGGGCGTCGTTGCCTGCCGTTGACCCGATTAAGCCTTGTCGGGTTTGGGTCGTCATCCCTTTTTGGCATTTCAGCGGTACTTTTTCTGCAATGCAGCGTTGTCGATTGCTGCGCTGCAAAAAAATTAGGCAATCTTAACCGGTCGGCTCGAAAATGCGCCGGTCGAAAAAGACATTAGGGGGTAGAATCAGGCTGCCATGAGTTGAGGCCACAGCAGTCGAGGTAGGCAGCGCGCCCTCCAGTTTTTCCGAGGCGCCCGGTGATTCCACGCCCAAACCCTGCAGTTCACGACGATAAAGATCGCTGCGAAAGACCTTTGCGGCTTGACGCTCGGCGGTTGTGACATCCAACCCATTTCGCAGCGCCAATTGGTGCGCCATCCATTTCGCCTGACTGCGCCAAGGGAAGGTGGCGGCTCCGTCAAAGAACTCGACGAACCCGTCAACATGGCGCTGTTCGCCGCGGGCGGAGATCGTGAACTCTCCCATCAGGGCGCGGTCGATCAGTTCGGGCGAGACGTTGAGGTAGGATTTGCGCGACAGCATCTCGGACGCGGTTGTGCGGCTGTCTTCACTTGCTAGCCAACGCCCTGCGCGCCAGACGGCCCGCATCAGACTGCCGAGCAGATGTGGCTCGGTCTCGGCCCAGTCGTTGCGCACGGCGAGAACCTTTTCCGGTGCGCATGTCCAAATCGCCTGACCCGGCAGAAGCAGAGTGCCGACATTGTCGTCGACCGCGAAGGATCCCCAGGGCTCACCTACGCAGAAGGCGTCGATCTCTCCACCGGCGAGGGCCTGCGCCATCAATGGCGGTGGTACAGTGCGGATTTCCACCTTTTTCGAGGCCAGCGGTGTTCCCGCCACCCAGTAGCGAAGCAATTCGACATGCATCGAGAAAGGGAAGGGGACGCCAAAGACCAAAACGTCCCCGGCGGCTTTCGCCAAGGCTGCGCCGGCTTTGGCGGCATCGGCAAAGTCAAAGCCATATCCCTGATGTGCTAGCCGCCCGGCCAATTGCGTGCCAATTCCAATCACGGTTCCATTCATCGACAGCACCGACACGGCCGAAAGCGGTGTTGCGATGCCGCCCAGTCCCAAGGCCATGGCAACCGGCACCGGAGACAGCAGATGCGCCGCATCAACATGTCCAAAGGCCAGCATGTCGCGCAGGGACGACCAGGATGGGGCAGGGCGCAGATCCAGCGAAACGCCCTCGGCGTGATCGAACCCCATCTCGCGCGCGACAATCAACGGGGCGGCATCGACCAGCGGCATGTAGGCCACGGGAAGGGTGACGGTCCTCATGACAACAACCCCGAGGCCGTAACCAACGCCTCGGCGACCTCGGCCACCCTGCGGTTCTGGTTCATCGCGGTTTTGCGCAACAGGGCATAGGCCTCATCCTCGGGCACGCCTTTGGCCTTCATCAACAAGCCTTTGGCGCGGTCGATCACCTTGCGTTCTTCCAATGCGCGGCGGGTCTCGGCCAGTTCCGTCCGCATCTGGCGCAGCACCTGAAACCGGGCGATGGCCGTGTCGATCACCGGCTTGATCCGCTCGGCCTGCAGGCCATCGACCACATAGGCCGAGACACCTGCCTCTACCGCGGCTTTCGCCATCCCTCCGGCTGCGCCGGACACAAACATGGCGACGGGACGCTCCAATGGGCCGGACGCAACGGTCAATTCCTCGAGCATGTCGCGCGACGGGTTGTCGATATCAATCAGGACGATGTCGGGGCTGTGGGTGGCAATCTTGCGCGCCAATCCCGAGGCGTTTCCGATCACGAACACATCGACATCTCCGGACTCCTTCAGCGCATCCACGATGGCAAAGGCCCGGTCTTGGTTTTGTTCTACGACAACAACTGTCAGGTTCTGGCTCATAAGGAGTCAGTTGGGCGCGCCGCATGGGGTTGGCAACAGATCGATTGCTGCGCTTGCAAAGGGACCACGAGTGTAGATCAATTTTTGGGCGAACAACGTCTGAGTGCGTATTCTTCAGGCAATCACAGGGTGCAGCTATTGGAACTGCCTAGGGGTCAGACACTTTCGTTCGATACAGTCGCCGCATCAGAGTCGGGGTCAGGTACATCGGAATCTGGTAGGCCCCGATAAAGACCATGATCGGCGCAATGACCTCAGGCGGCAAAGCGACAAAGAACAGGGCAATATTGCGATTGCCTGCGATCAAGGAAATAGCCGTTGCTTGCGCTGGAGGGCTTCGCCTGCGCAATAGGCTGAACATCAGGATCTGAGCACCAAAGTTGATTAAGCAGGCAAAAGCGACCCAGAACAGCGAGATGCCGGGGGCCTCCAGGGCAATCGCGCTGAGCGATGGCATCAGGCCGATGACAAAGACCGCCAGGGTGATCGCGCCCAACCCTTCAAGATTGCTGAGCGTGGACGCGGACGGGTTTCTGAGGACAGTCAGGCGCAAGACGATCGCGGCGGAGGCCGCAACGGCGATGGTCAGGAACAAGCGGGCCGAGGCACCGGTAACGGCACGAATATCCTCTAGCTCTGGCATCAGCCAGAAGACGGGAAGAGCTGTCAGGGGCAAAAGCGCGGTTCCCACCACCACAAGGCGCACTGCGTGTTCTGCCGGGTGTCCCATCATCAGGCACATGTTCGGGCTGCCGGAAATCGAGGGCGCTGCGGCGACGATGAGCAGTGACAGGAAGATCGGCGAACTCATCCAGCCCGCAGTGTATCCGATGGCCAATAGGGTCAGCGGCAGGGCAAGTTGCAGTGCCGCAATCGTGCGGATCACGCTACGCAGATCGGATAGCGAGCCGATGAGCGTTTTTGGCTCCATTCGCAGGACCGTCACGAAAAGCAGCAACTTGACGAGCGGCGGCAGCAACGGGCGCATCGGTTCGGCGAGGCTGGGCAAGAGCAGACCGGCAACAAGCCCCGCGACCAGTACCAAGGGGCCGTTCCGAGCCGCCAGATGTAGCGGGTTCAAGCGGCGCTACCCGCCGGGGCTCTGACGCAGGTTCTCGGGCAGCCAGGTGGCCAGCTCAGGGAACCAGATCAGAACAAATACCATCAGCACCATGATCAGGAACATCGGAATGGCGGCGCGGGCGATATAGCTCATCTCGTGGTTGGTCATGCCCTGCATCACAAACAGGTTGAAGCCGATGGGCGGCGTGATCTGGGCCATCTCGACGACAACGACGATGAAGATACCGAACCAGATCAGATCAATCCCTGCATCGCGGATCATCGGCTCGACCACGGCCATGGTCAGCACGACTGAGGAGATACCATCCAGAAAACATCCCAGAATGATGTAGAATACCAGCAGCACCATCAGCAGCTCGAACCGTGTCAGTTCCCACCCGGCAATGAGGTCGGCGAGGCCTCGGGGCAGGCCAGTGAAGCCCATCGACAACGACAGGAAGGCCGCGCCTGCAAGGATCAGGGCAATCATCGCGCTGGTGCGCGTTGCGCCCATCAAGCTTTCGGTGAAGGTCTTCCAGTTGAGCGAGCCTTGACCGGCGGCCAGCAATAGCCCTCCGATCACGCCAAAGGCGGCGGCTTCGGTCGCAGTGGCATAGCCCAAATACATCGAGCCGATCACCACCGTAATCAGCAGGATCACCGGCAAGAGGAAGCGAGAGTTGTGGATTTTCTCGCGGAAGCTCAGCTTGGCTTCGACGTTGGGCTGCCAGTCCTTACCCAGTTTCGAATAGATCGCGACATAGCCCATGAACATCGCGGCCAGAACGAGGCCGGGCAGGATGCCGGCAAAGAACAGTTTGGTGATGGATTCATTGATGGTGACACCATAGACGATCAGCGTCAGCGAGGGTGGGATCATCAGGCCCAATGTAGCCGCTCCGGTCAGAGTGCCGATGATCATGCGTTCGGGGTAGTTGCGCTTGCGCAGTTCTGGGATCGACATCTTGCCCACGGTGGTCAGTGTGGCAGCGGATGAGCCGGACACTGCAGCGAAGACCGTGCAGCCGACGATATTGGTATGCACCAACCCGCCGGGCAGAGGGGCCATCCATGGCGATAGCCCTTTGAACATATCCTCGGATAGTCGCGTTCGATAAAGGATTTCCCCCATCCAGATGAACATGGGCAGCGCGGTCAGGGTCCAGGAAGAGGACGCGGACCAGATCGTGGTGATCATGACGTCGCCGACGGGACGAGTCGTGAACAGCTCCATCCCGACCCAGGCGACGCCCATCAGGGCAAGGCCGACCCAAACGCCGGTGCCCAGCAGGGTGAAGAGGACGAAGATGAACAGGATGATGATCGAAAGGTTTTCCATACGCTCATTCCCCCTGGCTTTGGTCTGCCAGATCGGGGGTAATGCGGTGATCCCCCTTGAACAGCACGTGGAGCAGATGGTCGGTCAAGGCGATAGCGAGGATCACGGCACCGATCAGCATGGCGGATTGAGGAATCCACAGGGCGGTTCTGTCCTGCCCCTGACTGACATCGCTGAACTTCCAGCTCCAATAGACAAAGCGGTAGGCGTACCAGCAGAAATACCACATCACCGCTGTACCGATTGCGAAACACCAGATTTCGAGAACACGCCTGAACCCGTCCGGCACGGCGTTCAACAAAATGGACACGCGGATATGACTGCCTCGGTTCAGCGCATTGGCGAAAGCCAAAAAGGACGCGGCCGCCATGGCGTAACCGGCATAGTCGGGCGCGCCGGGAAAGACCTCTCCGGTCCAGCGGGCCAGCATCTGCACCACGATCAGCAGCAAAATGGCGATCAAGCTCAGTGCGGCCAGAACGCCTGCGGCTTGATAAATGAAATCCAGAACGGACCGAAGCCCACGCATAACCGCCATACTGTCCCCGCTTGGTTTGTTTTTTTGAGATGGTGCGGGCGGCAGAAGGACCTGCCGCCCGATTTGGCGTTATTGCTGCGCGGCGTTGAACGCATCGACGATGGCTTTGCCCTCGTCGCCTGCAGCCTCAAGCCATTCATTGGTCATGGTGACGCCGATTTCTTTTAGCTCACCCACCATCTGGTCAGAGGCCGGGCCAACGGTCATGCCACCATCGCGCAGACCCTGCAGTGTGAAGCCGGTATATTCCTTGGCACGCCAGTTGCCGGCATATTCGGCCAGCTCCGCACAGGCCTTGATGACGTTCTTATTGGCGTCAGACACACCCGACCAGACATCCGAATTGACCATCACGTAGTTGCGCGGCAGCCAGGCGTCGACTTCGTAGAAATAGTTCAGGCTTTCCCAGACCTTGCGGTCATAGCCGGTCGACCCAGAGGACACCATCGAGTCCGCTACACCTGTTGCAAAGGCCTGGCTGATCTCGGCGGCTTCAATCGTTACTGGCAGCATGCCCGTAAGCTCGGCCAGACGCGAGGTGGCGTTGTTGTAGGACCGGAACTTTATGCCCTTCATATCGGCGACCGAGTTCACCTCATTCTTGAAATACAGCCCCTGCGGCGGCCAAGGCACGGCATAAAGCAGCGTCAGGTTTTGCTCGGCCAGCAGGCTCTCGATCGAGGGCTTGGCCGCTTCCCACAGTTTGGCGCTGTCATCGAAGGACGTGGCAAGGAAGGGGATCGAGTCGAAGCCGAACAGTGCGTTTTCATTCTGGTGGCCGGACAACAGGCGCTCGCCAATTGGGGCCTGCCCGGTTTGGATCGCGCGCTTGATGTCGGCGCCCTTGAACAGAGAGCCCGAGGGGTGGGTCACGATCTCAATCTCGCCGCCGGTTCCGGTGGTTACGCATTTGGCGAATTCAGCACCCGTGGCCGAATGGAAGTTCGAGGCCGAATAGGCCATCGGCATGTCCCATTTCTCGGCGATGGCGGGGGCGGCTGCGGCGGCGGTCAATGCGGTTGCCGCGAGAAGGCTAGTGAGTTTCTTCATGATAGTCTCCCTATTGTTATGCGTTGGGCTGGCTTCTTGAGCCGAATTATTCATGTTGCGAACCGTGCTGGAGCGTAGACGCTGGTATCTGTGTTTGGCGTGCGCCCTGCGATCATCTGAGCCAGCAAACGGCCGGTTTTTGGGCCGCCGGTCAGGCCGATATGGTGGTGGCCAAAGCCCATGTAGGCTCCGGAAATACCGGGAACCTCACCGATGATCGGGATCGAGTCCGCAGGGGCCGGTCGGTGCCCCATCCATTCAATTTCCTCCTTCCATGTCACGCCGGGCAAGGCTGCGCGGGCGTTCTTGCGCAGCAATTCAAAAGGCGCGCGTGAGGGCGGAGCGTCCAGCCCGCCAAATTCGACAATACCCGCCAACCGTATGCGCCCATCCATCGGTGTGGCAACAAATTTACCAGAGGCCACCATGACCGGGCTGCGAGGCATGGCCGATGGTTCGACCAGTTCCAGATGGTAGCCGCGCTCGCTTTCGAGCGGGACCGAGATGCCCAGCCGTTTGGCCATAGGCCCGGACCAGACGCCTGCACTGACGATGGCCGTGTCGCAGGCGATGGTCTCGCCGCCCGCGCGCACGCCGGTTACCTTGCCCGCATCTCGGATGACATCCTCAACCTCGGCGCGCAGAATGCGCCCGCCATTGCCCTCGACATGGGCGGCAAGGTCTTTCACATAGCGGCCCGGATCTCTGATATGGCCGTGATCCGCCAGCCGGGTCGCAAATGAGATGTCGCGACTGAAGACTGGGTCATAGTCATGCAAGGCTTGCCCTTCGAGCTCATCCCAGTGAAACCCATGCTTGCGCCGGATGCCCCACCCAAAGGCGTCCCCTTCGAAATGAGCCCGGTCGCGGTAAAGGAACAGATAGTCCGACGGGACCAACCATTTCTCCGCCCCGGTCCCTTCGGCTAGGGCTTTGTGGTCGTTCAAACTGTCGCCAATGATCGGGGTCAGGGCGGCGGCGATCCGGTCTACCTCGTGGGCTTTTGCATGGCTCAGGTAGCGGGTCAGCCAAGGCACAAGCTTGGGCAGGTAACCCCATTTCATGAACAGCGGCTCGGATGGGCTGAACAGCATGCGGGGGGCTTTGCGCAGCAGGCCCGGCACTGTCACCGGAACGATCGAGCAGGAGGCAAGTACCCCGCCATTGCCATGAGACGTCCCCTCGGCAGGTCCCACCTTGTCAATCAGAATTACATCATGTCCATCCCGCTGCAACCAGACAGCCGCCGAAACGCCGACAATCCCGGCACCGATGATGGCAATGGTCTTCTTGTCGCTCATGCTGCCCTCGATTTCACAACCGCATAGTGGTTGAGCTTGGCCACGTCCGGTCTGCCGCCTAGTCCGGGGCCGTCCGGCACGATGACGTGGCCATCCCGCACCTCGAAAGGGGTCTCGAGGATATCTTCGGTCAGAAAATAGCTGGCCTGATAGAACTCACAGCCCAATGTGATCTCGGGCGTTGCGGCGATCATGTGGGTTCCGGCGAGATGGGCCAGGCCTGCTTCGAACATGTCGCCGCCATAGGCGCTCAGCCCATGGGTGGCGGCGATGCGGGCGACCGTCTGGCCTCGTGTCAGACCGCCAGACTTCATGATCTTGACCGAGACGCCATCGCAAATCCCCTCGCGCGCGGCGCGCTCCATGTCCTCGGGGCCAAAGACGCTTTCGTCGGCCAGCAGAGGGACGTCTATCATCTGCTTCAGCTGGGCCATCATGCCAAAGTGATGCGCCCGAACGGGCTGTTCGATGAAGTCGGGTTGAAACTGTGCCACGTCGCGCACCTGCGTCGGGGCGTCCTCGATGCTCAGCCCCTGATTGTAGTCCACGCGGACGGCCATTTCTGGGTGGTTCTGGGCCAGGTATTCAAGCCGCATGATGTCGAACGCATGATCCTTGAACCCTGTCTTGAGTTTCACGATCCGAACGCCGTCATCATGCAATCGGGCCATCAGGTCGATATCCTGCGCGAAGTCAGGATTGGCGATGGAGCAGCTCAGTGGGATCGCATCACGGGACTTGCCGCCCAGCAAGGCCCAAACCGGTAGGGCGGAGATGCGGCCAGTCAGGTCCAGCAGCGCGGCCTCCAACGCGGCCTTGGCTTCGGTACAGTGGGCGACCGCGTGGGCGGCCTGGGCCATGATCGCGGCCCGGTCGGACAGGCGCGCGCCTAAAACCAGCGGGCGCAGATAGCGGTCCAGCGCGGCAAACGTGGCCTCGGGCGTGCCGGTAAACACCGACCAGGGCGAGGCCTCACCAAACCCTTGCGTGCCGTCCTCAGCGGTTAGTCTGAGGATGACGACTTCGCACACCCCCTCGACCGAACCGATGCCGTGATCCCGACGCGATGTCACCGGCAGCGCAAGATGCCATAGATCATAGCCCGTAATTTTCTGTTGTAGATCAGACATCCCACCTCCGGTCAGGACGCAGCCTGCCTTGACCGGAATATCATTTCAAATACTATATCTTGCTTATACTATCAGAAAAAGTGATGTTCGGATGTCCCTCAGATTTCGTCAGTTACAGGCTTTTCACGCGATCATGGAGACAGGGACGGTCACCGGCGCCGCGTCAGTGCTTGGCATTTCACAGCCGGGCATCAGCAACCTTCTGTCTCAGCTAGAGCGCGAGGCGCGTTTGCCCTTGTTCGAACGCACAAAGGGACGCTTGCTGCCCACGCCCGAGGCCGAGCTTCTCTATCGTGAGGTCGACACCGTGGTGCGCGGGTTGGATCACGTGGCGCAGGCCGTAACGGATTTGCAGAACAAACACCCCGGTCAGTTGCAAGTCGCCGCCCCGCATATGCTGTCATTCGGCTTCATGCCCCGCGAGATTGCGCGATTCTCGCAATCCCGTCCCAATCTGTCGGTCAGCTTTCAATCGCAATATTCGTCGAAAATTCAGGAATGGGTGACGTCGGGCCTGTTCGAGATCGGCATTGTCGAGATGCCCATTCTGCACGATACCCTAAATGCAAAGGTTTTTCGGTTTGAAACGCTGGCGACGTTTCCCGAAAACAGCCCTCTGGCCGCGCACGAGGTCCTGACCCCTGAACTGCTTGAAAAGGAGCCGTTCATCGTGATGGGGCCGGAGCATCAAACACACCGTCGGACCCGCGAGGTGTTCCAGAAGGCTGGGTGCGATTGGCGGACCAAGATCCACACGCATTTGTCGGAAAACCTGCTCAGCTTCGTCAAGGAGGGCATGGGTGTAGCCCTAATCGACCCGTTTACCGTGTCTTTCGATGGCGAGGACGGCTATCAAACCCGGCCGTTTCAGCCGCCCGTGATGCTGGATCTTGCGGTCATCACCGCCAAAGGCCGCCCGCTCTCCGCCATCGGGCAGGCGTTTCTGGCGCAGTTGATGACCTCGATTGAGACCTTTGCCGAGGGCGTGGTACCTGACGAACGGCAGACGAGCGGATAACGCTGTTGGCAAGTCGCATGAGGATGTGAAACTGTCGGGCGAATTCGACGCTCAGAACGCAGGAGGAGGGCAGATGATCGCACAGGGGGGTAAATCCATCTACGGGGCGTCGGTGGGTATCTTGATGCTCGATGCGCGGTTTCCGCGCATTTCGGGCGACATGGGTAACGCGACGACCTGGCCGTTTCCGGTGCTGTATCGGATCGTGCGCGATGCCTCGCCTGACCTTGTTGTGCGGCGCGGCGCCGAGGGCATGTTGAGCGCGTTTGTCGATGCGGCCCGTGACCTTGTTCGCGATGGCGCGGACGGCATTACCACGAATTGCGGTTTTTTGTCCTTATTCCAGCAAGAATTGTCCGAGGCCGTTTCGGTTCCGGTCGTGACCTCGTCTTTGATGCAAGTTGAGATGGTCAATCGCACCCTCCCAGTTGGAAAGCGTGCTGGGGTCCTGACCATCTCGGCCTCGACCCTGACCGAGGATCATTTGCGAAAAGCACAAGTGCCCGAAGGAACGCCGATCGGAACGACGGAAGGGGGGCAGGAATTCACGCGCGCGATTCTGGGAAACGAGGAGTCTCTGGATGTCGAAAAGGCGCGCGCTGACAATGTCGAGGCGGCTTTGCGGCTGCAAAAAAACCATCCTGAGCTGGGCGCAATCGTTCTGGAATGCACCAATATGTGCCCCTATGCAGCCGATATTCGAAATGCGACGGGATTACCTGTTTTCTCGATTGTCAGCTTTGTGACGTGGTTCCAATCTGGTCTTTTGCCGCCAAGGTTCTGAAAACGCGGTACGGCACTCGATTAGAAAAATTAAATAATAACAATACATAAGGCGGAATTTTTCTGCCCTCGCGTCAATTACTAAAAATTTAGTTTGACAGATGCGCGGTAAATCGCTGATGTTGGTTGCCATCCGGTTCGCGCCGGAATCCATAGTTTTTGGGAGGAAACAGATGCGGAGACATCTACTTTCCGCAGTGGCGGCGGCTGCCGTCATTGCGGGGCACGGTCCCGTTTGGGCCGACGAAGCCGCAGCACAACGTTGGATCGACGACGAATTCCAGCCATCGACTCTGTCGAAAGACGAACAGATGGGCGAGATGAAGTGGTTCATCGAAGCTGCACAGCCTTATGCCGGCATGGAAATCAACGTTCTGTCGGAAGGCATTCCAACGCACTCATATGAATCCGAGGTGCTGACCAAGGCGTTCGAAGAGATCACCGGGATCAAGGTCAACCACCAGATACTCGGCGAGGGCGAAGTGGTTCAGGCCGTTCAGACCCAGCTGCAGACGGGCCGGAACCTCTATGACGGTTACGTCAATGACAGCGACCTGATCGGTACGCACTCGCGCCTGCAACTGGCCTATCCGCTGACCGACATGATGGCAGGCGACTGGGCGGCGACAACTTCGCCGACGCTGGATCTGGATGACTTCATGGGCATTCAGTTCACCACCGGTCCTGACGGCAAGCTGTATCAGTTGCCTGACCAGCAGTTTGCGAACCTCTACTGGTTCCGCAAAGACTGGTTTGATGACGAGGCCAACAAGGCCGCCTTCAAAGAGAAGTATGGCTATGACCTTGGCGTTCCAGTCAATTGGTCCGCTTACGAAGACATTGCCGAATTCTTCACCAACGACGTGAAAGAGATCGACGGTGTGACAATCTATGGTCACATGGACTACGGCAAACGCGCACCTGACCTGGGTTGGCGTATGACCGACGCGTGGCTGTCGATGGCCGGTGCCGGTGACGTGGGTGAGCCAAACGGTATCCCCGTTGACGAATGGGGCATCCGCATGGAAGCGGGCACCTGTAACCCTGTCGGGGCCTCCGTCTCGCGCGGTGGTGCGGCCAACGGTCCGGCTGCGGTCTACGCGATCCGCAAGTGGGATGAGTGGCTGCGGGCATACGCTCCTCCGGGTGCGGCGTCTTATGACTTCTACCAGTCGCTGCCAGCGCTTAGCCAAGGCAACGTGGCCCAGCAGATCTTCTGGTACACCGCCTTTACCGCCGACATGGTGAAGCCGAAGTCCGAAGGCAACAACACCGTGGACGACGAAGGCACGCCGCTGTGGCGGATGGCGCCCAGCCCGCACGGCCCCTATTGGGAAGAAGGCCAGAAGGTCGGCTACCAAGACGTGGGTTCCTGGACGTTCCTTAAATCGACCCCCGAGGATCGTGCTCAGGCGGCCTGGCTCTATGCTCAGTTCGTGACGTCGAAGACTGTTGACGTGAAGAAGTCCCATGTTGGTTTGACCTTCATCCGCGACAGTTCGGTCAACCACGAGTCGTTCACTGAACGCGCACCCAAGCTGGGTGGTCTGGTCGAGTTCTACCGCTCGCCTGACCGTGTGGCATGGTCGCCGACCGGCATCAACGTGCCGGATTATCCGAAGCTGGCCCAAATCTGGTGGCAGCAGATCGGTGACGTGAACTCGGGCGCCTTCACCCCGCAAGAGGCGATGGATCGCCTAGCCGAGGAAATGGACATCACTATGGCCCGTATGCAGGCCGCGGATGAAAGCGCCGGCGTCTACGGCGGCTGTGGTCCACGTCTGAACGAGCCGCAGGATCCTGCCTTCTGGCTGGAGAAAGAGGGCTCGCCCAAGGCCAAGCTTGAGAACGAAAAGCCGCAAGGCCAGACCGTCAACTACGACGAACTGGTTCAGCGCTGGCAGTCTCAGTAAGCGATTGAAACCGGGGGTGCCGATTGCGGCATCCCCATCCCAAGACCAAGACAGCGCATCGCGCTGCGGGATCGGAATTCACGG
Organism: Ruegeria sp. ABV3_008; assembly: GCF_056161185.1. Classification (NCBI taxonomy): domain Bacteria; kingdom Pseudomonadati; phylum Pseudomonadota; class Alphaproteobacteria; order Rhodobacterales; family Roseobacteraceae; genus Ruegeria; species Ruegeria sp. ABV3_008. The sequence goes on along the minus strand of NZ_JBSWYP010000008.1, from coordinate 170,398 downwards.
ACATGATCGAACTTAAAGACGCGACCAAACGGGTCGGGAACGTCATCCATATCAAACCCACATCCCTGACACTGCAGACCGGCCATTTCAATGTGCTGCTGGGCGCGACGGGATCGGGCAAGACCTCTCTGATCAAGATGATGGCCGGGTTGGACCCAATTGCCTCGGGCAAGGTCTTCATGGATGGGCAGGATGTGACGAAGCTGAACACGCAGAAGCGGCAGATCAGCCTGGTCCACCAGTTCTTCGTGAACTACCCGCATATGACCGTTTTCGACAATATCGCCTCGCCCCTGCGCGTGGCTGGCATGGCGAAATCCGAAATCGAAGGGCGCGTGGAAGAAGCTGCCGATCTGCTTCAACTGCGCCCGATGCTACATCGCCGCCCGCATGAGCTGTCCGGTGGCCAGCAACAACGCACCGCGCTGGCGCGTGCGATTGCGAAAGAAAGCCGCGCCGTGTTCCTGGATGAGCCGCTGGCCAACCTTGACTACAAGCTGCGCGAAGAACTGCGTGAGCAATTGCCTGATCTGTTTGCCGGGCGCGGAGCGGTAGTGGTCTACGCAACCTCGGAGCCCGAAGAGGCGCTGTTGCTAGGCGGTCATACCGCGCTGATGGAAGATGGGTATGTCACGCAGTTCGGCCCAACGGCTGATATCTACCGAAATCCCGAAAATCTGGCTGCAGCACGCGTATTCTCCGACCCCCCGATCAACGTCGCCCGCATCACGGTTTCCGGCGCACAAGCGCAGCTTGCCGGAGGCGGCGGCTGGGCGGTACAGAACATGGCCGATGGCGAATACATGGTGGCTGTGCGCCCTCATCGCGTCACACCGATCCGGACATCTGAGGCTGACGTTGAACTGACAGGCCGCGTGATCGTGACCGAACTGTCGGGATCGGACTCCAGCGCGCATTTCCGGCATGGCTCCGACGACTGGGTGTCTTTGGCGGCAGGGGTTCACCCCTATCAGGTCGGTGAGGATCACAGTTTCTACATGAACCCGGCGCATTGCCGGTATTTCGGCCAAGACGGCCAAAGGGTGGCCTGACATGGCACAGATCAAGCTTTCCAACCTGCGACACAGCTATATGCCCGCGCCGAAAGGCCCCGAGGACTATGCGCTGAAAGAAGTCGATGTCACTTGGCGCGACGGTGGGGCCTATGCGTTGCTGGGACCCTCGGGCTGCGGCAAGTCCACTCTGCTGAATATTATCTCAGGTCTGCTGACTCCGTCTGAGGGGCAGATTCTGTTTGACGGTCAGGTTGTTACTGCCCTTCCACCCGATCAGCGCAACATTGCACAGGTGTTCCAGTTTCCGGTGATCTACGACACGATGACCGTGGGCGAAAACCTAGCCTTCCCGCTGAAGAACCGAGGCGTCGACCCCGCCAAAATCAAGGGGCGCGTCGATGAGATCGCCGAGATGCTGGACGTCACGGATATGCTGAACACCCGCGCCAGCGGCCTCAGCCCGGACAACAAGCAGAAGATCTCGATGGGGCGCGGGCTGGTGCGCGACGATGTGAACGCGGTGATGTTTGACGAACCGCTCACTGTGATTGACCCGCATCTGAAATGGAAGCTGCGCTCGAAGCTGAAAGAGCTGCACCAGAAAGTGCAGGCAACAATGATCTACGTGACCCACGACCAGACCGAGGCGCTGACCTTCGCGGATGAGGTGGTCGTGATGCAAGACGGCGAAGTTGTGCAGATCGGTACCCCTGTTGAGCTGTTCGAGCGCCCGCAGCACACCTTCGTTGGCCACTTCATCGGCTCCCCCGGCATGAATGTTCTGCCCTGCGAGGCCAAGGGCGACCGGGCCGTGTTCGAGGGCCATGAAGTGATGCTGGAAGGCCCAACCCACGGCGACGGAGGACGCACCGATCTGGGTATCCGCCCGGAATATGTGGGCTTCGGCGATACCGGCATTCCGGCGCATGTCACCAAAGTGTCCGATATCGGCCGCCACTATGTGGTCAGCGCGATGGTCGGCAATACGGCCCTCAAGGCCGTGACCGAACACTCTGTGCCTGAACCGGGGTCGCAAGTGTTCCTGCAATTCAAACCAGAACAATCCCGCGTTTACCGCGACGGCTGGATCGCAACCGAGGAGCGCAGCTGATGAGAACAGAAAACCAAAAAGCCTGGTTCTTTGTCCTGCCGGTGTTGGCACTGGTCGCGTTCAACGCGCTGGTGCCGATGATGACGGTGGTCAACTACTCGGTGCAGGAAACCTTCGGCAACAACCAGTTCTTCTGGGAAGGGCTGGGCTGGTTCGAACAAATCTTGCGTTCGGATCGCTTCCAAGCTGCGCTGGGACGGCAGTTCCTGTTCACCTTCCTGATCCTTCTAATCGAGGTGCCTTTGGGCATCATCGTCGCCCTGTCGATGCCGCGCAAAGGGTTCTGGGTGCCGGTCTGTCTGGTCCTGATGGCCCTGCCGATGCTGATTCCGTGGAACGTGGTCGGCTCGATGTGGAACATCTTCACCCTGCCCAAGATCGGCCTGCTGGGCTACTTCCTGAATGATGTTCTGGGCATCAACTATGACATGACGCAACAGCCTTTGTCGGCTTGGATCACCGTCGTTGTCATGGATGTCTGGCACTGGACGTCGCTTGTTGTGCTGCTGTGCTATGCGGGCCTCGTGTCGATCCCGGATGCCTATTATCAGGCCGCCAAGATCGACGGTGCCAGCCCGTGGTCGGTGTTCCGCTATATCCAACTGCCCAAAATGAAAACCGTCCTGACCATCGCCGTTCTGCTGCGCTTTATGGACAGTTTCAACATCTATACCGAGCCCTTCGTTCTGACCGGCGGTGGCCCCGGCAACTCAACCACCCTGTTGTCGATCGACCTTGTGAAGATCGCGCTGGGACAGTTCGACCTCGGCCCTGCGGCCGCGATGAGCCTGATCTACTTCGCCATCACGCTGCTGGTCAGCTGGGTCTTCTACACTCTGATGACAAAGGATGACGCGCAATGAAGAAGCGGTCTCTTATTCCGATCCTCTATATCGCGTTTCTGATGCTGCCGATCTATTGGCTGGTGGCGATGTCTTTCAAGACAACGAACGAGATCCTGTCGGGCTTTTCTCTGTTCCCTCAGACCTTCACGCTGGAGAACTACACCACCATCCTTACTGATCCGACGTGGTATTGGGGCTATATCAACTCGATCATCTACGTGACGATCAACACGGTGCTGTCGGTCTGTGTGGCCTTGCCTGCGGCCTATGCGTTCTCGCGTTACCGCTTTCTGGGCGATAAGCAGCTGTTCTTCTGGTTGCTGACCAACCGAATGGCGCCGGCTGCGGTGTTCGCGCTGCCGTTCTTCCAGCTCTATTCCTCGATCGGGCTGTTTGACACCCATCTGGCTGTGGCTTTGGCGCATACGCTTTTCAACGTGCCTTTGGCGGTGTGGATTTTGGAAGGTTTCATGCGGGGTATCCCGAAAGAGCTGGACGAGACAGCCTATGTCGACGGCTATTCCTTCCCGCGTTTCTTCGTGACGATCTTCCTGCCCAACATCAAAGCGGGCGTGGGTGTGGCGGCGTTCTTCTGCTTCATGTTCTCGTGGGTCGAGATGCTGTTGGCCAAGACGCTTACGGCGGTGGAAGCCAAACCCATCGCCGCCGTGATGACCCGCACCGCCTCCAGCGCGGGGTATGAGCTGGGCCTGCTGGCAGCCGCCGGAACACTGACCATCATCCCCGGCGCCATCGTCATCTGGTTTGTCCGCAACTACATCGCGCGTGGTTTCGCGATGGGACGTGTATGAGGTTCGATATGCGCAAACTTCTTATCATCCTTCCCTTCTTGCCCACTGCGGTATTTGCCCAGCAGGCGGGTTGGGGCAGCGTCGGCCAGCAAGAGGAAAAAGGCTTTTCATGGACCGATCCGCTGTGGCCTGATTTCTGGATGGCTTGGACGCCAGCCACACTGGCTCTGTTCGTCGGCATCTTTTCGGCCATTGCACTGATCGGCGTGCTGGAGGGGTTCAAATTCCGCGATGGCATTGAACGCAAGGGCGTGCTCGGCCTGACCACAACGCTGGGCGACCGCCTGTTCATCACGTTGCTTGGCTCGACCTACATCTTTCTGGCCTGGCTCGGTTTCGTGGGCCAACCGGTCTGGACACCGCTGTTTCTGTCCATCGGCTGGGGTTTCTTCGTTTTCTGGAAAGTTTAGGCTTTGACAAAACACGAAAGGATGCTTGTCTGACAGGCACACCAATCATGACGACACCAAGAGCAATGCGAAAGAAAAAGACGACAAATCTGCTGACCGAGGTTGAACTGGAGTTCATGAACGAGCTTTGGGCCCTAGGGGAAGGCTCGGTGCGTGATGTATTGGACCGCCTGCCACCGGAACGGAATCTGGCCTATACTTCAGGTGCAACGATCCTGCGTATTCTCGACGAAAAAGGTTTTGTCGAAAGCCGCAAGGACGGAAAAACCCTGATCTACAGCCCGCTTCTGGACAAGGATCGGTACCAGGCCCGCTCGCTTCAGAACCTTTCGCGGACGTTGTTTGACAACACACCAGCCTCGCTGGTGGCGCGTTTGGTCGATGATGCGGGTCTGAGCGAGGCGGATCTTGAGGATATTCGGGCATTGGTAGAAAGGAGACTGCAAAATGACAGCGGTTAAGCCGGTTCTCGATGCCTATCTCGAACTGAATTTTGTTCTGATCCTATCGGTCGCGTTGTGGTTCGCAGCTCGATTTGTTCTGTCTCGAACCTCGATGCGACTGTCCTATTCCGATCAGTTTCGCCTGCTCAGGGCGCTGGTGCTTTGCCTTATGTTCAGCCCGCTGCTGGCTTTTGGGGCGGCGCATCTGTTCGAATTTATCTGGCCAGGTCAGCCGATGGCCATCGGCGACGTGGCCGTTGCAGCCTATCTGAGGGGTGAGATCGCGCTGCCTGCAACCCAGTTTGAAACGCTGCTGAACACGCGCCAGCGCTGGGTCGAGGCCGCTTTGGATGGTAGCTCAATCTGGGCGATCGCCGCACTTGCGGTTTTGGCATTGGTTTTGACCATGCTGGTCATCCGCGTGATCTGGGCTGCGCTGCAAATTCGTCAGACGGTCTTGGACAGTTTCCTGTGGAAACGTTCAGCCAAGGTGGATGTCCGTTTGTCGGATCACATCAAAGTTCCCTTTGCCGTACGGGGCCTGCGCCGTCGTCACGTAATCCTTCCAAGCAACCTGCTGAACGATCGTCACGAATTGCGGTTCGCGATTGCCCATGAGTTCCAGCATGTTCGCAGCGGCGACGTCGAATGGGAGCTGGTGCTGGAGTTTCTGCGCCCGCTGTTCTTCTGGAATCCGGCCTATCACATCCTGCGCTATCAGTTTGAGCGGCTGCGTGAGCTTGGTTGCGACCAGGCCATTGTCGCCAGGCGCAGACTGGATACGGTGGACTATGCCAAATGCCTGCTGGACTATTGCGCCCGCACGGTCTCGCGCGAGCGTCCGCAGGTCCTGAATGTTGCGCTGGTCAATGGTAACAAGGCGAAACGGGTGCTGCGACAGCGTGTGATCGCTTTGGCGGACGGACCCAAAGGGGGTCATCCGCTGCATGCGATGGTCCTGTCTTTCAGCCTGATCTTTGCGATCGTCCTAGCTTGGGGCTCGGCCAGTTTGCGCGAGACCGACGGGTGGAGCCAAGACCGGCTTATGCTTTCGACCGTGGTCAACCTTGAGCGGCTGGAACGTCGCAACAGCGGCAACTGACAAGCATCGTCTCGGTCAGACCGAGACGCCTTGAAGGACTTGATCCCGTGAAACATCCTGCTTGCGGCCTTCGAGCAGGATTTCGCCCCGACGCAGCACCACAAACCGGTCGGCGAGGTCGTAGGCAAAGTCGAAATATTGCTCGACCAGTAGGATTGCCATCTGACCCTGATCGCGCAGGTGGCGGATCACTTCACCGATCTGCTGGATGATGTTGGGCTGAATGCCCTCGGTAGGTTCGTCCAGCAGCAAGAGCCGGGGCTTTGTGATCAGTGCCCGGGCAATCGCCAACTGTTGCTGCTGGCCGCCGGATAGATCTCCACCGCGCCGATGCTGCATCTGGGCCAGAACCGGGAACAAATCAAAGATCTCATCCGGCACGAAATGTTCAGCTGCGGGAAGGCAGGCGAACCCGGTTTCGAGGTTCTCGCGCACTGTTAGCAGCGGAAAGATTTCGCGCCCTTGCGGGACATAAGCGACACCTTTCCAGGCCATCTGATGCGCAGGCAGCGGGCCAAGGTCTTCTCCGTCCAGTGTCAGCGACCCGCCAGAGCGGGGATGGGTGCCCGAGATTGCCTTGATGAGGCTGGTCTTGCCGACCCCATTGGTGCCCATCACGCAGGTCACCTCACCCCTCTCGGCCTCCATCGAGATACCGTTGAGGATTTGTGAATGGCCGTAATGTAGGGTCAGATCGTTCAGTTTCAGCATCGGTCAGCGCCCCAGATAGACGTCGATGACGTCCTGATTTGATGTCACGTGGTCCAGAGACCCCTCGGCCAGAACCGAGCCTTCGTGTAGGACGGTGACCTTGCAGTTCAGGCGGCGGACAAACTCCATATCATGTTCGACGACCACAACGGCGCGGGTCTTGGCGGCTTGAACCAGCAGATCAGTTGTGTGTTCGCGCTCCTGCGGGGTCATCCCGGCGGCAGGCTCATCAACCAGCAGAAGGCGTGGTTCCTGTGCCAGCAACATCCCGATCTCGAGCCATTGTTTTTGCCCGTGGCTGAGTTCACCGGATTTACGGTCAAGTTCGTCCTTCAGGCCGATCTCATCCGCCAGTTCCTTGACCTTTCCCAGGTCGCTGTTCGTGGGGCGATAGAATAGGACGCCCAGCCAACCGCGTTTGTTCTTGAGGGCCATCAGCAGGTTTTCTCTAACGCTTTGGTCCTCAAACACAGTAGGTTTCTGGAATTTCCGGCCGACACCGGCCTGCGCGATTTTCGCCTCGCTCATCCGCAGCAATGAGACGGATTTCTCGCCCCAGATCACGCGGCCTTCGTCTGGCCGCGTCTTGCCTGTGACGATATCCATGAAGGTCGTTTTTCCGGCCCCGTTCGGGCCAATCACTGCGCGCAGTTCGGCCTCGCCGATCTGGAAGGAGAGATTGTTGATGGCACGGAACCCGTCGAAGGTAACCGAAACGCCGCTAACCTCTAACAGAGTGCTCATTCCGTTGCCTCCTTTTCGCGTAGGGCGCTGTCGTCAGGCCCAAGTGGCGCACCGTGGCGCTGCGGCGCACGGCGGTTGGTCCAGAGGTCTAACAGGCCACCGATACCCTTTGGTGCGAACAGAGTTACCAGTACGAAGGAGACGCCCAGCAACACTTGCCACCAGTCGACCCATTTGATCGTGTAGAACCCCAGCGGGATATCCGGGGCCTGTCCGCCGGTGAACCATGTGCTGAGCAGGCTGACGAAAGCCGCCCCGATGACTGCGCCGTACAGGCGGCCCCGCCCACCGATGGCAACCCAGACGGCCAGATAGATCGAAGCAATGGGGGCCATTTCCTCGGGGTTGATGATCCCGGCCTGCGGGTAGTAGAGCGCCCCCGCGATGGCTGCGATACAGGCAGTCAGGGTGAAGACAGCCAGTTTGTAAACCTCGACAGAATAGCCAAGGAACCGCACACGTGCCTCGTTGTCGCGGATGCCACGGATGACCGAGCCGAACTTGCCCGATACAACCCAAGCCGCGAGTATATAGCTCAAGCCAAGTGCCAGCGCCGAGGCCCAAAGGAACCAGATCGACACCACGTCCTGCGAGGCGGTCACACCCGGCAGGTTCTGCAAGCCCGATAGGCCATTATTGCCGCGCAATCCGCTGTCGTTCTGGAACAGGTAGAGCGCCAGCGCCAGCGTCATCGCTTGTGTCAGGATCGACAGGTATACCCCCGTCACCCGGCTGCGGAAGGCCAGCCAGCCGAAGATCAGCGCCAGAAGTCCGGGCACCAAAACGACCAGGATCAGTTGCAGTGTCAGGCTATGGGAAAAGGCCCAGATCAGAGGGAAGTCCGACGATCCGACCACGCCGAAAATCTGCGTTCCGATAGCGTCCACGACCTCGGACGGGGTAGGGGGGATTTCGGCTTGTGACAGCGACTCGACCACGATCAGCCGCGTGCGTTCGTACATCAACCACATGCCGATCATGTAGCCTCCTAGCCCGAAGAATGCGAAGTGCCCCAGCGAGAGGATGCCGGTGAAGCCCCAAACCAAATCCATCGCCACGGCAATCAGGCACAGGCACAGGGTCTTGCCCAGCGTCTTGACGAAACTGGTTGAGATCACTCCGATCCCAAACCCTTCGGACAGGACGGTCACGCCTAAGGTAAACAGGGACAGGATGGCCAGAAAGACCAGGACCGAGGGGTTTTTGGCGACAAAGCTACGTTCCATGGCTCAATCCCCCGCCGCGCGGCCTTTGAGGGCGATGATGCCCCTTGGCCGGAACTGGATGAAAATGATGATGAAGATGATCATGTAGGTCTGCGCCGCGAGGGTGTTCGACGGGTTCATCCACTCGATCCCCTTTTGCAGGAAACCGATCATGCCCGCTCCCGCCAGCGCGCCCCAGATATTGCCGACGCCGCCGACAACCACGGTCATGAAGCTCTGTACGATATAGTCGCTGCCCAGATCGGATGTGACCTTGGCGAACAGCCCAATCGCAACTCCTGCGATCCCGGCGATGCCGGAGCCAAGACCGAAAGTCAGCATGTTCACCCGCCCCGGATTGATGCCCATCGACCCGGCCATGCGTGGGTTTTGCGTGACGGCGCGCATCTCAAGCCCCAGCCGCGTACGCTTCATGATGTAGAGGAATAGTCCCAGAAAGATCATCGCCAGCACGAAGATCGCGATGCGGATATAGCTGATCGAGACCACATCGTTCAGCACCCATGCCCCGTCCAGCCAGCCGGGCGCGGTTAGCGGGCGGGCCTGCGTGCCAAAGATGTTCTTGGCCAGCTGTTGCAACGCAATCGAGATGCCGAACGTGGCCAGCAGCGTCTCCAACGGGCGCGAATAGAGCCAGCGGATCACCAACCGCTCCATCGCGACACCCATGGCGAAGGTGACCGCAAAGGCCATCGGGATGGCGACGATGATCGAGAGTGTATGATCGGGGATGAACTGCTGAACCACATAGCCGGTGTAGGCACCCATCATGATGAACTCACCATGCGCCATGTTGATCACACCCATCACGCCGAAGGTGATCGCCAGACCGATGGCCGCGAGGAAATAGATCGATGCCAATGAGATCGCGTCCAATGTGAGATCGAGGGTCTGGTTCAAGCCGACCTTCAACTCGATCTGGTCCAGCGCTTCTTCGGCGGCGGCCGTGACTTCGGGTGAAGGTTCGGTATAGGTCTCAAAGAAGACATGCGTTTCTAACGCGGTATCGATATCGGTGTCGGTGATCAAAGCTGGAACCAGGCCAGCTTCGGCCAGAGCAGCGTAAGCCTGAGCACGCGTGGCGTCAGAGTTCAGTTGCGCAACAGGAATACCCCCCACGCGGCCTCCGTCTATATTGGCGGCCAATGCGGCGCGTATGTCATCGGGCGACGTGCGCGGTGCGGCAAGGTCATTGGCGACCAACAGATCATATGACTCGTCCCGCGACAGGGCTTCCGATCCGGGTTCTAGAATAGTGGCGATATTAGCATTGGAAGGCAGATCAGTGCCCGCCTGTCGTTTCGTCGCGACCAAAGGGTTCAGAGCCGCGCGGACGTCCACCCCCAGATCGTCGGACATGTCTTCAATCGCAGCAACACGCGTTGCGGTATCTTCGTCGTAGCCGATGGTCAGCAACCGCTCGAGGCGTTGCTTCTGCGCTTTCAGATCGGCATCGGGCTCGTCCTCAATCGAGGCACGCAGCGGCTCCAGCAGAGCGCCTTCGGGATCGCGTTGGATAGATGTTAAGGCGGCCAGACGTTTCGCGCGATCCGGGTCGGTCAGTTGGAACTGGACCAAAGCCGTCCCGATCATCGCGCGAATGCCGCTATTGGGTTTCAGCTGTTTCAGGTCGGATTTTTGATACGTTCCAACAACCTCTCCGGTGTCGAAATCGGTCAGCTCATACGAGCGGCCCTCGGCCTTTTTACCTGAAAAGAACTGGCCGTCCGACTTGCGCATCCACACGTCTTTGGCGGCCCATGTCTCAAGCATCACCTGCGCTTGCGGTAGACCGCTGCTTGCGATCGCATCAATCGCTGGCCCAATCGTCTTGCGCGAGCTTTTGGCGATGATCTCCTGATGCTCTTGCAGGATCGGCTGCAGGCCGGCCTCTTGCGCATTGGCCGTTAGGCAGGCGCATAGGATTGCGAGGCCCGCAAGGAATAGTCTTAACATGTGGTGAAACCCGAGGCGTCGTTAGGGCAAGGCGGGCGTTGAAACCCGCCTTGCGAGTAGGTTAGTAGTTCGACAGGGTCTGAACGCAGGTCTTGGTCTCGGTGTTGTACATTCCGCAACCCAGCTCTTTCCAATCCGAGATCAGAACCGCCGATTCCGGCAGGAAATCGGTCCACGCATCACCCGGAACGACGTCGGTTTCGCTGATGATATCGAACTGACCGTCTTCCTGAATCTCACCGATCAGAACCGGTTTGGCCAGGTGGTGGTTTGGCAGCATCACGGCAGTGCCACCGGTCAGGTTCGGGAATTCCTGCCCGTACATGGCGGCGCGCACGGCATCCACTTCGGTCGATCCGGCCTCGGTCGCGGCGTTCACCCACATGTTGAAGCCGATGTAATGCGCCTCCATCGGGTCATTGGTCACGCGGTCTTCACCCATGGTGGCTTTCCACGTCTCAACGAACTCTGCGTTCACGTCGGTATCTGCCGACTGGAAGTAGTTCCACGCGGCCAGGTGACCGACCAGGTTAGTGGTATCCAGACCCGAGAGTTCTTCCTCACCGACCGAGAAGGCTACAACCGGGATGTCATCGGCTGAAACGCCCGCAGCCGCCAGCTCTTTGTAGAAGCCAATATTTGCGTCGCCATTGATAGTCGAGATCACGCCGACCTTCTTACCATCTGCACCCAGCGCGACCACGTCCGCCACGATCTTGGACCAATCAGAATGACCAAAGGGGGTGTAGTTGACGAAGATATCCTCGTCCGCGATGCCTTTACCCTTCAGATAGCTTTCCAGAATATTGTTGGTGGTCCTGGGGTAGACATAGTCTGTGCCGAGCAGAGCGAATTTCTCGACCCCCAGTTCCTCCAGAAAATAGTCGGTTGCAGGGATTGCCTGCTGGTTTGGCGCGGCACCGGTGTAGAAGACGTTCTTGGAGGATTCTTCGCCTTCATACTGAACTGGGTAGAACAGCAGGCCGTTCAGCTCTTCGATCACCGGCAGAACCGATTTACGGCTGACCGAGGTCCAGTTGCCAAAGATCACGTCCACTTCATGCACGGTCAGCAGCTCGCGCGCTTTTTCAGCAAATAGCGGCCAGTCCGAGGCCGGGTCGACTACAACCGCCTCAAGCTGCTTGCCCAGCAGGCCGCCCTTGGCGTTTTGCTGATCGATCAGCATCAGCATCGTGTCTTTCAGCGTGGTTTCCGAGATTGCCATCGTGCCGGACAGCGAATGCAGCACGCCAACCTTGATCGTGTCTTCAGCCGACAGTGCGGCGGTGGCCATGGCAGCAAATACCAGTGATCCGGCGAGCGTGGATTTGAGCGATTTCATGTAATCCTCCTGGGCGGGGCCGGGAGAGAGGGCTTGCACAACGGCGCGTTTCTCTTCTACCTGATCCCCGCAACTGTTGTTGCGTTAACGTGTGGCGGTTGTGTCCGAGGTCCAATTCGCGCAGCCGTCACACACCCTTCGAGATGTTTCCCCCGACGAGCACCCATACGGTTTCTGCATCGCGGCAAACTTGGCAACCTGTCGGTCAGGCAAATGCAAAAATCAGCCGCATCTGATTAATTTTTAATCCATTACCCGTATGTGTGCCAAAAATTTGGTCACCTGCATCGGTTTTATCGTCGATTGCGACACCCAAGAATGGTTTTCCGTCATCCCAGACCTGAAACACAGGGCATGAACTGACGCCTCGGGGGTGCCCAATTACGAAACTTGCCCAAATAACACCCAATGCGGACAAAACCCCGCCTCGCGCCAAGGGGGCCGTGTCGATCAGCACCAAGCTTTTGGGAAAGCGGTCGGTTCTGGACATTTTCCGCCAATCCGGTTCCTTTAAGTGCTTGTTCCCGCGTGCAGAATCGCACGCGTTGGATGCGGTTCTGCTGAACACTGCTGGCGGCGTCACTGGTGGGGATTCGTTTCGGTTCTCCGGAACAGCGGGCGAGGGCACGACCCTAACGATGGCGACACAGGCGTGTGAGCGCGCTTACAAGGCGCAGCCCGGCCCCTATGGTCAGGTCGTCAATCACCTGACCATCGCGCCTGGCGCGCGCATGAACTGGCTGCCGCAAGAGACAATCCTGTTCAACGGCAGTGCGCTGGATCGTCGACTACTGGTCGAAATGGAGCCGGACGCGACGCTACTGATGGTTGAGCCTTTGGTCTTTGGACGCGCGGCGATGGGTGAAACTCTGACCGATATCCGTCTGCGGGACCGGATCGAAATTCGGCGCGGTAGAGCCCCTCTTTTCTTGGATACAATGTGCTTTGACGGCGACCTGCACGCCCATCTCGCGAAACCTCATATCGCAGACGGGGCGGGCGCAATGGCGCTCGTCGTCTTTGCCTGCAGCTCGGCCGAAGGGCACTTGGACACGGTGCGCCAGATGTTGCCCGAAACGGCAGGTGCAACGCTGATCCATGGTGATCTGCTGGTGATCCGGATGCTAGCCGAAAACAGCTTTGCCCTACGCCGTGCGCTGATGCCGGTTCTGTGGCAGCTCAACAATAACACTCTTCCCCGATGCTGGATGATCTGAGATGAACCTGACCCCCCGCGAAAAAGACAAACTGATGGTCGCCATGGCTGCCGAAGTTGCCCGCAAGCGCCTTGCCCGAGGGGTCAGGCTGAACCATCCCGAGGCCATCGCCCTGATCACCGACGCTGTGGTCGAAGGTGCGCGCGACGGTCGTTCTGTGGCCGACATGATGCAGGCCGGAGCCGAAGTGATCACCCGGGATCAATGCATGGAGGGCGTGCCCGAGATGATCCACGAGGTTCAAGTCGAAGCCACCTTTCCCGACGGCACCAAGCTTGTGACCGTCCACAACCCCATTCGCTAACAAAGGAACCAATATATGACCCGTATGCTTTTCCCGGCCCTGATCGTTGCAGGCCCTGCCGCCGCCCACACCGATACGCATATCCATGCGCACGGCATGGACTACGCGACCCTTGGCGTTGGCCTGGCGGTTGTCGCACTGGCCGCAATCGCGCTGATGATAGAGTTGAACAAATGATACCCGGAGAGCTGTTCCCGGCCGAGGGTGAGATCACCCTGAATGCAAGTGCAAAGGCAATCACTCTGATGGTCGCCAATACCGGCGACCGCCCGGTTCAGGTCGGCTCGCACTATCATTTCGCCGAAACCAACCCGGCGCTCGACTTTGACCGTGCTGCGGCACATGGGCTGCGTCTGGACATCGCCCCCGGCACCGCCGTTCGGTTCGAGCCCGGTCAAGCGCGTGAGGTCTCGCTGATCCCGATCGGCGGCGCGCGCAAAGTCTATGGGTTCAATCAAAAGGTCATGGGGTCGCTCTGATGCCAGCAACAATCAAACGTTCTGACTACGCCGCCATGTTCGGCCCTACCACCGGCGACAAATTGCGGCTGGCCGATACCGATCTGGTGATCGAGGTCGAGCGCGACTTGACCGCCGAACGCGCGGGCGCTGCCGCGACCGGGGGAACCGGCGACAATGCGCTGCTCTATGGCGAAGAGGTCAAGTTCGGCGGCGGTAAGGTGATCCGCGATGGGATGGGGCAGTCTCAGGCCACGCGCGCCGAGGGGGCCGTGGATACGGTCATCACCAATGCGCTGATCGTGGATCACTCGGGCATCTACAAGGCGGATGTGGGCCTGAAAGACGGGCGCATCGCCAAGATCGGCAAGGCCGGAAACCCCGACACGCAGCCCGGCGTCGACATCGTCGTCGGGCCGGGGACTGAGGCCATCGCTGGCGAGGGGCGAATCCTGACTGCAGGAGGCTTCGACAGTCACATCCACTTCATCTGCCCGCAACAGATCGAGGATGCGTTGCATTCCGGCCTGACCACCATGCTGGGCGGCGGAACGGGCCCCGCACATGGCACTCTGGCCACCACCTGCACGCCGGGCCCATGGCATATAGGGCGGATGTTGCAGGCTGCCGACGCGTTTCCGATGAACCTGGCCTTTGCAGGCAAGGGCAACGCCTCTCTGCCTGCGGCGCTGGAGGAGCAGGTCACCGCAGGTGCCTGCGCTCTGAAACTGCATGAGGATTGGGGCACGACCCCTGCCGCCATCGATTGCTGCCTTTCGGTGGCCGATGCGATGGATGTGCAAGTCATGATCCACACCGACACGCTGAACGAATCCGGTTTTGTCGAGAACACCGTGGGCGCCATGAAAGGTCGCACGATCCACGCCTTCCACACCGAAGGCGCAGGCGGTGGCCACGCCCCCGATATCATAAAGATCTGCGGCGAAAACCACGTTCTGCCGTCGTCAACCAACCCCACGCGGCCCTTCACCGTGAACACGGTCGAAGAACATCTGGACATGCTGATGGTGTGCCACCACCTCGACAAATCCATCCCCGAGGACGTGGCCTTTGCCGAAAGCCGCATCCGGCGCGAGACGATTGCGGCCGAGGACATCCTCCACGACATGGGCGCGTTCAGCATCATCGCTTCGGACAGTCAGGCAATGGGTCGGGTCGGAGAGGTTCTGATCCGTACATGGCAGACCGCCGACAAGATGAAAAAACAACGCGGCCGCCTGCGCGAGGAAACTGGCGACAATGATAACCTGCGCGTTCGTCGTTATATCGCGAAGTACACCATCAACCCGGCGATTGCGCATGGCCTGAGCCATCAGATCGGCAGTATCGAGGAGGGCAAACGCGCCGATCTGGTCCTGTGGAACCCGGCCTTTTTCGGGGTGAAGCCCGAGATGGTCTTGTTGGGTGGCACCATCGCCTGTGCGCAGATGGGCGACCCGAATGCCTCGATCCCAACGCCGCAGCCGGTCTATAGCCGCCCCATGTTCGGAGCTTACGGCCGGTCGGTTGAAAACTCGGCGATCACATTTGTCTCGGAGGCCGCGCAAGCGAGTGGGATCGGTGATACACTGGGACTGGCGAAACAAACCGTCGCCGTGCGCAACACGCGCGATATCGGCAAGCAGGATTTGCTGCTGAATGATGCAACGCCCCAGATCGAGGTTGACCCGGAAACCTATGAGGTCCGAGCCGATGGGGAGCTGCTCACCTGTCAACCTGCCGAAGTGCTGCCGATGGCGCAGCGCTATTTCATGTTCTGATTTGAAAAGGAGGCCACGATGACCACTGCGATCAAAACCGCCCGTATCTATCACGATCACCACCACGATCCGGCGCATGCTCAGGTCTCGCTGGACTATGACGGGCGTTTCCTGCGCCGTAAAATGCTGGCCACCGATGATGGTGAGTCCTTTTTGGTCGATTTGGCACACACGAAATCCCTCGACCATGGTGGGGTTCTGGTGCTGGAGGATGGGCGCGAGATTGAAATCATCGCCGCACCGGAAGAGTTGTTGGAAATCAGCGGGGACAATCTGCTGCACCTTGCGTGGCATATTGGTAATCGCCACACGCCCTGTCAGATCGAAGCCGACCGGCTCCTGATACAACGCGATCATGTCATTCGAGATATGCTGCTGAAACTGGGGGCCGAAATCCAAGAAGTCGTTGAACCCTTCACCCCCGAAGGCGGCGCCTATGGTCATGGCAGGACACATGGCCACGCCCACTAACTCCGATATCCTGACCTTGGTGCAATGGTTGTCACCGGCCTATCCGGTCGGTGGGTTTGCCTACTCCCACGGGCTGGAGGCAGCTATAGAACTCGGTTCGATTGCCAGCCCTGAGGATACGGGCGCCTGGGTGTCGGACGTATTGGAGTATGGCGCTGGCTGGAACGACGCGCTTTTTCTGGGGGCGGCTTACGCCGCCGAAACCCCGGTCGACCTGACCGACATCGACGCCACAGCCCGCGCGTTCAGCGCCTCATCCGAGCGGTTGATGGAAACCAGTTTGCTCGGGCAGGCGTTTGGAGCCGTGACCGGGGATGTCTGGGGCTTGGACTTGCAGCACCTGACCTATCCGGTGGCGGTAGGGCGTGCGGCACGATTGCAGAATTTGCCGTTGCCATTGGTTACTGAGATGTTCCTGCAGGCGTTCCTGAGCAATCTGGTCGCCTGCGCAACGCGCCTTGTGCCCTTGGGGCAAACCGATGCGCAGCGGCTGATACGGGATCTGACGCCCCTCAGCGCAACGATTGCCGCAAAGGCACTGGACGCAGGTCTGGAGGATCTGAGTTCGACGGCGTTCCTCGCGGATATCGCGGCAATGAAGCATGAAACACAGTATTCAAGGATTTTCCGAACATGAGCAGTACGAACGGCCCCCTTCGTGTCGGCATCGGAGGCCCCGTCGGCGCGGGCAAAACCACCCTGACCGCCGCGCTGTCTGAGGCGCTACGCGATATCTGTTCGGTGGGCGTGATCACAAACGACATCTACACCCAAGAGGACGCCGAGGCGCTGATGCGGATGCAGATCCTGCCTCAGGACAGGATCATCGGCGTTGAAACCGGCGGTTGCCCGCATACCGCGATCCGAGAGGACGCCTCGATCAACCTTGCGGCTGTGGCCGAGATGCAGTCGCGCCACCCGGAGATTGACGTCGTGCTGATCGAAAGTGGCGGCGATAACCTGTCGGCGACGTTCAGCCCTGAACTGGCAGATGTAACGCTCTACGTGATTGATGTGGCTGCGGGCGAAGAAATCCCGCGCAAGGGTGGGCCTGCGATCACGAAATCGGATCTGTTGATCATCAACAAAACCGATCTCGCCCCGCATGTGGGCGCGTCGCTTGAGGTGATGCAGGAAGACGCCACGCGCATGCGCAAGGGTCGGCCGTTCTTGTTTGCCTCGTTGCGTCAACGGCAGGGCGTGCCCGAAATCGTTAGCGCGCTGGCTGCGATTGGTGGGCTTGAAACGGCTTGAAAGAGAACAGTCGCCGCTGCTCGGTGCGGCGACTGTCGTTTCTAATTCGGAGTGGGGTGCCAACTAGAGGCTTACTGGGGCGATCAGGCCCCGACATTCACCACCATCTTGCCGAAATTCTCACCGCGCAGCAGCTGGTTCAGTGCCTCGGGCGCGGCCTCTAGCCCCTCGACCATGTGCTCGCGATATTTGACCGATCCGTCCTGAATCCAGCCGGTCATATCCGTGACGAACTCTTTGTAGAGCGAGGCCGGGAAGCTGTCGAAGATGATGAACCCCTGAGCCTTCACCTTCATCCGTAGCAGCGTGCCTATGATCGCAGGCCCCATATCCGGACCGTCCGGCAAGCCAGGCAGGTTGTACCACGAGACCACGCCGCAGATCGGGATGCGCGCAAAAGCGTTCAGCAAAGGCAGGACGCCGTAAAGCACCTTGCCGCCAACATTTTCGAAGTAGACATCAATCCCATCCGGGCAGGCGGCCCGCAATTGATCAGCGAAATCGGCAGCTTTGTGGTCGATACAGGCGTCGAAGCCCAGATTTTCCACCACATGCGCGCATTTTTCGGCTCCGCCCGCAACGCCTACGACCCGGCAACCTTTGATCTTGGCGATCTGCCCGACGGTCGCTCCGACCGGCCCGGAAGCGGCGGCAACGACTACGGTTTCTCCGGGCTTGGGTTCGCCGATCTGTAGCAACCCGGCATAGGCGGTGTAGCCGGGCATACCCAGAATACCCAATGCCCAGGACGGGTTTTGTGGCGCTTTGCCCATGTTTATGACCTCGGTTCCGTCCGTGATCGCGTAGTCCTGCCAGCCACTGCCAGACAGTACGTAGTCGCCCTTCTCGAATCCATCGAGGTTCGAGGTCACAACCTGTCCCACAACCTGTCCGGTCATGACCCCGCCAATTGCCACAGGCTCGGCATAGGATTTTGCGTCATTCATCCGTCCGCGCATATACGGGTCCAGCGACAGGTAGCAGGTGCGGACCAGCATCTCGCCCGCGCCCGGAGTGGGGATTTCCGTAGTCTCCAGCCGCAGCGTATTGTCATCGGGTTCCCCCTTGGGGCGTTCGTTCAGAACGATGCGGCGGTTTGTGTCTGCGGTCTGGGGCATGGTCTTGTCTCTCTGCTGAGTCTGGTTTGTCGCGTCGGCGCGTCACAAGCGTCGGGTCGTCGAATTTTGTCACACCGTTCTGTATTTCAGGCGGCGCGTCAATCTTTTCACACCTTTTGTGCCGCAGGGTTTGCTCAGCAAAACAGCAGGGTTGAAGTTTGCCGTAGGCTCTACGTTTGCCGGCACGTTTTCCGTTTGACTGCGCCGCAAAACAATTAAAGCCTTCGCAAAGAGATAGCCCCCAATCCAGACCTTCGCATGCCATCCAGCTTAGAAAAACCAGCGACGTTGGGCCGCCGACCCGGGCATCCTTACAGGAAGGCCTACGATTGGTGGCCGCCCCCATCCCAGCGCTGAGATTGAATCCGAATTTCAACTCAACGCGAAAGACTAACATGACAATTCAAACTCTCTCGAAACCGGTTCAGGTTGAACTGGCCGAAACACATGTGCGTATCACCTGGCCCGACCATATGACCGGGGATTTCCCGTTCATCTGGCTGCGCGAAAACGACCCTGCAGGGTTCCATCCGCAGACGCAGGAGCGCCTCACAGACCTCACCGCCATTGCGCTGGATATTAAACCCGTGCAGGCATTCCAGTCCGACAACAGCCTGCATGTTGTTTGGGCCAAAGATCAGGCGCCCATCGGTTTTGATCTGGACTGGCTGCGCCATCGCCGCCCGGGGCAACCTGCTTTCGATCCGGCCGATACCGGTTTCGTCACATGGCGGGCCGAACTTTCGTCCACCGGTATCCCGCGCGCGAAAGCCGAAGGGGTGCTGACACAAGACAGTGCTTTGAAGACCTGGCTGATCGCAGCGCGTCAATACGGGCTGAGCATCGTGGACCATCTAGCCGACAGCACCGAGGCTGGCATGGATGTCGCGCGCCGGATCGGCTTTCTGCGCGAGACCAATTTTGGGCTGACCTTCGAGGTCAAATCCAAACCCAACCCGAACAATCTTGCCTATACGCCGGTTGCGTTGCCGCTGCACACCGACCTGACCAATCAGGAACTGCCTCCGGGGTTCCAGTTCCTGCACTGTCTCGCCAATGAGGCTGAGGGCGGTGAGTCGCTGTTCTGTGATGGCTATGCGGTGGCAGAGGACCTGAAACTGGAGGATCCCGATGCCTTTGACGCCCTGTGCGACATCTCGATCCCGTTCCGGTTCCATGATGGTGAAACGGACATCCGCTCGCGTAAACGGGTCATCACCTGCGATGAAAACGGCGACGTGATCGAGATCTGCTTCAACGCGCATCTGGCGGATTTCCTTGATATCGAGCCCGCTCTCATGGCGCGCTACTACCGCGCCTATCAGAAGTTCATGGCGATGACGCGCGACCCCAAATACCTGCTTCAGCTCAAGCTGAAGGGCGGCGAAATGGTGGTCTTTGACAACCGTCGTGTACTGCACGGGCGTTCGGCCTTCGATCCCAATACAGGCCACCGTCACCTGCACGGCTGCTACGTGGACCGTGGTGAATTCGAAAGTCGTCTGCGCGTTCTGTCGCGTTAAGCGACTGACATAAGAGCAGCGCCGTCTTGGGGCGGCGCTGTCCCTCTACACCCTGTTGCGGAAGGCCGAGGGGGTCTGCCCGAACTCGGCCTTGAAAGCACGGGTCATCGCGCTGGCGTTCTCGTAGCCCGACCGGCTGGCGATTTCGGCGATGGATTGCTCGGTCTCTTCGGTTAGCCTGCGCGCAAGGTTCAGACGCAACCGACGATAGAGCGCTTGCGGTGTGGTTTTCAGGTCCGCTTGAACGCGCATTTCCAGCCGTTTCTGAGTGCACCCCGTTTTGCGTGCAACCTGTGTGATCGAAAGCGGTGTTTCCAGGTTTGCCTGCATGATGGCCAACGCACGGTTGACCAACGTGTCTTCGGTTTGCATCGGTAAGGCATAGTGGTCGCTCCGGCCACGGCTCATAAACAGATGGGCGACCTCCATCGACAACAGCGGGCCGTGATCCGTGCGGATAAGCGCCAGTGCAAGATCAAACGCCGCCATCGCCCCAGAACAGGTCAGACGAGCGCCATCAATGACGTAGCGCTCTTGCACGACGTCCACGGCGGGAAAGGCTTCTTCAAATCGGGAAAGCTCATCCCAGTGAATCGTCGCGCGGTGCCCATCCAGTAGCCCGGCCCGTGCCATCAACCAGCTGCCGGTATCCAGCCCAGCCACCTGTGCGTGCCTTTTTGCGGCCGCTAGCAGGGCGCGCAGGGTCGTGGGCTTGCCCAATTGCAAGAACCCGTAAGAGGGCATCACAACCAGAACATCCCCTCGCTGGTCGGTCAGGGCGGTATCCGGTGTCACCGCTAGCCCGCTGGAGCTGTGGACGGCTTCCCCGTCAACGGAACAGAACCGCCACTCATACAAAGACTGCCGGGACAGAGTGTTGGCCGCCCGCAGAGGCTCGACCATGTTGGCGAGGCAGTGGTTCGAGAATCCATCGAACAGCAAGATGTTAAATCTGTGACTCAAAAATTTACCAACTCTGCATGACATTCGGCGAAAACTGCATGCCGCGAACATGGGGAATCTCGTTTCCTGCGTCAATCACCTATCCAAGGATATCGCGCCATGCAGTTTGGTCTGACCGAAGAACAGGACATGATCGTCTCGACAGTCCGCAGCTTTGTCGAAAACGAAATCTACCCACATGAGGTCGAGGTCGAACGCACCGGTCAGGTGCCGCATGAGCTGGGCGAAGAGATCAAACAGAAATGCATCGATCTGGGCTTTTATGCCTGCAACTTCCCAGAAGAGGTTGGCGGCGCAGGCCTTTCGCATCTCGATTTTACGCTGGTCGAGCGCGAGCTGGGTCGTGGATCGATGGCTCTGACCCATTTCTTTGGTCGTCCGCAGAACATTCTGATGGCCTGCAATGATGAACAGCGCGAACGCTATTTGCTGCCAGCTGTGCGTGGCGAAAGGATGGATGCCCTGGCGATGACTGAACCGGATGCGGGCTCGGATGTGCGCGGGATGAAATGTCAGGCTGTGAAGGATGGCGGCGATTGGGTCATCAACGGCTCCAAACACTTCATTTCGGGCGCGGAACATGCGGATTTCTTTATCGTCTTCATTGCAACCGGCGTGGATGAAACACCAAAAGGGCCAAAAAAGCGGATCACGACCTTCCTGGTGGATCGCGGAACGCCCGGGTTTGAGGTGCGCGAGGGGTATAACTCGGTCAGCCACAAGGGCTACAAGAACTACATCCTCTACTTCGACAATTGCCGGCTGCCTGACGCGCAGGTTCTAGGCGAGGTCGATGGCGGTTTCGCTGTCATGAACGAGTGGCTCTATGCGACTCGCCTGACGGTTGCGGCCTTCTCGGTCGGTCGGGCGCGGCGCTGTTTCGACTATGCGCTGAACTATGCTGCTGAGCGCAAACAGTTTGGCCAGCCCATCGGTAAATTCCAGGGCATTGGTTTCCAGATCGCCGATATGATCACCGAGATTGATGCCGCGGATTGGCTGACTCTGTCTGCTGCCTGGCGCCTGGACGAAAACCTGCCCTCGAACCGCGAAATCGCCTCGGCTAAGCTTTATGCCTCGGAAATGCTGGCGCGGGTCACCGACGCGACGCTGCAAATCTATGGTGGCATGGGTCTGATGGACGACTTCCCGATCGAACGCTTTTGGCGTGACGCGCGGGTTGAGCGGATATGGGATGGCACCAGCGAAATCCAGCGTCACATCATCAGCCGTGATCTTCTGCGTCCACTGGGCGCCTGACGATGACCAAAGACCTCACCCGGCTTTTGCGCCCGAACTCCATCGCTGTGATCGGTGGTGGAGCTTGGTGTCAGCAGGTCATTCTACAGTCTGAACGTACGGGTTATGCGGGTCAGATCTGGCCTGTTCATCCTAAAGCAACCGAGATCGCTGGCCATGGGGCCTATGCCAGACTCGAAGACCTGCCAGCATCGCCGGATGCCGTTTTCATCGGCATCAACCGCCATGCCACGATTGAGGCGGTGCGCACCCTTTCTGCCACCGGCGCGGGTGGAGCGGTGTGTTTAGCGTCAGGTTTTTCCGAGGCCGTGGCTGAGGATGACACAGGCGGCGATCTGCAGGCACAATTGGTGGCAGCAGCGGGCGACATGCCCATTCTGGGACCCAATTGCTATGGTTTCATAAACGCGTTAGACGGGGCTTTGTTGTGGCCCGACCAACACGGGGCCAAGCCGGTCGACTCTGGCGTTGCGATCCTGACGCAAAGTTCGAATATCTCGATCAACCTGACCATGCAGAAACGCGCGCTGCCCATCGCCTACATGGTGACCTGTGGGAACATGGCGCAAACCAGTCAGGCGCAGATTGCCTCGGCCTTGCTGGACGATCCGCGTGTGACTGCAGTTGGCCTACATATTGAAGGCTTCAAAGACATCCGCGAATGGGAGGCTCTGGCGCAGAAGGCCCACTCCAAAGGTATCCCTCTGGTGGCGCTCAAGGTCGGCGCGTCCGAGCAGGCTCAGGCCGCAACCGTGTCGCATACCGCCTCTCTGGCCGGAAGCGACACGGGTGCGCAGGCCATTTTGGAGCGTCTCGGCATTCCACGCCTATCGGCCTTGCCCGATTTTCTGGAGACGCTGAAACTGCTGCATTGCTATGGCCCGCTTCCGGGTAACAACATAGCCTCGATCAGCTGTTCCGGCGGTGAGGCGAGCCTGATCGCTGACATGGCCGTTGGAACCGGGTTGTCCTTCCCCCGCCTAAGCGACGGTCAGAAAGCCCACCTGCGAGAGGCACTCGGACCGATGGTGGCGCTGAATAACCCACTGGACTACCACACTTATATCTGGCGGGATGAAGCGGCGATGGCGCGGGCCTGGGCCGGGATGACGGGCGATGACATTGATCTGACGTTCTCGATCCTCGACTATCCGACCACGGATGCGAGCGACTGGGCCTATGCCTCGCGTGCAGCGATGAAAGTGCGAGCGGAGACCGGCGCGCGATTTGCCGTTGCCGCGACATTGCCGGAACTGCTGCCCGAAGATGTGGCGCAAGAGCTCATGGACGGCGGCGTGGTACCCTTCATGGGGCTGCGCGAAGCTCTTGCAGCAACCGAAGCGGCGGGACGGATCACAGCCCCTTCGGACAAACCGGTCACATTGCCCGGAACGGCTGAGGCCAAAAGGACACTCACCGAAGGCGAGTCCAAACGCGTTCTGGCCGAGTGCGGAATGCGTATCCCGCAGAACCGCACAGTCACAGGAGCTGTTCAGGCGCGCGCTGCCGCTCAGGACATGGACGCGCCCTTTGCGGTCAAGGGCGTGGGGCTGGCGCATAAGTCAGAACACGCGGCCGTGCGATTGGGTGTTCTTGCCGAAGACGTGGCCGACGTCGCCGCGGACATCGGCACCCCTGAAATTCTGATCGAAGAGATGATCACCGGAACAGTGGCCGAGCTTCTTGTGGGCGTGGTGCGCGATCCAGCGCATGGGTTTGTCCTGACTCTGGGCGCAGGCGGTGTGCTGACCGAAGTGCTGCGCGATACTGCCTCCCTGCTGGTGCCCAGTTCTGCTGATGACATCCGCAACGCCTTGGGTAAATTGAAGATTGCACCGCTTCTGACGGGCTATCGCGGCCAACCAGCGGCTGATATGGATGCCATCGTGGCCGCTGTTGAGGCCGTTCAGGCCTATGTCATGCAAAACGCCGACACGCTTGGCGAGGTCGAAATTAACCCGCTCCTCTGCGCGCCCGACAAGGCGGTGGCCGTGGATGCCCTCATCAGAAAGGCCTGAGATATGGACCCGATCAAAACCCGCCGTGATGGCGCGATTCTTGAGGTCACATTGGACCGGCCCAAAGCCAATGCCATTGATCTGGCGACCAGCCGCATCATGGGCGACGTCTTTGCCGAGTTCCGCGACGACCCGGACCTGCGCGTTGCGATCCTGACAGGTGCGGGAGAGAAGTTCTTTTGCCCCGGATGGGACTTGAAAGCCGCAGCCGATGGCGATGCGGTCGACGGGGACTATGGCGTTGGCGGCTTTGGTGGCTTGCAGGAATTGCGCGACATGAACAAACCCGTCATCGCAGCTGTAAACGGCATTGCCTGCGGGGGAGGGCTGGAGCTTGCGCTGTCCGCCGACATGATCCTCGCCGCAGACCATGCGAGTTTTGCCCTGCCGGAAATCCGCTCGGGCACCGTGGCGGATGCGGCCAGCGTCAAACTGCCCAAGCGCATCCCGTATCACATCGCGATGGAGCTGCTGCTCACGGGCCGTTGGTTCGACGCGGAGGAAGCCAACCGTTGGGGCTTGGTGAATGAGATCGTGGCCGCGGATCAGCTGATGGATCGCGCGTGGGAGCTGGCCCGCCTGTTGGCCTCGGGCCCGCCGCTGGTCTATGCCGCGATCAAAGAGGTCGTGCGCGATGCCGAAGACAGCAAGTTCCAGGACGCCATGAACCGTATCACCAAACGGCAGCTACGTACCGTCGATGTCCTCTATGCCAGTGAAGACCAGTTGGAAGGCGCGCGCGCGTTTGCGGAGAAGCGTGATCCTGTCTGGAAGGGCAAGTAAGCAAAACTGGGGGTCTGACTCCTCTCGGCGGCTCCGTCTTTGATGGAGCCGTAACATCTAGGTAGCTGTGCCTAACGGTTCCTTGGTAGGCCTGCTAACGGATTGCATTCGCGTGTCATATTGAAATAGGACATGCCTGTCCCCCGGGGCATCAGCAACTCAAACGTGCGCCACAAACCGCTCGCAGCCAAACCGAAATCCATGCCACGCAATCCGTGAATTGTTCAGCGCGCGACAGAAACTGTTGCCTGAATCCGGCTGCATGTGAACAATTAGACTTGACTATGTGTCATTTATTTTTCCTAACTAACCAGTCAATCAAAAAAACAGGGAGGCTCCAGTGAAAGCCCTAACAACCATCTCAACCCTTGCCATTCTGGCATCTGCCGGGGCGGCATTGGCCAATTGCGACGAGGTCGTATTCTCGGATGTCGGTTGGACCGATATCACCGCGACCACTGCTGCAACGACAACAATTCTTGACGCTTTGGGTTACGATACGGAGATCAAGATCCTTTCCGTTCCAGTGACTTACACCTCGATGGCCGAAGGCGATATCGACGTGTTCCTAGGCAACTGGATGCCGACCATGGAGGGCGATATCGCACCGTATCGCGAAGCAGGAACGGTTGAAACCGTGCGCGCGAACCTGGAAGGCGCCAAGTACACGCTGGCCGTCAACGCTGCAGCCGCCGAGCTGGGCATCAAGGATTTCGCTGATATTTCAACACACTCCGATGCTCTGGACGGCAAAATCTTCGGAATCGAGCCGGGCAATGACGGCAACCGCCTGATTCAGTCCATGATCGACGGCGATTCGTTTGGCCTCTCTGGTTTCGAAGTCGCTGAAAGCTCGGAGCAGGGCATGCTGGCGCAGGTGGACCGCGCCTCGCGCAAGGGCGATCCGATCGTGTTCCTGGGCTGGGAACCGCATCCGATGAACGCCAATTTCGAGATGTCCTACCTGACGGGTGGCGATGAGTTCTTTGGCCCCAACTTCGGCGGCGCGACCGTGTTCACCAACACCCGCAAAGGCTATGCAGAAGAATGCCCGAACATTGGCGCGCTGCTGAACAACTTGGAATTCTCTCTCGCGATGGAAAACGAGATCATGGCCGCGATTCTGGATGGTGGCGAAGATCCGGCGGACGCAGCCAGCGCATGGCTGAAAGCCAACCCGGATGCCTATACCCCATGGCTGGACGGTGTCACGACCCGCGACGGTGGTGACGCAGTCGCCGCAGTAAGCGCAGCACTGGGTCAATAACCTTAAACGCCCTTCGCCGCGTGTCTGTGGCGGAGGGCTTTTTTGTGGCCTGATCTCAGGCCCGGAATACTCTGAAAGGCAGACAGATGGATTGGCTGACCGACAACAAGATACCCGTCGGCAAGACGGCCCGAGCGGTTTTTGAATGGCTCCAAGAGATAGGGGAGCCATTTTTCGATTGGTTGTCCTGGGTTCTAGAGGCGCTGATTGATGGCATATTGTGGGTGTTGCAAACGCCGCATCCTTTGATCGTTGTGGGCGTCTTCGTGGGCATCACGTGGCTGTTGCAGCGCAATTGGAAGGTTTGCTTGTTTGTGGCGCTGGGGTTTCTGTTCATTCTCAATCAGGGATATTGGGAAGAAACGACGGAAAGCCTGACGCTGGTTCTGTCCTCCTGTCTGGTCTGTATGGCGATTGGCGTGCCTATTGGCATCGCGGCGGCGCATAGGCCCAAGCTTTACGTGGCGATGCGGCCGGTGCTGGACCTGATGCAAACCCTGCCGACCTTCGTCTACCTGATCCCCGCGATCGTATTCTTTGGTATCGGCATGGTGCCGGGCCTGATCGCAACCGTGATCTTCGTGTTGCCCGCTCCGATCCGCCTGACCCATCTGGGTGTGTCCTCGACGCCTACCCCGCTGCTTGAGGCGGCTGAGGCCTTTGGCGCGACCAAATCCCAAACTCTGTGGAAGGTTGAACTGCCTTACGCGCTGCCGCAGATCATGACAGGGCTGAACCAGACCATCATGCTGTCGCTGTCGATGGTTGTGATCGCCGCTCTTGTTGGCGCTGACGGCTTGGGTGTGCCGGTCGTGCGGGCGCTCAATCAGGTGAACACGGCCCTTGGTTTCGAATCCGGCTTTGTCATCGTTGTTGTGGCGATCATCCTAGATCGCGTCCTCAGAGTGGAGCATTGATCCATGACCGCAGTTGAATTTGACAATGTTTCAATCGCGTTCGGCAACGACCCCAAAAGCGCGTTGCCCTTCATGGACGAAGGCAAAGACCGTGCGACGGTCAAAGAAGCCTGTGGTCAGGTGCTGGGCGTCCACAATTGCTCGCTCACCGTGCATGAGGGCGAAACGCTGGTGCTGATGGGGCTGTCCGGTTCGGGAAAGTCCACGTTGCTGCGGGCGGTGAACGGGTTGAACCCGGTGATCCGAGGCGCGGTGCGGGTCTCGGACGGATCGGAAATGGTGGACGTCACCAACGCCGACGCCCGTACCCTGCGCCGGATGCGGCAGAACCATATTGCCATGGTGTTCCAGCAATTCGGCCTGCTTCCATGGCGCTCTGTGCGCGAAAACGTCTGGCTGGGGCTGGAGCTGTCTGGCATGTCCCGCACTGAGAGGTTGCAGCGCACCGATGAGCAGCTTGCTTTGGTTGGTCTGTCCGACTGGGCGGATCGTAAGGTCGGAGAGCTTTCGGGCGGTATGCAACAACGCGTCGGTCTGGCCCGCGCCTTTTCCACTCAGGCGCCGATCCTGTTGATGGATGAGCCGTTCTCGGCCCTCGATCCGCTGATCCGGACCAAGCTGCAGGATGAACTGCTGCGCCTTCAGGAAAAGCTGAAACGCACGATCATCTTTGTGTCCCATGACCTTGATGAGGCCTTCAAGATCGGCAACCGTATCGCCATCATGGAGGGCGGTCGCATCGTACAATGCGGCACCCCGTCCGAGATCTACTCAAAACCGGAGGACGATTATGTGGCCGATTTCGTTGCGCATATGAACCCACTGGGCGTTCTGCGCGCGCGGGACGTGATGGAGCCTGCAACCGGTACGCCGGATCGCTCTATCGATGCGGACACTGATATTCGCGACGTTATCCAGGGCTTCGACCAGAACAATGCACCGGTTGGAGTGATCGAGAACGGGGCGATCATCGGTCAGGTCACAAAAGACCGCGTGTTGAACAAGCTGGTTGATCCGATGGGGCAGTAACCCTCTGACCTTAAACATGGGGCGGTCCGGCACTAGAACGCCGGACCGTTCGTTCTCAATTGTTTTCGTGCCATCCCATTCGAAACCTCCTAACCTGCCTTGAGAGGTGTTGAGCTAGGAGCAGGCCGTGACAGATACCTTCCAAAGAGTTGCTGATTTCACCCTTGGTATAACACCGGAGGATATCCCCGAAGCGACGCTCAACGCCGCCACGTTAATGCTGCTCGACACATTGGGCATTACGATAGCGTCGGGTCCTATGGCGGCTGGGAGTATCGCCAGAGAAACCGCGTTTGCGCTCTACGGGGCAGGTGATCCAGCGCTCAGCGCGCGGATGCTGTTTGATGGCCGCCGGGTCAGTGCCGCCGGTTGCGCCTATGCCGCTGCGACGCAGACTGACAATCTGGATGGGCATGACGGGTATAACCCGACCAAAGGGCATATCGGTGTCGCGGTTGTCCCGGCGCTTTGTGCGCTGGCGGAAACTTTGCCGGACTTCTCGGGTCCCGAAGCTCTGACCGCTGTCACCATCGGGTATGAGGTCGCTGGGCGCGCCGGGATTTCTCTGCATGATACGGTCAGCGACTATCACACTTCGGGGGCGTGGAACGCCTTGGGCGTCGTCGCCGTCGTGGCTCGGATGCGCGGGTTGAGTGCAGATCATTTGCGGCAGGCCATGGGCATCGCCGAATATCACGGCCCCCGCAGCCAGATGATGCGCGAGATCGCGAACCCCACCATGTTGCATGACGGATCGGGCTGGGGGGCTTTGGTTGGTGTGTCTTCGGCCGTTTTGGCCGAGAAAGGCTTTACCGGTGCGCCCGCAATAACAATCGAAGCCGAAGAGGTCACGAGCCACTGGCAGGACCTTGGCCAGTTTTGGCAGATGCAGCATCAATATGTGAAACCCTACCCAATCTGCCGTTGGGCGCACGCTGCGATTGACGCTGTCCGGCAGCTTATGCGCGACCATGACCTGAGCCATGAAGATATCGCCTCGGTCCAGGTCAATACGTTCCGCGAAAGCGCTTGTCTGTTTCAGGGCGTGCCCGACGACACCTCAAAGGCGCAGTATTCGCTGCCATTCGCGGTGGCGGTGATGATGGCCTATGGGCGGATCGGGGTCGAGCATATCTCGGGCGCGGGTCTGTCTGATCCTTTGGTGGTGTCTTTGTTGGAACGTATTTCCGTTGTCGAAGACGCGCGCCATTCCGCCCGATTCCCCGAGTGCCGCATCGCCGATGTCACGATCCGCTTGCACGACGGGCGGGTGCTGGAGACGGGCGACGTCCACGCGCGCGGCGGCCCCGAGGCTCCTATGGATCAGGCCGAAGTGGTCGCGAAATATATGGAGTTTGCAACACCCTCGCTTGGCGAGAAAAGAGCCTCTGCCATACGCGACGCCGTTCTGGGGCTGAGAGATCCGGTATCGACTTTCTCGGATCTTGGCGCGTCGATTTATGACGCTCCACCCGGTTCCTAGTCCCTCAAATACAGTTGAACAATCGCCCGGGGAGCCCCTTATGCTGTGATAGCCCGAGCTCGCGCAGCAAGCAGAACATCATCGCCTGGTTGGACGTGACAACGGGTTTGTCTAGCGCGGCTTCAATCCGTTCGATGACCTCAACGGACCGCATATCGGTGCAACTCAGAACAATCGCCTCGGCCTGTTGGTGGTCGGCCTGGCAGGCGAGGTCGAAGACTTCGTCCGGGGTCAATTCTCCCTGACCGTAGTTGCCCAGTTCCCGGCCCACATCGGCGCATTTGACCGTTTCGACCCCATTTTGGGCCATGAACGCGATGGCCTGCGTATTGATCTCGCCCAGATAGGGCGACGAAAAGCCGACTTTGCGGGCCCCCAACGCCTGAATGCCTGCGATCAGAGCACTGGCCGCTGTGACTGATTTGGCATTGGCACCGGATTTGATCTGTTCGGCCAACTCGGTGTCGAAGGATGGGCCATGGGTCAGCGTGGCCGAGGTGCAGCCGTAAAGAACGATGTCGGGCCGCACGCCAGAGATCATCCGCAAATCATGGCTGATATCCGACGCGCCCAGCCCCGCCATCTGATCCGAGCCAGGGATTTCGTCCACGTCATACCCGCCCATACGCTGGTAATGCAGCGTGGTATTGGGCGGGCGCATCAGCTCCAGATCCGGTTCCAGATTGGTGTTGGTGAAAGGCACCAGAACGCCGATCTTGGCTGCGGTTCGGGTCTCGGTCATGTCAGCGCTCCTTTCAGTACATCGCGGGCGCGGTTCATCACGTCTGGTGTGCAAATCGTGGCGCGGAGGCAATTGCCTAGGCCATAGCCGCCCATCCCGCGCATCAGCAAGTTTTCTGCGCGCAAAGCGGCATCGGCCCGCTGCGCTTGATCGACTGAGGCAAACCGCAGCAAGACGAAATTTGTGTGGCTGTGCGGGACGGTCAACCCCAAAGCGCGGCAATCTTCCGTGAACGCATCGCGGATGCGTGCAGTATTTGCCACAACCTCTCGCATATGCGCCTGATCTCGCATCGCCGAGGCGGCTGCTGCCTGCGAGGGGATCGAGACATTGTTTGGGTTCAAAAGCTTGCGCAGTTCTGCTCCAATCTCGGGCGGAGCATAGGCCCACCCAACCCGAGCGCCCGCCAGCCCATAGGCTTTGGAAAACGTGCGGATGACGACCGTATCGCCGCGCTGAATCATAGCGAATATCTCTGCCGGATCGTGTTCGGCATCCGAGAACTCGGCATAGGCTTGATCGACGACCAGCAGGGCTTTTTGAGGGAGGTTGGTCCGCAGGCGCAGAATTTCCGTGTTCGGGATCACCGTCCCGGTCGGATTGCCGGGATTGCAGACGAAGACGATGCGCGTTTCTGGAGTGACTGCGCTCAGAATGTCATCCACCGAAACAGTTAGGTCGACCTCGCGCGCTTTGACATAATCCGCCTGCACCTGCGCGGCCGCCGAGGCGACAAAGGCGTAGCCGTACTCGGTACCCAGCACACGGTCTCCATGCTCAGCGTAAGCGTGGATAAGGCAACCGATCAGCTCCATCGATCCCGCGCCGCAAAGGATGTTGCTCGGGTCCAGCCCATGCACTTCAGCTATCGCTAAACGCAGGTCCGGCCATTCCGGATCAGGATAGAGTGGCATGTCGGCCATCGCGGCCTGTCCGGCGGCAATGGCGGTAGGGCTGGCGGGAAAAGCGCTTTCGTTTTGGGCCAGTGAAATCGTCTGAGGACCGCCAAGATCGGCCAGCGCATAGGCGGCCAGGGCACCAACATGAGGGACGGGCCGGATCATGATCCACCTCCGTATGCTTTGGCCCCTTCGGCGCTGACCAGGCCGCGCTTGAGATCCAGTGCCAGCGCATCCGGGTGCCTGTCTGTCGGATCGCCGAAGCCACCCCCTCCGGGGGTTTCAAATATCAGGTAGTCGCCGTCTTCGACCCGCAGCTCGCCTTTGCCGGGGATGTCAGTGTCGCTGTCGCGGAACCGGATGCGCCCAGGTGTTCCGGGTTGGCCGCCCATCCGCCCAAGCGCGGGGAATTTTAGCCGTTCGACCGAGAGGAAGACGATGAAGGGCGCACCGTTGGCCGAGGTCATCTCGATCCGCTGCCCCAACCCGCCACGGAATTTTCCCGCACCGCCCGAGTCAGGCCGAAGCTCGCGCCGCCAGATCGTGATGGGGGCGACGCTTTCGGTGATCTCCACCTGGCTGCCGAACACGCCCGAAGGGTAGGCCGTTGCCGACAACCCATCCGCATGAGGCCGCGCGCCCGTACCGCCGTTATGCACGGGTTCCACCGCGAATTCGAGGCCTCCGTCACGGGCGACCTCAGGTGCATGGCGCATGGGCAGGTCGAACATACAGGATGCGCCCTCGGCCGGGACCTGATCGGGCAGGGCCTGATGCAGGCAGCCCAGAACCAAATCAGGGGTCACCTGACCCAGCGTATGGCGCATCGCGACGGGCACCGGCCGCTGCGCATTCAGGATGCAGCCGTTGGGACCATCGACAGTGAACGGCTCCAGAGAGCCTGCATTGTTGGGAATGTCCGACCCGACAATGCAGCGCAGGGCAAAAACGGTATAGGCAGTGGCATAGTTCAGCGGCACGTTGATGCCCTTGCGCGAACAGCCGGAGGTGCCAGTGAAATCCACATGCATCCCGTCGGCGGTGACGGTCAGGGTGGCGTGCAGTTCCAATTCATTCTCATAGCCATCCATCTTCAGGACGTTCTTGTAGACGCCAGCAGGCACCTCGGCGATGGCGGCCAGAGTGCCCCGGCGCGACGTCTCGATGATGTAGGCCCCCAGTGCGTCCAGATCGTCGATGCCGAATTCCTCCATCATTGACACCAGCCGGTTCACCCCAGCCTCGCAGCAGGCGATCAAGGCGTAGATATCGCCCTCATTCGCCACCGGTTCACGGCTATTGGCGCGGATGATGTCCAGCAGCAGGGCGTTCGGCGTGCCTTCCTCGACCAGTTTGCAGGGCGGGATCAGCAGGCCCTCGTCGTATATGTCCGAACCCTCAGGCCCCATGCCCAGCCCGCCTAGGTCAACCAGATGCGAGGTGCAGGAAGTGAAGCCGACGACCTTGCCATCCTTGAACGCGGGCATCATCAAAAGGAAGTCGTTCAAGTGACCCGAGGCGAGCCATGGATCGTTCGTCATGTAGATGTCGCCGGGTTTCATCGTCTGAACCGGGAAGGCGGCGCGTAGGTGCTGAACGGCTTCGGCCATGGTGTTGATATGGCCCGGCGT
The DNA here is from genome assembly GCF_056161185.1 of Ruegeria sp. ABV3_008. NCBI lineage: Bacteria > Pseudomonadati > Pseudomonadota > Alphaproteobacteria > Rhodobacterales > Roseobacteraceae > Ruegeria > Ruegeria sp. ABV3_008. Next base: position 137,562 of record NZ_JBSWYP010000008.1, on the reverse strand, counting down.
CCCGGTCACGGCTTGCGCCAGCATCCGGCCATTCACGTCGAAAATCCCGGCAGAAATGTCGCCGCATTCGCGTACAATCGGGCTGAAAGCTGCGCGGATCAGGGTCTGGCCCTGTTCCTCGACAACCGCCAGCAGCCGGTTCCACATCACTTGCAGTCGCGCAGGTGTCATTGCACGCCTCCTTTCTGGTTCCGGATCAGGACGAGGTTTCCGATGGCATCCACATGGGCCGAAAAATCGGCTGAGACGAGCGTCGTCGTCTGTGGTTCATGGATCAGCGCGGGGCCGTAGATGCGGTCGCCGGGGTTGAGATTGGCTCGGGCCACAAAACCAGCCTGTTTCGTCTGCCCGTCTACATCACAGATGATGGACCGGGTTTCTGGAGGTGTTATCGTTGTTAGCGCCGGAGTGGAAAGCAGTTCGGGAACGGCAGCGTCAGGAGTCGCGACTTGCACGGCCCAGTTCAGTATCTCGATCTGCATGCCCGGAACGGGGCGCGAGAATTGCTTGCGGTACTCCGTTTCAAACGCCTCGGTCAGCGGGGCGAGGTCTTCTGGGGTAAGTGTGCGGTCAGGCAGCGAAATCTCAATCTCATGCCCCTGACCGCTATAGCGCATAAAGGCCGAGCGTTGGATTTCGGTCGGTGCATCTCCGGCACCTTGGGCAACGACGGCGCTGGCCTCGGCGATCATATCGTCAAAAAGGCCGTTGATCGCCGTGAAATCCAACTTACCCAGCAGGGAATAGTACGAGCGCACGATCTCAAATGACACGGGCGCAAACAGGAAACCCACCGCCGAGCCAACACCGGGATTTGGAGGAACCACGATGCGGCTGACACCCGCAGATCGGGCCACGCGGCTGGCATGGAGCGGGCCGTTGCCGCCAAAAGCGATCATGGTACGCGGCCCGAGGTCTTTGCCCGACTCCACCGCATGCATCCGCCCAGCGCTCGCCATGCTTTCATCCACGATGCGACTAACCCCGTCAGCGGCCCCTGTCGCGTCGGTTTTAAGCGCCGTGCCGATTACGCTTTGCAACGCGCCGTTTGACGCCTCAGGGTCAATCTTGATGAACCCTTCGGCAAATGTGTCGGGCACGATGTAGCCCAGAGTGATGTCACTGTCGGTCACAGTCGGCTCGGTTCCGCCGCGCCCAAAAGCCACCGGGCCGGGCTCCGAGCCTGCCGATTTTGGCCCCACCGTCAGACGGCACAGCCGGTCCACCCCGGCGATGGAACCTCCGCCGGCGCCGATTTCGATCATCTCGATCACGGGGATACGTACCGGCATACCAGAGCCCTTGATGAAGCGCGCGGCCCGCGCGATCTCGAACTGGCGCGAGGTTTGGGGTCGGGCATTGTCGATGAGGCAGAGCTTGGCGGTCGTGCCACCCATGTCAAACGACAAAACCTGATCCAACCCGGCCCGAGCAGCGATACGCGCGGCTAGAATAGCCCCTCCGGCAGGGCCACTTTCGACCAGCCGGATCGGGAAACGCATGGCCGTCTGGATGGTGCACATGCCTCCACCTGCGGTCATCATCAGGATCGGGCAGGTGACCCCTTCTGCTTCGAACTTTTCAACGAAGCGGGTCAGATAGGTCTCCATCAGCGGTTGGATATAGGCGTTGGCAACCGTGGTGCAGAGCCGGTCAAACTCGCGCGCCTCGGGGCTGACATCGGATGAGATCGACACGGTCAGACCGGGGCATCGTTCGGCAAGAGCATCGCGCAGCCGACGTTCATGCATGGGGTTCGCGTAGGAATGCATGAGGCAGATCGCAACCGCATCCGCCCCGCTGGCGTCGATTTCAGCCAGAAGCGCGTCAATAGCGTCTTCTTCCAGTTCGATCAGAACCTCACCGCTCGCGGACATTCGCTCTCGAACGGTCAGCGAGCGTTCACGCGGGACGAGAAGGTCGGGTTTTTCCAAGTTGATATCGTACTGCGCATAGCGCCGTTCGTAGGCGATTTCGAGGATATCGCGGAAGCCTTCGGTCGCGACAGTTGCCACAGTGGCCCCGCGCCGCTCGATCAGAGCGTTGGTGGCCAGTGTCGTGCCGTGGATGAAGCCAGTCACCTCGGCTAGTGACCGCCCCGCGCTTTCCATGACGCGCAGTGCCCCTTCCATCGCGCCTTCAGCCGGGTTTTGGTGCGTGGTTAGGGTTTTGGTCGAGGCCAGTATCGTCTCATCGCCTGAAACGAGGACGGTATCGGTAAACGTGCCGCCAATATCTATGGCGAGGCGCAGAGCAGTTGTCATGGAGGGGTCCGTTGTCGTCTGTAACAGTTTGGGCATGGCGCCCGTTCGGCCTGTTACCGACGCGGTGCCACCAAGTTGCAGCCGGTGGCCCGGCGATCCATACGAGTTGGGATGCACTGACAAGTCATGAGGAATTGTCGGGCGGTTTTTACGTCACTGCTAGCGCATTTGCGACATCGCGGCATTCCAACGACGTAAAAACCTGAACTTAGCTGTAGAGCTTATCCCGACAGCCGCGCCAAATCTGCACTTAGCGCGCGGGCCTCGGAAATGCTGCGCTGTAGGGCCTGCAATTGCGCCTCGGCAGTGGTGCCTTGGGGCTTTGCGTTCAGCACCCTGTCGATTCTGGCGGCTGTGGCGGGGTCTCCGCCGCCAATTGCATCGCGCTGTTGCAGGATTTTCAATTTCAGCTGCGCCAGTTCCGATTCCGACGACCTGATCTGCGCGGCCAATGCGTCGTTGCGGGCCTGAGCTGTCGCCACATCGCCCTCGGCGGCTTCGATCCGATCATCATAGGCTCCGGTCGCAATGCCGGATACTCCGGCGAAAAACCCTCCGTCCGCCGGGTCTGTCGTGGTTTGGCAGGCGGTCAAAAGAAGGCAAGGCAGAGCAATGCGTGTGATCATGTTCGGCTCTGTCACAGCGACAACGCCAGATCGCTGGCGATCCCGCGCATCTGCGAAATCTGGTTGGAAAGCGCCTGCAGATCACCGTCAATAGGTGAGGTGGTTTGGCGGCGCTTGATCGTCAGGCTGCGCGCCTCAGCAAATTCCGCCTGCCGTCTGGTTGCCCCGTCAATGGCCAGTTCCATCTGTTTCAGATTGCCATTGGCCTCGGTCAGTTCGCGTTGCAACTCGGCCTGATCCACGGTTCCCGCTGCGGCGCGAGCGTTCAGTGCGTCCAACTCAGCCTTTTGAGCCACCAGAACTTCGTTCATCACGTTCAGCGTGGTCTGCATTTCGGCAGCATTCCGGTCCAGATCGGATTTGATCTGACGCAGCCGTCTTTCGCGCCCGGCATAGCTGCGCTGCACATAGGCCACATAGGTGCCTGCCAGAGCGCCAGCACCCAGTCCGAGGGCGACGCCTGTGCCTACGTCGTCAGAACCGCCCAGCCCAAAGCCGATCGCGCCCCCCGCTACACCACCAGCAATCGCCCCTTGCAGGATCGTCTTTTGCAGGGCTGCCGCTTGTTTTGCCAGATCGGCCTCGGCCTGGCTTGAGCCAGCGCCTACGGATCTCAGCGTTTCCGGCTCGCTGCCGCCACCGCAAGCGGACAGGGCCAACGATGCCCCTAACACGGCGGCGATCAGCCGGGTGGAATTAGATCTGCCAGCCATTGATAACTCCCTTTTTTACTATCTTCAGCCTGCGCCACATGGCGCAGAAACAATGCGGCATCCTCGCTCAGGCGCGCGTGGGCTTGCCCGAGGTTACGCGAAGTTGCCGCAGCGTCAAAGAAATCTGCACCTGGCTCGGATGGAAAGAACACCACGGCCCGGGTCAAAAGCTCATCGTAGTAACTGCGGCTTTGATCCAGCCGCCTTAGAATGACACCGCGTGAGCGATAGATGTCGTAGATATCATTGCGGGCCTGTTGCAGCACCGGCAGCGCGGCAGGGTCCGAGCGGGCGATTTCTTCGATCTGGCCCAAGGCATTTTCAGCAACGGCCAGAGTGCGTTCGACACTGCGCAGTGCAACGATATCGGTACGCAAGCTCTGCAATGTCGTGGCCGCCAGAAAGACCGAGACTTCGGCAGCGTCTTCGAACAGACGCTCTGGCGTTGCGGTTTCCTGCAGCGGCAAGCGACGGCGATACTGATCGAGGGCCGGTTCCAGGTTGCGGCTTGGCCCATCTGGCATCAGCCCCAAGGTGGACAGAGCCGCGGCCAGCTTGTCGGGTTCCGCAGCGGCCAGCGTGGCGCTGATCGGCGCCGCCGGGGCGGTTTCTGTGTTACGCAAAAGCTCAATCCGGTCGCGCGCGAAAGCTGCGAATAATCCATCGGGATAGGTTTGCAGATAGTCTTTGAAGTCAGCTGGATCGCTGCTTGCAGAAATGCTCCTCCAATGGGCCATATCTGCCTCAAAAGCGTCCGTGGGACTGGCTGTGGGCAAACCCGGCGCAAAACTATGTTCATCCAGCACGGATTCTTCGACCCATGGGATCTGGCGGCCTTCGGTGTCCAGAACCACTTGCTGACGCACCCGGCCCAGCATCAGCCGCACATCCAGATCTGGCGTTGCGATATGATCCAGCAGGCTCGAGGTGAAGACACTGTTGTCGCCCAGCCCATCATACGCCACGTTGCCGGGGTCAGTGGCATAGGCGATCAGCAAACCTGCACCGCCCCGGATGCGTACCAGACCCTGTTCGACGATCCCTTTGTCCGAGAACGGGTTGTTGCGGCAGGCGTCCAGCAGAAGGATGCCGACATCCGGCCCAGCCTTGGCAAGCACATCGCGCACGCGGTCGATGGTGATCGAACTTCGGCTGAGAGCGGTCAGGTCATTCCCTGAAAACTCGGTGCCGATCAGGTGGTTCTGACCGCCGATCTGAACCCCGTGACCAGCATAGAAGAAGACAGCCATTGCAGCGCCCTGCGCCGCCTGCCCAAAGGCGTGTACCGCACGATCCATCGAAGCTGCGTTCTGATCGGTGGCCTCGGTCACGGCAAAGCCAAGCTCGCGTAGCGCTGCGCCCAAAGCCTCGACATCGTTGACCGGGTTGCGCAAGGCCATATCCGGGGCGCGGTAGTCGGAATTACCGATCAGCAAGGCCACACGATCAGCCGCCCGGGCCGAGCCTGTCGCCAGAACCAGACAGGACACTATGCAAACCAGCCAAAATCGGACCCGAGTCATGCCGTCACCTTAGCGCATGGATTTTGGACTGCACAGGCAGATTGGAACTCTATAGCCTGCCCAGTCTATCCTCATCGTCCACAACAGTCAGCTGCTTATCCGGCCCGCTCCACCGCCAGAGGACGAGGTTGAGGTTTGCCGGTGTCGTCCCCGGCGCGAAGCTGCGCACCAGCAAACCGAAAAAACCGTCCTTGATCAATTGCGCGGCCAGGTCTTGCGTCGGAACTGTGCGACGGTCCAGCATGGCCGATCGCCAACCGGGATCGGCCAGTGCGGGCGCGGTCATTCCGTATTGGGCCAAGGCGGCCTCGTCTCGGGTTTCGAAGATCGGGCCTAAATCAGCGTGGTAGGACACCAGTATCGTCGGCTGCAAGTTCCCGACCTGATTGGCCTCGCGCAAGGCCGTGGCCGGGTCCAGCGCCGTGTAGAGCGCAGGTGTTCCCTTCGCGTTGAACCGACCGCCATACTTCTCAGCCCCACGACCCGACAGGGGCTCGCGCGCGTAGACCGGGTTTAACGCGCGAAAAAGCGGCCCGCGATACCGGCCCTCGTCAAGCGGCATCAGGCATAGACACCGGCATCGACGGCATCAATGTACTCCAACACCTGCTGCGCCTTACCCTCCTGGACCAGCTGCATGGCTGTTCGCCCGTCAAAGCCGGGCAGGGATTCCGAGCGATACCAGGCATAGGCGATCAGATCCGAGCCAAAACGCGGTTGCACTTTGTTGAGAACTTCGACCAGTTCGCGCAGGCGGCGTTGGGTCTTGTCGGATTGAATGCGCGTGCGGCGTTGCAGGGCATCCTTGCCCAACCCCACTGTCAAGGCGACCTCTTCGGCGGATGTACGCAGAGCCGCCGCGATTTTCCGAGGCTCAAACAGCCCGCCTTCGGCGAATTGAGCAATCTGCATACCACCCTCCAATCCTGCTACTTTGACAGTATATAGCGTCATTATTGCTGATTTTCAAGAATGTATGCCGTGTCACTGCCTCTCAAACCTCACCAAACCCCTTGGCAGACGACATGATCCTCACCAACTTGGGACCACCCGTTGATTGACGACAGGCTGAGCGGCCCTTTTACCTGTTCGCAGCCTCGGGTATGAGGTCTCAAATGGCAAGAAAACAGCAGGAGCCCGTCCATGTCGTTTCATCGCACCGCTTTTGCGGCATTGTTCGCGGCCGTGTTGCCAGCCGTCAGTTGGGCGCAATCAGAAAGCGCACCGTCTGAGGCGCTGTCCGTCGAGTTGAACACAGCGCAGAATGTAGGCAACGCCTGCCGACTGACTTTTCTGGTGCAGAACGGAACTGGAGTCTCAATCGACAAGGCCGTGTTCGAGACCGTGATTTTCGACACTGAAGGCGGCGTGGTTAGCCTGTCCCTGTTCGATTTCCGAGATCTTCCGGCGGATCGACCGCGCGTGCGGCAGTTTGATCTACCTGGAAGGGATTGCGCGCAGGTGGGCCGAGCCTTGATCAACGGTGCAAACACCTGCGTGGTCGACGGTGCGGATAGCACTATCTGTCGCGATACGCTCAGCCTCAGCAGCCGGGTCAAAGTGGAGCTTTTGGGATGAACTTCTTGGGCACTTTGCGTGAAATTCTGGCGCTTGGCGGGCCGGTGGTTGGTGTCTTGATCGTGATGTCGGTTCTGACGCTTTCAGTCACGCTGTATAAACTGTGGCAGTTCGCGGCTTGTGGTGTTGGTCGCCACAAGGTTCTGTCCGAAGCTCTGGCTGCCTGGGACGCAGGGGATCGCGCAGCGGCGCGCACGCGGTTGAACGACAGCAGCAGCTACCTTGCGCCGATCGTTGGCGCCGCGATGGATGGGGTGGACGTTCCTGGCGTGGATGACCGTCTCGATGCCGAGGCCGGTCTTGCCCTTGCCGGGTTGGAGCGCGGCTTTCGCCTGTTGGATACAGTGGCGCAGCTTGCCCCGCTGCTTGGATTGTTCGGAACGGTGCTTGGCATGATCAACGCGTTCCAGAGCCTGCAAGCCGCTGGTTCCTCGGTGGACCCGTCGCTGCTGGCCGGTGGTATCTGGGTCGCCCTTGTGACAACGGCTGTAGGACTTGCGGTGGCGATGCCGACCTCGATGGTTCTGTCCTGGTTGGAAAGCCGCACATCGCGTGAGCGGGTCTTTGCGGACAAAGCGCTTCGGACGATTCTGGTGCCCGGTCACGCGCTGCAAACAGTGTCCGGGGCACGGACCCAGAGTGCCGCCGCCCCCGAACATGCGTAACACGGCGCCCTTTGTCAGACGCCCTTTGTCGATGACGCCGCTGATCGACGTCATCTTTCTATTGCTGCTGTTCTTCATGCTCTCATCCACATTCTCGCGATTTTCTGAGATCGAATTAACGCAGGCCGCTGCTGGCAGTGGCGCGGGCACTGCGCCAGCAGACAGAGTGTTCTTGCAGCTTGGTCCGGATCGGTTGGTTCTGAACGGGGCCTCGATCACGTTGGATGATCTGCTGACACAAGTTGAGACCGGGCAGGTACTGATCAGCCTCGACGCTGATACCTCGGCGCAGCGTCTTGTCGATGTATTGGTCCCTCTGCGAGGTCGCGACGGGTTGACCGTCACGGTTTTGGAGTAGGCCGATGATCCGCCAGACCCCCCCACGCCGCAGACGCGACTCCACGATCCCGCTGATCAATGTGGTGTTCCTGATGCTGGTCTTCTTCCTGATCGCTGGCACCGTGGCCCCCCCTTTGGATCCCGATCTTGAGCTGGTCGACACCGCAGAACTGGAGGGGCGTGAGCCGCCGGACGCGCTGGTCCTGCATGCAGACGGATCGCTCAGCTTTCGCGGGCAGGCCACTGACGCAGAAACCTACATGGCGGATCATGAGGGCGAAGAGGTCCGCATCGTACCGGACCGCGCGGCCTCGGGTCCGCGTCTGATAGAGGTGACAGGTGCGCTGCGGCGTGCAGGGGCGAAATCGGTCTTTCTGGTCACGCAGCAGGCGATCGAATGATCCGAACCTCGGCCATCATCGCCGCTGTGGCCGTTCTGGTTTCGCTCTTGGTGCATTTTCTGGGGCTGAGCATGACCACTGCCAGCTTGACCCATTCGCCGAGCATTGTGGGCGATGACGAAGATGCGATGACTCTCGGCACGGCCTTTGAAGATCTGGCTGAGCAGGTACCCGAGCCGATCGAGCCAGACGAAGCGGAGGTGCCCGAACCTCCGGTCGAAACCTCGCCCGAGCCTGAAGAGGCGGAGATTCCCACAAGCGAAGCTCTGGTTGCGTCACCCGACCCGCAAGAGCAGACCTTCGCGCCCGACACCGGCGCCTCCAACGGTGGTCAGACCGAGGTGCCAGAGCCTGAAGTGACCGAATCCGTTGACCAGTCCGAGACGCAAACGGCAGCGAGTGATGAGGTCGACGCAACGCCCTTGGCCGAGCGATCTGATGTCGTGGAAATCCCGCAAGCCAGTGCCGCAGAGCCGGTTGAGCCGGTCGAAACGCCGGAGGCCGAGCAACTGGCCGCGTTGCCGCCCGTCGAGGTCGCGCCCGTGCCGCTGGAACAAGAGGCTGTTGAGCCGGAAATCGCGGTAGAGCCTGTGCCGGAGGAAGCCGAACCCGTGGAAGACAGCGAAGGAACCGAACAGGCGGTGGCAACGTCGCTTCGACCGCGCTTGCCCAATCGGACGCCCTCGGACGAGGTTCAACCTGCGCTGCCCGGTACGCGCAATTTCGATAACCTGAAATTCCCAGAACAAACCATTGAATCCCCGCTGGCGGCTTATCAGCGCGAAGGGATTGACGCGTTCACCCGCAATGACCGGGGCAACCAGTCTGGCGGGCGAGGGCCGGGCAATTCCACCACGACCAACTATGCCGGCCAAGTTCTGGTGCATCTGAACCGCGCGCCTCAGGTCTACGCACCGGTTCGCGGCTATGCGCAGGTGTTCTTTCAGATCGACCCGGATGGCTCATTGGCCTGGGTCGAGGTCATCACCAGCTCGGGCTCGGACCAGGTGGATCGGGCTGCGAAGGAGCAGGTCAGGGGGGCCGCACCGTTCCCGCCGCCGCCCGGTGGTGTCAGCCGCAAACTGTCTTTCTACTACCAGAATGGCTGAGCCTAGCGTGGTCCGCGCCGTTGCTGCGCCCCGCCATCTTTGCGCATGGTCAGGCCAATCCGTTTGCGGGGGACGTCAACCTCGACAACGCGTACCTTCACGACCTGACCGGTTTTGACAACCTCATGCGGGTCCTTGACGAACCGATCCGCCAATTGACTGACATGGACCAACCCGTCCTGATGAACGCCGATATCCACGAAGGCCCCGAAAGCGGCTACATTGGTTACCGTTCCCTCCAGCAGCATGCCAGGTTTGAGGTCGGTGATCTCTTCTATGCCGTCCCGGAACGAGGCGGTGACGAAGCTGGGGCGCGGGTCACGGCCCGGTTTTTCAAGCTCGGCAAAGATATCGCGCACGGTGGGCAGGCCGAAGGTCTCATCGGCGAATTGTTCAGCCCGCAAGTCCTTCAGCGCCCCGTCATGCCCCATGATCTGACGGATATCCCGACCGCGGGCAGCGACCACGCGGCGGGCGACGTCATAGGCTTCGGGGTGGACTGAGGACGCATCCAGCGGTTCCACTCCATCGCGGATGCGCAGAAAACCTGCGCATTGCTCAAAGGCACGTGGGCCAAGGCGGTCGACCTTCAGCAAGTCTTTGCGGGACTGGAATGCACCATTGTGATCTCGGTGCTGTACGATGGCCTCGGCCAAACCGGGACCAAGGCCCGACACATGCGACAGCAGTGGGGCCGAGGCGGTGTTCAGGTCGACACCAACCGCGTTCACCACATCCTCAACGACCGAGGCCAGCGACTGGGACAGGCGATGCTGGTCCACGTCATGCTGGTATTGCCCGACGCCGATGGATTTCGGTTCGATCTTCACCAACTCGGCCAACGGGTCTTGCAAACGGCGCGCGATTGAGACCGCGCCGCGCAGGGATACGTCCAGATCCGGGAACTCTCGCGCGGCCAGCTCCGACGCGGAATAGACCGAGGCCCCTGCCTCGGACACGACTGTTTTGGTGGGGGCTTTGACTGATTTGGGCAGCAGGCTGAGGGTGTCAGCGACCATCCTTTCGGTTTCACGGCTGGCGGTGCCGTTGCCGATGGCGATCAGCTCGATCTGATGGGCCGAGATCAGGTTGAGGATCGCCGCCTGCGCCCCACGCAGATCTTTTTTTGGTTGAAACGGATAGAGCGTGTCTGTCGCAACGACTTTCCCGGTTGCATCCACCACGGCGGATTTGACGCCGGTCCGAATGCCGGGATCCAGACCCAGCGTGGGACGTGCGCCCGCCGGGGCTGCAAACAGAACATCCTTGAGGTTGCGCGAGAACACCTGAATCGCCTCATCCTGTGCCCGGCTGCGCAGGTCGGCCATTAGCTCGACCATCATGGAAAGCGACAGCTTGACCCGCCAGGTCCAGCCCGCGACCTTGCGTAGCCATTTATCTCCGGGGCCATCGCCACGGGTCTGCAGATGCGAGGCAACAATCGCCTCAGCCCGCGCCGCGCCCGCCTCGGGCTCAGGGGCGATATCAAGCGTGACGATCCCCTCTTTCGAAGCCCGCAGCATGGCCAGCGCCCGGTGTGAGGGGGCAGTCGCCCAAAGCTCGGAATGGTCAAAATAGTCGCTGAACTTCGCGCCTTCCTTTTCTTTGCCCTCAACGAGTTTCGACGACAAGAGCGCCTCTTGCTGCATGAATTTGCGAAGCTCACCCAGCAGAAGGGCGTTTTCCGTCAGCCGCTCGGTCACGATGTCACGGGCGCCGTTCAAGGCGTCCTTGGTCGTTTCGACAGCCTCGGACAGGTAGCTCTGCGCAAGGGCCTCGGGGTCGGCGTGGCGGTCGGCCAGAATAGCGTCGGCCAGCGGCTCCAACCCGTTTTCGCGGGCGATCATCGCCTTGGTGCGCCGCTTTGGTTTGTAGGGCAGGTAGATATCTTCCAGCTGCGCCTTGGTCTCGGCCCCGACGATGGATTTTGCCAGATCGTCCGATAGCTTGCCCTGATCCTTGATCGACGTCAGGATCGTCTGCCGTCGCGCCTCCAGCTCTCGCAGATAGGTCAACCGGTCCGAGAGGGTTCGAAGCTGCGTATCGTCCAGCCCGCCTGTCGCCTCTTTGCGATAGCGGGCCACGAAGGGCACGGTTGCGCCTTCGTCCAGCAACCCTACGGCGGCTGAAACCTGATCCGCGCGCGCGTTGATTTCGGTGGCGATTGTGCGGGCGATGCGGTCCAAGGGGGCCTCCTGATACTGGGTCGGAAGGACTTCTTAGACAGCGTTTTGGCAGAGGGGAAGAGGGTCAGCGCATTGGGGCAAGATTTCCTGAAACGGTCTGCCCCTATGCCTGTGTTCGAGGCCCGGCCGCTGAGCCGGCCGGGCGTTGGCGTGCCTTAGAGGCACTCAGCCAATGTGTTCGCCATGTTGCGCAGAAGTTGGGGATAGAGCGCCGCGCCGGGCTCAAGTTCGGCGCCAAGCGGGTCGATCACGCCGGTATTGGCCTCGGACCCTTCCATCACGGTTGCGATCAGGCCGGGGTTGAACTGCGGCTCGGACAGAACGCAATCAATCCCTTCCTCTTTGATGCGTCCCTGTATTTCCGCAATGCGTGCAGGGCTTGGATCGGATGCATCGCCGATGGAGATCGCTCCCGAGGCCGAAAAGTCGAACGCGTTTTCAAAATACTGGTAGGCGTCGTGGAACACAATGAAGTTGCCGCCTTTGACGGGGGCCAGCGTTTCTGAGATTTCGGCTGAAAGCGCCTCCATCTCTGCGCGCGCGGCGGCTGCGTTTTCAAAGTACTTACCAGCGTTTTCGGGGTCAGCAGCCGAGAGCTGGGCAGCGATGACGTTCAGCCACGTTCCGGCGTTTGCAGGCGACAACCAGGCATGCGGATCGTGTTCGCCATGCGCGTGACCTTCGTGGTCGTCATGATCATCGTGGTCTGCATGCTCTTCATGGCCATGGTCGTCATGCGCGTGGTCATCTTCTTTGTCATGGTCGTGATCATCGTGATCATGTTCATCCTTGTGATCGTCATGATCATCATGCGCATGTTCGTCCTTGTGATCATCACCATGATCTTCGTGACCGTGATCGTCATGATCCTCGTCATCGCCGTGATCATGCGCTTCGAACAGCGCGTTCTCGCGGAAGTCCAGTAGAATGGTTCCGTCCGCCTCCAGCAGCGTTGTTACAGCCGCGCCGCCAGCGAGCGTTTCCACGGCGTTTTCCATCCACGGTGTCAGATCTTCGCCAATCCAGAAGACCAGATCCGCCTCTTGCAAAGCTGCCGCCTCGGACGGGCGCAGGTTGTATTCATGAGGCGAGGCGCCCGGCTGAACGATCAGGCTGGGTTCGCCCACGCCGTCCATCACACGGGCCACAAGCGAATGCACCGGGGCAATGTCAACGGCCACATTCGGGACGTCAGCCAAGGCGGTTCCACCCAGCAATGTAGCGGTGATCGAAATGGAAAGGAGGTTTCTGGACATTGGACCCTCTGTGTGATTTTATAACATTTAATCGCGGCATATATGATATAAGATAACATGACAAGTCAGAGGCAACAGAACTCGACCAGCGAAGCTGCGCCGGTGGGGTTCCATGATCATGACCACGTGTCCTGCGTGGAAACCGGCCTTGCCATGGCCGAGGCAAAGTGCAACGCCGAGGGGCTACGCCTGACGCCTGTGCGCCACAAGGTGCTGGAAATGCTGTTGCAGGAACATAGGGCACTTGGTGCCTATGCCATCCTTGATCGCCTACGGGATGAGGGGTTCGGCTCGCAGCCGCCCGTGGCCTATCGCGCCTTGGATTTTCTGGTCGAAAACGGGTTTGTCCATAAGATCGAACGCCTGAACGCTTTTGTGGCCTGCGCCCATCCGGGGGCGACGCATTCGCCGGTGTTCATGATCTGCCGCGGGTGCGACGCGGTGGCCGAGGCATCCTCGGCCGTTGATAGCGGGGCCCTTGGCGATGCCGCCCGCGCCGTGGGTTTTGAAATCGAACGTACTGTAGTAGAAGCCGAAGGTCTCTGCTGTGACTGCACCGAAAAGGCCTAGCAATGTCCCTTGTCACCGTTGAAGACCTGAGCGTGAGCTACGGGGCCAATACCGTGTTGCGCCATGTCCACATGACCATCGAACCCGGTGAGATCGTGACAATTGTCGGGCCGAACGGGTCCGGCAAAACAAGTTTGTTGCGCGCAATTATCGGGGCCATCAAACCTGCAAAGGGGCGCATTACACGTAAACAGGGCCTGCTGATCGGTTACGTTCCGCAGAAGCTGCATATCGATCCGACTCTTCCCATTTCAGTCGAGCGCTTCATGCGCCTTACCAATCACGTCAGCCGCGCCCGCTGTGCCGAGGCGCTTGAGGAAGCAGGCGTTCCCGATCTGTTGAAGCAGCAGATGACTCAATTGTCCGGCGGGCAGTTTCAGCGCGTGCTGCTGGCGCGTGCCTTGATCAACCACCCGGATATCCTTTTGCTAGACGAAGCGACGCAAGGTCTGGATCAACCCGGTTCAGCGGCCTTTTACCGGCAGATTGAAACCGTGCGCCGCGAGACCGGCTGCGCCATTTTGATGATCAGCCACGAGTTGCATGTGGTCATGAGTGCCTCGGACCGGGTGATCTGCCTGAACGGTCATGTCTGCTGCGAAGGCTCGCCCGCCGTTGTTGCCTCAGCCCCTGAATATCGCGCCTTGTTCGGGACCGGGACAGGAGGAGCGCTGGCGCTGTACCGGCATGACCACGATCATCATCACGACCACGATCATAGCTCTCAGGACGCTGCAGAATAATGCTGGATGACTTTATGACCCGCGCGACACTGGCCGGGATTGGTGTGGCTTTTGCGGCGGCTCCGCTGGGGTGTTTCGTGGTCTGGCGCCGAATGGCCTATTTCGGTGACGCAACCGCGCATGCGGCCATTCTGGGCGTTGCGCTGTCACTAACCTTCCAGATGTCTATTTTCGCGGGCGCATTGGCCGTAGCTCTGTTGATGGCGTTGACGGTTACTTTGCTGTCCGGGCGGGGATACGCTATGGACACACTATTGGGCGTTCTGGCCCACTCTGCGCTGGCCTTTGGCTTGGTTGCCGTGTCATTCTTATCGGGAGTCCGCATTGACCTGATGGCTTATCTTTTCGGCGATATTCTGGCCGTTTCGCGCACGGATCTCGCAGTGATCTGGGGCGGGGCGGCACTGGTCGTTGCCTTGATCGGCTGGCGCTGGTCGCAGCTATTGACCGCGACCCTGAACGAAGAGCTGGCCTATGCCAGCGGCTACGACCCCAAGCGGGAGCAGTTGATCCTGACCCTGTCTCTGGCGGTGACCGTCGCGGTGGCAATCAAGGTCGTCGGCGTTCTTCTGATCGCAGCCTTGCTGATCATTCCGGCCGCTGCTGCGCGCAGCCTCGCCCGGTCGCCCGAATCCATGGCCTTGATCGCAGCGGCCATCGGAGCGGTTTCCGCCCTAGCCGGTTTGCGGGCGGCTTACGTGTTCGACACACCTGCAGGGCCGTCAATTGTATGCGTCGCGGCAATCTTGTTTGCCTGTTTCAGCCTGCTGGGATGGAAAGGTTACAAGCGGTAGAACGCCTTACCTTTCATTAAAGGCCCGCTCCAAAGTCAGTTGGACCGGTTTCAACAGATAGCTGAGAAGCGTCTGCGCACCCGTTGTCATTTCGGCCACAACGGTCATACCCGCCTGCAGCGGACGGTTGAACGCGCCGGTGCCGATAGTTGAGCCGGCCAGGACGAAGGAGGCCCGAAAATAGGTCTCGCCCGTTTGTTCGTCTGTCATGGGCAGGGGATGCACCGACTGCAACCGCGCCTCGACCTTACCAAAGCGGCGGGCATCGAATGTATCTATGCTGATCGCCACCGGGTGTTCCAGGGCCACATGCCCAACCTCGGAACTGGGAATGCGCGCCTCGACCATCAGGGTCTGCCGGGTCGGAAGCAGTTCATATAGGGTTTCACCGGGGGCAATCACCTCACCGGGATTGGGCGAGGCCACCGACTGAATCACGCCACGCACCGGAGCGATCAGGCGCAGGTCGGCAAGCCTGGCCTCTACGAGTTTCTGTGAGGTCTGCAACTGGCGGTGTTCGTGTTCCAGCGCGTTGATGCGGGTCAGCACGTCCTCTCTCAGCGTCAGCGCCTCTTCTGTGAGGGCCGCCTTTGCAAGGGTCAAAGTGTTTCGTGCCTCGGCGGCGCGGACACGGGCTTCCTCGGCAGCGGCGCGCATGGCGTCGACTTCGTCTTCTTCTTCCAGAAAATCACTGAGAGATTTCAGTCCCTGTGTCTGCAGCTTCGCGTAGCGATCCAGAACCTGCTCTTTCTTTGTGACCCTTTGGCGCGCGAACTCTGCGGCGTCTTCAAGTATTTGCAATGTCTTGGTCTGCTGCTCAATCGAAACGCGCTGAACCTTCTGGCTTTCCAGGAATAGCTCAATACGGGCCGCCGCCGTCGTCAAACCTGCATTTCTTAGCGTTTGTATCTGGGTCGACCTGTGCAGAGCTTCACCTTCAAGCATGGCCAGCACGGCCTGTGCATTTTCTAGATCCCGCGCGACCGAGGAGGTTTGGGCAGATAAGACCTCCATCTCTTGTGTCATCTCCGGGTGGTGCAATTCGACCAGAATATCACCGATTTCCACAGTTTGACCGTCCTGAACATGGACTGAACGGACAATCCCGCCTTCCATGGTTTCGATCTGAACATAGTGGCCCATGGGAACGATAGTGCCCGGCGCGCGCGTGATCTGTGGGACCTCAGTTCGCCATGACAAGGCGATCAGACTGGCAAGAAAACCCGTGATAGCAAGCGCGAGAAATGCTGCGAACCGAGGCGCGCGGGCACGCTTTCGTCGAGCGCTGCGGTCCAGCGGTCCTTCTCGGTTTGCGGACTTTGTTCGGAAAACCATCGTCAAGCTCCAAGCGTTTTCAGGGCGGCCAGCATCTTCTTTCGCCCGACATCTCCGGTGTCGTTCACAGCAACCTGACCTGCGTTGAGATAGATGAAGCGATCGGCGATGTTCAGAAACGATCGATCCGCTGTCGCGATGATCAACGTGCGATTTCCGGCCTGCTCCTTGACCCAGGTTTTGAATGCTTGACGGCGCGTGTTGCTCAATCCGTTTGTCGGTTCCGAGAACAGATAGACCGAGGCTGGACGTGCCATGCTGCGTGCAAGGGTAAGAGATTTCATAATCTCATCGGGCATTTGCGAAACGGTTTGGTCGGAAAGACGCGTCTGCACACCGTCTGGCAGAATGTTATGCCCTTGTCGTAAGCCCATTCGATCTAGCGAGGCTTGAATTTCCATGTCGGAAAGGGACGGCGCGGCCATCTGGAAATTCTGAGCAACTGTCCCATAAAACAGTGATTTTTCGTAAGTCGCATAGGTGACCGATTTGCGCAGCACGTCCCGCGCGATCTGGCGGATGTCGATCCCGTCATGCTCGATCATTCCCCCAATCGGGGACGCCAGACCATCGATCAAATCTAGAATAGCCGTCCGCGCAGCCGTGTCGCTGCTCAGGACAATGACGACTTCACCCGGATTACATGCCAGGCTGACTTGCGACAGGATCGGAGGGCGAAGTGGATCCGGGCGGTATGTCACCGAGGAAAACGAGATAGCGCCGCTCAGCGCTTTTTGGTGGGACAAGCCGAGGCCAAGCTCCATCTCTTGTGGCAGGGACATCACCCGGTCTGGCTGCTCGCGGCTGGCTTGGAAAGACAAAATCTGCGGAAAACCGGAATACAGCGCCTGTAGTTGTCCAAAGATCTTTGACACCAACGCGATTGAGGCGATCAGAGCTCCAAAACTTAGTGTGCCGGACATGGCGGCATGGGCGCACAGTATGATTGCACCGGTTGTGGCCAAGCCCCCAAGTGTTTGCCCCAACGATTGTGCAAGTGCCTGGAATTGCCGAGCGCGCTTTGTGCTTTCCTCACCGGTTTCGATCAAGGGCATGCAGCGCTGAAGCCAGCGCGTTTGCATGCCGAGGCTTGCGAAGGCGCCTTGATGGACGATCGCGTCCTGTACCGCCAGCTGGCTGAGCGCCACGTCCTGTGCGGCTTTCTTTTCAAGCTGTTTTTGACGAGGGATCGTGATCAATCCCACTATCGCCAAAGCCACTGCCAGCCCAAGTGTCCAAAGCCCAACGCTTGGCGCAAGATAGAGCAGAAGGGCGAGGAACAGTAAGGCGAACGGCAGGTCCAGAAGCGTGGTGATCATCTGCCCTGTAAACATCTCTCTTAGCGCCTCGAACTGGCGGAACCGAGACAGGTGCTGATTGACGTCCGAGCTTTGCATTTGGCCCAGTGGCAGGGACATCAGTTTTCGGAATAAGGCTGTCATCAGCTTTTTTTCTCCGCGCCAGCCAATATATGTCAGCGCGCGCGTGCGCATGTGGCGAAAGCCCATGTCCGTCGCCGCGAAGACGGCGACCCCAACGGCCAAGGATAGCAGCATATCGACTGATCCTGACGGGATGATCCTGTCGTAAACGGCCATGATCAAAAGCGGAGCAAAAAGGCCCAGGATGTTGCTGAGCAGGGAGACAAACAAAAGGCCTGGCAGGATCGGGCGGAGGTCGCGAAAGGCCTTTGATACGGTGATCTGCGTTTTCGCGGTGCGATCAAAGGCAAAACGATCAATCCGAAACAGGGTGCAACGATGACGCGGGAGCTTTTGGAAACTTGGATTTTCCACCTTTACGTCGTCAACCAGCACATGCGCACCTTTGCAGTCCAGCGCGAGGAAGGCTGGCGCATGATCGGGTAGCACCAAGGCGGGGCAGTCCGAGGCCGCGATCTCGTGCATCCGACACCTGATTTGCGCGAAGGGTATTCCGAGGTTTTCCAAGGTTTGTTTAATATCCCCCGGCTGTAAGCGTTGGGAAAAGTGTGGAAACGCTTCGATCAGGCTGTCTTGGTCATGTTTCCAACCACTTGCCTGCAATAGCGACTGGAAAAGCTGGGTGGTTTTTTCAATCGTCAAAATGGTCATGCGGCACCTCTCTTTATGCGGCACGCTTCATCAGTGTCCCTGAGGGAATCCTCTTGCCATTGAAGCAGATCGGAGGTCCGGGGGTTGCCCAGTTGAGCGAATTGATCTGTCAGCTGGCGCATCCGGGGGTCGGGGCTTGCGATCACCAAAGTGGGGCGCGGCGAACGCGTTTTCAAACAAGTGGCCAAAGCCTGGCGGTCTGGCGCGTCAAGAACAGACGAGGGTTCATTGATCAGCAATATCCGAGGGTGCAACGCAAGGGCTCGGGTCAGCGCGATCAGCTGTCGGTTGACCGGATCGCTTTCAAAACTCGACCCCTTGCCCAGCTGGGTATTGTAGCCTTCTGGCAGCCGTTGAACACGCTGCTCCAAACCAAGCGTGGCGGCAAGCTGTTTGGCATGTTCAGCCGTATCGACGCCGCCAAACGCGGTCAGATTGTCCAGCAAGGTTGCTGAAAGGATCGCAGGGTCGCGCTCCAGCGCCACTATCCCGCCCCGACCAACAAGGGTGGGCCGTTCAGTTGTTTCAACTTCATCTATCAGGCAAGAGCCAGCGTTGGGCTTTTGATAGCCCAGAATGGTCGCAAAGAGGGCATCGACCATCCAGCTTTCTTCCGCCTCTATCAGTATTCCAGTGTCAGCTGGCAGATGAAAACTCGCGGGGCGACTGGAGGTCTCTTTGTTTTGCGGGTGTGACAGGCATAGTCCTTCGACCCGCAGATCACCTTTGAGCTTTTTGTGCCCGATCCAGCTTGGCGGTTGCTGAGAGATACTGTCCATTTCGCGCAGTTTCCGCCGGGACAAAGCGACGCTTTCTGACTGAACCCATATCGTCATGATCTTGGTTAAAGGCTGAATGATACGACCATTCAAAAGCATGCAGGCTGCCAATTCGGCAATCCCGGTCATGTTCTGGATGACAAGATAAGCCCCCAGTAAGCCCATTGCGGCAACCATGATCTGCCCGAAAACAGCGCCAAAACTCTGCGCAAAACCTGAGAACAGGATCAACTTGCGGCTGACGTCTACGGTCTGGTCCTCCAGCAATTCAAACCTTCGGGCCATCTGAGGCTCCATTCGGTTGGCTTTGACCGTGGACAGGCTGGACAGCAGGGACGAAAGGAACGCATAGCGCCGCGTGTCCAGCGTCTTGCGACGCTCGAACAGGGACCATTGAAGGTGTTTCATCACCCCCGCAAACACTAAAACGATATAGAGCGCGGCGATTGGGACCAGAACCAGCCACCCTCCGATCAAGCCGATCATGAGGGCGAACAGGATCGTAAATGGCAGATCAATGACGAGCGTCTGGCTCTGACCTGATTGGTGTTCTCGCAGTTGGCTGATCGCCATGAAGCGGTCAAAATAGGTGCTGGCGGTGTCTTGGGAGAAGTGGATCGGGTTTGCGTTCAAAACCTGTTCAAGGAACCGGCGCTGGCGGGTGACAGCACTCTCTTCGGCCCCGGTTGTCAACAGAACAGAACGCGCCCAACGCAACAAAAACTCAAGCCCAGCCCCAATCACCAGTGCCCAGGTCAGGATGCGCAACGTCTCGGTCGCCTGAAAGGGGATGATGCGGTCGAAGATCAGCAAAATGGTGATTGGCGCCAGAAGGGACAGGATGTTCAGGGAAAGCGACGCCGCCAGAAGCGGAATACCCATCCGCAGCCTTGTTCTACGCTTGACCGCCCTGTTCGCCTTCATGTGTTCACGCCCGTTCATTTGCCCCCTAGGTTTGGGGTCGAGGCTTTTAAAAACGAGTAAACATCAGGTCGCGTGATGCGCTAAATTTAGAAAAAAATGCATGTATTTCAGTAACTTTCGAGAAAGCTCGGCGTGCTACTGATTTTTGGGAATCGTCAGTATACAAATCGGGGTTTTGCGATGAAAAAGCCGGACATCAATCTGAATTTTCAAGCGAATTCCGCGAGGTCTGCGCAAAGCGAAAAGCATGATATTGCAGAACACCTTTCACGGGCACCTGCAAGTTCGGCTGAGGACCCGACCAGGAGTACTCTGCATACGGGCGAACAGGCGCAAGGGGTGCTGGATGAAGCTCAGACCAGTGTCGGAGCACCTTCGGCAGGTGTCAATTTCGCTGAGAAAACGGTGGTTGAAGAAGGTGTTGAATCAGGCAAAGCAAGCGTACTGCAAAGCGTTGTCGCACGGGCTGGGTCGTCTGTGAAAACAAGCCCATCTGGCGAAAGTGGGCAATCTGAGTATCAAGGGATGGCCTCCTCTGCGGACACAACTGTCGGACCACTTTCTACTGCCGATGCATCGACCGAATTGCCTGAAGTTACGCTTGCGGTCGAGCTGAACGCGCCCACCCCTCCGACAATTCCTGCGGATTTGCCCCCTCAGCCGCAGGAAGAACAAAACCAAGCCCCCAAGGATGTCATGCTCGACGGCTCAAGCCTCACAGAGAACGATGAAGGCGCGGTGGTTGGGATCATAACAGTGTTTGATCCGGATTCGGATGGGCCGCATCAGTTTGAGGTGTCTGATCCTCGATTCGAAATCCTCGACGGTCAGTTGCGATTGAAACCCGGCGTTGCGCTCGACCATGAAGACGCAGGCAGTGTTGAGGTGGATGTCACCGTTACGGATGAGGGCGGCTTGAGCTTGACTGAGCGTTTCACAATCGACATTGCAGATGTGAACGAAGGCCCGGAAACTGTGTCTTTGGATAACACAACCCTAGCCGAAAACGCGATGGGGGCGACGGTTGGAAACATTTCCGTCGTGGATACTGATCTGAATGACACCCACCGTTTTGAGATCTCGGATGAACGCTTTGAAATCTCGGACGGGCAATTGCGCTTGCGTCCCGGTATCTCGTTGGATCACGAGGCCGAAGATCACATTGAAATCAGTATCAAAGCGACCGACGCCGGAGGCTTGAGCGTCACCGAAACAATCTCGATATCGGTTCAGGATATCAACGAAGCGCCGATTGATCTGACTGTTCAAAACGGAACAGAAAACCTGATCCGGAACGGCAGCTTTGAGGAATTCGAGCTTGCACAGGGCCGGTGGAGGGGGTTTGACGATGATCAATCCGGTGCCTGGACCGATGCCAACGGGATCGAGATATGGGACCGCCTAGGAGGGCTGCAGGCCTCGGACGGGGATCAGGTGATGGAGATGGACCATGGCTGGGGCATGGATAGCATCTCTCAGGTCGTGCAGACGCAAGAGGGGCAGCTCTATGATCTGGGCCTCGACCTGCGCGAACGCCTTGCGAATGGCACCGATACGATTGAGATGTATTGGAACGACACTCTGGTTGCAGAACTTGATCCCAAATCGTCGGATTGGGAGACGTTCCAACTGCAGGTTGTCGGTACAGGTCAGGACAAGCTGGAACTGCGTGAGGCCGAAGGCCAGAATGACTCTTATGGCGCGTTGGTCGACAATATCACTCTGACCGAAGCGCAGTTGACCGTGGCCGAACATGTCGCGGGTGCCGTGATTGGTCAGGTCCGATTCGATGATCCCGATCATGGTGATACGCACCGCGTCGAGGTCTCGGATGACAGGTTCGAAGTGATCGGGGGCCAGTTGCGCCTGAAACCGGATGTGGCGCTAGATCGCAGTGAGACTGAGGCCTTGACGGTTGATGTGACTGTCGTCGATGAAGGTGGACTAAGCACGACCGAGACACTTTCTATCTCTGTTGCAGACAGGCCCGATTTGTCGATCAGCACCGGGTTTCACGCTAAGTATTTCGATGTCGATCACCGCCTTAAGCGACTTGAAGATGTGAACTGGGACGCCCCCGCCACGCATCAGGAGGTCACGACGGAGATTAACTACGAAATCAGCCGCGGGTCCTTTTGGGAAGATGGGTCGCGAAACACGTTCGTCGTTGAGGTCACCGGAACAGTACAGGTTTCGGAGGGCGGGACGTTCTCCTTCCATCTTGGTGCGGACGATGGTGCTTTGCTGCTAGTTGATGGAGTGCCGGTCATCGAAAACGATGGTCTGCATGGCTACCAAACCCGATCAGGTCAGATTGACCTCGAACCGGGAGCGCATTCGATTGAAGTGCGCTATTTCGAGAATTTTGGCCACGCAGGCCTGAAACTGGAATGGGATGGCCCCGGCCTTGACGGCCGACAGCTTGTTTCGGCCCCGGATGTCGCTCAGGCGCAGGTCGTGGCGGGGACTCCGCTCGCTTTCGATATCGACACTACAGCTTTGGAACTTAGCCAAGCTACCTTGTTTTCCCTGGATGGATTGCCGCCGGGAACGCAGGTTGAAGTGGACGGTCAGACCCATGCTGCCGGTCCAGACGGGACAGTAGAAATGGGCAGCTGGCAGGGGGGAGCGCTGACCATAGAATCTCCATTCGACTTCTCGGGCCCTATTGATGTGGGGGTACGTTCCTCCACTCCAACTGAACTAGGTGGTAGCCAAGACGCTGTCCAGACAGTGTCATTCGAGGTTCACCCAGTGCAGGTTTTCGCTCCGACTGCGCAAGTGATTGGAGGATTTCAGGCTAGTTACTTCGATGCGGAAAATAGGTTGTCGAAATTGGACGACATTGATTGGAGCGCCGACCCGACACATCAGGAAATCGTGTCTGAAATTAACTATAAAAAAAGCGCTGACTCGTTTTGGGAAGGCGGATCAAAAGACACATTCGGCGCCCGCTTGGAGGGGCGCATTTCGGTCGAAGAAGGCGGCACATACACCTTCTTTGCCGGAGGGGATGATGGCGTCGTATTATTCGTCAATGGTGTCGAGGTGATCGAGAATGATGGTCTGCACGCCTATAGGACCCGAGCCGGTCAGATCGAACTCGCCCCAGGCACCCATGATATTGAGGTCAGGTATTTCGAAAACTACGGGCATGCAGGGCTAAAACTGGAATGGGATGGCCCTGATACCGAGGGTCGCGCCTTGGTCCGGGCTGACCCTGGGCTGACGATTGAAGAAAACGGGACCTTAGCGCTTGGCATTGACCTTACGGGTGCCAGCGATCATGCGGATGTGGAAATTGAGGGGTTGCCCGCCAACAGCCTGATCGTAGGCGCAGAGGCCGCCGTGATGTCGGATGGGGGGCCGGTTGATGTGAGCGGCTGGGATATCGGCTACCTTGAAATCTCGCCACCACCGGGGTTCGAGGGCGCAATTGAAGGCCAGATCGTGATCTCGGATACCGGCTTTAACGGCGCGCCGGTGACATCGACAACCGCGTTTTCGATGGATGTTGGTGATGTTGATGCGCTTACGAAACTCGATGCGCCGGATGAATTCGCGTTCTTCGCGAGCGCCTCGCACAACGGGGATGTAGTATCTTGGGATGCAGATTCTTCGGAAGCCGCGCATGACGAAGCTGACGATGTTCTAAATGAAGACGTGATCTCGCCATCACACTCCGAGATCACGAGCATTGAGACGGAGGCCTATGAAAGAGTCGATTGGTAGTCCGTGGCTGGCCTATTCGGACGTGGTTATGAAAAAATAGACCCACTCGCCCTTGAATTCCGGGTCGTTGGTGCGGGCGCCGGCGACTCGATCTTTGAGGAACTCAAGGTAAGGTCCTGCCGGTTCGATCAAGGGTCTTTCCTCGTCAAAGAGGGGGGTCGACGCCGCGAAGGCCACCGCGATTTCTTGTCCGTATGGAGGGCCGATGGTGATAAAAAGGCCGGGGTCGCCTTGTTTCTCAGCGCCAATTTTGAATGCAGATTTGGCGGGTGTTCTGGCAAGCGGGACCGATGCGTTTGGGCTGAGATGTATGACCTGACCGTCGGCGTCGAAATAGTCGACATAGATATAGGCGTCGTAGTCGGCTCCGGTCAGATCAAGGACCAGTTGCTGACCTGAAGCGTAGCGAAACTCCCGCGTGTGAATATCATCGCCTACTAGCAAGGGGTTGGTGATCTGGTCGGTGGATTGTGGCAAGCCCACATCGACAATCCCGCTGAGCGCGCCGCATTGGGGTCGGGGAAGGATGAGCAGATTGTCAGTGACCTGAATATTGGCCCCCATCTGCGCCTGAAGCGCCGACATGACAGGCCCGCGAAGGCCGTTTTCCGGGATATGACCGATCAGCTCGAGGGTGTTTGTTTCTGGGCGGAACTGCACCTGAAGGCGTGAACACGGTACCTGGGCCAGCAGGCCGTCTATGCCATCACGCAGGTCCTCAGCCGCTTGACCCGCATCTTCGGGGCGCGTGAAACTTTGAAAGGCGGTGAGGCTTACGGGATCAATCGGGGAATCGCCGGTTGCCGAAAACACATCAGCCGCCTTGGCCCTTGGGACATCCGGTTGGGTTTGGGTCAAAGCGACAAGCTGCGTCTGCACGGCCTGAGCGGCATCGAAGGACGGCTGTGTCAACGCCACTGAATCCGACTGCGTCTGGTTGGATGACACTGTGGTCGTCGGCAACTTGGCCGAGGCCAGAGTCACCGCAACCGCCTGTTCGGCAACGACAGATTGCGGCTTGTCTGGAACGGCCACCAGAGGCTGCGTTTGGTTGGCCACCTGGTCGCTGGCACCTAGGCTTAGGGCATTCGCGGCAATCTCTGGGGCCGAGGATTGAGGAATAGCGCCCTGCGCCAATCGCGCGCCGCTTGTTTCTTCGGTTGAGGTCGCCTCTGCATCCGGCTGCGCTTGCGCGGCGGTGCTTTGTTTGACCTGATGCGCGGAAAGCTGCATCCGTGTTTCCGGTACGGGCTGCTCGATCACGGGTTCAGGGTCTGTTGACCAAAGCAGAACGACCGCAGCCACGGCGTGAATTGTGACCGAGCAGAACAGCGCAACGCCCCATATCAACGGAGTGCGCGTCACCGGACCGGACCCGGAGGTGTAACGACCAGCACCACATCCCGCGCGCCCATCGCCTCGAACGTGGCGATTAAGGGCAAGACCTCGCGCAGGGCGGCATCCTGATGGGCGTTGATGCGGAGCAGCAGGTCGGGCTGTTCGGACAGCGCCTCCTCGACCGATAGCGCGATCTGATCCGCAGGAAGCTCTGTTCCGTCCAGGGCCAATTGGCCATCAGCGCTGACTGACAGGGTCAATCCTCCCGCTGGCATATCCGCTCCGGATTGCGACACCGGCGGGGTCACGTCGAATGGCGCGGTGGCGTCCATGCGTCCGATGAGCATGAAGAAGACCAGTAGAAAAAAGACGACATCTATCAGGGCGATGATGGTTTCGGGGTGGTGGCGTGGGGCCGGGCGGGTGATCCTCATGGGCGCGCCTCCAACCGGACGACGCGCATATTGGTCACGCCTGCGCGGGTGACGACGTCCATGACGGTGACCAGCGCCTGCATGCGAGCGCTGCCGGTTGGTAGAACGATCACCGGAGTTGCAGGGGCCTGGGCGATTCTATCGGACAACAGCGCCTCAAGGTCCTCAGAGGTCAGCGCTTGCCCGCGGAAATAGGGCGCTCCGTCGCCTCCGATACGGATCACTATGGCGCTGGCGGGTTCACCCGAGCTGCCGGATGGTGCAGACCGATCCGCTTGAGCCAATGCTGGGATCATGTCGAGGTTCAGATAGGTCGAGGTCACCATGAAGAACACCAGCAGGATCAGCATCACGTCGATCATCGGCACCAGTGAGATCAGGGGCCGTGTCGGTCTGCGTCTGTTCAGGCTAAGCTCGGCGGACATGTGTGAACCCTTACTGCGTGCCGCGTTCCTCGATCACCATCAACTGCCCGACCGCGTTCTCAATCGCCTGAGCGCCCGCTTCTGCGCGGCCCGATAGCAGCGATGCGCCGACAGCGGCGGGGATAGCGACCAACAGACCGGCGGCGGTGGTCAGCAAAGCCTGCCAGATCCCGCCTGCAAGGACCGAGGCATTGGCCGCGCCTTGCGCCAGCTCCAACTCCTGAAACGACTGGATCATCCCGGTCACGGTCCCCAACAGGCCAAGCAGGGGTGAGATCATCGCGATCAGCTCCAGCACACGAATCCATGTGTTCATGGCAGCGAATTCCTGATTGCCGCGACGTGTAAGCTCGGCCATCAAGGCGGGCCCCTTGAACCCATCGTTCAGCGCCTGCATGGCATAGGCGCAGACGCGATCAGCCGGAGATTTCCCCGCAGCGACGGCTGCCAGCGCCGCCTGCTTGTCGCCCTTGGACCACTGCACCAGTGCTGTGTCCCTCGCGCCTCCGCCGGATCGAACTGGGGCCAGTTGCATCGCCTTGATGACGATCAAAGTGACCGAAAGCAGCGACAACGCGCCAAGGATTGCGATGATTGGGCCTCCTGCGCCCAGTGTCTCGAGCCCGAACATGATCTATTGCGCCAGATTGGCTGAGGTCTTGCTGCCCAGCGCCAGCAGGGGGAAGCAATCCAGAGGTTCGGCGTTCTGGGGCTTGCAGGCCGGCAGGTCATGCAGCAGCACCTCAGAGATATTGGAGCATTCGATCTCGGGGATTTCGAACAGTTTCAGCACGGTGCGTTGAACGGGCAGGGGGGCCGCGTCGATGGATAGTAGCCGGTCGATCACACCATTACTGTCGAGGATGGCCAGCGACATCTCGAATTCTTCGAAACTGTTGTCAGTCTGGTTGCGAAACAGGAAGAACGCGCGGCATCCGCCGTTGTCGGCGGGTTCGAATTTGTTCAGTTCGATTCCAAGGCGGCCCTCATCGGCCTGCGCGGTTGCGGCCATCAGTGTCAATGCAACTGCGCCGAAAAGCGATTTTCTCATCTTCCTACCTCTGCTGCCGGTCGTTGAACCCACATCCGATGTCTTGCGTCGCGGGCGTTAGCACTGAACATTGCAGAAACAGGGCGCATGCGGGAAGATATTTCTGCAATGGGTCACGTTCGCGATGGAATGATGAACTTGCCCTGGCGTAAACAAACGGTACGGCGGGTCGGGAAAATGTGTATATTAATCTCAACCTGGTCTGCGCATTGCGACCGATTAACCACACAAACCGCAGAGGAAACTGGAAGTGTTTGCGAGTTTCGCCATCATGTGAACTAATTCATACACAAGATTGCAGGCGCTGCTGTAAGCGATTCAACAAGAACAACAAGCTGCGATCGAACAGGACGGTATTGGGAATAAAATGGACCTTTCATCTTATCTGGAGCCCAGAGACGACGAACCCCCCAGCGGAGAAAATCTGGAATACGATCCGGCCTTTACGGACCTCGAGATCGCGGCTCAGCCGGGCGAAGAGCGTCAGATGGGCGATGAGGTCGTCGCGGCCGAGGAACAGGACTGGCGCGATGTCGAGGAAAAGGCCTTGGCCGTCATGGAAAAAAGCCATGACATCCGCGCCGCCATCTATCTTGCTGAGGCTGTTTTGCACACCAAAGGCCTTCCCGCTTTTGCTTCGGCCGTGGGCTATGTGAAATCCCTGCTGGAAGACAATTGGGACACATGCCACCCCGAGCTGGATGAAGACGACGGCGATGCCACGATGCGCATAAATGCGGTGCGCGGTCTGGCCTCGTCCGATCGGATGGTACGCGCCTTGCGTCGGACCGCCTTGACGGACAGCCGTATGTTCGGTCGGATGACCCTGCGCCATCTGGACGTCGCCGAGGGTCGCATCAACATGCCCGCAGATTTGGACGACGCGCCGGATGCAACCGGGGTTGCGGCCGCGTTCAAGGATACCGATGACGAGGTGTTGAAGGCCAATGCCGATGCAGCGTCCGCCGCTCTGGATGATGTCGAGGCAATCGACGCTGTATTCAGCGACAAAACTCCCGGCGAAGGTCCGGATTTGACGCCTCTGTCTGATGCGCTGAAAAGCATCAAGCAGGCGTTGGCCAGCTATGCCGATGTCGGTGAGGCCGAAGAAGTCGAATCCGGCGACGATGACAGCCCAAGCAGCCCATCGGGTGCCCCGGCCGCGCCGATGGCGTCGGGCGGAGGCGGCGGTGGGGCGATCAACACGCCCGAAGATGTCACGCGGATGCTGGAGCGCATCATGGATTATTATGCCCGGTGCGAGCCCTCCAGCCCGCTGCCAATTTTGCTTGACCGTGCCAAGCGCCTTGTGAATGCCGATTTTCTGACAATTATCGAAGATATGGCAAAAGAAGGTCTGGATGAGGTGCGCCAGATCGGCGGCATTAAAGAAGAAGACGATGACGATTATTGATCCGTTTGGGCGCAAGCCGAACACCGGATTGAAAAGAAACACTGATGGATGAATCGAGGAGCATCAGATGGCTGACAGTTCACAAAAGTTTATAGCCCGGAACAGGGCTCCGAGGGTTCAGATCGAATATGATGTTGAACTCTATGGTGCCGAAAAGAAGGTCCAGCTGCCCTTTGTCATGGGCGTCATGAGCGACCTTGCCGGGAAATCCGAGGTCGAGCAGCCCGCCGTGGCCGACCGCAAGTTCCTGGAAATTGACGTCGACAATTTCGACGACCGGATGAAGTCGATGGCGCCGCGCGCGGCCTTTACCGTGCCGAACACCCTGACGGGTGAGGGCAATCTGGCCGTCGATATCACGTTCGAGAGCATGGATGATTTCAGCCCCGCCGCGATTGCCGCGAAGGTTGAGCCTCTCAAGGAGCTGCTGGACGCGCGCACCCAGCTGTCCAACTTGATGACATATATGGATGGTAAAACCGGGGCCGAGGATCTGATTTCGAAGATCATGCAGGACCCGTCGCTGCTGAAGACACTGGCAGCCCAGCCCAAACCCGGCGCTGACGCCGCCGAGGAGGAGTAAAAGATGGCCGAAGAAGAAGCCAAGGTAGAAGCCGCCGAAGGCGCAACCGCGTTTGGATCCTCGGAATTCGAGGCGCTGCTGACGAAAGAGTTCCGCCCTAAGTCGGATCAGGCGAAAACCGCCGTTGAAAGCGCGGTCAAGACGCTGGCCGAACAGGCGCTGGCGAATACCGGCCTGATCTCGGACGACGCTTTGCGGTCGATCGAAGGAATCATTGCCGAGATCGACAAGAAGCTGACCGAACAGGTCAACCTGATCTTGCACCACGAAGATTTCCAGCAGATGGAAAGCGCGTGGCGTGGTCTGCACTATCTGGTGAACAACACCGAAACCGACGAGATGTTGAAAATCCGCGTGATGAACATCTCGAAGAAGGATATGCACAAGACCCTGCGCAAGTTCAAAGGAACTGCATGGGATCAGTCGCCCATCTTCAAAAAGCTCTATGAAGAAGAGTTCGGCCAGTTTGGTGGTGAGCCCTATGGCTCGCTGGTGGCGGACTATCACTTCGACCACAGCCCGCAGGACATCGAGCTGTTGGGCGAGATGTCCAAGATCGCTGCTGCCGCGCATGCGCCTTTGATCACCGGTGCCAAGCCCAGCCTGTTCCAGATGGACAGCTGGTCGGAACTGGCCAACCCGCGTGATCTGACCAAGATCTTCCAGACACCGGAATATGCCGCATGGCGGTCGCTGCGCGACAGTGAAGATGCGAAATATGTCGGTCTGGCAATGCCGCGCTTCTTGGGTCGTCTGCCTTATGGCTCGAAAACCGAACCAGTTGAGGAATTCGCGTTTGAAGAAGACACCAGCGGTGCAACCAGTGACAAATATAACTGGGTCAACGCGGCCTATGGTATGGCGGTGAACATCAACCGGTCCTTCAAGGAATATGGCTGGTGCTCGCGTATTCGCGGCGTGGAAAGCGGTGGCACGGTCGAGGGCCTGCCCGCGCATACCTTCCCAACCGACGATGGCGGCGTGGACATGAAGTGCCCGACCGAGATCGCGATTTCGGACCGTCGCGAGGCGGAACTGGCCAAGAACGGCATGATGCCTCTGATCCACCGCAAGAACAGCGATTCGGCGACCTTCATTGGCGCGCAATCGTTGCACAAGCCGGCGGAATACGATGATGCGGATGCAACCGCGAACGCCAACCTGGCTGCACGCTTGCCCTATCTGTTCGCGACCTGCCGCTTCGCGCATTACTTGAAATGCATGGTGCGTGACAAAGTTGGCTCGTTCAAAAGCCGTCAGGATATGGAATCGTGGCTGCAGGGCTGGATCAACCAATACGTGGACTTCAACGCCGATATCTCGGCCGAAGCGGAAAAAGCACGTAAGCCTTTGGCCTCGGCCGAGGTGGTTGTGGAAGATGTCGAAGGCAATCCAGGCTATTACACGTCCAAATTCTTCCTGCGCCCGCACTATCAGCTGGAAGGCCTGTCGGTCTCTCTGCGTCTCGTATCGAAACTTCCGTCCGAAAAAGCTGGATAAAGGTCAAAAAAATTGGCGGCATGTGATGTGTTTCACTGCCGCTGCTACGACCCTCCGGTAAACCGGGTTTAGAAACTAGAAAAGAGGAAGGCTAAAATGGAAAACGTATTTGTACAAATGGACTTCCCGGGCGAAGCACGGGAAAAGCAGCACAAAGATTGGATCGCGGTTAAGTCGATCTCGTGGGAGGTTGAGCGGACGCTGGACATGTCCGACATGGGCACCACGCAGCGCGGCTATGCCAACGCGAATTTCGGCAAAGTGACCCTGAACACCGAGCTCAGCAAAGCGTCTGCCAAGATCATGACCTATGTCGCGTCTGGCAAGTCGAACTCGGAAATGCTGATCCATATGTGCCGGTCCGGCGATGACGAAAAGAAAGGCATGGAGCCTTATCTGATTATCAAGCTGCGTGACGCAATCGTGGACAGCTACTCGGTAGATGGCGGCGAAGATTCGATCCCGTCGGAAACCTGGACCGTCGCGTATCGTGGCATCTCGGTTAAGTACAAGATCGCCGACTTCAAAACCGGCAAGCTCAGCGATTGCAACGAGTTCCTGTGGAACCTGGAAACTGGCGACGTCAGCTAAGGTTTCAAACGACTACGGGTCCCGGTGGCATATGCCACCGGGGCTTTTGCACTTTTTCCATCCTGACTGCGCGAGGGTTACATGACGCCGGAAGAGCATCTTAAATCAGGCGATCTGGCGGCCACATTGGCCACTCTGCAAGATAAAGTCCGTGCCAATCCCGCAGACGCCAAGCTGCGGATTTTCCTGTTTCAGCTGCTCTGTGTGATGGGCGACTGGAAACGCGCGATCACCCAGTTGAAACTGAGCGCGGAGATGGATGAAGCGGCCACGATGATGGCCAAAACCTACCGTGAGGCCATCATTTGTGAGGTCTACCGCGAAAAAGTCTTTGCCGGGGAAAAGACCCCGATGATTTTTGGCGAGCCAGAAGAGTGGCTGGCCCATTTGATCGAGGCACAGAAACTGACGGCTGGCGGGCATTTCGACCAGGCCGCCGAACTGCGCGCAAAAGCGTTCGACGCTGCGCCTGCGACATCCGGTACGGTCAATGGTGAAGCGTTCGAATGGATCGCCGATGCCGATATGCGGCTGGGGCCGGTCCTCGAAGTAATCGTGAATGGCCGCTATTTCTGGCTGCCGTTTTCCCAGATCGTGCGGGTCGACATCGAGCCGCCCAGCGACCTGCGTGACGCGGTCTGGACAGCCTGCACGCTAACTGTTGCCAGCGGAGGGGAACTCGCCGCCCTGATCCCAACTCGCTATGCCGGTTCGACCGAGCAGGGCGATGATGCCGCCCGTCTGGCGCGGGCGACCACTTGGGTCGATGCCGGCGGCGAAACCTTTGTTGGGCTGGGCCAGCGTTTGCTGACTACAGATAAGTCCGACATCGCGCTGCTGGACATTCGCGAACTGGTTCTGGACGTGGCGGCCGGGGCCGGGGAAACGGCGGGAGATGGCTGAGAAGACCCTTGCCGAACGTCTGCAGCCCTCGCTTCTGGACCGGTTGACGGATGACGCACCGGATCAGTTGAAAGAGGGACGGGATTCCCGCGTGATTGACGTTGGCCGCCTGCGCGAGATCATTCAGCGCGATCTGTCAATGCTGCTGAACACCACCGATCAATCCGATCTGATTGATGAGGATGTCTATCCTTATGCCTCCAAGTCGGTCCTGAACTACGGCATCCGCCAGACCTCAGGCTCGTTCTCAACCTTGCGTCAGGCCCAGCGCATTCAGAAGTCCATTGCCGATTCCATTGAGGTGTTTGAACCTCGGATCGTGAAAGGCTCGGTCGCGGTCGAATTGCGCTCGGAAAAGCAATCGGGCGAAATGCATGTGGACTATGACATCCGCGCCGTGATGTGGGCACAACCCATGCCTCTGGAATTGTATCTGCGCAGCCGGGTCGACGTGACCACCGGCGAAGTCTCGATCGAGCGGAGCTAGGCGCGATGGATACACGGCTTCTGAAACACTACGAAACTGAACTCGCCTTCCTGCGTGAAATGGGGGCAGAGTTTGCCAATGCCTACCCCAAGATCGCCTCGCGACTAGGGATGGAGGGGATCGAGGTTGTCGACCCCTATGTCGAACGTCTGCTGGAAGGTAGCGCGTTTCTGGCGGCTCGGGTTCAACTGGAACTGGACATGCAGTTCCCGACTTTCACGTCGAACCTGCTCGAGATTGTATATCCGCATTACCTGGCCCCGACACCGTCGATGATGGTGGCGCAGATGGAGCCTGACATCGGCAACGCCGCGCTGAAAGAAGGCTACCCGATCCCGCGCGGCACTACGCTACGCGCGCGTTTGGCCGAGGGCGAACAGACCGCGTGTGAGTTCACCACTTCCTCGGACCTAACCCTCTGGCCGATTGAAATCACCGAAGCCGAGTACATTGACGGCCGGGGAGAGCTGGTGGCTGCCGGGGTGGCGCGCGACACTGACGCGCGCGCTGGTATTCGCCTGCGTTTGAACCGCACCGACGGTGAACCGATGGCCGAACTGGGAATGGACAGCCTTGTGATGCATCTGGATACCCAGAGCGGCAAGGCTTGGGCCCTGCATGAACTGCTGGCCACCCAATGTGTTGGGCTGACGGGCCGCTCGACGGACCGCCGCGCGGACTGGACCACCCGGCTGACGACTGCGGATGTCGTGCCCAAAGGGTTTGACGCGGATGAGGCTCTGTTGCCAACCCCGCGCCAGTCCTTCGACGGTTATCGCCTACTGCAGGAGTATTTTGCGATGCCGGAACGGTTCCTCTTTGTGGAACTTACTGGCTTGCGGCCCGCGCTTGAGAAATCGGCGGGCACGGATGTGGATATCTACATCCTGTTGCAGGACGGGATGCGCGATGTTGCCCCCGCTGTGACCCCTGCGGCCTTTGCGTTGAACGCGGTGCCTGCGGTGAACCTGTTCCACCGCCGCTGCGACCGGGTGCACATCACCCAGATGGACACGCAGCATCATGTGGTGCCCAACCGTACTGCGGGTCTCGACTATGAGATTTTTGGGATTGAACGTGTCACCGGCATTCAATCGGATGAAGAGGGGGATATTCCTTTCCGCCCTTTCTATAGCGACACTGACCTGACGGCTGCGGGCGACAATCACTCGGCTTATTACACGATCAAACGCCGGATGCGGCAGCGTAATGAAAAGGAACGGCTGCGGGGCGTGCGGACCTCGTATCTGGGGTCTGAGGTTTACCTGACTTTGGTTGACCGGGCGCAGGCGCCTTATCCCGGATCGTTGGAGCAATTGGCGGTCGAGGCGCTGTGTTCGAACCGCGATTTGCCCCTCTTGCTGGCCGCAGGCGGCGATGACGTCTTCCACCTGCCTGACGGTGGTCCGGTAAAGACAATCCGGACGCCGGTCACACCCACGCGCCCACACGCGACCTTGGCGCAGGGTGATGCTGCGTGGAAGCTGATCAGCCACCTCAGCCTCAACTACCTGTCCATTGCGGGCGACGGGAAAGAAGGCGGGGCGGGCGCTTTGCGCGAGTTGCTCGGCATCTATGCACCGCTCGGCAACCGCGTGACCGAGAAACAGCTTGAAGGTGTGGTCTCAGTCTCTAGTCGCCCCATCGTCCGCCGGATGAGCGACGAGGTCCTCAGCACGGCAGTGCGCGGGTTAGAGATCACGCTGGGCTTCGACGAAAGTTTCTACGAAGGCACCAGCGTCTATGTACTGGGCGCTGTGCTCGAGCGGTTTTTCCGCAAATACACCACGATCAACAGCTTCACGGAAACCGTGCTGAAAACCGAACGACGAGGAGAGATTGCCAGATGGCGACCAGCGGCCGGACTGGGCAGGATCATCTGAGCCTGCTGGCCGCGCTGGCGGCTGATCCTGAAAGGCATCATGTCTTTCAGGCCTTGCGGGTGATCGAAGCGCATTATGCGGATGCGCCGCGCCTGGGTGAATCGCGTCGCCCGCGCGAGGATCGCGTGCGTTTGGGGCAGGATGTCTCACTGGCCTTTCCGCCCAACACGCTGACGCGGTTTGAACCGGCGACCGACGGCGCGCCGGGCAAGCTCAACAATCTGTTCTTTGGCTTTTTTGGTCCGCAAGGCCCTCTGCCTCTTCACCTGACTGAGTTCGCCCGCGACCGACAGCGCAACCACCGTGACCCGACCTTTGTGGCCTTTGCCGATATGCTGACTCACCGGATGATGAGCCTGCTCTATCGCGCCTGGGCCGCGGCAGAGCCTGCCCCCAGCTTTGACCGGGGCGATGATCCGTTTGAACAGCGCGTGGCGGCTTTGGCTGGGTTCAAGGGCGAAGGCTACAGCGACCGCGATGCGATGCCAGACATGCTGCGCCGTTTCTTTGCGGGGCATCTGGGGTCGGGGACGAAAACGGTCGAAGGCCTGATCGCGATCCTGTCGGATTATTTCGGGGTTGATGCGCACGTGCAGCAGTTCGTCGGCTCGTGGTTGGAGCTGGAGCCGGACGACACTTGGCAGCTCGGCTCTCCAGCGCGATTGGGGCAATCCACCAGCATCGGCAACCGCGTCTGGTCGCGCGCAGCCAAGTTCCGCATTCGCATCGGGCCTCTGTCGCTTGAAGACTACAAACGCCTGTTGCCCGGCGGCGTTTCTCAGGAACGGATGGAGGCGATCATCCGCACCTATGCCGGTGACACGTTGGATTGGGAGGTCAATCTGGTGCTGGCCGGTGATGAGGTGCCGCGCGCCTCGCTGGGTGGAACGACGCAGCTGGGTCATACCAGCTGGATAAGAACCCGCGATGATCCTGAACAGAACCGCCCGGATGCGGACGATCTGATCCTGTATCCCGGATATGTATCACAAGAATTCGAGGCCGAAGAACTGGCTCACAACGAGAGGTATTGAAGATGACGGAAATCAGCCGCGTATCGCTGTTCGGCAAGCTGAACAAGCTGGGCTATCAGGCCATCGAAGGGGCCACCGTGTTCTGCAAGATGCGGGGCAATCCGTATGTCGAAATTCAGCATTGGCTGCATCAGATTCTGAACGGTCAGGACAGCGACATTCACCGTATCATTCAGCACTATGATCTGGATCCCGGCAAGATAGCATCGGAGCTTACGCGCAGCCTGGATATGCTGCCGCGCGGGGCGTCCTCGATCTCGGATCTGTCCGATCATCTGATGGACGCGATGGAGCGCGGTTGGGTCTGGGGCTCGTTGCTGTATTCCGACAGCAAAGTGCGGACTGGGTATCTGATCCTCGGCATGCTCAAGACGCCTGCTTTGCGCAACATCTTGGCCAGTATGTCGCCGGAACTGGCCAAGATCGGGGCCGATGATTTAGCCGACAGCTTTGGCGAGGCCACCGATGGCTCGCCCGAGGATACGCTGGGCGCGCAGGATGGCTCGAACGTGGGTGGCGGAGCGGAGCCCGGCGAGGCCAGCGGCGCGATGGCCCCCGGCGCGATGGGTAAGGGCGAGGCGCTGGAGCAGTTCTGCACCGACCTGACCGAACAGGCCCGCAATGGTGAGATTGATCCCATCGTGGGTCGTGATGAAGAAATCCGTCAGATCGTCGACGTGCTGATGCGCCGCCGTCAGAACAACCCGATCCTGACCGGTGAGGCCGGTGTTGGTAAAACGGCTGTGGTCGAAGGCTTTGCCCTGCGGATTGCGCGGGGCGATGTACCACCTGCTCTGAAGGACGTCCGCCTATTGGTGCTGGATGTTGGTTTGCTGCAAGCGGGTGCATCCATGAAGGGTGAGTTTGAAAACCGCCTGCGTCAGGTGATTGACGAGGTTCAGGCCAGCCCGACTCCGATTGTGATGTTTGTCGATGAGACTCATACGTTGGTCGGGGCAGGGGGCGCTGCCGGGACCGGCGACGCGGCCAACCTGCTGAAACCGGCGCTGGCGCGCGGTACGTTGCGCACAATCGGCGCGACCACATGGGCCGAGTATAAGAAATATATCGAGAAAGACCCGGCTCTGACCCGCCGTTTCCAAGTGGTGCATGTGGAAGAGCCCGATATTCCAAAAGCGGTTCTGATGATGCGCGGTATCGCCTCGATGCTGGAAAAACACCACCGCGTGCAGGTGCTGGACGAGGGGATCGAAGCGGCAGTGACCCTGTCCGCCCGTTACATCCCGGCGCGGCAACTGCCGGACAAATCGGTCAGCTTGCTGGATACGGCTTGTGCGCGGGTCGCGGTATCTCAGCACGCGGTTCCGGCCGAGGTGGATGACAGCCAGCGTCGGATTGAAGCTCTGACCACAGAGTTGGAGATCATCGAGCGCGATGAGACTGCAGGCTATGACGTCGCCGACCGTCGCGAGGCCGTGAATACCGCGAAAGAGGCGGAAGAGGCGCGGTTGGCCGAACTCAACGGGCGTTGGGAGGCTGAAAAGAAAGTGGTCGAAGAAATCCTCGACCTGCGCGCCAAGCTCCGCGCTGGCGGGCAAGAGGTCGAAGGCACCGGCACTGCCGAAGGCGAAGCCGCGACCGAAGAGGCTCCGGACGCACAGCCCATCGACCGTGAGGCACTATTGGCCGAACTAAAAGCCAAGAACGCCGAGTTGGAAGAAGTGCAGGGCGATAGCCCATTGATCCTCCCCATCGTCGATCATCAGGCGGTGGCGAGCGTTGTTGGCGACTGGACCGGTATCCCCGTGGGCCGCATGGTCAAGGATGAGATCGAGACCATTCTGAACCTCGAAAACCGTCTGGCCCAACGTGTGATTGGCCAGGACCACGCGATGAAGATGATCGCCAAGCGGGTTCAGACCAGCCGCGCGGGACTCGACAATCCGAACAAGCCTATCGGGGTGTTCATGCTCGCAGGCACCAGCGGTGTCGGTAAAACCGAAACCGCTCTGGCCTTGGCCGAGGTGCTGTATGGCGGCGAACAGAATGTCATCACCATCAATATGTCCGAATACCAGGAGGCCCACACTGTCAGCAGCCTGAAAGGCGCCCCTCCGGGCTATGTCGGCTATGGTGAAGGTGGCGTGCTGACCGAAGCGGTACGGCGCAAGCCATACTCGGTCGTGCTGCTGGATGAGGTCGAAAAGGCCCATCCTGACGTGCATGAGATCTTTTTCCAGGTCTTCGATAAAGGCGTCATGGAGGATGGCGAGGGCCGCGTGATCGACTTTAAGAACACGCTGATTCTGCTGACTTCGAATGTCGGCACCGAGATGATCATGGACATGTGCGCCGATCCGGATCTGATGCCCGATCCGG
Organism: Ruegeria sp. ABV3_008; assembly: GCF_056161185.1. NCBI lineage: Bacteria > Pseudomonadati > Pseudomonadota > Alphaproteobacteria > Rhodobacterales > Roseobacteraceae > Ruegeria > Ruegeria sp. ABV3_008. The sequence goes on along the minus strand of NZ_JBSWYP010000008.1, from coordinate 99,949 downwards.
AAGGCATGGCTAAGGCGCTGCGCGATCCGCTGCTCAAGGTATTCCCGCCAGCGCTGTTGGGACGTCTGGTGACGATTCCCTACTATCCGCTCAGCCCCGAAATGCTGGGCGAGATTACAAAGCTACAACTTGGGCGAATCAAAAAGCGCGTCGAATCTGCTCATGGTGTACCATTCGAATACACCGACGCCGTGGTGGACGAGATCGTCAATCGTTGTCAGGAGCTGGACAGCGGTGGTCGTATGATCGACGCGATCGTGACCAATACAATGCTGCCGGATATATCGGCAGAATTCCTTAAAAGAATGATGGAGGGTGAAGAAGTTTCCAAAGTCGTGATCGACGTCACAGACGGGGACTTCACTTACGGGTTTGATTGAGCGCAACGCATGATGCGTCTGACCGAGAAAGGGGACACTTTATGAAGGCGACTATGACACCGGAACTGGATCAGAAATGGTGGTCCAAGAACAAACCGAAGCTGATGAAGAAAACCGGCCTGGGCGATGCTTTGAAAGCATACCAGGTCGCCGAAGATCAGATGGATTGGGACAAGACTTTGAAAGCCTTGTCCAACGTCAAGCGCAAGGTGGCCGAGGCTGTAAAGCTCGCAGGCAGCAAGCACTCGGATACTGTGACAGTCCTGAAAAAGTACCCCAAGATAATCGACAAGAAAGAAAAGGAACTCGAGGAAAAGAAAAAGGATGCAGCGGCTCGGGCTAAGTCGGCCTCGAGTGATGCGCCCAAGCAGAAACTGGGTAAGTCGGTTGTCATCTGGAAGAAGGATCTGGGCACCGAGATTACCAAGAAATACAAGCCCGACTGGCTGAAAGAGCTGAAGGGCTATGCGTTCCAGTTGAAGCTGAACGATGATCTTCTGGATGTCCTGGAAGATGAAGGCGACTACGTCACGCCTCAGCAGATGGTGGATGACGCCAATGCGGTGACTGACAAACTGGTTGCCTTAATCGCCAAAGAGCTGATGGCGACGGATGCGGCGATCAAGAAGGCCAGCGACGCAAAGAAACGCGCGGCGTTGATCAAGGGGTTCGACGACAAGCTGGCGACCATCATGAACGGTGCTAAAAAGCACTATGAGTCGATCCCGGCCAAGCGCTGGCAGGCCTTTGTGAAGCGCAAGCAGCAGTACAAGGACTATAAGGTCAAAACCGGCTTTGACATCACGCTTGGCGTGTTGGGTGTCGTCGGTGGGGCCGCAGGTGTGGCAGGTGCGGCCGCAACAGGCGGCGCGTCGCTGGCCTTGGGGATCGTCTCGCTGGTGCGGGGCGTTGCGCAACTGGCTGATAAGATTAAGGACGCTGCGCAAGAGGCCGAGAAGGTCGAAAAGAACCTCAAAAGCGATCTGGACACGCTCCTCAAGCGGTATCGCACCGCGGAAGGCGAGGCCAAAAAGCAGGTTCAGGGCGGTGCCGAGGTTGGTGCCTCAGTCCTAAAGGGTATTTTGGGCACCGATACGCCATTCCTGGCCACTCTGCCAAAATGCGACAAGAACTATGGTCTGTGGCAAAACAAAGTCGCCGGGCTTGAAGTTGGCGGGCGCAAGCTGTCTCAGGCGATCATGAAAGGTCTGCAGGAATGCGACAAGCTTGAGAAAGCAATGAAGCAGGCAGACGCGAAGAAGGCCGGTAAGTATCTGGACAAGCTAAAGAAAGCCCGTGCCTCGTTGCAGAAGGGTCTGGACGGGTGTTCGGATATGATGAAGCGGGTCTCGGACGCGGATAAGAACGCTCCGAACCTCAAGAAGATGCTGGATGCGCTGAACTCGAGCAATCCGAAATACGCGCAGATCTTCGACAAGGTATTCCCGGTTGTCGTCAACCTGACGCTTGCGGGTGCAAATGCTGGGGTTGGCTTCAAGGAAGCGTCGAGCACGCTCGACACAGTCAACACGGCACTTGGGCTGTTCAACGACATTGCCTCGGAAGGCAAGGATCAGCTGGAAGAAGCGATCGGCTAAGCGGCGGGGCGGCACCCGTGGCCCAAAGCCACGTGGCGCCGACCTCATCCGGCAGGAACGAAACGGAATATAGGCGCGAAAAAAATGGCAAAGCAGACAGTTACACCTCACAAGTTTTACGTGGTCGATCTCATCCGGTCGAAGCCCAAGCTTCAGTATATTGAGATCCCCAGCTACCGCGTTGACGTCAAATTCGAAGTCACGGCCAAAGGTCCGGTGCCGTCGACCACGCTGAAACGTCTTGAAGCAGCCGGTATGAAAGAGCTGGAGCGCTATGAGACGGTGATCAGTCAGGAGGCGGTCAAGCTCGACAAGAAAGTCGCCGAGCTGATGAAGACACCGGGTCAGAAATCTCAGGCCGAAGCCGAGAAAATGATCCAGGCCACCAACCAGATGATCAAGAACGCCCTGCGGTCGGCCGAAGGGGCCGCCCAGGTGGCGATCGAAAAGCAGATCAAGGTTGAGGCGAACAAGGACAAACTGCTGAAAGAAGCGCGGGTAAAGACCACGCTGAAGGTGACCGCGGGTGTGATCAAGATCGGCACGGCTGTCACGCGGCTTGTGGCGACCTCGGGTGCGGATGTCATGGCCTACAAGACCATTGTCAAACAGGTCTACGACCTTGGCAAAGAGGTTCAGCAGCAGTTGAAGGGCGAAGAAAAGCTGCGCAAGGATTTGGAAGGCGCCATCCAGAAATACATCAAGCTACGCGGCACCTCGATCATGCAGGCGGCTGAACGGCAGGGTATCACGGACACTTCGGGTATCTCAGTCAAGAAACCGATGGAGGCGATCAAGAAACTGACCGCCAAGGCCCTCGCCATGGGGGATGAGGTCACCAAGGGCCGGGACGCCAAGAAGATCGCCAAGGAAATCGCGGATTTCGCGATCAAGGGCTATCAGGTCTATCAAAAGGACTCGAACAAGAAACGCGCGCTCTATCGTGAGCATACGACGAAAACGCGCCACAAGGTCGATGATCTGGGCAAGGCCGCTGACAAGCTGATGAAGGCTGCGAAGTCGCAGAAAACCCTGAAAGAGGGCGTCAAGCTCGGGGCTGAATGCATGGCCGTCAAGCGTGAGGCCAGCGCCATGGCCGCCAAGCTCGAGGAACGTCAGAAGTTCCTGGCCGAGATGGAGGCTCTGATGGAAGGCAACGGTCTGAAAGTGGATGACACCACGATCATGGATAAGCTGAAGAAGCTGGACAAGATGACGGTTCTGAAAGAGACCAAGACAATGTTTACCTCGGTCAAAGGGGTCTACAAACTGGTGGACGGAATCAGCGACGTCGTTGGTTAAACACGTAAATCTTCGGGTGCGGATCGCCGTGCCCGACACCCAAAGCAACAGGAGGTGTTGGTGGAACCCGGTATCGAGAAGAGCGAAACGCTCCGCGACACCGTGCGCGAGTTTGTCGAGCGTAAGGCTGTGACCAACACCATTCTTGGTGTGATCATTTTCAACGCGATCACGCTGGGGCTATCAACCTCTCCTTCGGTTCAGTCGAGTATCGGCCCGACCCTGGTTGTGATCGACAAGATCGTGCTGGGCATTTTCGTGGCCGAGCTGTTGATGAAATTTTATGCCTACCGGTTGAGCTTCTTCAACAACGCCTGGAACATCTTTGACCTTGTTGTTGTTACGCTCGGCTTGCTGCCCAACCGCGACGGGCTGTCCGCGCTGCGTGGGTTGCGCGTCATCCGGGCGATGCGTTTGCTATCGGTCATCCCGCAGATGCGGGCTGTGGTCCAGGCCTTGCTGGACGCGCTGCCGGGGATGGGCGCGGTGATCATCATGATCTCGATCGTGTTCTACGTTTTCGCCGTCATGGCGACTTTGATGTACGGCCCCGATTTCCCGGAATGGTTCGGTTCTTTGGGTAAATCGCTCTATTCGCTGTTCCAGATCATGACGCTGGAAAGCTGGTCGATGGGCATCGTCCGTCCAGTGATGGAGGTTCATCCCACCGCTTGGATTTTCTTCGTACCGTTCATCGTTATCACTGCATTCTCGGTTCTGAACCTGTTCATCGGTCTGCTGGTCAACACCATGCAATCCGCAGTGGAGGACGAGTCGGTTGAAGAGTTCTCGCACCTGCGCGAGCTGGTGCGCAGCGAGACTGATATCGTAGACGATCGCGTCAAGGAACTGTTGGTCGAGGTTCGCGCCCTGCGGAGCGAAGTGGCCGAGTTGAAAGGCCAGGCCGATGGCTGACAGCTCTCAGAAATTCATCGCTCGCAATCGGGCGCCGCGCGTTCAGATTGAATATGACGTTGAGCTCTACGGGGCCGAGAAGAAAGTACAGCTTCCTTTTGTCATGGGTGTGATGAGCGATCTCTCCGGCAAGTCAAAGGTCGAAACGCCCGCAGTCTCGGATCGCAAATTCCTTGAGATTGATGTCGACAATTTCGACGACCGCATGAAGGCTATGGCCCCGCGCGTTGAATTTGCCGTACCCAATACACTGACGGGTGAGGGCAATCTGGCCGTCGATTTGACATTCGAGAAGATGGCCGATTTTACCCCGGCCCAGATCGCGTCAAAAATCGAGCCTCTGCGTAAACTGCTTGAGGCCCGCACGCAATTGTCGACCTTGATGGCCTATATGGATGGGAAGACCGGGGCCGAGACGCTGATCGAAAAAGTGCTGGCCGATCCGGCCCTTCTGGGCGCGCTTGCGGGCAGTACGCTCCCCGAGCAGGACAATGAGGCCACGTTGGACGCATTGCGGGATATGATGCCCGAGGATGCGCCCGCCGACAGTTCGGTGGAGGATGCGCTTGCGTCTTTGCCCGAGGTTGAGATCGCCGAGGCGCAGGATCAATCGGCTGAAATCCTTTCCGATCTGGCAGCTGCCGCTCCCGCGGCTGCGCCGGAAGATACGGCCGTCGCGGATGCCTTGTCCTCTTTGCCTAGCTCGGTTGAACCGGAGGCGCCTGTAGATGACAGCGCAGATGTCCTGTCGAATCTGGCGGCGTCCGCGCCTGAGGACGCGGCTCAGGATACCTCTCTCTCGGACGCTTTGTCTTCGCTGCCCGAAACCGAGGTTACTGAGGTAGCCGACACGTCAGGCGATATTCTCGCGGAGTTGGCCGACGCGGTACCTGCGGATGAGGTTGAAGACACCGCCGCAGATGACATCCTGTCCAGCCTGCCAGATATCGAGCTTACGGTGGAAGAGGACGCGTCGGATGATATCTTGTCCGATCTGGCCAGTTCTGAGCCTGATGATGAGCCCGAGGTTACGTCGGTCGCGGATGCTCTGTCATCTGTTCCAGAGGTCGAGCTGCCCGACGTGTCGGAAGACTCGGCGGATGTTCTTTCTGATCTGGCCGATGCTGCGCCTGAGGCGACCGAGGTTGAGGATGTGACCTCGGATATTTTGTCTGACCTCAGCGATCTGGACACGGAAGAGGTCGAAGACAGCTCTGTGTCCGATGCCCTCGCGTCTCTGCCCGAAACGGATGTCGCGGATGAGGTTGATGGGTCCGATGACATCCTGTCAGAGCTTGCAGATTCCGCGCTGGACATTGAGGTCGAAGAGGGCACGCTCGGCGATGTTCTCGCCTCAGTGCCCGAGGTTGAAGCCGCATCTGAGACGGATCAGAGCGATGACATCCTCTCTGAACTGGCCGATCTGGAACTGGAGGAGAATGGAGAGGACGGCGCACTGGACGCGGCGCTTTCATCGCTTCCGGATGCAGATGAAGAGGCCGAAGAAGATCATTCGGACATTTTGTCCGACCTCGCCGACACTGCTCCAGAGGAGGCGGCGGACGACGTGGATCTGGACGGTCTGTTGGATGATCTGGCGGAGAAGGCTCCCGATGAAGCTGATGAGCCTGCTGCGGATGACATACTCGCCTCGGTGCCCGCTCTGGACAGCACGAATGACGCCGATCCGTTGGAGGACATCCTAGGTGATCTGGCCAGCGAGGATCAACCTGATCCAGAGGCAGATGCGTCCGATCTGGATGATTTGCTTGCCGATCTGGCGGATTCTGCTGACGAGGCACAGCAGGAGGAAGATGTTCTGGATGACATCCTCGGGGATTTGGTGGAACCCGAAGCTGATGAGGTCGACGAAGCCGACGTAGAAAATGTTCTTGCGGATTTGGCGGAAGAGCCTGACGGCGATCTGGATGATCTTTTGAATGACCTTGGGTCGGATGAGGATCCATCTGCATCAGGTGATGAAGCGGGCGATGATCTGGACGATCTTTTGGGCGATCTCGAAGAGACCTCAGAAGATACTTCGGACGATCTGGACGCGCTTTTGGGTGATTTGGAATCCGAGCCGGACAGCGATGCCGCTTCAGACGATCTTGACGCCTTGCTGGGTGATCTTGAAGGCGGTGATGAGACCGAAGACGTGGATACAGATGATCTGGATGCGCTTCTGGCGGATCTTGGCGACGATGTTGAGGATGAAGATACCGGCGGGGATGATCTGGACGCCTTGCTGAACGATCTGGGGTCGGACGAGGACAGCGCGCCAGAGGAGGGTGCAGCGGATGATCTGGACGCTCTGCTGGCGGATCTTGGCGATGATGAGAGCGGTTCAGACGACCTTGACGATCTGTTGAACGATTTGGGTGCAGATGACGACAGCGAGGCCTCGTCGGACGAAGCAACAGATGACTTGGACGCCTTGCTGGGCGATCTGGATCTGGACGATGAGGGCGGATCTGATGATCTGGATGCTCTGCTGAGTGACCTCGATGCCGTTGACGCGTCAGGCGACACAGCGGAATTGGACGACGAGCCGCAATTGGCATTCGGCCGCATGAGCGCAGATCGACCTGACCCGGAACGGCTGAAACGCACCCGATTCCGGATCGCGATCTTTGGCGATTTCTCTGGCCGCGCGGCGCGTGGGCAGATCGAGACTGGCGACGCCCTAGCCGCACGTAAGCCGATCATTCTGGATCCCGATACGGTCGAAGAGGTGATCGAGGGGTTCGCAACCGATCTCGTGCTGCCGATTGGCAAGGACGGTGCCGGGATCCAAGTGAAACTGAAAGAGCTGGACGATCTACATCCCGACGAACTCTATGAAAAGGTCGAGCTGTTCGATGGCCTCTCGGGTCTGAAAAGCCAGCTGAGCGCGGGTGGGACTGCAGATCACGCCGCCAAACAGCTGATCGGTTGGGGGGAAGAGTTCGGGCAGGCGGTTGTGCCGCCACGCAAATCCTCGGGCGGCAACACGGTTCGTGCTGACCTTAAACTCAGCGATTTTCAGAAACTTATCGGCGATACATCAGGTGAACTGGCACAGGCCTCACCCGTTGATGACCTTTTGAAACGCGTGGTCGGTCCGCATATCCGCAAACTGCCCAGCCCCGATGTGCAAGCGATGCAAAAGGCTGTGGATGAGGCGCTGAGCGCGGCCATGCGGATGGTTCTGCATCACCCGGAATTCCAATCCGTTGAAGCACAGTGGCGCAGCCTCGATCTGATTGCGCGTAGCGTTGAGGATGACGATACGCTCGACGTGGTTCTGTATGACGTCTCGGCCGAAGAGATCGCGGCAGATTTGGCCGCCGAGGAAGATCTGGCAAAAACCGGTCTGGTACGATTGCTGACCGAAGAGCCGCTGGATGAAGAAAACGGGCGCGGTGGGTATTCAGCACTGATCGGGCTTTATACCTTTGAGGAAACGCCGCCACATGCGGAACTGCTGGGTCGTATTGGCCGCGTCGCGGCTCATGTGGATGCGCCGTTCATCAGCGCAATCACCCCCGCCTATCTGGATGTGAAGCCCGAGGACCGCCACCCGCTGGTAGTCGAAGCCTGGGACACCCTGCGCGCGATGCCCGAAGCCGGGCATATCGGCCTGGCCTCTCCCCGGTTCCTGCTGCGACGGCCTTACGGAGCGAAGTCCGAGCCGATCTATGAGTTCGATTTTGAGGAATTCACCGAGACTGAGGGTCTGCGCGGCATGCTTTGGGCCAATCCGGCGGTTCTGGTGACGATCCTGTTGGCGCGGTCCTTCAAGCAAAATGGCAAGGCGATGAATTTGGGCTCAGTCATGAGCCTGGGTGGTATACCCTTCCATTTCGTCAATGACCGCTACGGCGATCAGGTGGCGCTGCCTTGTACCGAGCGCAATATCACGTTGCCCAAGCACGAACATTCGGTCCAACGCGGCTATATGCCGGTGCTTTCGGTCAAAGGCCGCGATGAAATCCGGCTGGGCTCGTTCAACTCGGTCGCGGGGCAAGAGATTCTGGGCCCGTGGTCCGGTATGCCCGCGCCTGCGCCGTCGCCGGATGTGCCTGCTGCGCCAGAGGCTGATGAGGATGACGACCTGGATTTGGATCTGGATCTCGATACAGGCGATGACGATGATTTCGACCTAGATCTGGACCTCGGAGATGACGACAGCGGCGATCTTGATGATCTTCTGGCGTCATTTGGCGACGATGATGACGGTGACGATAGTGATGATGAAGATATGGACCCCGAACTTGCTGCACTGCTGAACGATTTGTGACGGCGCGGTGAACGAGAATTGGAAGGAACGGTAAATGGCTGAGAGTCTGCAAAGTAAAGAGTGGCCGCTTCGGATAACGGGGTCGTATAGCTATGGTGAGGATGATCTTGTCATCAGGCGGGCCGTCGTCTCGGAAGAGCTGGGAAAACTGACCGAAATTCAGGTCGAATTCCTCTCGGAAAAAACAACGATTGCGTTGGACAAGCTGCTGGGCAAGGTGATGACCATCCATCTGGCCGCTGACGGAGCCGAGCGTAAATTCACTGGCACCATCGTGAGGGTGGAGCGGCTGGCCCTGCGCGATGGCTATGTGCAGTTTCTGGCCGAATTGCGCCCCTGGTTCTGGCTGCTGACGCAGACCACCGACAGTCGCATCTTTCAGGAAATGACTGCCGTGCAAATCATCGAAAAGATTTTCGGTGAATACGGGCTCACGGATTTCAGGAAAAGCCTGCGCGCCACTTACCAGCAGCGCGAATATTGCGTGCAATATCGCGAAACAGATTTCGACTTTATCTCGCGCCTGATGCAGGAAGAGGGCATCTACTATTATTTCGATTACACGAATGCCAAAGACAAGAATGAGACACTGGTCATGTGCGACGGACCAAACGCGCATACGCCGATCGCCGGGGACGCAAAGGTCGAGTTCCGGGGCGGAGATGATTACAGCCAACGTCTTGGTGACTCTGTAACCGAATGGGCCGCGTCCGAGACGATCCGGCCTGGGGTGGTCTCGCTAGGCGATTTTGATTTCGAGAAGCCCAAAGCGTCACTAGATGCGCGAGCCAAAACGCCGACCGGGGCAAAGCACGGGTTCAAGGACAAGCTAGAGCTTTACGATATTCCAGGTCACTACAAAGAAACCGGGCCGGGCAATACGCTGGCCAAGGTGCGCATGACGGCCGAAGATGCTTTGTTCGACCGGCGGCGCGGGCGGGCTTCGGTTCGGGCGCTGGAAACCGGGCGCAAGTTCACGCTGAAGGATCATCCCGACAAGGCGGAGAATGCGGAATATCTGATAACCAAGGCGCGGTATTTTCTTCAGACCACCGAAGGTTATGGATTTGCCAAGAACGATAAGGATCTGGACACCGGTGCGCTGGAGTTTCCGGAGGACAGCAATGAGATGTTCATGGTCGAGTTTGAGGCCCAGCCCGGCAAAACCGAATTCAAATCACTGCGCACGACCCCTTGGCCAGAAATCTCGGGTCTGCATACGGCCATCGTGACCGGCAAGGCTGGTGAGGAAATCTGGACTGACAAATACGGTCGCATCAAGGTTCAGTTCCATTGGGACCGCGAAGGCAAGAAGGACGAAAAGACTACCTGCTGGGTGCGGGTTGTCACCCCTTGGTCCGGTAAGAACTGGGGTATGGTCAGCATCCCTCGGATTGGGCAGGAAGTTGTCATCCAGTTTGAAGAGGGTGATCCGGATCGGCCGATCTGCACGGGCATGCTCTACAATGCCGACACCATGCCACCCTATGCCTTGCCTGCAAACCAGACGCAAACTGGGATCAAGACGCGGTCCTCGAAACAGGGCAGCGCCGAGACGTTCAACGAGCTGATGTTCGAGGACAAGAAAGACGCCGAACTCGTGCGCTTTCAGGCGCAGAAGGATCACGAGAAGCTGGTCAAGAATATGTCCACGATTACCATTGGCTATGACAAGCTGGACAAGGGTGGCAATGGCGGTGACGGCTGCCTCAGCCAAGTGGTCAAGAAGAACGTGGATGAGACGATCAAGGAAGGTGACCATACCTTCACCATCGAGAAGGGTAACCAGACGGTCAGCATCAAGACTGACCAGACCGAGACTATCGAGGGCAAGTCCACCCGCACCGTCACCGGCAATCACGCCGAAACGATCAAGGAAGGCGACAAATCCACGACGGTAAAGATGGGTGACATTCAGGTCGATGCCAAAATGGGCAAGATCACAATGACCGCAATGAAGGCGATCGAATTGAAGGTTGGTGGCTCATCGATCAAACTGGACCCGACAAGCATTACGATCAAGAGCACGATGATCAAAGTCCAGGCCAATGCCAAGCTGGATGCAAAAAGCCCGATGACGACGGTCAACGGTGACGCCATGCTGACCCTCAAGGGCGGCCTGACAATGATCAACTAAGGGGGCAACGCGATGACAGACCGTTTTTCCGGAATGACCAAAACGCCCCAGATGCCCGCTGCGCGCATGCTGGCCGATGCCAATGCCCGTCTGAGCGTCAAGCTTGAGGCCCCGGCCAGTGCGCCTTTGGATGTGGTGTTGACTGAATTGGAAGAGAAAGGCGCAGTGATCGACATCCTTCGCCTTCTGGGGGTGGCCTTGCCCGCCCGAGAGCGCGTGTGGTGGTCCTGTCTGGCCGCACGGGACTATATCGGCGAGGCCCCGGACAACAACACGCCAGCGCTGGCGGCGTCCGAAGAATGGGTGTTTCGCCCTACGCCTGAAAACCGCGACAAAGCGGGCGCGACGATTGATCTCGCCGAACCAGATGATGAGACGGTAAATTGCGCCATGGGCGTGTTATACTCGGACGGAACTCTGGGTTCGGGTGATTTGGCGAACGTTCCGGCACCTCTCGGCGCGGCCGAAGTTGTGGCCTTTGCGATGAATGTTGTTGCAATGGACAAACATGAAGAGGATTTTGACACCTACGTGCAGTTGCTGATTGACCGTGGGGTCGATATTGCTCGGGGTGGAAATGGTAAGCTGGACCGCGAGAAGGCCAGCGCTGAGACAGAGGAGTAAGCATGGGATTCCCGCAAGCACGAATCTTGGACTTGCATGCGTGTACGCTGCCTGCTCCTCCGCCAGCCCCGCCACCGCCAGCTCCGGTGCCGATGCCGATCATGCCGCCCTGCTGTACGACGGTTCTGGTGGGAAAACTGCCCGCAGCGCGTCTGTCAGATATGGCGACACCGGCATTTCCGCACCCGATCATCAAGGGTTCGGCCACCGTCCTGATCGGCAAGCTGCCTGCCGCCCGTGTAACGGATACCTGCGCTTGTGGTGGTCCGATCATCAAGGGTGAGTTTACCGTACTGGTCGGAGGATGAAGACAAACGAATGACGGTCACTTTGAAATTCCAATCCACCGGCGTGGTGCCGGGCGACGGGCGCCCGGTCTCGATGCAGGGGGGCTCTTTGACCGTGGGGCGTGGGCCGGCCAATGACTTGGTCCTGCCTGACCCTGAAAAGACGCTGAGCAAAAGCCATTTCGTGATTGAAGATCACAATGGAAACGTGGTGATTGTTGATCTGTCGACGAACGGAACTTTTCTGAACTACTCGAAAATACCTCTAGGCCGGACACCGACGCCGCTCAACAATGGCGACGTGCTGGTCGCAGGTGGGTATGAGATGGTTGTCGAAATCGGGGCGGACCTGCCCAGTTTCGAAGAATCGATCCCCCAGCCTGCGCAACAGGCGGGGGTGTCTCCGGGTCTGTCCCAGAACGCGCCGGATCCGATGGCGCTGCTGGACGATGCCGCTCCGGGTGGGGATTTTCTGGATGATCTTTTGGGCGGTGAAGCCAAAGGGCCCGGGCAGATTTCCACGCCCGACCCAATGGATGAACTGCTGCCGCCCTTGGAGGATGATGATCCGTTCTTTGCCAAGCCCAAGGAAGTGCATGCGGATATGGGGGCGAGCGATGCGATGCATAACCCGTCGGCCAGCGATGCGTTTACTGCGCCGTCGGCAGGAGGAGCCAACCTGATCCCTGATGACTGGGACGATGATCTGCTGTCGCCCTCGGGCGGTTCTACCACGGATCCGTTCGCCGCGCCTGAACCGGCGCGACCGGAACCCACCGCACCGCCTCCGATCAAGCCAAAGCCGGGCGGGCAGGCTGATGTTGCTCCGCCCCCCGAACCCGTTGACGCAGAGAAACCCGTTCCGACCGGCGGTGGCGATCAATCCGCTGCCCGTGCCTTGCTGGAGGCGTTGGAGGTCGACGATCTGCGCATCGACGACGCCGATTTGCCTGCCACGATGGGCCGCATGGGCCGTGTGTTGCGGGTGATGATCACCGGCTTGCGGGAAATCCTGATGACCCGCACCTCGATCAAGTCCGAGTTCCGTATCGAACAGACCATGATCAATGCGGGTGGAAACAACCCATTGAAGTTTTCGATCAGCCCCGAACAGGCGATTGAGGCGTTGGTCAAACCGCGTGTCAAAGGCTACCTTGCCTCGGAAGAGGCGACCGAACAGGCGCTGAACGATATCAAGGCGCATGAGGTCGCGATGGTCACGGGCATGGAGGCCGCTCTCAAGGGCGTTCTGGCCCGGCTTGACCCCGAGGTGCTGGCAGGAAAAATTGAAGGTTCCGGCAAACTTGGGTCACTTTTTAAAGGTAAAAAAGCCCAATACTGGGAAGTTTACGAGAAGATGTATGCCGATATCTCGGATCAGGCAGAGAATGACTTTCACGATCTCTTCAGCCGGGAATTCGCGCGCGCGTATAAAGAACAGCTGGAAAAGCTGAAGTAACGCCCCATCGCGGGCGGCAAGAACAAGGGAGGGCAGCCATTGTCCTGGGACAGCAAGGTGCTTTGGACCGAAGGGTTGTTTCTGCAGCCCCATCACTTCCAGCAGGCGGATCGGTATACCGAGGCGCTGGTGGCCGGTCTCGCACGCCGGGTCACGCCTTATGCTTGGGGTGTCAGTGCGTTAGAGATCGATGATGAAGTGCTCAAGGTCGGCCAGTTTGCGTTGAAATCCTGCTCGGGCCTGACGCCGGACGGGCAGGTATTTCGCGTGCCTCAGGCCGAGGATCACCCGCCCGCTCTGGAAGTACCCGAGACGATCAAGGACTGCGTTGTTTACCTGACGGTTCCCCAACGGCGGCAGGGTGCCTCAGAGGTGGATCTGAGCGGGGCCGAACAATCGGTCAGCCGTCTACGCCCGGCCGAGCAGGAAATCACCGATGTGATGAGCCAGCAGAAAAAGCCCGTTACTTTGGGTGTAGGCAAACTTCGCTTGCAGTTCGCACTGGAAGTGGATGATTTGGCGGATAAGTTAGCGATCCCGATTGCTAAGATCATTGAAGTGCGTCCGGACAAAGAGATCATTCTGGATCGCGGCTTCATCCCATCTGTGCTGGACGTACGCGCCGCTGCAGCGTTGGCGGGTTTCATGAATGAGCTTGAGGGGATGCTATCGCACCGCATGCAGGCCTTGGCAGGGCGTCTTTCGGATGGCGGGCCAGCCAAAGGGGCTGCCGAGATTTCGGACTTCCTGCTGTTGATGACCATCAACCGCAACCTGCCTTTGGTGCGCCATTTCGCCAATATAGAGAACGTGCATCCCGAACATGTCTACCGTGTCTGCGCCGCGCTCGCCGGTGAGCTGGCGACCTTCATGAGTACCGAGAAAGAGGCCGTGCTATTCCCGGCCTATCAGCATGACGACCTGACCGCCTCGTTCGCGCCGGTGATCCGAACCTTGCGACAATATCTGAGTTCCGTGTTGGAGCAGACAGCGGTCTCTATTCCGCTGGAGGCGAGGAAATATGGCATCAGCGTGGGCGTGATCGCCGACCGCAAGTTGATCGGCAATGCCGGTTTCGTTCTGGCCGTGAATGCGGATATCCCGGCAGAGGACGTGCGCCGTCATTTCGCCGGGCAGGCCAAAACCGGACCGGTTGAAGAAATCCGTCAACTGGTGAACTCGGCCCTTCCTGGTATCACGCTGCGCCCGTTGCCGGTTGCCCCGCGGCAGATTCCATATCACTCCGGTGTCGTCTATTTCGAACTGGATGCCGCCAGCCCATACTGGGGCAAGATGACCACCTCGGGTGGGATCGCGGTTCATGTATCGGGGCAATATCCGGGACTTGAGATGGAGCTGTGGGCGATCCGCAACCAATAAGAGTGAACGTGATCACTGGCGGCGCCAAAACAATTTGATAGGGCTTGATATGTGGGTCACACTCGTGACGCGGAAGCCTTAGGGGAACAGGTCAAAGAATGTCCGACAAAGATCCATTTGCCGAACCGGACGACACCGATAAGACGGTCATTCGCCCCAATCCCGGTGGGCGACGTCAGGCGGGTGGCATGCCGCAACAGCCGGCTCCGCAGCAACCGGCCGGATATCCCGATCCGATGCAGGTGCCACAGCCCGAGCCCATGGCACAACCGGCGCAGGGCGGCGCGGGATACGGGGTGCCTCAACCCCAGACGCCTCAACCCCAGACGCCTCAATCCCGGCCTGCCTCGGGCGGGGAAGAGGTCGCCACTACCGGTATGAACCGGCTGAACGCCTGCGCTGCATCGCTGTTTTCGTTGATCAGCCGTATTCGCAACCGTGCGCAGCATATGGATCCGGACAAGCTGCGCCAAAGCGTTGTGGCCGAGGTGCGCGCGTTTGAAAATGCCGCTTTGCAGGCAGGCATTGCGGCGCAGACCGTCAAGATCGCACGCTATGCTTTGTGCGCGACTTTGGACGACGTTGTTTTGAATACACCGTGGGGCGGCCAATCCAGTTGGGCGACCCAATCGCTGGTCGGCACCTTCCACCGAGAGACCGTCGGCGGTGACCGCTTCTATGACCTGCTGGCGCGTCTCGAACAGGACCCGGCCAACAATATTGAGCTCCTGGAATTCGTCTACATGTGCCTTTCGCTTGGGTTCGAGGGGCGTTTGCGCGTCGAACAGGGCGGCGCGGACAAGCATATGCAGATCCGTCAGGGTCTGGCGCGGATCATTCGCGCTCAGCGTGGTGACGTGGAACGGGACCTGGCCCCGCATTGGGAAGGGGTCGATAAACCCTACCGCGCCCTCAGTCTTTGGAAGCCGGTCTGGATCGCTGTTGGCGTGACCGCTCTGCTGCTGTTGATCGAATTTGGCGGGTTGTCTTATCTGCTGTCCAACAAGACGGAAAACCTTGTGGGGCAGATGTCGGTGATTGATGCTGGTCGGGTGACAGAGTTGCAGCGTCGCGCGCCGCCGCCTCCTCCGCCACCGCCGCAAGCCCAGCCGCAGGTCGAAAAGGTGGTTGCTTTCCTCCAGCCCGAGATCGACGAAGGGCTGGTTGAGGTCTTTGAGAAGGGCAACACGCTGATTATCCGGATCAAGGGATCTGGCATGTTCGGTTCGGGTTCGGATCATCTGCAGGACAAATTCAAAGAACCGGTGCGCCGCGTGGCCGTAGCCTTGGACGGAGAACCCGGAGGGGTCATCGTGACCGGGCATTCGGACAATGTGCCAATCCGCTCATCGCGCTTTCCGTCCAACCTCGCGCTGTCTCTTGCCCGGGCCAAATCTGTGATGAACCAGATGGCGGGGGAGATTTCCGATCCTGACCGTTTAAGCGCCGAAGGCCGTGCCGATAGCGAACCGATTGCCGACAACTCGACCCGCGAAGGCCGGGCCACGAACCGCCGGATCGAAGTCCTGCTGGTTCAGGAGGAGAACTGATGATCCGCCGCGTTTTAAGATATGTTTTCATGTCGATCTACACCGTGCTGTTCTTCACGGCGACGGTACTGGCTGGGTGTCTGTACTATTTCGGCCCGTGGATCGGCTCGGATGAGTGGCGGCCGCTGGACGGGGTCGGAACCCGCCTAATCTGGTGCGGGGTGATCTATCTGGTCTTCTTTCTGATTGGCGTGACTATCTTCCTGCTGCGTCGACGTCGCGAAAAGAAACTGACAGAAGAGATCACCGAATCCGTCGCCGATGGTGGCGACATGATAGACAGCGAGATTTCCGAGCTTCGCGGCAAACTGAAAACCGCGATGGCGGCATTGCGCAAGTCCAAGAACGGGCGGCGCCATCTGAATGAGCTGCCCTGGTACGTCATGATCGGCCCTCCGGGCGCTGGCAAAACGACGGCGATTGTGAACTCGGGCCTGAACTTTCCGCTGGCAGATGAGCTGGGCAAGACTGCGATTGGTGGTGTTGGCGGCACGCGCAACTGTGACTGGTGGTTCACCGAGAACGCCGTTCTGATCGACACGGCCGGGCGCTACACCACGCAGGAAAGCGATGCCGAGGTCGACAATGCGGCCTGGATCGGGTTCCTGAACCTGCTCAAGAAATACCGCAAGCGGCAGCCGATCAATGGCGCGATGATTGCGATTTCGCTGTCTGATCTGTCCTTGCAGGATGAGGTCACGCAGAAGGAACACGCCAAGGCCGTCCGTCGCCGACTGGAAGAACTTCGTGAAAAACTGGGCGTGCGGTTCCCGGTTTATATCTTGTTCACCAAGGCCGACCTGATCGCAGGTTTTGCCGAATTCCACGACAATCTGGGCAAAGAAGATCGCGAGCAGGTCTGGGGCTTTACTCTGCCACTGGACAAATCGCGCAGCGAACAGTCGCCGGTTGCGGCTTTTGATGAGGAATTCGCCCTACTTCTGGGTCGCCTGAACTCGCAGTCCTTGGAGCGGATGCAGACCGAGACAGACCCGCAGCGCCGGGCTCTGATTGCCGGGTTCCCGATGCAGGTCGCCTCGGTTCGTAAAGTCGCACATGAATTCCTGACCGAGGTGTTTCAGGACAGCCGTTATCAGCACCGCCACATGTTGCGTGGGGTCTATTTCACCTCTGGCACGCAAGAAGGCACGCCGATTGACCGTCTGATGCTGGGCATGGCGCGGACCTTTGGGATCGGTCGTCAGGCGATCGGCTCGGGGCAGGGGTCGGGTCGATCCTATTTCCTCACACGCCTGTTCGATCAGGTGATCTTCCGCGAGGCCGGGTTGGTCAGCGCCGATGACAAGGTGGAAAAGCGCTACAAGATCACCAAATGGGCCTCGATTGCCGCGACTGTTATTGCGGCAGTCACTGTCGGAGCCTTGCTGGTGCGCAGCTTCATGGGCAATACCGATCTGATCGCCGAGGCGCAGGAGGGTGTATCCGCCTATCAGGCCGCCGCTGCGACTTTGCCGCCTAGCCCCGTTGGCGACACCGATCTGGTTCCGGTCGTGCAAGCGCTGAACATGTTGCGTGACCTGCCGGCCAATCCGACGCTTTCGGATCCAGAGCCCGAAACACGTCTGACCTACGGTCTCTATCAGGGCGACGTGATCGGCACACAGGCGGCGCAAACCTATCGCGCCGCGTTGAACCAACGTCTGTTGCCGCGTCTTCTTCTGCGTCTGGAAGAGCAGATGAGCGCCAATATCAACAACCCCGATGTGCTCTATGAGGCGCTGAAGGTCTATCTGATGCTGGGTCTGCAGGGGCCGATGAACCAGGATTTGGTCAAGGAATGGATGAACATTGATTGGAGCGTGTCCTTCCCCGGCCCATCGCGTGAGGAATTCCGTGCGGATCTGAACGATCACCTCGACGCCATGCTGAGCCAGCCGATGCAAGAGATCGCCCTGAATGGGCCGATGGTGGATCAAATTCAGGGTATCCTGTCGGAACTCCCGCTGGCGCAGCGTGTCTATAACGGCATCGTTTCCAGCCCCGCGGCCACAGCGCTGCCGGAGTGGCGGATCACCGAAGTGGGTGGCCCCGCTGTTGGTCGCGTCCTGGTGCGGTCCTCTGGGAAACCTCTGAACGACGGGATCGAGGGTATTTTTACCTACAATGGCTTCAATAACGTCTTCCTTGGTGAGGCGATTGGCGTCGCAAAACGCGTTCAAAAGGAAAGCTGGGTTCTGGGCCCACGTGGTGAGGCTGAACAGACCGAGCAGGCTCTTGCTGCCCTCAGCCGTGATGTTCTGGACCTCTACTACAACGACTACATCGCGCGCTATGACGCCATGCTGGGCGATATCGACATCGTGCCGATGGAAAGCCTCAGCCACGCGGTTGAGGTTACCAATGTGCTGTCAGGTCCAACTTCGCCTATCGTGAATGTCCTGAATTCGATCTCGGATGAGACGAAACTGACCGAAAACCGGTCAATTCTCTCGGGCAATGATGCGATCAGCGAAGGCGTTTCCGGTGCCGCCGCGATTGAGCTGCAATCCGCGACCTCAGCCCAGACACAGATCCTGTTGGAAGCCTTGGCTAAAACCAGTGGTGTCAATGCCGGCGAACCCGTGCAAGCGCCGGGGCAGTATGTCGAGGACCGCTTCGATTGGTTGCATCAATTGGTTGAGCGGCAAGAGGGGCAACCTTCGCAACTGGACATGCTGATGGGGTCGCTGACAAGCGTATATCAGGAGCTGAACAAAATGTCGTTCAGCGGTGTCTCCGGTGGTGAAACCGGGCAGGCTCTACAGCAATTCCAGCAAGAGGCCGCCCGTATTCCCGGCCCAATGGAACGCTGGGCGCTACAGATCATCGATGGCTCGTCCGGGATTACTTCGGATAGTACCCGTTCGTCCATCAACGCGCGGTGGCAATCGACTGTTCTGCCGTTCTGCGAGCAGGTTGTCGGGGATCGCTATCCGTTCAACCGCCGCTCGGGCGCGGATGTCGCGATGGGTGACTTTGGCAAGTTGTTCGGCCCGCAAGGTCTGATCGACTCATTCTTCAATGAAAACCTCGCCAAACATGTGGATATGCGCACGCGGCCATGGTCGTGGAAGTCCGGGGTCAATGCGACCGATCTGGGCATCAGTCAGGCGGTTCTGACCCAGTTTCAAAATGCCGCCGAGATCAAGGAGGCATTCTTTGCCGCAGGCCCGCAACCGCAAATCCAGTTCCAGATCATGCCCGAGGCGCTAGACCCAAAGGCCAAAGGCGTCAAACTTGAGATTGATGGCCAAGTGCTGGAGTTCAAACATCGCGGTGGGCTGCCCTCACCCCTCGCTGTGACATGGCCTGGCTCGGTTGGGCTGGCGCGCGTCAGCTTTGAGCCGGAAAAGCGCAATATCGAAAGCGTTCTGTCCAAGGACGGCCCCTGGGCTTGGTTCCGTCTGCTGGACGCGGCCGAGGTAAGGCGCACCAATGTGTCTGACCGTAAGAAGGTGATCTTCAATGTCGGTGGTCGCATCGCAATCTTCCAGTTGCAGTCAGGTTCGGTCATCAACCCGTTCGCCCTGCCAGCGCTGCAGAAATTCAGCTGCCCCAAGTCATTCTGATGCAAACAGGCGGGTTTGGTGCATTCGGCAAGATGCCCTCGGTCGGAGACTTCTTCCGCCTCGGGGTGTCACAGGCGTTTGTACAGCCGTGGGATGAGTGGATTCAGCGCAGCATGTTGGTTGCGTCAGAAACCTTGGCAGAGGCGTGGGATTCCCACTACATGTCTGCTCCGATCTGGCGGTTTTGCCTGTCTCCGGGGCTAGCCGGGCCGCAGAAAATGCTGGGGGTTCTGATGCCTTCGGTGGATCGGGTCGGACGGCGGTTTCCCTTGACCTTGGTCGCTGGTGTGTCGAACGAAGGGTCTGCCGCGCTGGCGCATTTCCGGGCGGCTGAGGTCTACCGACAGCTTGAAGATCTGGCGCTTGCCGCGCTCGAAGATGACATGACCCGCGACAAGCTGGCCGAAGGTCTGGCCGCTTTGCCAGCTCCAACGCAGCAACCGACGGCGCCGGTGCGCGCCCATGGGAACACGATGGTTCTGACCCGCGGGGAAATTTCCGACAGCTTGTTGCCTGATCTGGCGGCGGGGTTGATGTCGCAAAGATATCGCACCCCAAGCGTTTGGAGCACCGAAATTGGCGGCGTCCCCCGAATGATGATCTGCGAAGGTTTACCGGATGGGGCAAACATGCAAGGCTTGTTCAACTTACACGCCGCATTGTGGACCGAGGCACGACCAATATGAATTCAAGTCACCGCGTTCGGTACAGTGCACGCAGCCATGTGGGCCTAAGGCGTAAGGTCAACGAAGACGCGGTGCTAGCGCTGCCCGAGGAAAGCCTATGGTTGGTGGCTGATGGAATGGGCGGGCATGACGCGGGAGACTATGCCAGTCGATTGGTCGCGGATATGGTTGCCGCAATCCCGCCCGGTTTGGCCCCAGCAGATAGGTTGACCGCATTGCGGGACGCAATCCAGCGCGCCCATGCCGTGATCCGACAAGAGGCAGATGCCCGAGGTGGCGGCACGATTGGTACGACGGTTGCGTGCATGATGCTGGCCAATGGGCACTTTGTCGGGCTTTGGGCTGGGGATAGCCGTATTTATCTGCTGCGTGAGGGCAAGATCCAGATGCTTAGCACCGATCACTCGGTCGTGGCGGATCTGGTTCTGGCCGGTCAGATGAGCTGGGACGAGGCAGAGCAGCACCCTCAATCCAATGCGATCACACGGGCCGTGGGCGTTGGGGATGTTCTTGAACTGGACAAGGTCCGTGGCGAAGTTCAGCCCGGCGATCGTTTTCTGATCTGCTCAGACGGCCTTAGTAAATACGCGACGTTCCCGATGTTGGAGAAAGCGCTGTCGGATATGCCGATCGAGACCGTCTCGGATCAGTTGATACAGGTCGCGCTGGATGGAGGCGGGGCCGACAACATAACCGTGATTGTTGTCGACATCCTTTAATTTCACATTTGGACGCAGGAACGCCGCCGGAGCCTATTGCTCCAGCGTGGTCAGAATGCGGCTGTCCAGAGACAGAATTTGCGTTTCAACATTGCGGTCCTGCTCGCGCAGAGCCTCGGCATAACCTGCCGCGGATTCCGCCGTTGGGCGTATGGTACTGAACAGCTGGTTGTCAGTATGCAGAACGATCACCTTGCTTTTCCCCAGCGCGGTGTCATCGACCTGAAACGCGATGCCGCCATTGTCTTGGCTTTCATCAATCGAATAGGCCACACGGACGGAAATCGGCCCGGACTCTCCGTCGCGCAGAGAGGTGATATCGTTGTCTTGGCGGGTGACGTTGGGCAGCAAGTGGAACACATTGCCTGACACATCCAAGACCGAGACGGACAGATACCCTTCCTGAACATCATCGGGCAGGTCGACATCGATGACCGGGTTCTGCCCGACAATGAAGTCTCCGGTCGGATTGGGCGCGTTGCCTTGCTCTCCGTTGAAGAACGCGATCGAGATATCGCTGGTAGGTGCCGAGGGCAGGAAATTCTCGATCAGACACAGGGTCGGGTTCAGCAGCGTGACCTGCTCAAGATCGATAGGGCGTGAACCAGCGAGGGCCGTCAGCGCGGTGTCCAACCCAACCAAACTGTCCCTTGAGGCCAACGTTCCGCCAACCTTGATCGGTGTTTCGGGGCCGTAGCCCGTGCTGGGTGCGTCGATCAGTTTCAACGCGCCGCAATCGGCCAGACCGGACAGGATGGGTCGGACCTCATCTGCGGACAGGAACAGCGACTCCAACTCGATATCTGCGGTGCCTTGTAGCCCGGCGGGCAGACCGGCGGAGTAGAGCTGCTCTAGCTCGGCATGCAGGGCCTGATCGGTGGTTTGTCCGGTCAGTCGGGCCTCATTGCCTTCGACCACGAAACGCCACTCGTCCAGATCCATGGCGGCGTCGATGACGCCAGTCACCGCTGTTCCCCAGGTGTCGGAAATGTCACCTGAGGCTAATGTGAGATCAACATCGCCACCTTCGGATGTGATCTCGCCGGTCATGGCGTCCCTCACAGTCTCGGACGGAACAAAGCCTACGGCACGAGGGGCCTGACCAGGTCGTTTATCAGCCACCAGAGTATAGGGCGATACGGTCGGGTATTGCGGTGCAAGGAAGCTGTCGAACAGGCCGCCGAAATAGCCACCGGCACCAATGCCAACGACCGTAAGCGCTCCGACTGCAGCCACCACGGCTCCGCGCGAGGATTTGGCAGGCTCAGCTTTGGTAGGAGTGGCCTTGGGTTTCGGGTCCGGTTGCGTGACCGGGGCGACCGATGGCGTGGCAGCAGGGGCCGCGCGCGGGGCGATCACGGTCGCATCGTCCAGATCGTCTTGAGGCGCGGCCGATCCGTTCCGGGCCGCCGCAAGTGCGCGCAGGACATCTCCAGCGCTCTGGTACCGATCATCCGGGTTCGGAGCCGTCATCTTGTCGAGGATCGACTTCAGCGGTTCCGGTACGTCCTGAGTATTCAGCGGCTCTTTCTTGTTTTCGACCACTTCCAACAGGTTGCGCCCGGCGTCGGCTTTTTGCCCCCGGAAATTGGCCAGCAACAAGGCGCCCAGAGAATAGATATCGGTGCGCTGGTCGGTTTTGCCGGAAAGCTGCTCGGGCGCGGCGTAGGCGTATTTCCCGGCAAACTCGCCGCCCACAATAGTTTCGGCCCCGGGGTTTGTGTCCTTGGCGATGCCGAAATCAATGATCACGGCCTGGGCCGGATCGCCATCGCGCAGAATGATATTGTCGGGGCTCAGATCGCGGTGGACGATATTGCGGGCATGGGCGGCCTCAAGCCCCTCGCAGACCCGTTTACAAACGGTCAGCACATCGCTTGCCGACATGGGGCCAGCCTTGAGTTTCTGGTCCAGACCCGGCCCGTCGACATAGTCCATCACCAGATAGACATGCCCGTCGGCGGTTCGGTTGTTTTCAGAATAGCGGACAACCGCGTCGTGGCGGATGTCGCGGATTTCTTCCTCGCGGGTCAGCAGGACCAGATAGTCATCATTGCTGGAAAACTCCGCTTTCAGAACCTTCAAAGCGGCAAGCCGCCCCGAAATCTCGGAGCGGGCTCGATAGACGTCAGAAGTACCGCCCCGCCCAAGTATCGCTTCGATCCGATAAGTATTGTTCACCAGATCGCCCGGCTGAAACAGGTCGCCTGCGCGGGAGTCCGTCATGCTGTCCTCGGTTTAGTTAGAGTGGTGGTGTAATCAGCCGAGGGCCTGGAATTCAACGCGACGGTTTTCGTCGGCGCGCGGATTGTCCTTGTTCAGAGGTTCAGCCTCGCCCACGCCCAGCACCTCAAGCCGCTGTTCCGAGATGCCGCAATCGCCGACGAGGAAGCGTTTGACCTCTTTGGCGCGCAGCAGCGACAGGTTCTGGTTGTATTCAGCCGATCCTGCACTGTCGGTATGGCCGATGATCTGGAAGACGTTCACATCCACGTTCTTCATCGCCTGACACAGCGACGAAAGCTTGGGCTTTTCATCCTCGCGCAGCGCGGCAGAGGCGAAATCGAAACGGATCTGGATATTGACCTGATCCTCGCTTGCGACCGGCTGGTATTCGGTCGGTGCGGCGGCGACGGTGGTTTCAGCTTCGGCCTCAGCCGTTTCGCCGGAATTCGACGGCACGATGACAAGGCCGCGCGTCTTTTGCTTGTTGAACGCGTCGGTGATTTCGTCTGCCGTCAACTCGCCTGACTGCGCCAAAGCGAACTGAGCGGTACACAGGACGGCAAATGCCGAGGCCCCGATGAACTTCCATGATGCAAATGCGGACATAACCCTAACCTTTCCGTGTTTGAGGGGAAGACTAGCCCCCCACCCGACGACCGACAATGAAGAATGTCACACAAGCGCTGGACATTTTTAGGTCAATAGCGTGACATCATGCGCCCAGCCTTTTAAGTTCATCTCATAAGGTGGCAGAATACAGGAAACATCAGGCAAATGCGCATCGTTCCGGCGATCATTCTGGGAGTGGCCATCATACTGGCTCCGATCATCTGGTACGTCTTTCCTTTGGTCGTCCCACTTGACGAGAATTTCGAAGGTCCCGCCATCGATTCAGGCGCCCGGATCGAGATCGAGATGCTCAGCCAACAGCTGGATGATATGCGCGAACAGGTTGAACGACTTTCGCTTGAAGTGTCGCGCACCCAAAATGGTGCCGGGATCGTGCCGCAAGACAACTCGGCGGCGGATGACTATGGGTTTGACCGCTCGTCGCCCAATGAGATCATTGACGCTTATGCGCAGGTCGTCCTGATCGCTAACCGCAACAAGGTAAACCGGGAACTGGACTTGGCCGGCTCGTCCTTCTTGCGCGAAACATTCGGGCTACCGCGTGAGGATTTGACAGATGAATGCCAGTCGATGACCAATCCACGGCTTGAGGAACTATTGGTGCTGGAAGAGGTCGGGCCGGTTCGGGTGCGGATGTTGAAACCTGCGGTTGATTCACTGCGGGCTGTATTCGAGAACATTCAACGCACCGACCCCGACCTTTATGCGCGTATCAATACGGCTGGGTCGTTGTGTGTGCGCCGTATTCGCGGGGCGACGTCTTCGGCCTCGGCTCATGCTTACGGTCTTGCGGTTGATCTGAATATCGACGGTGTTCTGGATACACTGGGCGACGGCAAAACCCAGTTGGGTCTGACGATCCTCGCCGATTTCTTCCGCGAGGAAGGCTGGGTCTGGGGTGCTGCCTGGGGCCGTGAGGACTCGATGCATTTCGAGGTCAGCCGCAACAAGATCGAAGAGTGGCTCGAGGCCGGGATGCTCTGACCGCGCCTTTCTTGCGATTTGTGAAGTCCGTCACAGACGCAATAGGGTGCAAAGTAAATAAAGCGTTATCTATTCCAAAGGGGGCTACGGAGTGTTGAGAACGACCTTGCCATGGTCCCTTCGATGGGATTTCCTCGATACGTTTCTGGCTCATTGGTTCGAGCCGGTACAGGTAAGGGGTGTTTTTCTGACATGACGCGGATCTGTCGTTTTCTGGTTTTGGCTTCCTGCGTCGTGATCGCGTCGACTGTATTTTCCACGGTGGCGCAGGCGCAAAGCGCGTCGAACCTTGCTCCGTCCACCTTTCAGCCTCAGAACCAACGCAGCACCGGACCTGTGACCGTAGCGCGCGATCCGGGCGCGCCGGTGCCCGAAGGCGCAGACAGGCTGTTTGTGACTGTTGGTCAGGTGCGGATCGAAGATGGTCTGCCCCAGATGGAAGCGGCCAATGCGGCCTTCATTGAGCGACTGACCGGTAAGCGCGTGGCTGTTTCCGAGATTTTTGCGGCCACCAATAGATTGGAAAGCGCCTATACCAACGCTGGTTTTGTTCTTAGCCGGGTGGTCCTCCCTCAGCAGACCCTGCGAGACAGGGGCACGTTGCGCATCGTTGTGATTGACGGTTTCATCGAACGCATTGATGCCGAGAAAGTGCCTCAGCAGGCGCGTGAGCGGGTGGTGATGATTACCAAACCTCTGATCGGCAAACGGGGCGTCAAGCTGCAACAGATCGAGCGCGCGCTTTTACTGGCCGGGGATACGTTTGGCGTGCGACTGGCCTCGACCCTGTCGGCGGGCGATGCGCGGGGCGGCACCATTCTGACGCTGGATGGTGAGTTCAAAGAGATCACCGGCTCTTACGGCTTTGACAATACGCTGTCGGATGAGCTTGGCCCGGGCAACCTGAACCTCGGCCTTGAGGTCAACGGCGCGCTGGAGATGGGAGAGACCTTCTATTTCCGCGTCGGCGGTTCGCCCAAACGGTTCTTCTCAAGCGATGCGCAATACCGGATTGCGGCGGCAGGGACGGTTTTTCCGATCGGTTACGATGGGATGACGTTCAACGCCGAATACACGCTGAGTGAGGCGCAACCGGATGCCGAGCTGGTACCAAATACCAGTAAATTCGAACGCTTTTCCCTGCGGCTCTACTATCCTTGGGTGCGCACGCGGCGTCACAATCTGTCGTCGCAACTGATCCTGGACCGGATCAGCGACTCGCAGGATCTGATTGCCAGCTCAGGGTCGCTACCGGTTTACGACGACGATCTCAGTGTCTTGCGGGCCACACTGGATGCAAGCTGGACCTATGACAATGGCGCGTTTCTGTCTGCCGGGGCTGTTCTGTCGCGCGGGCTGGATGCATTCGGTGCCAGTACCTCGGTCGGGGCGGGGGATACCCCTTTGTCACGGCAAGGTGCCAGCGCGCAATTCACCAAGCTTGTGCTGTCGGCGCAGTATCAGCGCCCGTTGAACGCCAATTGGTCCGTGAACGTGAATGGCCGAATTCAATCCAGCTTTGGCGATCCGCTGGTCACGTCGGAACAGTTCAGTGTTGCCAGTTCCAGTGAGTTGTCGACCTTCGACGCAGGCGATCTGCGCGGAGATGACGGCTGGGTCGCACGGGCCGAGCTTGGCCGGTCACAGCAGACGCAAGTGGCCGGCTTTCCAATCCTTTTCAAACCCTATGTTTTTGGGGCTTACGGCGTGTTAGGTTTAGAACAACCCACTGTTCTGGAACAAGGCACAACCCGGGCATATGCCTACGGTCTGGGCTTTGATGTGTTTACGATTGAGGACTCGACCTATCGGTCCGGGTCAGTACGAGTGGAATATGGGAGGGGGGAACGTGATGACCTCGGGGAAGATGGAAACCGGTTCAGCATCACTGCCAGTCGCCGCTTCTGATGGTGCCGCAGCCATGACAGTCTCACGCCGCATTCTGCTGTCGGCCTCGACCGTGCTATGGGGCACGACCGCGCTGGCACAATCCCTGCCGACCGGTGGGACGGTAGCTACGGGTGATGTCGCGATCAGCCAACCCAACGGCAATCAGTTGAACATCACGCAGGGGTCGAATGCGGCCATCGTGAATTGGAACGGGTTTTCGATTGGCTCCGGCTCGACCGTGAATATCAATCAGCCGGGCGCGCAAAGCGTGATCCTGAACCGGGTTACCGGGAATACAACCAGTCAAATCCATGGACAGCTGAACGCCAACGGGCAGGTGCACCTCGTCAACCCGAACGGCATTTTCATCGGTCCGAATGGCCATGTGAATACTGGGGGCTTTGTGGCCTCGAGCCTGAATATCTCGGACGATGACTTTCTGAGCGGCCGCTATCACTATAACGGCAACGGGGCCTCGGCAGGGGTCGAGAACGCGGGCACGATTCACGTTGTTCCCGGCGGTTATGCAGCCTTGATCGGCGGCAAGGTGTCAAACTCGGGTGTGATCCGCGTGCCGATGGGCAAGGTGGGATTGGGCGCGGGAGAGCAAGTCACGCTCGACGTATCCGGCGATGGTTTTCTACAGGTTGCGGTTCCTTCGAACAGTGATGACGCCGCGATGGAGGCTCTGGTCACCAATTCGGGCCGGATCGAGGCGGATGGCGGAGTCGTTCACCTCAAGGCTGCCAGCGCTCGTGATGCGGCGCGTCGGGTCGTGAATATGTCTGGAGTGATCGAGGCCCGCTCGGTCGGTGGTGTTTCCGGAGCAGTTGTTCTGGGCGGCAGCGGCGGGGCCGTGCAGGTTTCGGGCCGCATTGATACCTCGGCGCGGGTGACATTGGTCGAGGCCTCTCCGCGCCCGGTGGCTCGAGATCAGAACGGTGGGTCGATCACGATTACCGGTGAAGCCATCGAATTGGCAGGTGCGGCTCTGAGCGCAGACGGTGCGGGCACTGGAAATGGCGGAGAGATCCGCGTTGGTGGTGACCTGCAAGGGGGCGGTGATCTACAGCGGGCAAGCACCACGCTGGTCGACAGCGCAACGGTAATCAGCGCCAATGGCGGAGATCAGGGCGATGGCGGTCTGATAGTCGTCTGGTCGGATGACTACACATCGTTCTCGGGCTTCAACTCGGCCCGTGGGGGCGATCTGGCCGGAGATGGCGGTTTCGTCGAAGTGTCGGGCAAACTGGCCCTGAATTACGATGGCCTGACCGATACGCGGGCACCGTTTGGTGCGTATGGCACGCTGCTGCTGGACCCCACGAACATCACGGTGTCTGACTCGGCAACGGGTCCGGGTTCGGTCACGCCGGGTACAATTGAAACGAACCTTGGCTTCGGCAACGTCACTCTGACGACCGCCGGAAGTGGCACTCTGCAACCGGATGGAGACCCTATCGACCTTGGTGGCGATGACTCACAGGTCGGCACGATCACCGTCGACGATCCGATCACGTGGGGCAACGGCTCTCGGTTGACGCTGCTTGCCAATGATTCGATCACGATCAACGCTGCGATCACCGCGACAAGCGGTGAGTTGGAACTGAACGCCGCCACAACGATTGGTACCGGCGCAGGTGGTACAATCAACGTCGATACCTTTACGCTAACGAATGGCGCCTGGTCACAGGTAAGTTCCACCCTCCCGAGTTTCTCGGCGGGAACGCTCGATATTGCGTCCGGCGCAACATTCACCCGTGCGCTCGGTGGCACTGGCGCCGCCGGGTCGCCATTTCTGCTGACGGATGTTTTTGGCCTTCAAGGCATTTCGGACGGCAACAACTACGCCCTGGCCAATCCTATCAGTGCCGCGCCACTCAGTTCGTTCGATCCAATCGACTTTGCGGGTGGCACACTTGAAGGCAACGGCTTTTCGATAAACGGCCTCACCATTTCGACCAGTTCGTTCGGCGGACTGTTCAACAATCTTGACGGCAACGTTCAAAACCTGCGTATCAACGGGGCCAGCGTTTCCTCTGGAGGCGGTGGTATCTTAGCAGGCACAAACGGAGGCACGATCTCCGGCGTGTCGGTATCCGGCAGCTTTTCCAGCAGTGACGAACAGGCCGGTGGTCTTGTTGGTTTCAACGATGGCACAATCATTGACAGTTTCTCGACAGCCAGTGTGACCGTCGCCACGACCGAGGCCAACCTAGTTGTCGCGGGCGGTCTGGTCGGCGAAAACAACGGAACCATCACTCGGTCTCACGCTACAGGAACCGTCAGTGGTTCTACGGCTGGTGATTTTTCCGTTGGTGGTCTGGTGGGTGACAACAACGGCCTTGTTCAGGATTCCTATGCAACCGGAAGTGTCTCAGGCACCAACCAGAGTTCAGCGCCCGGAGACTCGGCGACGCTCGGAGGCCTCGTAGGCTTCAACAATGGCGGCACAGTTGCCCGAAGCTATTCAACAGGCGGTGCCAGTTTTTCAGGCCCCAATACACCCACGCTTGGTGGGTTAGTCGGTTCAAACTCTGGATCTGTTTCAGGTTCCTTCTGGAACACCGATACCTCCGGTCTGGCCACCAGCGCCGGGGGCACGGCACTCACCACCGCACAACTTCAGGATACGGTTGGGTTTTTTAACCTTGCGTCGGCTCAAGGGTGGGACTTTACCAACACGTGGGCGCCTGGAGCTAGCGGGTCAGAAGGCGGGACAAACCCACTGCACTACACGACCTCACCGGTCCTGTTCGTGGTGCCTGACACGCTTCTCATCCCCGAAGGTGAGGCTGAAACGACGACAGGCACGGGCACAATTTCTGGTGGCCCGTCTGTCTTTCGGTTCGGGCCGTCGGGTGACTCGCTCGACACGTCCCCGATCTTTGAGACTTTGACGTTTGCCAGCACCGAAAACGGGACCACGACTTATACCGTGGATACCAGCTCACTCCTGAGTATCTCGGAGGTGTTCTATACCGTTTCTGCGCTGCCTGGCACGGCAATCATCGGGAACACGGTCATTCCGACCCCACCGACCCCAACCATTGAAATCACCCCGACCGTGGATACGACCATCACCGGCGGCGGGGGTGGCGGCGGTGGTACTACGACCACGACGACAACCGAAGCAGAAGCGGCGCTTGGTACGGTCAAGAATGCGTCGCAGGATTTTGACGAGGTCATCTCTTCCTGTGCGGAACAGGGCAATAATGTTAGTGCCTATCTGGCCTGTATTGCCGATGCGATGGACGAATACGCCTCGGACCTCGATTCGATCGTGCAGGGTTTGCCGCCGGGTCTGGAATCTGTTGGCGATATCATCCGTGGCGCAAGTGCTGGTATTCGTGCGGCGGGCGAAGATGCGAACCGTCGTCTGGCACTTGCCACCACCGCTGAGGAGCGGGAGACGATCCGCCGCGAGGCCGTGCAGGAAGCGCGCCGTCAGATCCGTCAGGCGCAGCGCGAAATCCGCAAGGCGATCACATTGATACGAGCAACCGACCCCGAGCTTGTCAGTATCCAGAACCAGCAGGTAGATACAATCGTGGCAGCTGTTGGTCAGGCCGAGATTGGCCTGTCGCGCGCCATCGGTCTTTAACCCCATGGAGGCTCTGCGCCCATGTTCCTGATCCGTCTTTGCGCGGCCATGCTTTTGACCCTGTTCAGCGCCGTTGCGGCGCTGGCAGACAAACGTGTGGCGCTGATCATCGGGAACTCGGATTACCAGACCGTCGGGGCGCTCGACAATCCGATCAACGACGCCTCTGATCTGGCCATCGCGCTTGAGGGGCTTGGGTTCGACGTTTTTCTCGGCACCGATCTGACTCGGGATGAGATGCTGTCTCTGGCTGAATCCTATGGTGCGACGGCTGCGGATTCTGATGTCTCGCTGCTGTTTTATGCAGGCCACGGCTTTCAGGTAGACGGGCGCAATTATCTGGTCCCGGTCGATGCCAATCTGACCAATGCTGCCGATATTCCTGAGCAGACCGTGGCTATGGAGGAGTTCGTCTCACGGATGGAGCGGTCCGACGGCATTCGTCTCGTGTTTCTGGACGCCTGCCGAGACAACCCGTTCGAAGACGGTGTACTGAGCGTTGACGAAGGGCTGGCCCGCGTCGGCAGCGCCGCCGATTTCCTGTTCGCCTACGCCACACAGCCCGACAACGTGGCCTTCGACGGCACCGGGCGGAATAGTTTTTTCACCGAAGCACTTCTGAGCCATATTTACACGCCGGGACAGGATATCTCGGACCTGCTGATCTCGGTCCGCAAGGATGTTCTGGCGTCGACCGGGGGGCGGCAGATCCCGTGGGACAACTCTTCGCTGACGCGGCAGTTCCGGTTTGACAACAGCCCGGTGACAGCTTCTGAGGAGACCCTACTGTGGCAGGTTGCGGCCAATGCGCAGGATGCCTCACTGATGCAGCTCTATATCGACCGCTACCCACAGGGCGCGCATGCCACTGAGGTTTTTGCGTTTCTGGATGAGGCTGGGCAGGGCGGCACCCAGACCCGCGCGCTGAGTGTTGAAGATCAGGACGAACAGGCCGAGCGTCTTTGGAAGCTGGCTCAACGCAGCCGGATGCGGCCTCTGCTGGAATTCTATCTTGAACAATACCCCGATGGCAGCCACGCCGCGCAAGCGCAGCGGCTGATCGCCTCGATCCCACGGCCCGAGGACAGCACGCCGGGCGGCATTTGTGAGCGGCTCGCGACCCATCCCCGCGACCGGACGGCCAGCATCACGGGCGTTCCTTTCAGCCGGTTGCAGGAAAACGCGCTGACGGCCATTCAGGCGTGCAGCGCGGCTGCGGCGCAGTCGCCGGATCTGTCTCACTACGTGGCGCTGTTGGCGCGGGCGACGATTGCTGCGGGGGATGTGGAGCGTGCCGTGACCCTCTACAAACAGGCTGCTGCCGAAGGGGATTTGCGGGCGATGGTGTCCTTGGCGCAATTGCATGAAAGCGGCACTGGCGTCCCTCAGGACATGGGCACAGCGCTGGACCTTTACGAGCGCGCGGCAGCAGGGGGCAGCGCCGATGCCATGATCAACCTCGCCGTCACCCTGTTTGAAGGCCAGATCGTTCCCAAAGATGACGCGCGCGCCGTCGCGCTTCTGCAGCAGGCTGCGGAGGGTGGGTCGGCCAAGGCGACGTTCAATCTTGGGGTGCTGGCGCAAGATGGTGCAGCAGGTGAGCCCGAACAGGCATTGGGCTACTTCCAGAAGGCAGCGCGCGATGGCGAATATCAGGGCTATCTGGCAGCAGCGATCCTTCTGGACGAAGGGCGCGGTGTCCCTCGTGATCCGTTGGAGGCCGCGCGGATGCTTCTGCGCGGAGCCGCTGAGGATAACGGAGCGATCCTGGATCAGCTATCCCTCGCCTCAGACCAATGGTCGCGCGACACCCTGATGGAGGTTCAACGGCTGCTGCAAAAGGCGGGCTATTACAACAGCGCGATCGACGGCGTGCCGGGGCCGAATTTCATATCGGCCCTGCGGCAATGGCGTAGTGGTGGGTTCGATCCGATTATTCTGGCTGAGAACTGAGCCTAGTTTACGGGCACAAACTCAATCCTCCGATTGCGGCGTTTGCCGTCTGCGGTGTCATTCGACACAACCGGGCGGCTTTCGCCATAACCAACCGTCAGCAGACGTTCCGGCGCGATCCCCTGATCGACTAGATAGGTATTGACCGCCTGCGCTCGACGTTCGCTGAGAACACGGTTAGCCTCATCCGAGCCATCGCTATCCGTGTGCCCGCCGATCTCGATCTTCAGGTCCGGGCAACGGTCGACAATGTCATGCAGATTGCTCAGCAGCGGAATCGAGTCATTGGTCAGCCGCGCACTGCCCGAGTTAAAGTAGATATTGCCGGTGCGCGACAGGATCTCCATCCGCCCTTCACAGGCCTCGCGATCCAGATCACCCTTGGTCTCCAGCGCGGTAGCCCCCGGCGTGGCCGAGGCAACCTCGAGCTGAGGTGGCGTGCCGGGTTGAGCGCGGTCGAATACGAACCCGAAGCTGACAAAGCCGAAGGGCAGAATATCAACACCGGCGGCTTCTTCGAGCTTGCCTCGTCCTTCCTCAAGGTTGAAGTCGGGCAGGGCAATCGCAATCGGCGTCGTATTGGCCACAGCCACGCGGTCATTGTCGACCAGAGTGATGGCCACCTGCGCCACGCTGTCTTTTTTCACCCCATGCAGGGATAGGCTATAGGGCAGGTCGATGATCTTGTGCCGGGTCTGGTGCAGATCCACCAGTTGTTCGGGCGGCAATTGGGCGGTGATCACAGCCTCGGGGAAGTTGAAGGTTTCAAAAAACAGGAACCGCATGCGCACATTGCGCAGGTCAATCTTGGTATCAACGCTGTCCATCTGAACCCGAATATCGGCACCGCCTTCAGGGCTGATCACGCCCGTGAGGGTTGCAAAGCCGCTGTTTTCGGCAATCGAGTTCTTTTTGACCGACAAAAATTGCAACTCCGAGGCATCGGCGTCCAATTTCCACCCATGTTCGAACGGATCGGCGCTTTGACCCCACGCCGTGTTTGCAAATACCAGTGCCGTCATCGCAAAAGCATTTCGCACCAAGTTTAAACGCGGCATGTGTGAACCTCTTCCTAGTCTTGATACTATAATTGGGATATTTCAGGCCACGGCCATAAGAAAGCCAAAAAACAATATCAGAGTACTTCCGGGCTGAGTGGTGCCCAAGGGGTCACGGACCATGAGACCAGAAAAAGGCAAAGAACCAAAGGTGCAACGCGTACTTAGAACCCTGTTTGCGATGATCGCTATGCTCTGGACCGGTTCGGCTTGGGCCGAGCCGCGAATCGCGCTGGTGGTTGGAAATTCCGACTATGGTTCGGTCTCGGCCCTAGACAATCCAATCAACGATGCGCGGCTGATGGCGGAAAAGCTCACTGCGCTCGGGTTCGAGGTGCGTCACCTGTCCGACAGCACCCAGATCGAAATGAAGCGCGCCATTGCCCAGTTCGGACGCGATCTGCGCAAGGGCGGCGAAACCGCCGTGGGCCTGTTTTACTACGCGGGTCACGGGGTTCAGTCTTTCGGTTCGAACTACTTGCTGCCCGTGGACGTGTCGCTGTCTGATCCGGCCGATCTGGATCTGATGGCGGTTGAGGCGCGTTCGGTTCTGCATCAGATGGCCTCGGCCAACAACAAAACAAATATCGTCATTCTGGACGCCTGCCGGAACAACCCGTTCGAGGATCTGGCCGATATGGATGACAACGGTCTGGCCGAGATGAAAGCTCCGACCGGTACTTTTCTCGCCTATGCCACCGATCCCGGTGGGGTTGCGCTGGATGGCGAAACCGGCAACAGCCCGTTCACGCTGAGCCTTGCGCAACATATCGACACGCCCGGCATGGCGATTGAGCAATTGTTCAAGAAGGTGCGCGTTGATGTTCTCAGCGAAACGCGGGGGCTGCAAACGCCTTGGGATACCTCGTCCCTGACGCAGGATTTCGCCTTTGCACGTGCGAATGAAACACTGATCGCGAAACCGGAACAAACCGAAGAAGAACAGTGGCAGGAAGCCGTGAACAGCCGTGACCCGGTGAAGATTATGCTGTTTCAGCGGGCCTATCCAGACAGTGTTCATGCATCGCAGGCCAATGATCTGTTGCAGACGATTTTGGCCGAGTCCTTTGGAACTCTGCCCACGCCAACGCCATCGCAAGAGGCCCCGGAAGCGACCGAGACGGACCGTCTGATGTACGAATTGGCGCAGGTGGACGATTCGATCCATTCCTACGAAGTCTATCTGCACAGCTTTCCCAGTGGCGCCTTTGCGGACCAGGCGGTCGAACGTCTGGCGGCACTGCAGTTGGAAAGCGAGACCGTGACTCGCAAAGCCGAAGCCAATGTCGAGGCGCCAGAGGCGCAGAATTCAGGCAGCATCGACGCCGGGGCAGCGGTCACCATGAAATCCATCCTGACTTTCGGCAACACCCACGTCAGGGGCAAGTCGATCGAGGAACTAGTCGCAGGCTCGCCTCAGTTCCCGCCGATTGATGGGCTGCCGGATGAGTTATGGAAAGATCAGAACTGTTCGAGTTGCCACCAGTGGACGCATGAGGCTCTGTGCGATCAGGCTCAGACCTATGTCAAACGTCCAGCGGCAGGCAACGTGGCCAAGCAGCACCCGTTCGGCGGTGGTTTAAAGGTCAACCTACGCCGGTGGGCGATGGGCGGCTGTCAGGGATAAGTCTGCCTTAAGGTTTAGATCAGCGACCGGGCTTGGTTGCGCGCCCATTTGGTCGAATTTTCCAATACAAGTCGGGAAAGCTAGTGATCCAAATGGAAAACCCCTTGTGAGTGGTCGGAAATAGCCGAAGAATGCGGGTATGAAGCCCAAACCTGTCACATCCGAACTTGATGATGAGGCCGAAGCTCTCGGGCCGCGCAGCATCTATGATGGTGACCCCGAGGATGAGGAGGATCTGTGGTTTCTCCCGCCAGAGGAAGACGCGCCACAGGATGATTTCCTGACCCCTGGCCCTCGGGCAGATCAGCGGCAATTGTTCGATCCCAGAGAGTGGCAGGCCGCGCAATCCGGGCTGTCCTCTGAGCTTGCGGACCTGGCGGTAACCTTTGGCGCACTGGACGAGCGGCTACGCGCGGGACCGGATGGGTGGACCCATCGTCTGGCCTTGATGGATGTATCCGATCTTGGCTGGTGGACGGGTGACCGGATCAGTGTCGAACGTTTGGCGCTTTGGACAAGTCTGCGGATCGGCGCAACGGGTGATGACGTGCAGTCCTTGTTCCGGGCCGGTTGGGCGGTGCGTCGCCTGTCATCAGGTGCGGCACCTTCCCATGGTGGCTGGGAGGCCGGGTTGACCGCCTTTCTGGACCGGATGGCGCAAGGGATCGAAGAGGTGCCGGAGGCAATTGCAGACCTGTCGGACGTGATGCGCAGTGTCGAGGCGCTGCACCCCGTCACGCAAGCCGCGATTGCCTTTCATGCATGGCGCGCAGTCTCTCAAGGCCCCGGTCAGGATACGGAAGCGGCCGTCATCGCCGCGCGGCATGCGGCTTCGATGGGGCGGGGCGGGGCGATTTTCATGCCGCTGGCCCTTTCCGGTCCGGGCGCGCTGCGTGGTGTTGGGTCGCCCGAGGAAAAACTGGCCGCCTGGATTGGCGGGGCAGGACAGGCGGCCCTCGCAGCCTTGTTGCATTTGGATCGGATCAATGCGTGGGAGGCGCGAGCGAAGGAGGCAACAGCCGACCTCAGCGGTCGAACGCCGCCTTTGCTGATCGACGCTTTGCGAGCCTGGCCCATGGTTTCGGCCCCTCTTGCCGAGGAACTTACACAAGCCTCGCGCGCTGCAGTACAGCGCAACATCGACCGCTTTACCCGCCGCGGTTTGGTCCGCGAAGTCACCGGTCAGGGGCGATACCGCGTTTGGACGGCGGCGCTGTAGTCCAGCAGCCAGTCGCGAAACAATCGGGCCGGCCGGCGCAAATCTGCACGCGAGGGATAGATCACGTGATAGGCTTCCTGCCCGCTGACCTGCAGGTCGGGAAGGCAGGGCACCAGTCCTGAGCCCTCCATGATACGGTCGGATGCGGGCGCGCGGGCCAATGCGATCCCAAGTCCGCTGGCGGACAGCTCGGCCGCCATGATCGAGTTGTCGGCAAAGAAAAACCGGGCCTGTCCTGTCGAAAGACGCAGCGCTTCGAACCAGTAGAGCCAGCTGGCTCGGTGGGTCGATACTTCGATCAGGGTGAATTGCAGCAAGTCCTGCGGGGTGTGGATCTGGGCGGCAATCTCGTGCGGGGCGACGGGAAACAGAACCTCGCGCAGCAGTTCATCTCCTTCTGTGCCAAACAGCGCAGGGTTGCCAAACACGATCTGTAGATCGGTGAACTGGTTGGTGAAATCCGAATTCGCATTGCCGGTGGTCAGCGAAAGATTGATCTGAGGGTGCGCGGCCTGAAACGCGGGAAGGCCTTTGGCCAAGACACCATGGGCAAACAACAAAACCGACTGAACGTATAGCCTCTGTTCCCGCGTCTCACCGAACAACCCGGTGGTGGCTGTTTCCAGCATCAGCAGCGATTGCTGGACTGAGGGCAGATAGGCACGTCCTGCTTCCGTCAGTGTGACTGCATGGGCATGGCGGTGAAACAGAGGCGTGCCCAACCGGGTCTCAAGCGCCTTGACCTGTTGGCTGACGGCGGCTGGCGACATGTTCAGCTGCGATGCTGCGCGGGAAAAGCTCTCCATACGGGCGGCTGCTTCGAACACGCGTAACCAGTTGAGTGATGGGATGCGAGGCAACATGTAGAGCAGGCTAAGCTAAACTTATCCTGACAGGCAAGAGGTTTGGTTTTGACGTGTTCTCACTCGCGGATACCCTTTGCGCATAGAGCGAATAGGTGACCCCATGGCGACGACGTTAACGCAGCAACAATCCGACCAGTATTGGGAGGATGGCTATCTCTTTCCCCTCTCCGTCTTTTCCGAAGCCGAGGCCGCCGGTTTCCGGTCGGAGCTAGAACAGATTGAGAGTGACTGGCTGGATGCGGATCTGCCCTTGCCTTTGAACACCTATAAGCGGGTCAATGCGCATCTGGTCATGCCACTAGCGACGCGGATCGCGCAGGATCCTCGCGTTCTCGATGTGGTCGAGGGCGTTCTGGGCCCTGATATCATGATCTGGTCGGCTGAGTTTTTCATCAAGGAGGCCAACACCGTGCAAACGGTTGGTATGCATCAAGACTTGACCTATTGGGGCATGGGGGAAACACCGGATCAGGTCACGGCCTGGATCGCTCTGTCCCCGGCGACGGTAAGTAGCGGGTGTATGGATTTCGTGCGCGCCAGCCACAAGAACCCGATCTTGCCGCATAACGATACATATTCGGAAACGAACCTGTTGTCCCGCGGGCAAGAGGTGGCCGTCGAAGTTGCCGAGACGGACAAGACCCATATAGAACTCGCGCCAGGTCAGATGTCGCTGCATCACGGGCTGACGATCCACGGTTCGGGGCCGAACCAGTCCGAGGACCGGCGGATCGGGTTGGCTATCCGCTATCTCAGTCCCGGAGCACAACAGCTGGTGGCGGACCGGGACTATGCGCTGCTGGCGAGAGGCTCGGACAAACACAGCAATTTCGTGCCGGTTCAAGCACCTAAAGAATTGTTCTCATCCGGAGCATTAGCAACTTATGAGCAAGTACGGCGGGATCAGAGCAAAGCACTGGCCGAAGGGGCAGACGCGTCGGTTCCGCTTTATGCGGGCTGAGACGGGCGGTTAACGCCCGACCCCCACATAGGTTTCAAAACCTGCTTTTTCGACACTGTCCTGAGAATAGACGTTGCGCAGGTCCACCATGCGCGGCGTCTTCATCGCTCCGCCAAGTTCGCTTAAGTTCAAGGCACGGAACTCGTTCCATTCGGTCAGAAGAACAACGACGTCGGCATCCTTGGCCGCTGCGTATGGGTCGTCACACCAATTCACACCGGGCAACAGCGCCTCGCCTTCGGCACGGCCTTGCGGGTCGACCACACGTACTGTGGCACCTCCGCCGATCAGGGCCGGAATGATGGTCAGGGACGGAGCATCGCGCATATCGTCGGTGTTGGGTTTGAATGTCACCCCCAGCACGGTCACGGTCTTGCGGTTGAAACTGTCATCGCAGGCGTCGCGGATTTTGTCGATCATTCGCTTTTTCACACCGTCATTAACGCGGATCACGGTCTCGGTGATCTGCATTGGATGCGCGTGTTCCTGCCCGATCCGGGCCAGAGCGGCGGTATCTTTGGGAAAGCACGATCCACCATAGCCGGGTCCTGCGTGCAGGAATTTATTGCCGATCCGACCATCCAGCCCAATCCCGCGCGACACCTCTTTGACGTCGGCGCCCACCTTCTCGCACAAACCAGCGATCTCGTTGATGAAGGTAATCTTGGTCGCGAGGAACGCGTTGGCGGCGTACTTGATCATCTCGGCGCTTTCCAGATCGGTGGTCAGGATCGGAAAGTCTCGCAGATAAAGCGGGCGGTAGATCTCGGCCATCACCTCGGCAGCGCGGTCGTTTTCCACGCCGACCACAACCCGGTCAGGACGCATGAAATCGTCGATCGCGGCTCCTTCACGCAGGAATTCCGGGTTCGATGCCACATCGAACTGCGCATTCGGATTTGCGGCAGTAACGACCTGCTGCACCTTACGGTTGGTGCCGACGGGCACGGTGGATTTTGTCACGATCACCGCATAGTCGGTCAGCGCATTGGCGATCTCTTTGGCTGCAGCCATGACATAGGTCAGATCCGCGTGCCCGTCCCCGCGTCGCGTCGGTGTGCCGACGGCGATGAAAACCGCATCCGCTCCGTCTACGGCTTCTTGCAGGTTGGTCGTAAAACTAAGCCGCCCTGCCGCCACATTCTTGGCCATGAGGGTGTCCAGCCCAGGCTCATAAATCGGAACCTCACCGGCTTGCAGCAACTGGATTTTATGCTCGGACTTGTCGACGCAGATCACATCATGGCCGAAGTCCGAAAAACACACTCCTGACACCAAACCCACATAGCCGGTGCCGATCATCGCAATACGCAAGCTCGAATTCCTCTTTTTGTCTCGGCCGAAATGCGCCTGCACAATCAAAGAAATCGTGGTCAGGTGCAATGCCAGATTGTCGCCTTGGGTTGCATTCCATACGCTCTTACTGTTTTTGAGACTTCGAACAGAAGCATTTGTGGAAACGAGGCACAGTTATGACCAAAACGGCATTGATCACCGGCATTACCGGTCAGGACGGATCGTATCTGGCCGAGTTCCTTCTGGAAAAAGGCTATGAGGTGCATGGGATCAAACGGCGTGCCTCCTCGTTCAACACGCAGCGAATCGACCATATCTATCAGGACCCGCACGAGCCGAACCCCAAGCTGCATCTGCACTATGGTGATCTGAGCGACACGTCTAATCTGACGCGTATTATCCAGCAGGTTCAGCCTGATGAGGTCTATAACCTTGGGGCCCAATCGCATGTGGCGGTTAGTTTCGAGTCCCCCGAATACACGGCTGATGTGGATGCGATTGGGACGCTGCGCCTGCTCGAGGCGATCCGGTTTCTGGGACTGGAGGAGAAGTGCCGCTTCTATCAGGCCTCCACGTCCGAGCTCTATGGGCTGGTGCAGGAAACACCTCAACGCGAGACCACGCCGTTCCACCCGCGCTCGCCCTATGCTGTGGCCAAGCTTTATTCCTACTGGATTACGGTGAACTATCGTGAGGCCTACGGGATGTATGCCTGCAACGGTATCCTGTTCAACCACGAAAGCCCGCGTCGGGGTGAGACATTTGTGACCCGTAAGATCACGCGCGGTCTGGCGAATATCGCTCAGGGCCTCGAAGATTGCCTGCATATGGGCAATATCGACAGCCTGCGGGATTGGGGCCATGCCAAGGATTATGTCCGCATGCAGTGGCTGATGCTGCAGCAGGACGCGCCCGAGGATTTCGTGATTGCCACCGGGGTGCAGTATTCCGTGCGTCAGTTCATCGAATGGTCCGCCGCCGAGCTGGGCGTGACGCTGGAATTCTCCGGCGAAGGCGTTGATGAGATTGCAACCGTCAAGGCGGTCGAAGGCGACAACGCTCCGGCGCTGAAGCCCGGAGATGTGGTGATGCGGATCAACCCCCGTTACTTCCGCCCGGCTGAGGTGGAGACCCTGCTGGGAGATCCGTCCAAAGCCAAGCAGAAACTGGGCTGGGTGCCCGAGTTGACGGTACAGGATATGTGCCAAGAGATGGTGCGCGAGGACCTCAAAACAGCGCAGCGCCATGCGTTGCTGAAGCAACACGGCTATGAGATGCCCGTGAGCTTGGAAAACGGCTGAGGACCCTAGCATGCGCAAAATCTACGTAGCAGGGCACCGCGGCATGGTTGGGGGTGCCATCCTGCGCAAATTGCAGGACCGGCAGGCCGCAGGCGAGGCCCTGAGCCTCATCACCCGCACGCATTCCGAACTGGATTTGACCGATCAAGCTGCGGTACGCGCCTTCATGCAGGCCGAGAAGCCCGATGTGGTCGTCCTGGCTGCGGCCAAGGTCGGTGGCATTCATGCCAACAATACCTTCCCGGCCGATTTCATTTACAAAAACCTGATGATCGAATGCAACGTGATCCATCAGGCGTTTGAGGCTGGTGTCAAACACCTACTACAACTTGGAAGCTCGTGCATCTACCCGCGTGCGGCGCAACAGCCGATGCGTGAAGACGCTCTATTGACGGGTATTCTTGAACCCACCAACGAACCCTATGCGGTGGCCAAGATCGCTGGAATCAAGCTGTGCGAAAGCTATAACCGGCAGCACGGGGTGGACTATCGCTCGGTCATGCCGACCAACCTCTATGGGCCGGGGGACAATTTCCATCCCGAAAACAGCCATGTGCTGCCCGCCCTGATCCGCCGTTTCCACGAAGCGCAGAGGGACGGCGTGGATGAGGTTGTGATCTGGGGCACAGGCAAACCCTGTCGTGAATTCCTGCACGTGGATGACATGGCCGAGGCGTCCCTGTTCGTGCTGGACCTGCCGCGAGACGTTTATGAGGCGAACACGCAGCCGATGCTTAGCCATATCAACGTCGGGTGCGGGTCTGACATCTCGATTGCCGAGCTTGCGGCGCTGGTGGCGCAGGTCACGGGGTTCAAGGGGCGGATCACGCAGGATATCTCAAAACCCGATGGGACCCTGCGCAAGTTGATGGATGTGTCACGTCTGGCGGATATGGGATGGATGGCTTCGATCGAGCTTGAGGACGGTATTCGCGAAACCTACGCTTGGTTTCTTGAACAGTCTGAGGGCGATCTTCGCGCGAAATAGAGGCCCGAACCCGAGGTCCGCGCCATTTACCTCAGAACCAACGTCCAATCGCGATAAGAGACGGCACGTGGACTGTTGCATCTGATGTGGTGGAAAGAACTCTGCAAACGACTTGGCTAGTCGAAGGTTCGTCTACTCCGACGAACCGGCCCACGCTACCACCGTTGCCGCTGACAGACGGGGTTGCCGCAAATGCGACCGGGAAGGTCCACGTCTCCGTGTTGCTAGCAAACAGCGCGCCATCAGCAGTGCTACAACCTGTGGCGGTCAGGGTTGCGGTACAAATTTGAGTGCCATCAGCGAAACGGACATAGTCGCCCGTTTCAGTGCTGCCGCGTTCGATCACTGCACCCGTCGGCGCACCTGCGTTTTCCGACACCGACCCCAGCAGATTGCCAGGCCCGTACCCATAGTCGGCCCGCATCAAGCGCCCAGCCGTGGTATCCGCGGGGCCGTTTTGAACGGCGGCGCCGCTGGCGATACCCGTGGCGGGATCAAGGCGCAGGGCATCTGTCCAACTGCCGCCGTCCGGCGACACCTTGATCGAGAACCCGGTGCTGCCGGAAAGGCCCATCTCGGCGTGACCCGTCCAGTTGGATTGAAACAGCAGCGACGCGGTTTCGCCAGAGGCGGCTTTGTTGATTTTTAACTGATGGCCACCACCTTCATGGCTCAGCAGCGTCGCGGGGCCACGAACGGATAGGCGGTTGGTACTGTCATAGCCTGTCGCCACACCAATACCGGGTAAGTTCGAGGTCTCGACCGGAGGGTTGACCCACGCGGTGCCATCCCACAGTTTCACCTGTCCGTCGGCTTGGTCCCAAGCGC
Source organism: Ruegeria sp. ABV3_008 (assembly GCF_056161185.1). Lineage (NCBI taxonomy): Bacteria > Pseudomonadati > Pseudomonadota > Alphaproteobacteria > Rhodobacterales > Roseobacteraceae > Ruegeria > Ruegeria sp. ABV3_008. The sequence goes on along the minus strand of NZ_JBSWYP010000008.1, from coordinate 57,630 downwards.
GCCAGCCTGTTTGTGGGGTCAGGAAGTGCCAAGCGTTATCAATCCAGGCCGCCAATTCACCTGCATGGCCGTCCCACTCTCCCGTCGGATTCGAGCCCAGCCAATGAATCTCTCCTTGTTCCGGCGTGGCGGGTGGATTTGTGCTGCTTGTCGACACAACGCTCAGCTGCACCACGAGATCCAACTGGCGCAAGGCTTCGTTATGGGTGACATGTTTCTGCGCCTGAGACGGCTGCAAGAATGGCAAGTTCAATCGGGGTGAGATCTGAGACACGGGCGTCCTCCTTAGGCTGTCGGTCCGACATTTCGTTGCGCGCTACCCTACCGCAGGACGCATGAAATCTATCTGACCGAAGCGAACGCCCGGAGGTATTTCGGTTTACCTTTTCGCTTGAATCTCGCGCAAGAGACTGAATTTAAACAGTTTAACTGCGTGAATATATGTCCTCGTAGCGGATGATGTCATCCTCACCCAGATAAGTGCCGGTCTGGACCTCGATCAAAACCATGGGCACCTTACCGGGGTTCTCCATCCGATGGACCGCGCCCAAAGGAATGTAGACAGACTGATTTTCGGAAACCAGACGCTCTTCCTCGTCAATTGTGACCTTGGCGGTGCCTTCCACCACGATCCAGTGTTCGGACCGGTGGTGATGCGACTGCAAGCTGAGCGCCGCGCCGGGATGGACGTGGATGCGCTTGACCTGAAACCGGTCCCCTATCACCAGGCTTTCGAACCAGCCCCAAGGGCGATGGTCCACCGGCAAGGACTCGGCCTGTTTCGCACCTTTAACCTTCAGCGCGGTCACGGCCTTTTTGACGTCCTGAGCCTTGTCCATGCTGGCGACCAGAACGGCATCGGGCATGGCAACGGCAATCACGTCTTGCAAACCCAGCGCCACAACCTCCTGCGCCGGAGACTCCGAGCGGACCAGCACGTTTTGACAGTCAATCGCCGTGACTTCACCAGAAGTCGCGACGCCATCTGCGTCCGGATGGGTCAACTCTTGCACCGCGGACCAACTGCCAACATCCGACCACCCGGCCGCATAGGGCACAACGCTCAGGTTGTCCGCTTTCTCCATCACGGCATAGTCGATCGAGATATCTTCGACCTGAGACCACGCCTCGGCATCCAGTCTGAGGAAGCCAAGGTCACTCTTGGCGTTATCGACAGCGTTTTTGACAGGGCTCATCAAGGCAGGGGCGTGTTGTTCGAATGCGGTGATGATGTCGCGAACGGCAAACAGAAAGATGCCCGAGTTCCACAGATAGCTGCCATCAGCCAGTATGGATTTGGCCGTCTCAAGATCGGGCTTTTCAACGAACCGATCCAGAGGGACTGCGCGGGTCTCGGGCGTTTTGCTCAGTTTCAGATAGCCATAGCCGGTTTCCGGCCGATCCGGAGTGATGCCGAAGGTCAGCAGATCACCACGCTCGGCAATCGCGCGCAAACCCTCAGAGACCGCGTCGTGAAATGCGCTGGAATCGGGAACCACGTGGTCAGATGGAGCCACCAACATAACCGCATCCGGGTCGATTTCATTCAGAAACAAGGCTGCGGCCAGAACGGCGGGCGCGGTGTTGCGTCCTTCGGGTTCGATCAGAACCGGGCCGGGGTCTATACCGATCTCGGTCAATTGCTCCGGCACGACGAACCGAAATGCCTCATTCGTGAGAACCACAGGTTTGGCGTAAGGCGCAGCTTCAGGCCCACGCATTCTGAGGGCGCAATCCTGCAACAGGCTGTTCTCGCCCAGCAAAGGCACAAATTGCTTGGGATAGCTTTTCCGGGAGAGCGGCCACAAACGGGTTCCGGACCCCCCGCACAGAATTACTGGGTATACGGTTGTCATGATCGCGCAGCGTCTTTCATTTGTGTGTCTTACCGCCCGTTTACTGAGCAGCTTTCTCAGCCGAGACAAGGTCGTGCAGATACGCGCTCAGGTCATCGCGCAGATCATCGCGGGCCAAGGCAAATGCGACGGTTGCTTGCAGGAACCCAGCTTTAGATCCGCAATCAAAGCGTTGACCGTCAAATTTGTAACCAAAGACAGGAACACCGTTGCGGATATCTTCGGCGATGGCGTCGGTCAGCTGGATCTCTCCACCGCTGCCTTTCTTCTTTTGGTTCAAATTGTACAGAACCGACGGCCCAAGCACATAGCGTCCGATTACGGCGAGGTTTGAGGGCGCATCTTCGGGCTTGGGCTTTTCGACCATGCCGCGTGTGCGCACGACCGTGCCCACATTGTCGCCCACATCCAACACCCCATAAGAGCTGGTTTGTTCGGGCGGAACCTCCATCGCGGCAACCATATTGCCGCCGGTTTCTTCATAAGCTTCGATCATCTGCTGCAAACAGGGCTTGTCGGCGGCGATGACGTCATCGGGCAGCATGACGGCGAAAGGCTCATCCCCGATCAGGCGGCGCGCGCACCAGACAGCGTGGCCAAGCCCAAGCGCCTTGTGCTGGCGGATATAGGCGATGGCGCCGCTTTCCATGTTTGTCGCATTGAGCGTATCCAGCAGCTTGTGCTTGCCTTTGGCTTTCAGCTCTTGTTCCAGAACGAGGTTATGGTCGAAATAATCCTCAAGCGCGGATTTCCCGCGGGACGTGACAAATATGAACTCGGTGATCCCAGCAGCGCGGGCTTCGTCGATGGCGTACTGGACCAGAGGGCGGTCAACCAGCGTCATGATCTCTTTAGGGACGGATTTCGTCGCGGGCAAAAAGCGTGTTCCAAGTCCTGCTACGGGGAAAATCGCCTTGGTGACCTTGCGTGTCATAGTGCCTCTCAATCTAGTTGCCCCTCGTGGTCGAAACCAATCGGGTTATTCCTCTTAGGCTTTGGGGCCAGATCATTCAATATTACCCGAAGGGCCTGAGCTTAAATCGGTCAGATCGTGCCATGGCGGGAACAGCAAGTCAAAAGACAGTTATGTTGCCAGTTTCTGGTTGCTTGGGCTGGCATCTCAAGCCGCGAGGTCGCTTCGTTGAAGCGCTCCAGTATCGCGTTCTTGGCGATGTATCCATAACGGGTTGATTCTAAACAGCCGCGCCAAGCCTGTGCGACATGTCCGGTCAATAGAAAGGCCGTGCATCAAGCCAATTTGGGCAAGCCTGTCAATTGACCTTTAATAGGCAACGATAGCGAGGAAAAACAAACATTGTTGATTTGGACTGGGGCTGGTTACTGCCCAAGTTCAGAGACAAGCGCACGGTCAGGGAAACACGTCTCGGCCCGACCTTGCGTTTTCTGCCAGCGCCCGATTGAGCGTCGCGTTTTGAAACCTGGCAGGCCGTCTGCGCCGCCGACATCATGGCCAAGGCGTTCCAACCCTCTTTGCATCGCTGCAATTTCTGATCGGTATAGCGGGTCAACGCGACCCCAGCGCGCCGTGAAGTCTCCGACACCGAATGCAATCCGATCCCCGACATGACCCACGAACAGGGCGTATAGATCGCTCTTGTTGTATTCTTTCAGGACGTAGAAATTCCGGGTCACCAAAAACGCCGGCCCGGTTCGACCTGCGGGCATCATTAGGAACCCTTGGGCGGGCAGTTCATGCGCTGGAAACGGGCGGCCGGATGTTCGCGTGATCCCCATCGAGGCCCACTCCTCGATCGCGCGCCCCTGATCAGGACCCTCCAAAGCGCAGCTGACTGTATCAGGCACAACAACCTCAAACCCCCAATCACGGCCCGAAATCCAGCCATGCTGCGACAGGTAGTTGGCGATCGAGGCGATCGTGTCCTCTTCGGATTGCCAGATATCTGCGTTGGCATCGCCATCTCCGTCCACGGCGTAAGTCAGAAAACTCGAGGGCATGAATTGCGGCTGCCCCAGCGCTCCGGCCCAACTGCTTTTCATCTCACGACCGTTCAAATGCCCCGCTTCCGCGATTTGCAAAGCGGCCAGCAACTCGGCTGTGAAATACTGCGAGCGGGTGCTCATAAAGCCTTTTGTCGCGAGGACCTGAAACGCGTTGTGGGGGATTGCCACTTGGCCATAGCCGCTTTCACGACCCCAAATGGCGAGGATAATGCGGGCCGGAACGCCGGTTTCGGCCTCGGCACGGGCAAGCACCGCCGCGTGTCGTTTGGCCATTTTGCGCCCCTGAGCAGTCGCGCCCTGCAAAGAGCCTGCTTTGAAATAGCGCGCCGGTGCTCCGAATTCGGCCTGTGATTGTGGCTTTGATGACCGCGGCGGGCTGCCCGGCGGCACCAGATCGGGAAGGTCCCATTTCAAGGTCACGCCGGACAGAGCCCGTGTCATGGTCTGGCGCGAAACGCCTTTGGCACGGGCTTGCGGCCACACCGTTTCCTGCAACCAGTTTTGAAACTGACGCTCAACCTTGGCGCGATCTTGCGCGTTGGCCGCCAGGGGCTGGATGGCAAGGCAAAAAATCAAAATGAGAATACGCATCGTAGCCAAGCTGTGTCCCGAGGATGCATGCAAGTCAACCGAAACCAGAACACTATTAGTGCCAGCTTGAAGGCTGCGATCAAAAGCCTTGAGAAATCTCTTTCCTTTGTCGATAGTTGCAATGAATCAGGATGCGAAAGAGGACAGTCGCCTATGACCAAGGTCGGAACGGCCCTCATATCGGCGGCGATGCTGATGGCCCTTGTGATGGTGGTATCATCGGCCCGGACCGCAGGCGCCAGTGACAGCTTCATGGACCCTCAGGGTCCGATTGCGGCGGTGCAGAAGGCACATCTTTTGCGGGCAACGTGGTTGATTTTGATCGCTGTTGTGCCTGTTCTTGTTCTGGTTCCGCTTATTGCGCTGCGATATCGCCGTCGGAAGGGCGGTACAGCTGCTTATCGGCCAGATTGGGACTTCTCGCCCCGGCTCGAGATGGTGATGTGGGGCGTTCCGGTGGTGATCGTCACGATTTTGTCGGTCTACTTGTGGAAAGCGACCCATCGTCTGGACCCTTTCGCGGCTCCCTTTGGGGATGAACCTGCCGTTCAGATTCAGGTCGTGGGCCTCGATTGGAAATGGTTGTTCATCTATCCCGATCTCGGGATCGCGACCGTGGGTGAGATGGGTATTCCCGTGAAACAGCAAATCGCTCTGACCCTGACAACGGATACCGTCATGCAGTCTTTCATGATCCCTGCCTTGGCCGGGCAGATTTACGCGATGCCGGGTATGACCACTCAGCTACATCTGGTCGCAGATCAACCCGAACAGATGCAAGGCGAGAATACGCAATATAACGGGCGCGGCTTCACAAAACAGAAATTCAAAACGCTTGCCCTTTCGGCAGAGGATTTTGACACTTGGGTCGAAACTGTGCGCCAGAACGGCATCGTGTTGGATGCGGCGACGTATAAGACCGTTGCCATGCGCTCGGACCGTGATGAGGTGCAGCAGGCCCTCGGAACCTCTGATATGCCTGAAAACGCCTTGTATTTCCGCTTGGATGATAGCGATTTGTTTCAGTCGATCTTGCATCGCTATCACTCTGGCCAAGCCTTGCCGCACGATCAGCAGCCGGGAACAACCTCATACGGGCAGGGGGTCGGCCAATGACATCTGACACCGGTTTCTTCGGCCGCCTCAGTTGGGATGCGTTTCCAATCGCGGGGCTGATCCAGAACCCCAACGCAAATGAGATCGTTGCCAATGCCGCCGCCGCCGTTGTGCTTGTCGGAGCGGCAGCAGTTGTCTTCCTCCTGTCATGGTTCCGGCTGTGGGGGCCGCTGTGGCGCGACTGGCTGACCAGCGCCGACCACAAGAAAATCGGCATCATGTATATCGTCTTTGCCATCGTCATGCTGGCCCGAGGGGTGCTGGAGGGCGTTGTCATGCGCGCCCAACAGGCGGCCGGGCCGGGCGACGGTTTTCTTGAGGCCGAGCATTTCGCCGAGCTCTTCAGCACGCACGGCACGATCATGATTTTCTTTGTCGCTGTGCCCTTTGTCTTTGGCATCGCGAACTACGTCATCCCGCTGATGATCGGCGCGCGGGACGTCGCCTTTCCAGTGATGAACCAGATCAGCCTTGGGCTGACCGTTTCGGCGGGCATGATGCTGATGGTTTCTCTGGTGGTCGGAGAGTTCTCGACCGGGGGGTGGACCGCCTATCCGCCCTATACCGGGGCCGCGTTCAACCCTGGTGTGGGGCCCGATTACTGGATCTGGGCCATCGTCGTGTCTGGGATCGGAACGACTCTGACCGGCATTAATTTTGCCGTCACGATCTACAAGCTGCGGGCTCCAGGAATGACCTTCATGCGGTTGCCGATGTATTGCTGGACGATCATCTGCAGCTCAATCCTAATCGTCTTTGCGATGCCGCCGCTCGGGGTCGCGGCCTTGTTGCTGGCCGCGGATCGCTATCTGGACTTTCATTTCTTCACCAACGACCTCGGCGGCAACATGATGAACTACGCCAACCTGTTCTGGCTGTTCGGCCACCCCGAGGTTTACCTGCTCGTCCTGCCAGCCTATGGCATCTATTCCGAGGTCTTCGCGACCTTCTCGGCCAAGCGCATTTATGGCTACACCTCGCTGGTGATTGCCACCATGTCCATCGCAGTCCTGTCCTTCACCGTCTGGCTGCACCACTTCTTCACCATGGGCCAAAGCGCGCTGATCAATGCCGTGTTCGGCATTGCGACCATGCTGATTGCCATACCTACCGGCGTTAAGGTCTATGATTGGATGGCCACCCTCTGGCGTGGCCGTATCCGGTTCTCAGTCCCGATGCTCTATGGACTGGCTTTCCTGATGTTGTTTGTCATTGGCGGCCTCAGCGGAGTGATCTTGGCCAATCCAACCGTTGACTATCAGGTCCACAACACCCTGTTTCTCGTGGCGCATTTCCACAATGTTCTGCTGCCCGGCGTGCTGTTTGGCTTGCTCGCGGCCTATAACTACTGGTTCCCCAAGGCGTTTGGGTTTCGCCTAAATGAAGGGTGGGGCAGGGTGACGGTTGCGCTCTGGACCGTTGGATTCATGCTGACCTTCCTACCGCTTTACTTTGTCGGCCTGATGGGCATGCCACGCCGATCGTTCAGTTGGGAGGATCCGAGCTTTCACCCCTATATGATCGTCGCGGTGGTCGGAGCATTGGTCATCACAGCCGCGTTGCTATCGGTTCTGGTTCAGCTCTGGGTCAGCATCCGCGACCGCGACAAAACCCGCGTTCCTGTGGGCGACCCTTGGGATGGCCGCTCGTTGGAATGGTCGATCCCAGCACCGCCACCGCCCTATAACTTTTTCATCATCCCACAGGTGACCGCGCGGGATGACTTCGCCACCGCTAAAGAGCGGGGCGCGGCCTATCCCACCCCCGACGCCTATGAAGATATCGATATGCCGCGCAATACCGGGATCGGATTCATCCTTTGCGTGACCAGCGGTATCTGGATGTTTGCGCTGGTCTGGTGGATCTGGTGGCTGGCAGCGCTAATGACGGGTGCGATGATCCTTGCCTTTATCATCTGGACCTTCGACACCAGCACCGAAATCACCATCCCCGCCGAGGAGGTCCGCAAGGAACACGAGGCCTGGCTTGCACTGGTTCACAGCGAAACCCCCGTGGATCGCGACCACGAGACGGCGACGGATAACCGAGGCCTTGCCCGACCCGATATGGAGGCGGTGACATGAAACGCGCCCCGACCCATAGCTATCCCGGCATCAACCTCGGTGAACGCCACGCCAGTGCCCACAAAGCGTCCGAAGTCGTTACCTTCGGCTTCTGGGTCTTCCTGATGAGCGATCTGGTCTATTTCGGCCTGATGTTCGCAATCTACATCACGATGATCGACGCGCAGGCGGGTGGTCCCGGCCCGCACGAGCTGTTCGACCTCAAAAGCATCTTCGCGCAGACTATGATCCTGTTGACCAGCAGTCTAACCGTCGGGTTGGCCATGCTCGCTCTGAAATACAACTTGCCCCGGTCAAAGATCATTCTGTGGTTCGGGGTAACGCTGTTCCTGGGCCTCAGCTTCCTTGTGCTGGAGATCCGAGACTTTATGGCAATGGTCGAGAAGGGTGGTATCCCGCAGCGTAGCGGCTTCCTCTCTGCCTTCTACGGGCTGGTTCCCTTGCATGGGCTACACGTAGCGGCAGGCTGTGTTTGGTTGATTGTTTTGGGCATTCAACTGCGCGTCATGGGCATGACGGATCTGGTCATCTCACGCGTCGTGCGGCTTGCATTGTTCTGGCACTTTCTCGACCTGATCTGGATCGGCATCATCACAATCGTCTATTTCGGAGGTCTGACCTATGGATAAACGCTCCGAAATGCACCGGCGCGAGCGTCGTCGCTATGTCATCGGCTACGGAGGCTCGCTGCTTTTGACGCTTGCGATGTTTGGCGTTGCACAGGTGTTCGGCATTGAAACGACCGGAGTGTATCTGACTATCGGTCTGTTGGGTCTGGCGCAGTTGATCTTTCAACTGGTCTATTTCCTGCACATAGATCGTCGTCGCAGCAGCCGCGAGGATCTGGATCTGATCCTATTCTCGACCCTTGTTCTGTTGATTATCATTCTCGGAACGGTCTGGATCTTGGGCAACCTTGCGGTCCGAATGCATATGCACGCAATGTAGCCGGTACGTCAGCGTGTTATGACGAGACCCAACCACAACGCGCCCCAACACATCACAAGGCTGACGACGATATTGCCTGCGGCCAGAACCAGAGTTTGCTTGCGTCGCAGCTCTAGCGATTGATAGGCGAAGCTGGAAAAAGTGGTAAACCCGCCGCAAAAGCCGAATACCAATCGCTTTTCCTCCTCGCCCATGTCGACGGGGCCTCCCAGATAGCCCAGCCACAGCCCAAGCAACAGGCTGCCAAGCACGTTCACTATCAAGGTTGAGAGAGGGAGGTCATGCGTGATCCGCAACGCCACCCAATGACGAAGAACAGCACCCAAACCACCGCCTAGGCCAAACAGAGCATGCAGGTACAGATCCGTCATACGGACCCCCGACCTGCATGAAAACGCCGCCCAAGGGCCTCACCGGCGATTGCGGCACCCAGGCCAACTGCAATCTCCAACCCGGCCGCCGCCACTGCCGCCCCAAGCGTGTTTGCAGCCAACCGTTCAAGCTCGGCCACGAATGAAGAGAACGTGGAGAGGCCACCACAAAACCCGACAGCTCCGAGGTGTAAAACATGCGCGTGGACCCGATGGCGAATGGAATACAGCCAGCCAAGGACGAAACAGGCGAAAACGTTGATCCCGAACGTTGCAGTCAGGACCGAAGCGCCCGGGATTTCTACTGAAAAAAACTCCCGCACTAGAGACCCCAGTGCGCCGCCGACAAAAACGGCAAGAAACATCAAGACGCGGCCTTGTGTACCTGATTGAGAGTTCTGCGTGTTCACTCTGCCTGCCCTTAATGCCAGCCTGTCAGGCGTCGCGCCTTAAAACATTAGATCGATCAAACTCGTAACGCGATTTCACAAACGCGTCTCCTTTGATTGCAAACTGTCTGAGGGCTTGCAATCAAAAGCCAAGCTGTTTCACTTTGATTTATCATTTTCGGTTTTGATCTGAATGGATTTTACGCCGCACTCCAAAACGACCCACCCAAGGAGATCAGGAATGGTTGTACGCAGGCTTTATTATTTCCTCAGCTTCGTCTGTTTGCCTCTGGTTCTGCTTTTGGGCTTTGTCTGGCACCCGGCGCATTGGCTCCTGATCATTCTGATCCCTTACGCAGTGATCGGAATGTACGACATTCTGACCACCAAACATAACGTGCTGAACAACTATCCCGTGCTGGGTCATTTTCGGTACATGCTGGAGTTCGTCAGTCCCGAAATCCGACAGTATTTCGTGGAAACCAACGAAAGCGGTCGTCCCTACAACCGGATCGTTCGTAGCCTGATTTACTCTCGCGCCAAGGGTCAGGTCGATACGCAGGCCTTTGGTACGCAATACGACATCACGACCGTAGGCTATCACCGCGCCAATCATTCGCTTGCCCCCAAACACGTGGATGAAAGCGAAGAACGCATCATGCTGGGCGGGCCGCAATGTGAAAAACCGTATAGCGCGTCGCGCCTGAACGTCTCGGCCATGAGTTTCGGGGCGCTGAGCGCCAACGCCATTCGGGCGTTGAATGGTGGGGCAAAAGATGGGGGTTTCGCCCATAACACCGGTGAGGGCGGGTTGTCTCCGCATCATTTGGCCGAAGGCGGTGATATTTTCTGGCAGATAGGCACCGGCTATTTCGGCTGTCGTACCCCCGACGGCGGGTTCGACAAAGACAAGTTCGCAGAAAAGGCCACTAAGGACGTAGTCAAAGCGGTCGAGATCAAGCTGTCTCAGGGGGCCAAACCCTCGCATGGCGGGGTACTGCCCGCCGCCAAAGTCGACAAAGAGATTGCTGAGATCCGCGGCGTGCCGGAGCATCAGGACGTCATTTCCCCGCCGGTTCATTCGGCCTTTGACGGCCCGACCGAGCTGCTGGAATTCGTCCAGCATCTGCGCGAGATGTCGGGCGGAAAACCGGTTGGCTTCAAGCTGTGCATCGGCAACCCGTCCGAGTTCATGGCAATCTGCAAGGCAATGTTAGAAACCGGCATCTTGCCTGATTTCATCACCATTGATGGTTCCGAAGGGGGCACCGGGGCCGCTCCGGTCGAGTTCACGAACCGTCTTGGCATGCCGCTAAACGAGGCGTTGATCTTCGTGAATAATTGCCTAAAGGGCGTGGGCTTGCGCGACAAAATCCGCATCATTTGTGCAGGCAAAGTCGCCACTGGCTACGACCTCGTCGAAAAATTCGCTCTGGGCGCCGATATCTGCAACGCGGCGCGTGCCATGATGTTCGCGGTCGGCTGCATTCAGGCGCTGCATTGCAACACCAACCGCTGCCCTTCCGGTGTGGCGACCCAAGACCCGATCCGGGGGCGAGCGGTAAACGTGCCGCAAAAACGTCAGCGGGTACATCGCTACCACGATGCCACTTTGGAGAGTTTTCGCGAACTGCTGGGCGCAATGGGCAAATCAACAGTGGCCGAGCTTCACCCGCGTGACATCCTGCGCCGGACCGCCGACGAGCGGGAGCATTCCTACGCGCAAATGCACACGATCCTGGAAGAGGGCGCGCTGCTGTCCGCGGAGATCCCCGCCGAATTTGCCGACGATTGGAACCGCGCGTCAGCCCAGCATTTCTAGGGTCTATTGCAAAGACGGTCGGGGATTGTTGGCCGCATGCGAGTGGATTTTACGCACGCTCCACTCCACGGCATCGCGCATGGTTTTGCCGAGTGCGATGTCGAAAGCCTCTACCAGATCAGGGGTTTGATCGCTGGCTGAGACGACATATTCGCGGAATGAGCTTGAGGCGATGATTTTGTCTTCGAACTCGTCGATGATCTTGATGTTCATCCGCACCTCGACCCTTACCGACGTGGAATCCTCAGTTTCCGATACGACAAGACCCTGAAATTCACGCAAGTCCGGTTGAATGACATAGTCCGCGCGCAGTCCGACCGTGGATCGACCCACCGCTGCAACCTTGCCCGAGTTCTCAAAGCTCTCAACCATCAGTGCTTGCACGATCAGCGGCGCGCGATCGACCCAGCGCGCTTGCGGCAGGTATTGCACCTGAAGCGCAGTGGGCTGAATGGCGATCTGGTCGGTGTTGACGGCGGCCGTCGCCGTCGGCTCTTGCACAACGATCTGCTTTTGGACCCGCGGAAGAGAGGAAGAAAACGTGCTTTTGGGCGTAAGCAGATAAAGGTTGTTTGGTTTTGAGGCCTGTCGCAGCGTACCAAGACCAGCGCAGGCCCCCAGCAACGTCAAAGACAGGGTCAGAAACAGGGTCCTAATCATTGACGGAACTCCGATGCTTGGGTGCCCAGCAGGAACCGTGCCGGGTCGCGTTCTATTCTGTCAGCCAAGCGGTCGAGGGAAATGACCAGCCGCTGCGCTTCTTCGACAAAACGGACGAATTGAGGGAGGCCAACGCGTAGGAAGTTCGACACCTGCCGGCTATTGTCTTGTACGATCTTGTCGACCGTACCCAGCAGCTCTTTCGCTGAGTTCGAGGCGCTGAGGACATCGTCCGAGATCTCGTCGATTTTATTGGTGATGTTTGAGACGGTCTCGGTCACCTGATTGGCCGCTTTGCGGATGTCTTCAGCCACAGGAGCCACGTCTTCGTCTATCACCCGGTTGGCCGTGTCAAAGGCACGCTCGGCCGAGGCCAATACGCCTTTGGTCGATTCCATCGCGGTGGTGATTGACGCCAGCGTGGTGTTGGCATTCGCTACAGTTTCGGTAATCACAGCCAGCGAGACACTGGCCTCATTCGACAACCGCGTCAGGTTCTCGGCCAGTTCCGAGCCGCGCTGAATAAAGGGCTTGATGTCTTCGGCCATGACGCTATTTGCCGTTGTCAGGGTTGTTTTGGCTTCATCCAACGCGCCTGTCGCCGAGTCCGCTGCTGTTTTGACCGATTGCAGCGTCTCGTTTCCGGTCTGAAGCGTGGTTTCAGCCGCAGCGATCAGCGGGTCGAGACGTTTGGTGAACTCACCGATATCCTTGGCCGCATCGCCGATATTGCCGGAAACGGTTTCAAAATCCGACATGGTCTTGTCCAAACGCCCGGTGGCGGAGGCTAGGTTTTCGAGAATATCCGAGACGGCCTTGCGGTTCTTTTCATCGACGACCGAATTCAGCTCTTGCAACAGTGTGATGGCTTCATCCAAAACCTTTGGCGCGCCTTCGAACAGAGACTGAATTGTACTGCGTTTGCTTTTGATCACGCTGTTTTGCGGCAGACGCGCGGCGGTGGTCGATCCTCCGGTCAATTCGACATAGCCGACGCCAGTGACTCCAAGTGATTGCAATTGGGCGATGGTGTCTTCGGTGACGGGAATATCCGCATCAACCTCAATCCTCACCCTTACTTTCGAGGGGTCGTCATCATCCAGATTTAACGAGATCACCTGACCGACCGGAAGGCCGTTGAAACTGACCCCGCCAGCGGCCGACAGGCCAGAAACGTTGTCGAACAACACGTCATAGTAGGCGTATTGGCGGGTCACCTCGAACTTGGCGAGCCATAGGAAAAAGCCAAAAGCCCCCAATAGTGCTGCAAGGGTAAATGCGCCGATTAGAATATAGTTCGCTCGGGTTTCCATCGCCTTACCTGCCTTACCCCTTCTGCTGTGCCGCGCGGGCGCGGGGGCCTGTGAAGTATTCCTGAACCCAAGGATGGTCGACCTTGGTCATCTCTTCTATCGGACCTTCAACCAGTACGCGTTTTTCTGCAAGTACCGCGATGCGGTCGCAGATCGCATACAGACTGTCCAAATCATGGGTGACCATGAAAACCGTCAGGCCCAATGCCTGCTGCAACTCTCGGATCAACTCATCATAGGCGGCGGCACCGATTGGGTCCAAACCAGCGGTGGGCTCATCTAGAAACACGATCTCGGGGTCCATGGCCAAGGCGCGAGCCAGCGCAGCCCGTTTGCGCATCCCGCCCGAAAGTTCGGATGGAAACTTGCCGCAACTCAGCTGTGGCAGACCCACTAGGCTGATCTTCAATGCGCCCAGAGATTCCATCAGTTTTTCGCTCAGGCCAGTATGTTCGCGCAGCGGGGCCATGACGTTCTGCAAAACGGTGAGCGAGGAAAACAGCGCACCATCCTGAAACGCCACGCCCCAGTGGCGTTCTATACGACGGCGATCTTCCTCGGGTCCATTCAGGACATCTACGCCTAGTACCTCGATGCTGCCTGCCGCTGGCGTGTTCAGCCCCACAATCGTGCGCAGTAGTACCGATTTACCGGTGCCCGAGCCGCCCACGATGCCCAAGACCTCACCCCGCCAGACATCGAGATCCAGATTGTCATGGACAACCTGCGGCCCGAACTGATTGCGCAGCCCGCGCACGCGGATCACCGCCTCGCGTTGCGCATCTGCCTGAGTGGTCTGATGTTGCACCGTGCCGTCCATGTCAGATCCCAATCTCAGAGAAGAAGATCGAAAACAGGGCGTCGATGGCGATCACCATGAAGATCGACTGCACGACCGAGGCCGTGGTGCGCTGACCCACGCTCTGGGCCGAGCCTTTAACCTGCATGGCCTGCCAGCAAGCGATCACGCCGATGACCAGCGCGAAGAAGGGCGCTTTGATCAACCCAACCGCCAATTGCCAGACATCTGTGCTTTCGTTCAAACGAGTAACGAACATGCCGGGGCTGATGCCAAGGTCGATCCAGCTCATCAATCCGCCGCCGAAAAGGCCCGCAAGATCGGCGACAAAACCCAGGATTGGGAGCATGATCAAAAGGGCCAGGACACGCGGCACCACCAGCACCTCGATCGGGTCCAGACCCAGCGTGCGCATGGCGTCTATTTCCTCCTGCACCTTCATCGACCCGATTGAGGCGGTAAAGGCCGACCCCGATCGACCGGCAACGATGATAGCAGTTAGAAGGATCCCGAGCTCGCGCAGTACTGAGATCGAGATCAGCTCGACCACGAAAATCTCGGCCCCGAATTGTTTCAGCTGCGTGGCCCCCTGAAAGGCCAGAACAACGCCGATCAGAAACCCCATCAAAGCCACGATGGGCAAGGCCTTAAACCCGGTTTCCTCCATATGTGTAAACAGGGCAGCCCGGCGCAAACGCCAGGGCATGACCAATGTTCGCCCAAGCCGATGCAGCGTTAGACCTAGGAACCCCAGGATCGAGAGCGTGTCCGTCCACGCGCCAACCGTTTTTTGACCCACGCTGGCGACCCAATCCACGGCATTGCGAGGCGGGGCCAGTTTTCCGGGATGGTCTGGGATGTTCTTCGATACGGTCTCGATCAGCGCGGCATGGGCCGGTTGAACGCCCCGGAATTCCAGCTGAGCGCCAGCCGTCGTGAACCGCTTGGCAAGATCCGCAACCAACCACGCGCCGCTTGTATCCAATGCTTCTACGTCCGACAGATCCAGCGTAACACGCCCGCCCTCTGGCTGAATGCCTGCAAAAGGCCCCTCGACCGGAGAAAGCAATTGCGTCAGCATTTCGCCTGCAAAGCGTATTCGAGTGCCATCGCTTTCGCGTTCGGCAGAAATGGTTGGGCTGCTCATATCTGTATGTGATGCAAAAAAGCCTGTATCTGCAATGGTTGTATGCCTTTGTCGCCGGATTTACAAATCCAGCATTGCGCCGCTGCGACACGTGCAGCTTGCACGCCACGGTTGTTCGGCGCGGACCTGCTTGCCGGTTTTGGGACAAATCAGCCGGCTGGGCGTTCGCCTCTACACCAAGTCTAAATCTGATGCTACGGATAGGCCGCAGGGAGGGCGATCTTGACCGTTAGCGAAAAGCGCATCAAGTCGATGACGACTGCCGGGCTGAATTTGATCGGTCAGGCGTTGTCTATCTATGACAACAAACTGCGTCTGGTTCTCAGCAATCGACGCTTTCAAGAGATGTTCGGTCTTCCCGACGACCTTGTGCAACCCGGCGCGTTGTTTCGTGACACGATCCACTTCCTGGTCACCCGCGGAGAATACGGGCCCGAGGGCGATGTAGACGAAATGGTGCAGCAGCGCGTCGAGCAAGCCATGGCGTTTGAGCCGCACTATATGGAGCGTGTCCGCCCAAACGGGCAGGTTGTCGCTGTTGAGGGATCGCCGCTGCCTCAGGGTGGTTGGGTCGCGGTTTACACCGATATCACAGGCACGAAACGCGCCGAAAACTTGCTTCGCGCCCGATCCGAGGAGCTTTCCGACCAACTGCTCAGCCATACCGAGGAGCTTTCGGCCACCAACCGCAAGCTTGCTGCCACCATTGCTGCGTTAGAAGAGGCCAAGCGCGAACTGACCGAGATCGAAGCCCGCACGCGCATGACGACCGAGATGATGCCCGCCCATATCGCGCATCTCGATGTAGAGGGGCGCTACGATTACTCAAACCGGCGGCTCAGCTCGGTGTTGCCGGGTCGCCCATCTGATATTCTGGGGCTGCATATCTCTGACGCGCTTGGCCGACACGCTTTTTCACGAGTCGAGCCGCATCTGTCAAAAGCCTATGGCGGCGAAACCTCCGTTTTCGAGTTCACGGAAGAGCAGGATTCCCGCCGCATTCGCGTGTCCTTTACCCCTGATGGAGAAGGCGGCGTTTATATTATGTCCGTAGACATCACCGAGGAAACCCAAACCCGCGTCGCGCTGCAACAAACGCGCCGTCGCGAGATGGCCGCGCAGATGACCAGTGGGTTGGCGCATGATTTTTCGAACTTGCTGACAATCATTTTGGGCATGCAGGGACGGTTGGACAAGATGAACCTGCCCGATGAAGCGCATGAATTGATCGCGGCGACCCGCCAGACCGCGCAGCGCGGCGGGCAACTTTTGAACCGGATAGCGGATATGACAGGGAACCGGACGCCCCAGCCCAAAGCGACGGATATGCTTCAATTGCTTGAGGATTTGCGCATTCTCGCCTCACCTTCTCTGCCGCGGGGGGTGGGGCTGTCGGTGGTCAACACTCTGCCGGATCAGGCCCTGATGTTGGACCCGGGCATGGTGCAGGATGCCTTGCTGAATTTGGTCCTGAATGCGCGCGACGCTTGCGGCAACAACGGTCAGATCACCATCAGCGCCCATGCGATTGGCGCGATTTGGGTAGAGATTACGGTCTCTGATACCGGGGCGGGGTTCTCGCCCGAGGCGCTGGACAAAGCCCTCAATCCGTTTTTCACTACCAAGGGCAGCGACGGGTCTGGCCTTGGTTTGCCAATGGTCTATGACACGGTGAAACTGGCCGGAGGGGACCTGAGCCTGAAGAACACGCCCTCGGGGGCGTCGGTTGTATTGCGGCTTCCGTACCGCCCTGCGCCCCCCATGCGCGGCGGATTGGTTCTGCTGGTCGAAGATAATCAGGACTTGCGCCTCCAGTTTCGCGACATGCTGATCGACTTTGGGTTTTCGGTCATCGAGGCAACCTCGGTCGCCGAAGCATTGACGCTGGTGAGCGAACTGGATGACATTGTTCTGGTCCTGTCCGATATCCGGTTGGAAGGGGAGGCAACCGGGCTGGACCTGATGGAGCGTCTCAAACCCCGGCTGCCATGTATCTTGATGACGTCGTTGCCATCGACTGATCCTGTGTTGAAGCGCGCGATCGGTCGGGTGCCTGTCTTGCACAAACCGTTCACTCCTAAACAACTTTCGGCTTTGATCCGAACCGAGGCTGCTTGATGACTCAACCGTTGGTGACCATTCTCGATGATGAACCCGAGATCCGCCATATTCTGACGGAGACCCTGCAAGACGCAGGTTTTCGAACCCAGAGCTTTTCACGAGCCCGCGAATTCGAGGCCGCGTTAAACCGAGTGACGCCCGATGTCTGCCTGGTCGATCTGTCTCTGCCAGATACAGATGGTCTTGCGCTGGTGCATCGTCTAGCCTTGGAGCAGGGCGCTGCCGTCATCATCATTTCAGGACGCGCGCAGGTGCAGGATCGGGTCACCGGGTTAGAGCTTGGGGCTGACGACTATATCACCAAACCGTTCGACCCTGCTGAGGTCGTGGCGCGCGTGCGGGCGCGCTTGCGGGCTCCGAAGGGGCAGGTGGCGCACTCGGAGATGGCCAGTTTCAACGGTTGGGTCGCGCATTTTGACCGCTATGTTCTTGAGGATCAAAACGGCGCAGAAACCGCTTTCAGCCATGCAGAAGGCGAAGTGCTGCGTCTGTTTCTCGAAAGTCCGAAACGTCTGATTAGCCGTGCCCAGATGCAGGAAACGCTGGGCGGCGCAGCAGGTGAGAGCTTTGATCGTGCAATGGATGTGCGTATTTCCCGCCTAAGAACTAAGCTGGGTGAAGATCCCAAAAACCCTCGATTGATCAAAACGATTTATGGCGCAGGTTATATTTTCCTGGGCGATGTGGTCTGGCACTGAAGGTCCCGGTGCGCGCATTTGACCCTGCTTCAAGGATATCTGCACGGGTGGGCTGGAAACTCGGGCTTGTCCTGATTAACTAAAGCGACCTCGACGACCGAGGGGCAGAGGTCTAAGACGCCGCTGTTTAACCGTGCGGTTGCCCGTTAAGGGCGACGACACCAGATGATCTGGAGTGTGAAATGATCGGCAAGGCCTGGGCAAAATGGCGATCGGGCTATATAGGTCGGCTTGTCGTGGAAAGTCTGCGCAAGCAAGGATGGATGTACGGCATAGCGATGGGTGCGATGGTAATCGTTGCTGCCACGACCGCTGGTACGGCTTGGATGATGGAGAACATCGTTGATGCCATGACCACCCCGGAAATGAGGTCTCAGGCACATTGGATCGCGCTTCTTGTTGTCGGGTTGTTCGGCGCTAAGGCGTTCGCTTCCTATATTCAGTCGATTTTTTTGGCGCGCGCGGGGAACCGAATTATCGCAGTCCAGCAGGAGCGGTTATACAATCGGCTTCTACAGCGCGGCATTGGGTATTTTGCCGAGATTGAATCCTCGAACCTGTTGATGAGGGTCACCGCAGGGGCGGGTGCCGCCCGGAACCTGGTAAACATCATCGTGACCAGCTTCGTACGCGACGCGCTGACGCTTGTTGGTCTGGTTATTGTAATGATCTATCAGCAACCGCTGCTGTCCGTGCTGTTTTTCGTCGTTGGTCCGGTTGCTTTGATAAGCGTGCGCTATCTGTTGAAGAACGTTCGGCGAATTATGCAGGCCGAGTTGAAATACCTTTCCGAGATCATCCAGGTCCTTCAGGAAACTTCGAACGGGATCAAAGTTATCAAGGTCTTCAGCCTTGAAAACCGCATGACCGATCGGATGAACACTGCGATCAAACGCGTCGAGAAGCGTTCGAACGACATCGCCTCTTTGCAGGCCATCGCCAGCCCGCTGATGGAATTTCTGGCCGGTCTTGCTGTTGCCGGTATTCTGGTTGTCAGTACTTTGGGGATCGGAGGGTCTGAGCCTCCGACAGCGGGTCAGCTGATGTCGTTTATCACGGCCCTGCTGATGGCCTATGAGCCCGCCAAACGCTTGTCGAAAATGAGGGTTTCTATCGAGACCTGCATGGTACCGATTGGTCTGATGTTCGAGCTTCTGGATGAACAGGATTCTATGCAGGAGCATTCAGAACCAAAAGAGATGGTTAAAGGTCCGGGCGAAATTCGCTTGCGTGATGTGACCTTCGGGTATCAGGGGGCAATACCCGTTATCAAGGATATGGATGTCACTTTCGAAGCAGGAAAAACCACGGCCCTCGTAGGCCAATCCGGCGGAGGAAAGTCCACGATTTTCGGCCTGATCATGCGATTTTATGATCCTAATCAGGGCTATGTTGAGATTGACGGCCAGGATTTGACCGAGGTCAGCTTTGCATCGCTTCGCCGAAAAATATCCTATGTTGGGCAGGACACGTTCCTCTTCTCAACCACCGTCATGGACAATTTGCGCTATGTAGCGCCCGACGCGACGGATGAAGAAATTGTCGCAGCTGCGCGAGCAGCGCATGCCCATGACTTCATCTCTCAGTTGTCAGAGGGCTATGACACTCAGGTTGGGGAAAACGGAGCTTTTCTTTCCGGAGGTCAGAAACAGCGGATCGCAATTGCTCGGGCAATTTTGCGCAAAGCGGAAATCCTTCTGCTGGATGAGGCCACAAGTGCGCTGGATGCTGAATCCGAAACTCTGGTCAAAAAGGCATTGGACAAGCTGACGGAAGGGGTCACGACAATCGTAATTGCCCACCGGCTATCGACGGTTCTGGAAGCGGACAACATCATGGTCGTTCAGGATGGTCAAATTGTTGAGCAAGGGACCTTGAATGTGTTACTGGAAGAAAACGGTGCGTTCCGACGGCTGTTTGACCAGCAATTCAAGAAGCCTAACTCCTAATTTAAACTCGTTTAATTCGACTCCATTGATTTGAATGTGACGCAATGACCAAGCTAGCGCTATTCCCGCAGCGCTTGTTCCTTAATTTTCACGACCGGTTGCACCAAATAGTCCAGAACGGTTTTGCGCCCAGCCAGAATATCGACCTCGGCGATCATGCCAGGAATGATTTCAAGAGCGATTCCGGAGGCGTCGAGCATTATGCCGTTCGTGCGGATCTCGATGACAAAGACCTCTTCGTCGTTGCGCTCGGACCGGGTGATGGTATCTGCGCCAATTCGAACAATTTCACCCTCCAGCCCGCCGTAGCGGGCGAAATCATAGGCGGTGATTTTGACTTTCACGGGCTGTCCAGCATGAAGAAATGCGATATCCTGTGGGCGAACATAGGCTTCGACCAGCAAACTGTCATCCAATGGAACGATCTCGACCAACTCCTCTCCGGTGCGGGCAAGGCCACCAAGAGTTGTGCGGTGGATACGGTTTACGATGCCGCGCGCCGGGGATTGAACCTTGGCTCGAGACGCCCGATCCTGCAGAGCTGGCAGCATTGGTTCCAGGGCGGAAAGTTCAGCTGTCGCGAGGGCGAGGTCGGTCAGAGCATTGCTCCGAAATCTACTGCGCGCCGCTCGGATTCGGTCATCAATCTCTTCCAGACCAGTTTTTAGTCGGCTGGTCGCAGCTGCGGCTCTGACCCGGCGACCTTTCCATTCTGCCTCACTGCGCCTAAGCGCTAAAAGCGTGGTCGCGGGCTCCATTTTGCTGGCGACCAGAGGTGCCATCATCGCCCGTTCTTCAGCCAGAACGCTCAGCGTTTCTTCTGCCGTAACCTGATCCACCAATCCTTCTTCGTATTCCCGGTGGCGTTGTTGTTGCTGTCGCAGCAAGATATCAATTTCCACCTGCAATTCGGCTTGCCGACCCTGGTACAAAGCCGTTTCAGATTGAACTACATCCGGTGCGCCTGTGACGAGCGTAGCGTCAAACTGAAGGTCCCGGCCCTTGATCTCGGAGTTTAGCCGCTGGATCCGAGCCATCAGGCCAAATGCGCGTTGTTGTTCCTGATTCAACTGGCTGTCGATTTGCGTTGTGTCAAATTCCATCAACAAGGTGCCGGCTTGAACCACTTCGCCTTCCCGCACGTGCAATGCCTTCAGAACACCTGGCTCTGTTGCTTCGATGATCTGGATGTCACCAGATGGCACAATCCGGCCATCTACGCGGGTTACGTCGTCCAACTCGGTCAGATACGCCCAAAGCCCGGCCGTGAGGAGGCATGCGAGAATTGCCATAAGCAGAAGAGAATTCCGTAAAGGCGAGGCTCCGCGCGTGGCGCGTTCCAATGAGGCAAGATCATGATGCTGCGACATTCAGGTGCCTCCTGTTTTGACGTGCATGTTGTGACAGAAGGCTTTTTGGCCCGTCTTTCGCGATTTGACCGTCGTTAATGACGATAACGCGGTCCACCAGTTCCAAAAGGCTCGGGCGGTGCGTGACAATCACCATCGTCGTGTCCGGGGTGGCCTGCTTAAGGCGCGAAAGAACGCGCGCTTCGGTTTGCACATCCATGGCGCTTGTGGGCTCATCCAGCAGTAGAACCGATGGGTTGCCTATCAATGCTCGCGCCAAGGCAATCGCTTGTCTTTGTCCACCAGAAAGCCCTTCGCCCCTTTCCGCAAGCAGTCGGTCATAACCTGATGGATGACGCGCCACAAAATCCTCAACTCCGGCAATTTGCCCGGCTTCAATCACTTCTTCGTCGCTCGGTCTGATGGAGCCACTGGCGATGTTTTCGCGGATCGAGCCGGAAAACAGCCAAACATCCTGTAAAACAGAGCCGACACCGCGTCGTAGATCGCCTGGGTCAACTTGCCGAATGTCCAACCCATCCAGCATGATTGACCCGACCCGAGGCGCGTAGAGGCCCAGCAACAGTCGCGCGATTGTGCTTTTGCCCGAGCCAATTTGGCCAAGTATTGCGACTTTCTCACCCGGGCTGATAGTGAAAGAGACACCTTTCAACGTATCTTCGGATTGATCCGGGTATGTGAAGTGAACATTGCTGAACGAGATCGCGCCCTTGAAGCGTGAACGACCGATCCAGGTTCTGCCTTCCGGCCGCTCACTGTCTGCCCGCATAATCTGGTTGAGGTTTTGAAAAGCGCTGCGCGCCTGATTGTACCGCGTCAATGTTTGGGCCAATTGCCCAAGAGGTGCCAAAGCGCGACCGGTCAACATGACAGCTGCGATCAGGGCGCCCATGCTGGCCTGCCCTTCTGTGACCAGGAAAACACCATAGAAAACGATCAGCACCTGCGCCGCCTGTTGCGTGAGACCAGTCAGATTCAGGGCGAATTGTGTAATCGCGCGACTGTGAACTCCGTGGTTCGATTGTCGTTCTATCGCGCTTTCCCAACGGGCACGCATCTGACGATCCGCAGAAGTGGTTTTTATGGTCTCGAGGCCTGAGACGGCCTCAACAAGAACCGATTGTTTGGATTGGCCGTCCTTGAATTGCCGTTCGGCCAAGCGCGATAGCATAGGTTGGGCGAGCAATCCGGCCAGCAGCACGATGGGTACCGCCATGGCAGGAACGATGGCGAGCGGCCCGCCCACCAGGTAGATCACAAAGACAAACAGAGCGATGAAGGGCAGGTCGACGATCGCAACCAATGTTGCGGACGTGAAAAACTCGCGCAGTGTCTCGAACTCGCGAACCGTATTTGCCATCGCGCCGGTCGATCCGGTGCGAGACTTCATTTGAATATCGAGTAATTTGTCAAAAATGCGCCGCCCCATCAGCCGATCAGCCTTTTGACCGGCTTGATCAATGAATCCAGCTCTTAGAATCTTGAGCAGGAAATCGAAGCCAAGGGCGAGGCCCACGCCTATGGTCAGTGCAATCAGAGACTCCGTTGCTTCATTTGGAAGAACACGGTCATAGACGACCATGATGAAGATAGAAGTCGAAAGCCCTAGAAGATTGGCGAGCGCTGCTGCGAGAATGACTTGGCAATAGGACCAGCGATTGGCCGCCAAAGCAGACCAGAACCAATGTCCAGACCGTTGGGCCTCGCTATTCTTCAAGATATCTTGATGATCTCGGCGAAATAGGATTGCATAGCCGGTATAGGCTTTGTCCAACTGCGTTTCCGGAATTGTCCCGGTTCCGGGCCCGATGCAAGGGTCGTACACCAATAGCATGCCGTCGTCGCTGCGCCCATGATAGACAACGGATCGTCCCCCCTCCAGCAACAGTATGGCTGGTGACAAATCGTCATCCAATTTGCTCAGTAAGCGTGCGCCATACCCTGCCTGAAGACCGCTTTGGCGTGCAAGCGCCAGTGCATCACTTATCGAGAGACCATTTTCCAATTCTGACTGCGCAGCAAAGAGAGACGCTTTTGTTATTGGGCGTTCAAGTGTCTCACCCACATGCAGAATACACGTTTCGAGTTCTGTCAAACGTGATGTGTCCAGTTGGGTTTCGTGCCGCGTCATGAATCAGTTCCTCTCCGGCAAGTTAGAGCAGCGAAGAATTGGAATGCGTCCGCTGATCGGATCTGTTTTCGGTTTTGTTGCGTCGTATGGCGACCAGGGGTTATCGGGCACAAGCGTGTATCTCCGAATTCTGGCCCCAAGAGGTTTCGCTCGTTTGCGCATCGGCCAATGCAGATAAGAAGCCTTCGGCATTGGCCTTCCGCTCAGCATCCATTGAACCCGGATCATGTGTCATTCGTGATTGTACTTGGGTCAACCAAGGTATGTGAGACAGCGAGATTTGATGCGCGTGGACTAGCCGCAGAGCGCCAAAAGCCGTCAGTGTGGCCAGCTGCTTGTTTGTCAAACTGTTCAACCGATCGGTCGAGATACCCCACCAGCCCCTTGGCAAAATGCAGCTCTCGTATTGGGTGAGTGGGTCCAACAAGTTCATTTCCAAAAGTACATCACAAATGGCCTTTGTGGTTTGCGCGGACGACATTCGACCTTGGAAGAACGTCACTAAGGCTTCAAGATTGGAAGAAAGCGCTCCTGTGTCACGGTAGAAGGCCTCATCTCTGGGGTCATCACTGATTAAGCCAAGGGTCTCGTCGACCAACAACTGGAATTGAGCGTCCTTGACCTGCCCACCTCTTGGTATTGGTTCGGCATCGAAAGGCGGGCACCTCATCGCAGAGGGCAAGTAGGGTGCCAACCATCCGCCTGTTTCAGACACAAATGGGTTTTCGGCCTCGTCTGTCAGGGAAAACACTGCGACCGGCTCTACCCGGCCCTCCGTTTTGCGGAACACAAGCGGGAAAGCAGCCGCTACGGGGAAAACTTCTGCCGCAACAACTGAACATTCGGTCACGTGCCTTGTATGGTCGAATGAGGTGAAGCGTTTCCAGAACTTGTGACCATACCTCTGGAATGAGAGGGGTTTGAGGTGGGTTTTTGACATGGCTGCCTTCCAAACTCTCGGCCAATCCTAGAAAAGGACTAGGCGGTGGCACCTGTGGGATCGGTATGCAGGATATTGTCTGCACTCAGGCTGCTCAGATCATTCAGACCATCGAACACGGCGAGCGTATCAACAGTGACGTCGTCTGATGCAGAGAAGCTGGCTTTGACGAGCTTGGCGTCGGTTCCATCGGTTGTCAGGGCATAGATCTCGTCTCCGGCCTGCGCTCCGACCAGGCTCTCCAATGCCAATTCAATGGTGCTGGCCGTGAGGTCGCTGAGGATGGTCGTAAAGCCGATGAAGCCTGTATCTATTCCCGGATTGCCGCCTTGGCTCAGGAATTCCACGTCCGTTCCCGTGCCTCGCAACGTGGCGACGTCGAGGCCCCTGAACATCAGGGCATCTGCGACTTCCGTTGCAGTTCCGGTACTGAACCCCGTGATGGTATCCGTGCCATTGATTGCAGGGTCTGCTTCGAACACAACAATGTCTCGGCCTGCCTCTTTCAGGTCAATCGTATCGTCGCCATCACCCCCCCTGATGATCGTGTCCACATTGCTTGCACCTATGACATCGTCAGTGGTCGTCCCTGATTGGTAGACAGAGTCGCCTCCGTTTGGCGTGACGATCTTCAGCTCAAAGGGTTGATTGATGTCCTGAATGTCGACGGAAAACTGCACGAGAGGGGCCGAAATGTCGGAGAAACTGAGTGTGGCTCCGGCGAAATTGACGAAACTGGGGTTGGCTGCGTTCATGGCAAGAGGCAATTGCCCGTTGAATATGATGGAGCCGCTGTCAAAGGTGACCTGAGCGGAGTCGAACTCTAAACGCATGTCTACAAATAACCCGCTCGACAGATCACGGTCGGCTTCCGAATAAACCGCGAACTGGACGGTTGAGCCGCTTCTGCCGACTTCCGAGATGACATAGGCTGCGGGCGTATGAGCTGTGGCGTCAGCACTCACCGGAAGGGGGTCAGGCCCTCCCGATACTGTTGCTTCTGCCGAGAAGCTCAGATCCGTCCCGGCCGTCGTGCCGGCAAAAGCGGAGGCTGCGATAGGCGCAGACCATGTTCCATTTGCGGCGACGATTGCGGTGCCAACGGATGTACTGCCCAACAGGATATCA
The DNA here is from genome assembly GCF_056161185.1 of Ruegeria sp. ABV3_008. Lineage (NCBI taxonomy): Bacteria > Pseudomonadati > Pseudomonadota > Alphaproteobacteria > Rhodobacterales > Roseobacteraceae > Ruegeria > Ruegeria sp. ABV3_008. The sequence goes on along the minus strand of NZ_JBSWYP010000008.1, from coordinate 32,214 downwards.
ACCGTCTGCCCAGCGGCCAAACCGACCGAAGAACCGCTAATTGTAGCCCCGGAACTTTGCACATCGGCAAGAGAGATCGCCCCATTTGTTCCAATCGAATCGAGGCTCAGGGTGGGCCGGAAATCGGTTGAGAAGGAACCTGTTGCCGCGTTGGAGGTATTGCCAGCAGCGTCTTCAACCGATGCCGAGACCTGAAAGCTTGTGCTGTCGGCCAAGGCTGCGAGATCGCTGGTTGGAATATCCGCACTCCAACTCCCGTTCATTGCGGTAGCTGTATAGGTCTCGCCGCCCAAGGTGATGGTCACGGTGTCTTCGTTGTCCGCCGTTGTTGTGCCTGAAACCGTCAGGTCCTGCCCACGCTCCACGACATCAAGAACTGCTCCGATGGACAGAGGATCGAGGGTAATGCTGGGTGCCGCAAAATCAGTTGAAAAACCCAGTGTGGTTTTGGACGTGTTTCCAGCTGCATCAGCCACGGTCGCGGTGATGGTATAGCTTTCCTGATCCTGAAGCCCCAAAAGATCGGACGCATTTGTCACCAATGTCCAATTGCCACCGGTTACGGTTGTTGTGTCGGTGACGTCAACCGTGCCGTCGGCGCGTGCGATCGTGATGGACACGACAGCCCCTACGCCTGCATCGCTTGTGCCTGAAATGGTCAGATCCGTTGTCCGTTCGGCGGCGTTCATGATCGAGCCGTCCGAAACACCCGTGATCGCGATGGTTGGATCAGTGAAATCTGTATCGAAGCTGCCTGTCGCCTGAACAGCCGGGTTTTCGGCGATGTCTGAGACATCTGCCGTCACGGCAATCGTTGCTCCGTCTGCGAAGAGTGCCAGATCAGCGGCTGGCACCGTTACGGTCCACGCCCCGCCCGAGGCCTCGGCGGTGTAGGTTAGCCCATTCATGCCAACGGTTACGGTTTGATCGTCTTCAGCTGTGGTGGAACCCGAAATGGTCAGATCCGTTCCTCGCTCTACCGCATTCATGACGGCACCGTCCGAGAAACTGTCGATGGTGACTGTCGGAGCGCTAACATCCTTGGCCAATTGCGCTGTTGCTTGAGGCGCAGCCAGCCCGTCCGCGTCAGACACATTGGCTGTTATCGTAAAATCGCCGCCATCGGACAGAGCCGCCAGATCGGCTGTCGGGACGGTTACGCTCCAGGTGCCACCCGAAACGAGGTCCGTATAGGTCTGGCCGTTCAGCGTGACGGAAACCTGCTGGTTGTCGCCAACATTTCCTGTTGTGCCTGAAATGGTCAAATCTGAAGCGACCTCGGCAGCGTTCAGGATGTCACTTACGGATAAGGGCGAAATGGCGATGGATGGACCCGAGAGGTCAACAGGCACCGTTGCCGTCATGGTGGTCGCTGGGTTGCCAGCCGCATCCGCGAGCGAAACACTGATTTCTGCCGGAGTGCCCGTCGTCAACCCGGCAAGATCTGCGTTGGGAATGGTGACAGACCAACTGCCGCCCAGCGTCGTGCCGGTAAAGGACTGCCCGTCCAATACAAGCGTTACAGTTTGATTGTCCTCGGCTGAAGTTGCCCCGGTCAAGGTCAGATCGCCGGTTACATCAATAAGGTCAATGGACCCTCCGCCAACCGGATCGAGCGTGAGGGTTGGGGCCGTGAAGTCTGTATCAAAACTGTTGCTGGCTTGAACGGCCGGATTGCCAGCGCGGTCCGAGACATCGGCTGTGACGCTTATGGTTGCTCCATCCGCCAGCGCCGCCAGATCGGCGACAGGTACGGTTGCTGACCATTGGCCTTTGGACACCGTACCGGTATACGTCTGGCCATTCAGAGAGACGCTAACCGACTGCCCATTTTCGGCATCTGTTGCGCCACTTACGACAAGATCCGTTCCCTGTTCGGCGGCGTTCATGACGGCCCCATCCGAGAAACTGTCAATGCTGAGCGTTGGTGGGATGGTGTCTACGACCACGGTTGCCGTCGATGCGGAGATCTGGTCCCCGAAGGTATCGAGCATTCGGACAGTCACCGTGGATTGACCTTGGGCCATGGCGCTTGCCTCGGGCGCTGTAAGGGTGACGGTCCAGTTCCCCTCGGAATCCGGTGTCACGGTTTTGGTCACGGAGCCGATTGTAACCTCGACCGAGGTCGCATCGTCCGGCGCAGTTGCGTTGGTCAGAGTGCTATTGAGGGAGGTGGCCTGCAGCTCTGCCAGATTCAGCGTAGGGAAATTTGGAGTAGGGGCTGGATCGTCCCCACCGCCTCCACCGCCGCCACCTGCTGCGGCCGCGCCGGCGAGACCAAGACCCGCCGCCGCAGCACCCATGCCGCCCAGACCACCTGCCGCTGAGGCGGCTCCGGCCTCGGCGACGGCGCTGAATTCGACGATCTGATAAACCATCGCCTCGGCGATCATGATCGAGCCGCTTTCAAGGACCTGAACATGTTCAGCCGCAACAACCATCGTGCGCCCATCGAGCATTTTCAGCAGAACATCCCCATTGTCCATGAGCTTTGCTGATTTCACACCCGGGATCGTATCCGCGAATTGGAACGCATAGAGTTCCTCGACCGTCGCCTGCGCAAAAGCCGGAAGGGTCAGCAAGGTCGACACCAAACCGCCCGCAATGCCGCGCCCGGACAGTTTGCGCAGTTTGCGCTCGATCCACGAACGCTTGTGGCGATCGCGGTCTGCCCCTGAAAGATCGGCTGGCGTTTCAGTATGGCGCTCAGGTGTCTTCATCGTCTTGCCCCTCAGATTTGGTGTCCGCGATCCTGGGAAGGCCGTTCCCGACATGACGCTTTGTTCATCTGTCTTGCCTTCCGGTTCCCACCGCGGGCGAACCTGGAAAAATTGAGTTAAACTGAAGCCGAACTCCTCGTTTTCACCACATTCCCGCTTTTGTTTCGGTCTGGGCATCAGATCATCCTCAGGTCATTGCCAGGGGTGGCATTGGGGGTGATCAAAGTAATGCTTCAATTCGAAACTGTGGTTGCAACGGGAAGCCCGGCGCTCGATTCAGGTATCGGCGATACGGCTTTAAAAACGTTTAACGGGGATACGTATCTCTATTCCGTCACCGGTCCGTTCGGTGGCGTTGCCGCCTGGCGCCTCACCGAAGGGGCTGGGCCGCAGCTGGTGGATACGGTCTATCATAGCGGTCCGATCCTGTATCAAGTGGGCCGGACAGGCGTCCCCATCACACTGGGCGCAGAGGACCAACTGGCCCTTGATGTCAACAATGCAACGGGTTTGGTGGGGTATACTCTGAACGAGGATGGCACCTTTGGAGATCTTCAGGAAACCGGAACGCTCGTCGGTGGCGGAGACATCTCGGCGATGGCGCAGCTGGCCGTCGGAGGGCAGAGCTATCTGACTCTTGCACATGAAGATACCGATCAGATCGGCAGCTATGCGGTCAATCCAGACGGCACGCTTTCGGTTGTGTCGCTGGTCTCTGGTCAAGCCGATTCGATGCATGCTGCGAAGGTTGGAACCGAGCAATTCGTGATCACCACAAATGCTGTGAATAGTGAAATCTCCGTATTTGATGTTTCCGCAAGCGACGGCAGCCTCAGCGCTCTGGACAACAGTGCCGCTGTTTCAACGATGGGAATCTCTACGCCCACGGCGATTGAGGTGGTCGAGGCCTATGGGCAATCCTGGGTCATCGTGGCGGGATCGGGCAGCAATTCCCTCAGCGTTATGGGATTGCGCAGCGATGGTCGGTTGATCCCCAAGGATCATGTTCTTGATACGTTGAATACCCGGTTTGAATCCGTGCAGGATCTGTCGGTGATCGAGGTGAATGGCCGTGCGTTCATCGTGGCGGGCGGGTCCGACGATGGCGTCAGCCTGTTCACGTTGACCCCGAATGGAAAGCTGATCTATCTGGATAGCTTTGCCGACACGTTGGATAGTGGGTTGAGGAACGTCCAGACCCTCAGCCTCGCCCATATCGGTGATGAGCTTCAGGTCCTGGCTACGTCGCAGCAGGATCCCGGACTGACGCAGCTGAGCTTTTCTTTGGCAAATCTTGGCGTCGTCCTGGACGGTAGCGGGGCGGTTATGGGCACGGCGCAGGACGACATGCTCAGCGCGGGGGTTCTGGATGCCCAACTGTCTGGCGGGGAGGGAGATGACGTCCTCATTGCAAGTAGCAGTGAGACGACACTGACAGGCGGGGCAGGGGCCGATATCTTCATCATGCAATATGGCAGCGATCCCACGACAATAACGGATTTCGAAGCCGGCACTGATCGATTGGACATGTTCGACTATCTGCTGCTGCGTACCCCCGATCAATTGACCTTTACCGCCACATCCCAAGGGGCCGACATCCAGTATCTGAATGAGGTCGTCCACGTAATTTCCTCAACCGGTGCGTCATTGACGAAAGAAGAGGTTTTTGGCTCCGGGTTCGGTGGACCAGACCACATTCCGGTGGATTTCGGTACGTTCGGCGGGTTGGAGCCTGCAAGCTCGGACGGCATTCAGGGCCGCGTGCGCGTCGATTCCGAGACCGCCAATCCGGCTCTTGCAGATGCCGAGATCAAGTTCACTCCGACCGGAGGCGGCACCGTAACCGCAACCACGGATGAGACCGGACGCTTCGATCTGAACGTTCCGAACGGGACGTTGGTCGGAGAGCTGGAGGTCGTCAAAACCTATTCAACAGCGAGCGGACGGGTTAACGCTCTGGATGCGTTGCAGGTTCTGCGCATCTCGGTTGGTTTGGATCCGACATGGGGACCAGCCGCTCCAGAAAACCTGATTGCCGCAGATATCACCCAGGACGGAGCCGTTAACGCCCTGGACGCGCTTTCCATCCTACAGGCGGCGGTCGGACAAACCTCACCCTATCCCGCGAAATGGGTTTTTCTGGACGCAGATGCCGACCTCTCAGGGACAACGCGAAATGCGGTGACCTATGACACTCAGATGGATGTTACTGTCCAAAACGGTTCAATTGCGGTGGATATGACCTCTATTCTTTTGGGGAACATCGAGTCGTTGTGACGGCGTTCTGCGGTCCGTTTGCCTGGGCTGACCTTGCTTTCCTGAACCGGCTTGCGGTCCTGTTGAAAAAGCTGAGGTGCGGGGTGCCGCACGAGCGACCGCAGATGATGAGGCTGGCCCCTCACTTTAGCCCTTCCGAAATTCAGTTTCTTTTCACGCGCTGATCAAAAAGTTAAATTGTCATGGTTGACAAATAACCTTTAGTCATTATTTGTCATTAGTGACAATTTATGAGGCCGCAATGCCAAGACCATCGCTGAAAGACCAACGATCTCAGGAAATCCTGGATGCGTACCTAACATGTGTGGCGCGGTTCGGCCTTGACGGCGCGACCCAGGAACGGATCGCAGAGGAAGCTGGCGTCAAACGCCCCCTGCTGCGCCACTATCTTGGCAACAAGGACGAAATGATTACCGCACTTGCCGAGTACACCCTTGAAGGCTTTGCTATGTCACTGGACGGCCTGCGACACGCCCTGCCAGATAGAGCAACGCCAACCGATCTTGTGAACGCTCTTTTTGCCGAAAACAGCGGAACTGATCCGCGGTTGATGCTGGCGTATCAGGCGCTGGTGACAGTTGTTCCGGATCGCCCCGAATTGCGGCAGGATCTTATGGACAGCCTAAGTGATTTCTTTGATGTGGTTGAGGATGTCCTGAAGCGCGCCGCACCTAACGCGCCGGATGCAAGCATTCGTGCCGTGACTCAGGGTATTTCCGCAATCTTTGTCAGCATGGATGCCCTGTCGCCACTCGAGCCACCCAAAGTCTGGCGCGCGGAATTGAAACTGGCGGCTTCTTTGCTGGCCTCTACGCTGGAGGCCGAGCGATGAGCCACGCCAGAACCGCGAACTATATAGCTATGCCTGTACTGTTGGCTGCAGCTGTCCTGGGTTACTACTGGGTCTGGGGGCTGCTCTTCCTGTGGTGGACCATTCCGACCATCCTGAATGGTCAGACCTTTCTGGTGTTCGAGATCAACCGAGACGACGACCCAGTTCTTTTCTGGTCCATAGTCTGCCTCTGGGCATTGTCGGGATTGATGATGCTCGCCGCCAGCCTTTTTCCGCAACACGCCCATCTGATGACCTGAGGGAAAAAGATGACCAAAATGTATCATCACCTGCCTGTCGAAGCTTATACCTCGCAGGATTGGTTCGACCGAGAACAACAACAAATCTTCTCACGCACCTGGCGTTTTGCGGGACTGGTTGAAGATATCGAAGGCCCCGGGCACTATCTGTCGGTGCAGGCAGGTTTGAACAACCTGTTTGTCGTCATGGGGCGCGATCACCGGCTGCGGGCCTTTCACAATATATGCCGCCATCGCGGGACACAGCTGATCCGCGCGGTCGGCAAGACGCAAAAAGCGCTTACATGTCCCTACCACGATTGGACCTATGATCTGGAAGGCAACCTGATCTCCGTCCCCGATGAGGCGTCCGAATTTCCCGGTGGTGTCGATAAATCCTGCCTTGGCCTCAAACCGGCCAGCGTAGACGTCTGGCGCGGTATGCTGTTCGTTCATCCCGATCCGAATGCGCCCACGCTTGCGGAATGGTTCGGCGAGGTCGATCCATTCCTTGGCCCGCACAAGCCCGAGGAACTGGTAGAGTACGCTGAAGGCCGGAACACCTATGAGATCAAGGCCAATTGGAAGATCGTTGTCGAGAATTACATCGACGTCTATCACCTGAGCCACCTGCACTCGAACACACTGCACATGTATGATCATGCCAAGGCAGAATACGGGTGGAAGGGGCCGCACTATCACTTTTGGGAGCCTCCGTCCGCGGAGTACGCCAAGGATCATGAGGCGAACCTGCCGATGCCGCGCGCGATCCCAAAACCCCATGTCGGCGCGTGGGTTCCAATGCTCTTTCCGGGCATTGGTATCGGGGCCAGTGAGGAAAGCTGGAACCTGTTTATCATCACGCCACTGGCGCCGGACCTGACGCGCATCGAAAATCGCACGAAACTGGCCAATGAATCTGATTGGGCGTTTCAGAAACAACAGCGGAAAAGCTGGGGTTTTTGGAAGGACTTTGGCAGTGCCAAGTATCAAGGGGCCGATGTCGCAGGCGAAGATGATCCGATGGCATCCGGAGACTTCACGACCGAGGATATCTATGCCTGCGAACAACAGCAGAAGTCCCTGAAAAGCCCTTACTTGGAAATCGGCCCGGCCGGTATTGGTGAAAACCCGATTACACAGCACCAGAAAGCCGTGTTGGAGTTCATGAAGGATGATTGAACAACGCGGAGATCACTAATGACGCCCGTTCAAGCTACCCTGACAGGCGTGGTAATCGCGTCGGCTTTGGTGCTGACAGCGCAAGCAGACACGCCTGAAGAGATCTCTGCCCGTGTCCTGGCGGTTCAAGACGAAGATGGCCTTCTGGCTACGTGGGACAGTTGGCATCCCGAAGCCACACACCGGATCGTCCTCAAATACGGTACCGAGCAGGAAGATGATGTCTTCACTTACCGTTTGGGAGATGTGGCGGCCGCTACCGATGCTGAACTCCCGAAGGATCTGGCGGACTACAAGGAAACTGAGCGATCCAAGCCTAAAATAACCACCCGCAATGAAGATGAGGTCCACCACATAACCGCGTTTACGGATGTTGAATATGATTGGCAGGGATATTCCGGCAAAATGCGTCAAACAGATGAGTTTGTCTTTGAACCTTACCTTGGCGGGATGGTGATCCGGTCATTGACCACAACCTATGACTACCGGTGATTGGGTGATCTAATGCAGCGCAACTTTTATCCGTTAACCGTATCTGACATCCGCATAGAAATCGGCGGAGCAGCCACAAGCGTCACTCTTGATGTCCCTACTACATTGGCTGATCTGTTTCAGTGGACGGCGGGGCAACATCTGACGGTCAGATTTCTGATCGAAGGAAAAGAACATAGGCGCAGCTACACCATCTCAAACCCTCCTGGATCCGCACTGCGCATCACAGTGAAACGTATGAAAGACGGGATCGTGTCGAACCATATCGGTGATGCTCTGTCGGTAGGGGATATCATCGAAGTCATGCCCCCTTTTGGACAGTTCACCCTGACGCCCGGAGCCGTGAAACGCCGCACGCACTATTTCTTTGGCGCGGGCAGTGGTATCACGCCCCTATACGCGATGATCAATGCCGTTTTGACGGCAGAGCCGCATTCCGTCGCGCATTTGGTTTTCGGCAACACCAACGCGAACAGCATCATTTTTCGGGACGAGTTGGAGCAGATCCAAGCGCGATACCCAAAACGCTTTTCTGTGCGCCATGTTCTGTCACACCCCTCCTTGTTCAGTTGGTTCAGCCCTTGGCGCACGGGTCGGTTGGATGCAAACGCCGTTCAGGCCGCTATTGCCGAGACCCCACCTGTAGCGCAGGACACGCAATACTGGATCTGCGGTCCGGGCAGCATGAACACGGACCTGCGGGAAGCGCTCAAGAATTTGGACGTGCCTGACGATCGCATTCACACGGAAAGCTTTGGTGGCGATTTCAATCCCGATCTCAGCACGTCAGGGGTCGCGGCGACAGCCCGAATAAATCTGCATGGTGCATGGCATGATGTACCAGTGGCTGCGGGTCAAACCATACTGGAAGCTGCTCAAGCGAAAGGCTTGAACCCACCATACAGTTGCCAGTCCGGTGTTTGTGGTGCCTGTGTTGCCCGCCTTACCGAAGGGGCCGTCCATATGCGGAACCGAGTTGCGCTCGAAGACGACGATATCTCGAAAGGACTCATCCTGTGTTGTCAAAGCGTTGCGACGCAAAAAACCATCGCCTTGAAGTTTGAGGAGTAGGCTCGGGGTTGAGACAAATTTAGGCAGAAACGAAGCAATCAAGTCCAAGCCGTGCACCTTAGGGTGAGGGATCGGTAGTGGTTCCTGCGGAAAATCAAACCTCCTTGCAGACCCACATTCTGACCTAACACTCTAATATCATGTGCCAATTCGCAGAAGAAAATACCGTCAACTGCTTTTCCACTCTATGTTTGGAATGACTGATCACAGATCGGCTCGTCATGGGGGCTTGAAGGATTTATTGGGCACCATAGGAACCCAGCGTTATTTGCCTTGTGCGGTAAGTGGCCTGGTCGCGCGGTTTTGCAGGGTTTGGCCCGGATCGCCTAAGTTGACTATCCGGGTTTTCAACTAAAGACCGCCGCGGGCTGGCAATGGGCCCGCGCTTCGGGTGCCGCTAGGCAGGGACTTTGGCTCGTTCAGGTTGCGGCCGTGCAACCTTACTGGGTGTTCCCGACACATAGACTTCCTCAATCGCGCGGTCGTCTCCCATCATCTGCAGGACGAACAGTTCTTGTGACAGGCTGTCCACCCGGTCCATTCGAAGGGCCATGGCCGGGGTACTGCGTGCGTTTAGAACAACGACGTCCGCTTCGCTTCCCGAGGCGAGCGTACCGATTTTGTCTTCGAGGCCCAGAACGCAGGCATTGCCGAGGGTTGCCCAATGGAATGCTTGCAAAGGGAGCAGGGCTGTCCCTTGCAATTGCAGGACTTTGTAACCTTCGTTCAGGGTTTGCAGCATTGAATAGCTGGTGCCAGCACCAACATCCGTTGCGATCCCATTGGCGATTCCGCGCGCGCTCAGCCCGGCATGATCAAACAGGCCGCTACCTAGAAACAGGTTCGAGGTCGGGCAGAACACGGGATGCGCGCCGGTTTCGGCCAGCGCGTCGATCTCGCGCGGTTCAAGATGGATGGAGTGTCCGAGTAGGGTTTTTCGTCCCAGCAGACCGTAGGACTGATAGACATCCAGATAGTCCCGGGCTTGCGGGTAGAGTTGTCTGGTGAAGGCGATCTCGTCCTTGTTTTCCGACAGGTGTGTCTGGATGTGGCAGTCGGGATGCTCTTGCGCCAGCGCCTGGGCCATCGCCATCTGGTCCGGGGTTGAGGTGATCGCAAACCGAGGCGTGATGACATAGCCATTGCGCCCTTTGCCATGCCAGTCGGCGATCAGGGCCTTGGTGTCGTCATATCCGGATTGCGCCGTATCCTGCAGCGCCTCAGGCGCGTTGCGGTCCATAAGGACCTTCCCACCCAACATGCGCATGTTTCGTCTAGTCGCCTCGGTAAAGAAAGCGTCAGCCGAGGTTTTGTGGACCGAGCAATAGGCAACCGCCGTCGTGGTGCCATGCGCAATCAGCTGGTCATACAACGCCCGCGCCATGGTCGCGCAGTGCCCATCCGAGGCAAAGCGGGTTTCTTCTGGGAATGTGTAGGTGTTGAGCCAGTCCAATAGCTGCGCGCCCCACGAGGCAATGACCTGCACTTGAGGGAAGTGGATATGGGTGTCGATGAATCCCGCCATCATCAGATGAGGGCGATGGTCCGTTACGGGCACATCTCCGGCCTTCACGCTAATCGCTGAGAATGGGCCGGTGTCCTGAATGATCCCGTCCCGGATCAGCAGCGCGCCGTCCTCAAGATAGGTATAGGCGCCGGCGTCGTCGCCGTTTTGTGGTTCGCGATGAAAGGTCAGCAGACGACCGCGCAGCAATCTCTGTGTCATGGAATGTCTCGTATGTCGTGGGAAACGGGCAGTGGGGCAGCCCTGAGGCTGCCCCGCCACGGGTCAGGCCTGTTGCGCAGGTGTGTCGTCGTCGATGAGATCGGGCTCATCTGGAACGATCACGCGATGCTCAAGATCCTCTTTCGGGGCGAGCATCGGGTAGAGGTAGAGGAACCCGCCGACGATCAGATAGCCGATGGTAATCCCGTCGAACTGTGGCATCTGCAGCGTGTAAGAGTGGATGATCCCCACCGCCGACATAAGCCCGCCAGCGACGGCAAACGCCCCTGCCATGCGGAACCGGCCGTCAATCACGTCGGCCACAATGGCCCCCCAGATCAGACCGGTGATGATCGCACCCTGGCTTAGCGCCAGATGTCCTTCGTAATGGGCACCCTCCATCAACAGCGCAGCCGTCAGGCCTTCGTCACCCAGCGCAGGCAGGCCTTCGACACCGCTGCTGCGCAGCGCGTTCATCAGCGAACCCCATTTGACCATCAGGAAGGCCGAGATATGAGGCAGTATCGCGAAGGAAACCGCAGCCATGTGCGTCGGCTTCACCGCCCAGGCCGTGTTGGTGATCAGGCTGACCGAGACAAAGACCAGAACAGGCGCCGCAGCCGCAATCGGGATCAGGCCCGCGAGGAAGGATAGGAAACCAAGGAAAGCGGCAGCCGCGATCACGACGGCCACACCCACGATGTAGCCCGCATGTGCATCAAGCCGCTTGTAGGCCGGATGACCGATATAAACGGTCGTCGGGAACGGAGAGCCAAACAGCGCGCCTAACATCGTGCCCGCGCCATCCGTTACCTGGCATAGCCCGACCGGGTAGTGATCGCCCGCGGCCTCGGCGGATTCCACGTTGTTCATGGTTTCGATGAAGTTGTATATCTGCACCGGGATGAGCACCAGAAACAGCTCAGGGTTGGCGAACAGGTACTGCACACCTGCGATGAGGTCGCCGAAATAGGGGATTGGAGGGTAGAAGCCGATGCCGCTTGTGTCGATTTTCGATTCACCAAGGATGATGGCAATCACCGTGCCCGCCGCAATCGCGGCCAGACCGGCAGGCACGTTGCCCGGAAGGCGGAACCGCCCGATCAGACCCCAAAGGATGAACAGCAACGAGGTAAAACCGATAATCGGGTTCTCAAACACCTCGGCCAGGGGGACGGAGCCGATAAAGACCAGCGCAATGCCGCAAAGCGTGCCGAGCATCCCGGCGCGCGGGGTAATCCGCTTGAGGTAGGGACCCACAAACGCCCCAAGGGCTGCAACGATCCCTCCCATGAAGCCCGCGCCAATACCTACCTGCCAGGCCAGCATCGGGTCGTTGGTGGCCCAGTAAATGGGTCCGATCACGCCGAAAAGATAGACGAACATGACCGGCGTCGAGATACCGTAGGGCAGGGCGGTGACATCTTCACCCTTCCTGGTGGCCGCCCATTTGGCGAGAAACGTATAAACTCCGACACCAGCCAGGATTGCTATGGCGGCACCGGGTACGATGCGGCCAAAGACGATCTCGGTTGGCATCTGGAACACGAACTGACAGACCCCGGACAGGATCAGCAGGTTCACTAGGTTATCCGTAAAAAGCGCCCAGAAAGCGCTGAAGTCGCTGCGGGTAAACAGCTTGTATTCGTAGGTCCTCCCGTCCATGACGGTCTCCTCCTCTGATAGGACCGGAATTGCCTGATGGATGTCAGGCGGATCTCCCTCTCCGGTCGTGATGTTGGCCCGCATGGGGCGCCTTGGTTGCCCCGGTTGGGGCGGTCGCGGCAGTTTCAGAGGTCAGTTCAGCCATCACCTCGGCCACCACGAAGGCGGCGATGACGCTGGGCCGCTTGTCGCGGCTACCGCTTGCCCCGATGGGGCATCTCAAATGTTCGATGGATTGTCCGTCACACTGTTTGTATGCCCAGTTCCTCAGCTTGATCCGCTTGGTTGCGGAACCGATCATGCCAACATAGGCCGCGTCCTGACGTTCAAGCGCGGTGGTGGTCAGCAGGAAATCAAACCCGTGGTCATGGGTCAGGACAATAAAGGCGCTGCCTGCGGGCGCGCTGAGGATTTCGGCTTCGGGGATTGCACTCAGCCGGGTTTCAACATCCGCAGTGCAGAGATCAATTTCCTCGGCCCGTGTGTCGACAAGGATGCAGCGCACAGGCAAGTGCTGAAAAAGATCCGCAAGTGCGCGCCCCACATGACCCGCCCCCATCACGTAGACATGTGGCAAGGCGTTTTCGCGCAGCGCCGCCCGGTCGGTTGCAGCCTCCTTGTCTGAGGACCGCATGCGGATCAGTTGCAATTCGACCCGTCCCCCGCAGCATTGGCCAATTTCGGCCCCGAGCGGCACATCCATATCTCGGTGAAGCGACCCGTCTCGCAGCATATCCCGCGCAGCGTTGATGGCCATGAACTCCAATTGCCCACCTCCGATCGTCCCCCAAAGCGCGCTTGGCGCTACGAACATCTCAGTCCCTTCGTTGCGCGGCGAAGACCCGCGCACACGCGTTAGCGCGATGCGGATCACGCTGCTTTGTTCGGCCAGAAACGTCTTCAGGGACTGCGCGGCAGGCATCGTTTAGGCACCGTTTTGCAGGCGAGCAACGGCCATGAGGACCCGCTCGGGCGTGGCCGGGGCGTCCAGGCGCGGACATTCCCGGTAGTCGGCGACGGATGCCACGGCCATCGACAGGGCCTCGAACACCGAAATACCCAGCATGAAGGGCGGCTCGCCCACGGCTTTGGAGCGTTTGATCGTCAACTCTCGGTTTTCCGACCAATCGGCGAGTTTGACATTGAAGACACGCGGGCGGTCCGAGGCCAACGGGATCTTGTATGTCGACGGAGCATGGGTGCGCAGGCAACCGGCATCATCCCACCAAAGCTCCTCGGTGGTCAGCCAGCCCATGCCCTGAACAAAGGCCCCTTCAACCTGACCTTTATCGAGAACGGGATTCAATGAGCGTCCGACATCGTGCAGCACATCCGTGCGGTCGACCCGGTATTCTCCGGTCAGGGTATCTATGGTCACTTCCGAACAGGATGCCCCATAGGCATAGTAGTAGAACGGACGGCCTTGTCCCTTGTCACGATCCCAGTGGATTTTGGGGGTTTTGTAGAACCCGGCTGCCGACAGCTGCACACGCGCTAGATAGGCCTTTTTTATGAAGGCATCGAAGGGCAGAACCTCTTCGCCGATATGAACATGATTGGCGAGAAAGATCACCTGCTCAGGGCTCACATCCCATGTTTTCGAGGCGAATTTCACCAGCCGTTCCTTGATCTGCTCAACCGCGTTCAACGCGGCCATTCCATTGAGGTCGGTACCGCTGGAAGCTGCAGTGGCGGATGTGTTCGGGACCTTCTCGGTCGTGGTCTTCGTGATCTTGATCCGGTTGAAATCAACCTGAAAGGCCTCAGCCACCACCTGCGCGACCTTGGTGTTGAGGCCTTGCCCCATTTCGGTGCCGCCGTGGTTAAGATGGATCGAACCGTCTTTGTAGACGTGCACGAGCGCGCCGGCCTGATTGTACCACGTTGCTGTGAACGAGATGCCGAATTTCACCGGCGTCAGCGCGATACCCTTTTTCAGGATCGGAGAAGTTTTGTTGAAGGCGATGATGTCCTGACGACGCTGGCGGTAGTCCGAGGTCTCCTCCAGCTCTCCAATTAGCCGGTCCAGAATGCTGTCTTCGACCACCTGATGATAGGGCGTCACATTCCGGTCTTCGGTGCCATAGAAATTGGCCTTGCGCACATCCAGAGGGTCCTGTCCCGTGGCATAGGCAATCTCTTCGATCATCCTTTCCGCCGCGATCACACCCTGCGGCCCGCCAAAGCCGCGGAATGCAGTGTTTGAGACCGTGTTGGTTTTCATCGGATGGCTGCGCAGGCGCACATTCGGGTAGAAATAGGCGTTATCTGCATGAAACAGCGCCCGGTCGGTCACAGGCCCCGACAGATCCGCCGAGAACCCGCACCGGGCGGCAAAGCTGCTTTCGACAGCCTGTATGCGCCCCGCATCGTCAAAGGCCACGTCATAGTCGATCACAAAATCATGGCGTTTGCCGGTCGCCGTCATGTCCTGATCCCGGTCGGGCCTGATCTTGACGGCGCGGTTCCACTTTTTCGCGGCCATTGCGGCCACAACGCAGAACAGGTTCATTTGGCTTTCCTTGCCGCCAAAGCCACCACCCATGCGGCGGACATTGACCACAACGGCGTTGGACGGCACCCCAAGCACATGGGCCACCATATGCTGCGCCTCAGACGGATGCTGAGTCGAACAATGCACGACCACATCATCATCCTCGCCCGGAATGGCAAAGGCGATGTGACCCTCAAGATACATGTGATCCTGACCGCCAACGCGCATCCGGCCCTTAATCCGATTGGGGGCCGCAGCCTGAGCCGGGGCAACATCCCCTCGCTCCAGCTTGAGGGGGGCGGTGACATGCGGGTAGCCGGCGTTCTGGGCCTCAATCGGGTCGAGCGCATGGGGCAGGGGTTCGTATTCGACCTCTGCCAGCGCGGCGGCGCGGCGTGCGATGTCGCGGGTCTCGGCTATGACGGCGAACAGGGGTTGGCCGTGAAACTGCATGGTATCGGTCGGGAAAACCGGCTCGTCGTTCAGATGGGTCGGGCTGATGTCATTGATCCCGGGCACGTCATCTGCCGTCAGAACCCCAACAACGCCGGGTGTCGCTAGAACCTTCGCAAAATCGATGCCAAGCAGTTTGGCATGGGCCACGTCGGACACGCCAAGATAGGCGTGCAGCGCGCTTTGAGGCAGGGCGATATCGTCGGTGTAGTCAGCCCCTCCGGTAACATGCTTGATCGCGCTGTCGTGGTTGACGTCGGTGTGGGCTGCCCCAACGATGGAAACGGTGTCTTTCATTGTGTCGTCTCCTTGTTAAGCACAAGCCAGTTGAACGGGGGTGTCTGTCTGGGCGTCATGTTCGAGGAAGAACCGACGCAGCAGGTTCTGGGCCGTCAGCATCCGATAGTCGGACGAGGCTCGCCAATCGGTCAGGGGCGAGAAATCCTGAGACAGCGCAGTTGCCGCCGCTTCGAAACTTTCCCGCGACCAGGGCTGACCGTTCAGAGCAGCCTCGGCAGCAGACGCGCGCTTTGGCGTCGCGGCCATGCCACCCATGGCGATGCGGGCGTCGCTTATAATGCCATCTTCAACCGACATATGAATGCCTGCCGCCACCGATGAGATATCCTCATCGCGGCGCTTCGAGATCTTGTAGGCGGCGTTCAGGTCCTTTGGCTGGGGCAGGGGAACGCGGATGCTTTCGACAAATTCGTCCGGTTGGCGATCCTGTTTGCCGTAGTCGATGAAGAACGCGTCCAGTGGCATTGTCCGGACGTCGGACCCTCGGCGTAGCGTGATTTCCGCTCCAAGCGCGATCAGCACAGGTGGAGTGTCCCCGATGGGAGAGCCGTTTGCGATGTTGCCACCCACTGTGCCCATATTGCGTACCTGCCACCCGGCGATGCGATCCCAGTATGAGGTCAGGTGCGGTAGGTGCTCAGACAGCAGGTCTTGGCAATCAGTGTAGCTGGCACCTGCACCGATCAGCAGGTGCTGGCCCTGATTTTCGACCGTTTTTAGGTCTTCGAGATGTCCAGTAAAGATCGCCGGTCCGATTTTGCGCAGGAATTTCGTGACCCAAAGGCCCACATCCGTTGCGCCCGCGACGATAGTGGCCTCTGGGTAAGTCTGCAGGCACTCGGCCAGATCATCCGCGCTGGAGGGAAGGATGCTCAGATTGTCCTGCGGTCCAGAGACGACGCGCCGCCCGTCTTTCAACGCCGCCAGACGCGCGGTCATATCCTCGCGTTCGGTGTTCAGGTGATCCGAGGCCGGGGTGCCGTAGCGGCTGACAGCAACAGCCGCCCGAATGATCGGCTCATACCCGGTGCAGCGGCACAAATTGCCCTGCAACGCGGTTTCGACCTGCGTTTCCGTTGGCTCGGGCGTTTGCATCCACAGCGCGTAGAGCGCCATGACGAAGCCCGGCGTGCAGAACCCGCACTGGCTGCCGTGATGATCAACCATGGCTTGCTGTACCGGATGAAGGCGACCGTCGGGGCCGGACAGATACTCAACCGTTAAGACATGGCAGCCGTCCAAAGAAGCGAGGAACCGAATGCATGCATTCACTGGGGCATAGGAAAGACCTGTCCGTCCAAGCCGCCCGACAAGCACGGTACATGCACCGCAATCGCCTTCGGCGCAGCCTTCCTTGGTGCCGGTCAGTCGTCGTTCGAGACGTAGAAAATCCAGAAGAGTCTGGTCGGCTGATACGTCTGGAACAGATACATCCTTGCCATTCAGGACAAATCGGATGTCAGTGCGCGGCGTCATGCTAATCTCCCTCTACACCTGCCTTCGGGTGGGTCGCCGCAGGACCATAGAGTCAGAGATTGAGTCTTAAAATCGTCGGAAATGACAAATACTTTCAACAAAACGTTGAAAAAGAAATCCCACCGTCGCAGTCTTCCCGAAGTGGGAGGAATGAATGTCATACATCGAAAGCTTGCGGGTCTTCGTTAGGGTGATGGAGCTGGGCAGCATCACGTCCGGCGGCCGTGACCTGCGGCTGACACCCGCGGTGGCAAGCAAACGTCTGAAAGAGCTGGAGAACCATCTGGGCGTGCGCCTGTTCAACAGAACAACCCGCTCGATGACGGCAACAGAGGTCGGCGAGGTTTTCTATGATGAGGCCAAGGCCGTTTTGCTGGCGTTGGACCACGCCGAGGCGCGCGTCGCCAGTTTTTCGGACGCCCCTCGCGGCGCAATCCGCATAACAGCGCCGCTGGGGGTTGGGCGCAGAATCGTTGCGCCGCTGGTGCCGGATTTCTCGGAGCGTTATCCAGAGACCGAGATCCGCATGCGCCTGTCCGACCGCAAAGTGGACATGATGGCCGATGGTCTGGATATTGCGTTCTTTATCGGAGAGCCGGGCGATTCCTCCATGAAGCTGCGGAAATTCGCGGATTGTGATCGGCTGCTATGTGCCTCGCCCGAATATCTGTCAAACTTTGGTGTGCCCAAAACGCCGGATGACCTATTGCACTCTCAGCACAATTGCCTGCTGCTGCGCTACCCCAGATCGCCCGAGTATTTCTGGACCCTGAATACCGATATGGGTCCGCGCAAGCTTGAGGTTCGGGGCAAGTATGATGCGGATGACGGCGATGTCCTGACGGACTGGGCCTTGGCGGGCAAGGGGATCGTCAACAAACCGCGCTTTGATGTGAAAGAGTATCTCGTGTCAGGCCAACTGGTCGAGGTTCTGCCCTCGACACCGCCATTGCCGACCATCTTCGGCTGCCTCTATCCGCACAAGAAACTTCAGGATCCTAAAATACGCCTGTTCGTCGAACACATCGCGAAACACAGCAAAAGGTTCTTTGGATAAACCAGCAGGAGGGTCCTGTTTCACCTGCTACAAGTCGGGGCTTAATGGCCTCTTACTTCACGCACCCATGCGATGATAGTCTGACGGGCTTCGTCATCCATTTGAACCGCAGCTGGCGGCGGCATTGCGTGGCTGATCCCGGCCTGCAGATAGATTTGATCAGCCTGACGGGCGACATCTCCGGGCGTTTCAAGATAGACCTTCTTGGGCGCCCATTTCATTGTGCCATAAACCGGCTCGCGCGCATGACACATGGAACAGTTGCCCAGGACCGTGTCATAAGCGGCCTCGAACCCCTCGGCCGAGGCGAATTTCTGTTCATAAGGTGTCAGCTCGCGCGCTTCGGCCTCTTCCCATGTCTCGCCGGACCGGACGGAGGACAGCCATGCAATCACGATCATCAAAAGGACCGTGACTGCCCAGGTCCAATGGGGGCCTGTTCCGGTCGCATGCATCGTGTTGAAATAGTGGCGAATGGTGACCCCGGTCAGGAAGATCAGGCTTGCAATGATCCATGAATACTCAGTGCCGAAGGCCAGCGGGTAGTGGTTCGACAGCATCAGGAACACGACCGGCAAGGTCAGATAGTTGTTGTGCGTCGAACGTACCTTGGCAATCTTTCCGTACTTCGCATCCGGGGTCCGACCGGCCTTGAGGTCTGCGACCACGATGCGCTGGTTCGGCATGATCTGAAAGAACACATTGGCTGTCATGATCGTTGCTGTAAACGCCCCAAGATGCAGCAGCGCGGCCCGTCCGGTGAATATCTGGTTGTAGCCCCAGGACATGATCACCAGGATCACGAACAACAACAGCATCAGAAAAGTGGGATGATCGCTCAGCTTGGATTTGCACATTTGGTCATAGAGCAACCAACCAATGGTCAGTGACCCGCCAGAGATCAGAATTCCCTGCCACAGCGCCAGATCGACCTTGGTCGGGTCTAGTAGGAACAGCTCTCCTCCGACCCAGTAAATGATCATCAGGAGCGCTGCACCAGATAGCCATGTCGTGTAGCTTTGCCATTTGTGCCAGGTCAGATGCTCGGGCATCCGGGCGGGCGCCACCAGGTATTTTACGGTGTGGTAAAACCCGCCGCCATGGACCTCCCATTCCTCGCCATAGGCCCCATCCGGCAGCGCAGGGTTTGGCTTAAGCATCAGGTCCAATGCGATAAAGTAGAAAGATGCCCCAATCCATGCCATCGCTGTGATCACGTGCAGCCAGCGGACCGAAAAGGCGATCCACTCCCACATTACGGCCAGATCATACATAGGTTTGCTCCTAAGATTCTTTGCTTCCGCTCACTCTATGCGAGACTGCTTTGTTCTGGTATTGCTAGCAAAGACCAAGCAGTATCAAAAAATGCAAAAAAATGTCCTATCTAGATAACATCAGAACCTTTGTCCGAGTCTACGAGTTGGGCAGCATGTCGGCCGCAGGCCGTGATCTGAGGGTTTCTCCGGCTGTCACCTCGGCGCGTATATCGCAACTGGAGGAGCATCTGGGCGTGCGGCTTTTTCAACGCACGACGCGCAGCCTGACGCCGACGGAACAGGGGCAATCCTTCTATCGGGGGGCTGCTGAGATCCTTGAGGCCGTCGAAAACGCCGAGGCACAGATTGTCAATATTACGGAGAACCTAAAAGGATCTCTCTACGTGGCTGCGCCGTTAGGAGTGGGTCGCAGGCTGATCGCGCCACAGGTTCCAAAGTTTCTGGCCGAGTACCCCGAGGTCAATGTCAGGCTGAGGCTGACAGATCGCAAAGTCGATCTAACAACAGAAGGACTGGATCTTGCGTTTTTCCTAGGGCAGCCCGAGGACAGTAATTTGCGCATTCGCAAAATCGCCGATGTGGAAAGGGTTCTGTGCGCCTCGCCGAAATACATCAAGAAACGCGGGATGCCGGCAAGTGGCGATGATTTGATCGCCGACAATCATGAATGCCTCAACCTGCGCTTCCCGGGCGCGACCGAGTTTCAATGGCTTCTAAGAACTCAAACGGGGCCAAAGCGATTCCGTGTCTCTGGTCGCTATGAATCGGACGATGGGGATGTGTTGACGGATTGGGCCCTTGCGGGTCACGGGATCGCGCTCAAGCCGATCTTTGAGATCGCACAGCACCTCAAGGCCGGAAATCTGGTTCCGGTGGCCACAGAAACGCCGCCTGAACCTATTCAGATGGCGTGTCTGTTCACCCACCGCCGCATGCAAGACCCCAAAACGCGGCTGTTCATGGAGTTCATCATAGAGCGTATCGGATCTTCAATCGCTGCGGCGAATTCCTAAAGCGTGTACTTAGCTACCGCGGTAGGTCGAGTATCCAAAGGGGGAAAGAAGCAGCGGGACGTGATAATGAGATTGCTCGGACATCCCGAAGCGGATCGGGATCACATCCAGAAAACGAGGGTCTTCGGGCGGGGTGCCCGAGGCATCAAGATAAGCGCCTGCATAGAAGATCAACTCGTATTCGCCCGTTGAAAACTCGGATTGCGGCAGAATCTGTTCGTCGGTTCTGCCATCGTCATTTGTCACCAGTGCTTTCAGCAATGTGCGGTCTGTGCCATTGATACGGTACAGCTCGATTTTCAGCCCTTCGGCGGGGCATCCCCGCGCGGTATCCAGGACATGTGTGGTAAGATAACCGGTCATTTATGCCACTCCTCAAGTTGCTTATTCCTTAGTCTGTTTTCTCCTCTGAGGGCAAAGCCAGACTATCCGAAGCTGCTTTTCGTATTTTTTGAAAAATTTCTTTGATTATCCGGAGTATTGAGGAACTCAAGAAGAAGGAAACAGATGTGAAGCCTTATCCACGAGATATGACCGGCTATGGCAGTCAAATGCCCAAAGCCAACTGGCCCAACGGGGCCCGGATCGCGATTCAGATCGTATTGAACTATGAAGAAGGGGGCGAAAACAACATCTTGCACGGTGATGCCGCTTCCGAGGCGTTTCTGTCCGAGATCACCGGCGCGGCCCCCTGGCCGGGGCAGCGACACTGGAACATGGAATCGATTTACGAATACGGTAGTCGGGCCGGGTTTTGGCGTGTTCACCAGCTCTTGCAGGACCTGCCCGTGACCGTTTATGGCGTGGCGACAGCTCTGGCACGTGCCCCGGCGCAGGTTGCGGCGATGAAGCATGCAGGCTGGGAGATCGCGAGCCATGGGCTGAAATGGGTCGAACACAAGGATCTGGACCCGCAAGACGAGCGCGTCCAGATCCGCGAGGCGATCCGGCTGCACACAGAAGTCACCGGTCAGCCTCCGCGCGGTTGGTATACGGGTCGGTGTTCGATGAATACGATCGATCTTGCCGCCAAAGAGGGTGACTTTGCCTATATCGCGGACAGCTATGCCGATGATCTGCCCTATTGGATCAAAGCAGGGGGCAAGGATCAGTTGATTGTGCCATACACGATGGATTGCAACGACATGCGGTTTGCGATTCAGGCCGGGTATACGAATGGCGCGCAGTTCGAAAGCTATCTGAAAGACAGTTTTGACATGCTCTATGCCGAGGGCACAGCGGGTATGCCGAAAATGCTCTCGATCGGGTTGCACTGCCGCTTGATCGGTCGTCCGGGTCGCGCCATGGCGCTGAAACGCGCGCTTGAGTACTTTAGAAAACACGACGGCGTCTGGTTCGCGACACGCGAACAGATTGCCGATCACTGGGCAAAGGAACACCCACCGATGCAACGCCTCACCCCGTCCGAAATGGACCAGCCGACCTTTGTGTCCGAATTTGGCGGCGTGTTCGAACACAGCCCTTGGATTGCCGAAGGCGCGTTTGACCTTGAACTCGGACCGACCCATGACAATGCGGCTGGTGTCCACAATGCGCTTGCGCGTGTATTCCGTACCGCCACGACTGAGCAACGCCTTGGCGTTCTGACGGCGCACCCGGATCTGGCGGGTAAGCTTGCCGCCGCCGGGCGGCTGACCAAGGAAAGCACGGCGGAACAGGCCGGGGCTGGTCTGGATATGCTGACAGATGAAGAACGCGAAACCTTTACCGCGTTGAATGAGGCCTACACGACCAAATTCGGCTTTCCTTTCATCATCGCCGTTAAAGACAATACGAAGGCCAGCATCCTGGAGGCCTTTCACCGCCGCATTAACAGTGACCGGGATACCGAGTTCAACGAAGCCTGCCGTCAGGTCGAACGGATCGCCGAGCTGCGCTTGATCGAGAAGTTCTCGGAATGACTGTCGAGCTGAAGCTACAGCCCCTAACCCCCGAAGCCTTTGCGCCGTTTGGAGATGTGATCCAAGCGGCGGGTGAGGTGGACAAGTACATCAATCAGGGCAAATGCGCCCGCTATCACGACCGCGCGGAGTTGGATTTCCAGGACGGCCGTGCGGGGATCAGCGTGTTCCAGTCCGAGGCTTTCAGCCTGCCGATCAGGCTGGATATGATGGAGCGTCACCCTGAGGGCAGCCAGGCGTTTTTACCATTGTCCGAAAAGCCGTTCGTTGTGGTTGTAGCTACCGATGAAGATGGGAAACCCGGCCACCCGATTGCGTTCATAACTGCGCCGGGGCAGGGGGTGAACTATCATCGCAACACTTGGCACGGGGTACTGACCCCGCTCCATGATCCGGGGCTTTTTGCGGTCGTGGATAGAATTGGAACTGGACCCAACCTACAGGAGCATTGGTTCGAGTTCCTGTACCTTATCATCGAATAAACCGCGTTAAGATGCGCAGGGTATCGCAACTTCCCTGCGCATGAGGCTGGAAATCCAGCGAAAATTCAACGCCTAGCAACATCTTCCGGGTGGAATGACATTGGCCGGGGCGCTTACCCCGGCCGTCAGCCAGCCTGTCCTTTGCAATCCGAGGGGCGACTTGCCATTCGGAACCAGGTATCAGCGTTTGCTTTGACGTCAGAAATTGACCTCGATAGCGATCCCTTTTTCTACGGCAAGGTCGACCACCGCTGCGGCCACCGCAAGATCCTGCAGGCCTACGCCTGTGCCGTCGAACAATGTGATCTGATCATCTGCCGAGCGGCCCTCATGCGTTCCATTGATGACCGCGCCAAGCTGCGCGACATCGCTTTGGCTGATCAGTCCTTCGGCCACGGCGTGCTGTGCCTCGCCAATGGTGACGGATTGCGCGACCTCGTCGGTAAAAACACGCGCCTTGGCCAGCAGGGCAGGTTCGACCTCTTGCTTGCCTTTGGTGTCTGTCCCCATGCAAGCAACATGCGTTCCGGGGCTGACATGGTACGACATCAACGACGGCGCAAAGGCCGAAGTGATTGAGATGATCACATCCGCTTCGGCCATTCCGTCAAGTTCGACCGCCTCAAACGGGACGCCTGCCTCAACAGCGACTTTCTCGATATTGGGCAGCATTTCCGGGTGGTAGTTCCAGCCAATGACCTTTTCAAAGCTACGCTGTTCCAGCGCGGCGCGCAGTTGAAAGGCGGCCTGATGGCCCGCTCCGATCATGCCGATCACCTTGGCATCTGCGCGGGCCAGATGTTTGATCGACACGGACGAGGCCGCCGCTGTGCGCAGCGCCGTCAGCAGGTTGCCGCCCACCATCGCCGAAGGTTTGCCGGTGTCGGGATCGAACAGGAAAACCGTAGATTGGTGGTTGATCAACCCGCGTTTCTCAAGATTGTTCGGCCAGTAGCCGCCAGCCTTCAGGCCCAAAGTCAGGCCGGCGCGATCAAAACCACCCTTGAAGCCATACAGCGCGTCTTCGTGGCCGATGGCCTCACGCACGACAGGGAAGTTATAGGCGTCGCCTGCGGCCATTGCCGCAAAGACGTTCTCAACGGCATCGAAGGCCGCTTGGCGGGTCATCAATCCGGCGATCTCGCGCTCGGGTACGATCAACATGTCAGTCTCCACTTGGAATTCGTTCGCCCGTGCGTTTGTCCCGAAGGGAGAGGCGGCACACGGGCGAGAATCAGGCTACTGTTGAGCCAGATTTTCTAGATTGCTCGGCCTTAGTAGGCGCGACCACGGGCGGATACGGGCCAGACGGCCTCGACCTTGCCGTTGCGCACGCCGACATACCAATCATGCACATTGGCTGTCGGGTCGCAGTGACCCGGCACCAGCTTGAGCTTGTCGTTGACCTTAAGGACACCATCCGTGTCCATCACAACGCCATGCTCGTCCGAGCATTTGATGTACTCGACATCGTCGCGCCCAAACACGACGGGCAAGCCGCTGTCTACCGATTGCGCCTTGAGGCCTGCATCGACGATCGCCTTGTCAGCTTTGGCGTGGCTCATGACGCTGGTCAGGATGAACAGGGCGTTCTCCCACTCTCCCCGGTCGATGCGATTACCATCCTTGTCCAGAATGCGGCCGTAGTCGGCATCCATGAAAGCATAGGACCCGCATTGAAGCTCATTGTATACGCCTGAGTTGGATTCGAAGTAGTAGGAGCCAGTACCGCCGCCGGAAACCAGCTCGCAATCGATGCCTTCCGCCTTAAGGCCGACAACGGCGTCTTTGACCATCGCAATTGCGGTATCCAGCTTTTCTTTGCGCGCCTCGTAGCTGTCGAGATGTTGCATCGCGCCCTGATAGGCCTGAATGCCGGTGAATTTGAGGTTGTCGGCCGCCTCGACGGCTTTGGCAATTTCAATCACCTGAGGTGTCGTGGTCACACCGCACCGTCCCGCGCCACAGTCAATTTCGACGAAGACCTCAAGCTGAGTGCCGTGATCGACGGCTGCTCCGGAAAGGTCTGCAACATTGTCTACGTCGTCGACGCATACAATGATGCGGCTGCCGAGTTTTGGCAGGCTGGCCAGGCGGTCGATCTTGGCGGGGTCACGCACCTGGTTTGACACCAACACGTCCTTGATCCCACCGCGCACGAAAACTTCGGCCTCTGAGACCTTCTGACAGCACACGCCCACGGCTCCGCCGAGGCGCTCCTGAAGTTTCGCCACGTCGACGGATTTGTGCATTTTGCCGTGGACTCGGTGGCGCATACCGTGGGCCTTGGCATAGTCGCCCATCTTCTTGATGTTGCGTTCAAGCGCATCGAGATCCAGCACAAGGCTGGGGGTCTGGATATCTGCTTCATCCATTCCGGGCTTGGCCGGAATGTCATAGCCTACTTCGAATGCGTCGAGATTGGTCATATCTTTCATGTCCGTATTCCTGTGTCGGGATTGATGTCTTTTGCGACTGGGTCAGGTGTTCAGCCAGGGCAGCTTGTCCAGATCGACATTACCACCGGTGATGATCAGGCCGACCCGCTTGCCTTTGAACGCGTCGGGGTTCTTGAGGATCGTAGCCAGAGGCACAGCCGAGGACGGCTCCATCACGATCCGAAGGTGTTTCCACGTTAGCTTCATCGCGTCGATGATCTCTTGTTCCGAGGCCGTGTAGATCTCGGAAACGTGGTTCGAGACGAAGTGCCACGTAAGGTCCTTCAAGGGCACCAACAGGCCGTCAGCGATGGTTTTCGGCGCATCATCGGCGATGATGTGGCCCGCCTTGAAACTGCGATAAGCGTCGTCGGCCTGTTCGGGTTCCGCCGCAATGATTGCGGTTTCGGGCGCGAGGGTGGACAGGGTCAGGCAAGTGCCGGACACCATGCCACCACCACCGATAGGGGCAACCACCGCGTCCAGACCATCGGTCTGTTCGATGAATTCGCGCGAACAGGTGCCCTGTCCGGCGATCACCCGCGGATCGTTGTAGGGATGGACGAAATCCCCGCCCGTGGCCGCCTGAATCTGGGCGAAGGTCGCCTCACGCGAGGTGGTCGAAGGCTCACATTCTGTGATTTTACCTCCGTAGCGACGCACCGTGTCTATCTTGGCCTGAGGCGCCGTGCGGGGCATCACAACGTTGCACGGAATGCCGCGCTTCATTGCGGCGTAGGACAGGCACGACGCGTGGTTGCCCGAGGAATGGGTGGCAACACCTTTTTGCGCCTGTTCCTCGTCAAGGCCGAACACTGCGTTGGTGGCGCCGCGTACCTTGAAGGCGCCCGGTTCCTGAAAGTTCTCGCATTTGAAGAACAGCTGGGCGCCCGTCAATTCGTTCAGGTAGTCCGAGGTCCGAACCGGGGTCCGTCGGATGTAAGGCTCAATCCGGGTATGCGCTTCGAGCATGTCCTCATAGGTCGGGATATTCATGGAGAGGTCCTTCATCATGCAGCGTCCTTCTGAACAGCGGCTGGATGACCGCGATAGTATTCCTGTGCGGCCGCCACGCCCGAACCCAGTTGGATGTTCAAACCCAGATCGACCATGCACATTTCGGCCGTCGCGATCCCCGACAGGGCCATGACGTCCGTCAGGCTGCCCAGATGTCCGATCCGGAAGACCTTGCCGGCGACTTCGCCAAGGCCGACGCCAAAGGCGACACCGTACTTCTCGGCCGCATGGGTGACGATATCGGTCGCGTTGAAACCATCCGGTGTGCGGATCGCGCTGACCGTGTCGGAATAGACCGCAGGGTTCGCGGCACAAAGCTCCAGCCCCCACGCGCCCACGGCGGCACGCACACCTTCGGCAATGCGGGTATGGCGGGCAAAGACGTTCTCCAACCCTTCGTTCAGCAACATGTCGCAGGCCTGGTTTAGGCCATTCATCAAGCCGACGGCAGGCGTGTAGGGATAGGCGCTGTTTGCGTATCCCTTGGCCATGTCGTGGACGTCAAAAAACGTGCGGGGCAGGGTGCCAGTTTTGGTCGCCTGCATCGCCTTCTGGCTAAAGCCGACGATCGCGAGACCTGCGGGCAGCATGAACCCTTTTTGCGATCCGGTGACGGCCACATCGACGCCCCACTCATCAAAGCGGAAATCCATCGACGCAATGGACGAGACGCCATCAACGTACAGCAACGCAGGATGCCCCGCCGCGTTCAGCGCCTTGCGCACGGCCGCAATGTCCGACTTTACGCCAGTCGCCGTTTCGTTATGCGTGGCAAGAACGGCTTTGATCTCGTGGTTCTTATCGGCGGTCAGGATCTCTTCATAGCGATCTGCCGGCAGACCTTGACCCCAAGGGGTTTCGACGATCTCTACATTCAACCCATGGCGCTGGCACATGTCGATCCATCGATGGCTGAACATACCGTTGCGCGCGGCCAGAACCTTGTCTCCGGCGGATAGGGTGTTGGTCAAAGCTGTTTCCCAGCCGCCTGTCCCGGTCGAGGGAAAGATGAACACCTCTGCGCCGTCGCTTTTCAGAACTTTCCGAACGCCCGTGCGGGCAGGGTGCAGGATGTGCCCAAACAGCGGCGACCGGTGGTCGATCGTGGGCATGTCACAAGCCTTGCGCAGGCTTTCAGGGATATTGGTCGGGCCCGGAATGAAAACGGGATTTTGAAAGCTCATGGATGGTCTCCTTCCGTCGTTGTGGACATCCTAAGGCCAAGCTTCTCGATTTTAAATTTTTTTGAAAACGATTTTCAAAAATCAACCACTACTATTTAGATTATTGTTGTCAGTAACTTATGTTTTTCATACGATGAATTAAAATTTCGAAAAAATCCGAAGGTTCTTATGGCTTCTCAAAAAAATGGCGCTGGTTCCCCTCGAAAAGCCAGGGGAAGGCCGCGGGGATGGGATGACAAAACGGCTCAGAACACGATCAAATCCCTCGACCGTGCGATGGAGGTTTTCGAGTATCTGAGCGAGGCGCAAGGCAAGTCATTGACGATGCTGTCCGATGAAATGCAGCAGTCCCCAGCCACGGTCTATCGCATCCTTGTCACGCTTGAGGGTAGGGGCTTGGTAGAGTTCGATCCCGTCGAACAGATCTGGCATATCGGACCCCGTGCCTTCGTCATAGGATCGCGATTTCTACGGCGCACCAGCCTTGTGGATCGGGCAAGACCGGTGATGCGCAAGCTCATGGAAACTACGGGTGAGACCGCCAATTTGGGCATTCAGAAAGAAGGCTCGGTCCTTTTTCTAAGCCAGGTGGAAACGCATTCCAGTATCCGGGCATTCTTTCCGCCCGGGACACTATCGCCGATGCACGCGTCGGGGATCGGGAAGGTCCTGCTGGCGCATATGGATGAGGACCGATTGGACAGATTGCTGGCCTCGGTCCAGCTGCAGGCGTTCACGGACCGGTCGATCACGACTGTAGAAAGTCTGAAACAGGACCTGACTTCTATCCGCGCGCGAGGTTTTTCGATCGACAATGAAGAGAAAAACGAGGGCATGCGCTGTATCGCTGCGCCGGTGTTCGACGTGAACGGCGAAGCGGTTGCGGGGATTTCCGTCTCGGGACCCACCAGCCGGGTGCGCGAGAACGGGATCGAACAACTCAGCCGCCCCGTGATCGAGGCGGGCCGAGCATTGACTCAGGCCATCGGAGGAATCGTGAACTGAGAGGCCTCTATCGCCGGTTGGCGGCGGATCCAAGGCGCAGAGGCATGTGTCGGTTCACATCCTTATAGAGCAGGTACCGGAACTTGCCCGGACCGCCGGCGTAGCAGGCCTGTGGGCAAAACGCGCGCAGCCACATATAGTCTCCGGCCTCGACCTCGACCCAGTCGTTGTTCAACCGGTACACCGCCTTTCCCTCCAGCACGTAGAGGCCGTGTTCCATCACATGGGTCTCGAGGAAAGGGATGACCGCACCGGGTTCAAACGTCACCACGGTCACATGCATGTCGTGGCGCAGGTCACTCGGTTCGACAAACCGCGTCGTCGCCCATTTCCCATCGGTGCCAGGCATTGGGGTCGGCGCGATATCGTTTTCATTCAGCACGAGGACATCCGGAATACCCAGCCCCTCAACGGCCTCATAGGCTTTGCGAATCCAATGGAACCGTAAGGTGTCATCGGAGTGGTTATGCAGGGTCCAATCGCATCCGGGCGGCAGATAGGCATAGCCGCCAGGCGTCAGCTCATAGCGCGTACCTTCAGCGATCAGAGTTGCGGTGCCGTTGACCACGAACAGAACGCCTTGGGCCTCGGGGTCGTTTTCGGGCCGGTCCGAGCCTCCGCCCGGCTGCACCTCCATAATATATTGCGAGAAGGTCTCGGCAAATCCTGTCAGTGGGCGCGAGATCACCCAGAGGCGTGTATCGTCCCAGAACGGCAGAAAGCTCGTCACGATGTCCCGCATTGTGCCCTTGGGGATCACGGCATAAGCATCCGTAAAAACGGCGCGGTCCGTCAGCAGCTGGTCTTGTCCGGGGTGTCCGCCATGGGGTGCGTAGTAATGCTTGCTCATGTGTGCTCCTGAAGAAAAGCCGTGCCCGCTTACATATGCTCCGGTTCTGAGGATCGAACCAGCCGTAAGGAGGCGACAGCTCTCTCTGCGAAAATTTGACAATCATGGAAATTGTTTGGTGATTTTAGGATTCACTTGGCGCGGGACGATTTCTCTTTTTGATCCGCAAGAAGTGGCTTCGCAAAGAGTTTGCGTTGCGCTTCACGAGCCGTTCGACTTGTGCATTGTCTCAAAGAACTACTCTCTGACACAACCCACACATGTGCTGCGCTTAATCAATGACCGGCCAACACAGCAGCTTTCTTTGTAAGTGCCTGTCATCGACCTTAAGGTGAACCCGAAAGCGGCGAAGATTTTGGGAAACTGCAGAAGTTGACCCGTAGACTCGGTAACGACTAGTGCCAACACAAAGCAGTCCTTCGCCTGGATTGTTTCGATGTCCGCTCTCAGCCCTAGTCGGACAAAAAAAATGAACGGACTACGCCAGTGTTGAAGCGACAGGAACAGCCGCGCTTTTCAAGCAACGATGCAGGGATTAGTCACATTTCAGCCTTTAGGAGTATACCAAATTGGCGAGGTGTAAGCACGTTCCTGCGTTGAAGTAGGCACTTCGGCAGGCACCTCGTCTCCAAACCGAACTGCGTCATAAATTGTCCACCTCGGAGTGGGAATCTCTAGGACACGTGCGTAGTAGAAAGCCCTGACTGACGGATCAAATTCAGGATCCGTCCAAACACTGATCAGCTCCGGAGACCCTATCGAGTTGGTAAACGTGCCCGTTGCAACATCCACGGTGTTCCCAACCGCTGGCAGCTTGCCGTCCGCATCAAGTTTTCGGTCTCCCGACCACGCCACGTCATAGACCCGCTCTTCAGTTTCGCCATCGGCATTTAACCAACCTTTCACAATCTGAACTCGGTCGAGATTGCCGGAAAATGGATCTTTCAGCGCAGCAACCAGGAATGTTGGGGCGTCCGCGCCTTCTGTTGCATCTGCGAGGTCCCCTCCCATCGGAACGCCTTTTTCATATCCTATTTCGGCGGGCAAACGAGACCTTGCATCAGCTTCGGTAAAGTCCCAGCCGCCAAAGAAACGAACTGCAATTCGACTGCCAGTCGTCCCATAGACTTCCTTCCGTTCCATTGCGTCGAATATTGCTTCGCGTGTGTTATCTTCTGCCCAGACTGCGGCGTAGCCAGACGCTGCCATTTCCCATCCAAGAATTCTTGTCGTATCGAACTCACCAACGACGTGCTGCCAACGACCGGGCTCCGGCTCGACGCCAGAGTGTTTGCCAAAGAAGTTGTCTTCTTCCGCCGTTGCCAAAGCGGTATGGCTGTCTGTCGAACCTACCACTCCGAATTTGTATGGATTGGTGCCTAGTTGAGCCTCAAGCTTAAGTCCGTTCTTCAGAGCCTCACGGGCATACTCATACTGGAGCATCCAATCTTCTTTGGGCGTTGGGCCGAGGTTGGATTTGTCCCAAGTTTCATAGTCCGCGAACTCATCGTTTGGGCTTAAAAACGGATGCGTTTCTCCGTCACCTTTGATTTGGGTGATCTCATACATCGGCTCCCACTTGGCACGCCGCTCTGCGTAATCTTCTGTCAAAGGCTCACCCGTTTCAGGGTTAGTCTCGACCGGAAACATCAGGCCGTTAGAGACGTTGCCGTTATGAGCAAGGGCCAGTACACGACCACCAGTCTCTTGTTCATATGTTTCCATCCAGTCCCACAACCGTTCCGGATTAAAGGTTTCAGCGGTTGTAAAAGGCAGCATTTGCCGCGCGCGAATGGCATCATCCCGGTAGATCACATTGCGGTGGAGGTTGTTGCCTGCTTCGGTGGACGTCCATTCGTATCCAATGAACGCAGTGAATGTGCCAGGGGCGTTGTGATGATCCGCAGTTTGCGTGAATTCGTCCCATATAGATTGTACAAACCTGCGGTCTGAAACAGCCTCGGGTAGAGCATCGCCGGTAATGCCAGCAAAGGTTTCAATCACTTCCATGGTTGCTCCCAGAGCGACGTCGCCGCCGGCATTTAGGCGTTCGTTCCAGTCTCGAAGCGTTGGGTCACGCATAAGCGTAGAGTTCCCCGCCACGATCTCATTCATAGCCCCCATGGCATCAGAGTGATCGGATACGACAAGCCAGTCGAGCGGACGCGACAGCTTCACACGGAGGCCATGCGATGTGGTGACCTCCTCGCCACGTGCGAACCTATAGGCATCGTCTGGGCTCAGAATGACGCCAAATCCGCGGGCATCGAGCGAGTTTGACGTGTGCAGGTGAGTGTCACCCCATAGCGGGCGTGTCGGAAAATCTCGACCTGCGTACGGCGAAAAATCAGTAGGCGCTGGTTCACGCATATCATCAACTGATATGGTCATCTCTCCAACCTGCCCGCCTTGTGTGGCGTTTTGAGCATTTGAAGAGCTTGCTATGAACGCTGCGGAAACTATAGCTGTCGATGTTTTAAGAAAAAACTTCATTTGAACCTCCCAGCCGAGCTGAATTCTAGTCTATGGCAACATCTGACCTGGCTGTTCGTCAAGGAAAACAAAGGTTTTTCTTAGGTGGGCTCAAAAGATCCCGGGTGAGGTTCGACTAGTCCCGGGCCGCAGCTTCGCCCAAAACTTTGACGCTCGGACGCGGTTAAAAGCACCCCTGCGAGTGGACGTTCTTGACGACTGGTGACTTGGCTCGTCAGTCTTGAAACCGAGATCTTGATCGGAGGCGTTGCCGTAAAGAGGTTGTCGCGAACATTCCTAATGTCCTTATCCCTTTTTATTTGCCTCGGTCGTTTCTGCTCAAGATAAGCCCAACATCATATTCATATTTCAAGATAATTTTGGCTGGAGCGAACCCGGGCTTACGCAAACGGTTTAGTCCGTGTTGCGGCGAACCCCGAGATGGACGCCCTCGCTGCGGAAGGATTACGACTTACGAGCTTCAACGTGGAAAGTCAGTGCACGCCGTCCCGCGCAGCGACCATGACAGGACGATATGGCATCCGGAGCGGAAACCATACAGTCCCACTG